>NZ_DATJCS010000048.1:0-122236 GCF_035497915.1 Pseudomonas sp.
TCGCACTTTGGGGCAAAGTTTGCGCCTTTTTTTTCGAGATGTCCGTATGCAATCCAATGCCCTGCGCGCCGATCTGTTGATGCTGATCACTGCCATGATCTGGGGAACCGCCTTCGTCGCCCAGCGCGTGGGCATGGACGACATCGGCCCCTTCCTGTTCACCGGTCTGCGTTTCCTGCTCGGCGCGCTGGTGCTGATGCCGCTGCTGCTCCTGCAACGGCGCTCGCTCGGCCAGGCCAGGGCACCGGGTTTCGCGCATCGCCCCCTGTTGCTGGGTGGCGTGCTGATGGGCCTGGCGTTGACCGTGGGCATCAACCTGCAACAGGTCGGCCTGCTGTTCACCTCGGTGACCAACTCCGGCTTCATCACCGGGTTGTACGTAATCGTGGTCCCTCTGCTCGGCCTGTTCATTGGCCAGCGCGCCGGACTGGGCACCTGGCTGGGCGCGCTGCTGGCCGTGTTCGGCATGTTCCTGCTCAGCGTAGGCGAGAACTTCCAGGTGGCCTCCGGCGACTGGCTGCAGCTGGCCGGCGCCTTCGTCTGGGGTGTGCACGTATTGCTGGTGGGCTTCTTCGCCAGCCGCTACGACCCGCTGCGCCTGTCCATCCTGCAGTTCCTGGTCTGCGCCCTGGTCAGCCTGCTGCTGGCCCTCGCGCTGGAGCCCATCGAATGGGCTTCCATCGTCGCCGCCGCGCCGGCGGTGCTGTATGGCGGCTGCTTCGCGGTCGCCGTCGGCTACACCCTGCAGGTGGTAGCGCAGAAGGATGCCATTCCTTCCCACGCGGCGATCATCCTGTCGCTGGAGGCGGTGTTCGCCGCCATCGCCGGCTGGCTGTTCCTCGACGAAAGCCTGACCATCAAGAGCTACCTGGGCGCCGCCATCATGCTGGCCGGCATGCTGATCGCGCAGCTCTGGCCGCAGCGCAAGGCGCAGGCCGCAGCCGCCGCGCCGACCGTCACTCAGGCCTGAACGGCGGCCAGCTCGCGCAGGCGCCGATGCAGCGCATCATCGGGATCGACCGCCCGATGATGCTTGGCCGCCAGGTAGTGTTCGGTGAACAGTTCGAAATGATCGCCCAGCGCCTCGGCGGCCTTCTGGTCGCCGGACAGCTCCAGACACAGCGCCGCCACCTCGGCGGTGCACAGGTGCTCGGCGCGGGTCGAGCGACGCAGCCGGTAGCGCGACAGCTGTTCCGGCTGCAGGCTGAGCACCGGCAGATGATCCAGGTACGGGCTCTTGCGAAACATCTTGCGCGCCTCGGTCCAGGTGGCGTCCAGCAGGATGAACAGCGGCCGCTTGCCGGCGGTCGGCGCCACCGTTTCCACCACCCGCGCGGGCTCGGCATATTCGGCGGGGAACACCACATAGGGTTGCCACTGCGGATCGGCCAGCAGCGCCTCCAGGCGCGCATCCACCTCCACCCGTGACCAGCCGTAGGCGAAGGTGTCCGGCACCACATCGCCGATCAGCCAGCCGGTATTGGTGGGCTTGAGCGCCTCGATGTCGTGCATCACCAGGCACATGCCGGCCCGGGTGGCGACGCGCGGCGTCCAGGGACACAGGCAATAGGCGGGGGCGACCCGGCAGCGCGGGCAGCGGTCGATGCGCGAGCCGCGCGCGACGAAGGGTTTCAGGCTGCGCGCCAGGCGCTCGGTGCGCAGTCGGGCTACGGCATGCATGGGCGATCGCTGTGTTCGAAAGGGCGCGCAGTCTAGCAGAAGGCGCCGAACACCCACGGTCCGCCCGGGTCGAATGATCGGGCCCGGTCGAGGAGCGTGCGATGCCTGTCCTGCTGATGGTTTTGCTGCTGGCCGCATGGCCGCCTGTCCAGGCCGCCACGCCGCAAGAGGAACGCCTGATCCGCGACCTGCAACGCATCGCCCGTGACAGCAGCCAGGGCACACCGCGCGCGATCAGCCCGGACATCACCGACCGGGGCTTCACCGTGGACGGACACACGCTGATCAACCACCTCAGCGTGCGCCCGGCGCATGCCGAAAAGATGCGCCGCAATCCGGCGGCGGTACGGCGCCAACTGGCGGCCAGCGTGTGTGGCAACACCAACTTCCGCCTGCTGCTGTCCCATGGCGCGGTGCTGCGCTACCAGTTCAGCGAGGAAGGCAGCAACTGGCCGGTGGCCAGCGAAAGCTTCCTGGCCGAGGATTGCACCGACCTGTAGGAGGGGCTTCAGCCGCGACCGGGATTACCCCCAAACACATCGCGGCTGAAGCCGCTCCTACAGGGAGCGTGCATCGGCTCAGCGCAGCACTTGCGGATCGCCCTTGCCGGCCAGGGTCGCCGCTTCCTCGCCGGTCAGCAGCGCGGTGCGCGGCATGTTCAGCACCCGCGCGCAGGAGGCCAGCACATTGGCCCAGGTGCTGCGGTTGGCGAACAGCATGCCGGGCTCGTCGAACGTGCCGCCCCGGTTGCGATACCCCAGCACGCCGCTCAGGCGGGTGTCGGGGAAGATCGGCCAGAGCACGCCACGGGCCACTTCCGGACGCATGTGGGTGAGCAGAATGCGCCGTGGATGGCTTTCCGGGAACAGCTGTTCGGTCAATGCGCCGTCCGCCATTGCCTCCAGCTCCCACTGGTCGCGCGGCGCGCGGAAGCGCCCCGGTTCCTGCAGGTAGACCAGCCGGTAGGCGCAGTCGGCCTCCTTGAGGCGCTGGCAGGCGCGCAGCATCTCGCCCAGCTGGTAACTGCCGTTGGCGATCAGCAGCAGCGGATCGTTGCCGGGCACGTCTTCGACGACGATGGCACCGTCACATGCCAGCTGCTCGGCCTGGGCGCGGGTGAAGTAGCTCGGCCGGTCGCGCTTGGGAATGACCATGCAGGCCAGTTGGCCACGCGCCTGGTAGATCTGCGGCAGCAGCGCCAGCGCGCTGTTGTGGTCGGCCGGAAACAGCACCCGCGACACGTCACTCATCTCGCCCAGCAATGCCTCGCAGAAGGTGGTGTCCTGGTGCGACTGCTGGTTCTTGCCGTTCTCCCAGGTGTGCGAGGTCGCCACGATCGGGAAGCCCAGCCAGCCGGCCGGACGACCGACTTCCTTCTGCTGGCGGGCGTAGATGACGCTCTGGCGCACCGCGCCGAGCATCTTCACGCAGAACGCCTCGTAGCTGGCGACCAGGTTCAGGCCGCCCTGGTTGCCCAGGCAGGCGGAGACCACGGCCTCCTCGTTGAGGGCGGTGATGATCTTGCCGTCCACCGCCTCCAGCTCGCCTTCCGGCTCGCTGACCCGGTGCTTGAGCGCCTTGAGTACACCGCCCAGGCGGTTGCTGGCCAGCTCGTCCGGGTTGCCGACGCGCGGACGCAGCTGCGGGTTGGCGGCGGTCAGGTCGACGAAGAAGCGATCCAGCGCCGCCATCGGCGAACAGGCGTCGTCGCGGTAATGCAGCTCGGGAATCACCGGTGTTTCGGGATGGCGTACCGCCAGGGCGTGATCGCGCTCCAGCGGTCGGGTGCCGCGTGCGGCGAACAGCGCGCGGACCTCGCCCAGCTCGTCGAAGGGCACATACAGCGGCGCGGCATGGGTGTTGAACAGCGCGCGGGCCGCCTCGTCACGGGACGGATTGCCCGGCAGCGGCAGGTTGTGCGCCGCGTTGCTGGCCGCACCGTAGAAGCCGAAGCCCTTGGTGGTTTCGGCGATGGCGTAGGGAATCGGCAGCGGGTAATGCAGGATGCCGCGATTCTTCTCGTCCACGCGGCGCGCCAGGCGCTGTTCCATTTCCCACAGGGTGCAGACGAAGGCAGCCGGGTCGCGACCGTCCAGGCGCATCGGGTCGAAGCCGCAGCGGCGCAGGTGCTGGACGAAGCCTTCCAGCCCTTCATGGGTGCCCAGTTCGGTGCGCTGCTCGATGCGCCGGCCGTTGGCGATCATCACCGGCAGGGCGGTGCCGCAATCCTCGGCGCGCCACCAGCGCGGCACCCAGTCGCTGCCGCGCTGCTCCTCGGCGGCGCCGTCGGAGAGGAAGGTGACCAGCGTTTCGCCCGGCAGCGGCAGGTGCGCGTACTGCAGTTCGGCGAAGCCCAGGTAGCCGCCCTCGGCGATGCCGCCGGCGGTGTGCGGGTTGACGTGGCTGCCCAGCGGCACGCCCGGCAGGCCCTCGGGGGTCTGCGCGTAGCTGTAGAAATCAGCGGCCAGGCGGCTCATGCCGGCCTCGTCGAAGCTGTAGCGCTCGGCCTGTTCGGGATGCTGGTTGCCCACCAGCAGGTTGATGGCCTCGATGGCCGCCACGCAGTGGCCCTGGCCCATCATCCAGCCGCGGGTCTGACCGGTCAGGGCATTCAGCGCCAGATAGCCGGCATAGGCCGGCACGATGTTCAGCGCGCCACCGGTATGGCCTTCGGGCTGCGCCTTGAAGTCATCCTCGCCCAGCGGCGCGCCATCCAGGCGCACGCGGCGCGCGTAGGTCATGTGCACCACCAGCCACAGCCCGGCGGCGCTCAGCCGGTCCAGGCCCTGCAGCAGGCGGTACACGCTGGCCAGGTCCGGCTGCAGGCCCGCCTGCACCAGCTGGTGGGCCATTCGGAAGGCGGCGGCGCGGGTTTCGTCACTGTGCGTAAAGGGACCATAACCCTCGCTCCAGCGGGCGAACTCCGGCTCGTTCCGGGCATGTTCGGCCAGCTCGGCGGGGCTCGGCAGAAGTTGATGCATGGCAACAGGCTCCGTCATCTCGTTAAGTTCGGTTAGTGTAAGGGGCACCCGCGCCGGGGGGGCTGACATGTATCAAGACCGCCCGGCCACGCTCCGCACAGACTGTAACCCTGTAGGCAAGGAATAGGTTCAATCATGGCTTTACTCAGTTTTCTCGGCGCCATCCGGCAGGTCACCGGTTCCTGCTACCTGCTGGAAACCCACGAAGGCAAGCGCGTGCTGCTCGATTGCGGCATGCACCAGGGCCGGCGCGAGGAGGAAAGCAACAACCGACGGGCCTTTCCCTTCCGTCCGAAAGACATCGATGCCGTGGTCATCTCCCACGCGCATATCGACCATAGCGGACTGCTGCCGCGCCTGACCAAGGAAGGCTATCGCGGCCCGATCTTCGCCACCGAGGCCAGTTGCGCCCTGCTGGAGCTGATGCTGCACGACGCCGCGCACCTGCAGGAGAAGGATGCCGAGTGGGAGAACAAGTGGCGCGCCCGGCGCGGCCAGAAACCCATCGCCCCGCTGTACACCGGCGATGACGCCGACCAGGTGCTGCGCCAGTGCCGCCCGCTGAGCTACGAGCAGCGCGAGGAAGTGGTGCCCGGGGTCAGCGTGACCCTTCACGATGCCGGGCACATCCTCGGCTCGGCGATCGTCCAGCTGGATGTCAACGACCTGGGCCGCACCCGCCGCCTGGTGTTCTCCGGCGACCTGGGCAACGACTGCACCCCGCTGATGCGCAGCCCGGCGATTCTCGAGCAGGCCGATGTGCTGCTGATGGAATCCACCTACGGCGACCGCGACCACCGCTGCAGCGACGACACCCTCGAGGAGTTCCTTGCCGTCCTGCAACAGGCCCACAAGGACGGCGGCAACGTGCTGATCCCGGCCTTCGCCATCGGCCGCACCCAGGACCTGATCTACCACCTGGGGCGCTTCTACCACGAAGGCCGCCTGCCGCAGCAGGCGGTGTTCCTCGACAGCCCGATGGCGATCCGCGCCAACGGCATCTACAGTCGCTACCTCGAACAGCTCGACCCCGTGGAGCTGGAGCGCCTGCAGGGCATGGGCGTGCGCAAGGTCGCCGACCTGCTGCCGATCCTGCGTTCGACCCCCACGCCCGAGGAGTCCATGGCCATCAACCGGGTGACCAGCGGGGCGATCATCATCGCCGGCAGCGGCATGTGTAACGGCGGGCGCATCCTGCACCACTTCAAGCACAACCTCTGGCGACCGGAGTGCCACGTGGTGTTCACCGGCTTCCAGGCGCGCGGCACCCTGGGCCGCGCCATCGTCGACGGCGCCGACCGCGTGCGCCTGCTGCACCAGCAGATCATGGTCAAGGCCAAGGTACACACCCTGGGCGGCTTCTCCGCCCACGCCGGCCAGTCGCAGCTGCTCGACTGGGCCAGCCATTTCAGCCAGCGGCCGGAACTGCACCTGGTGCACGGCGAGCTGGAAAAGATGCTTGCCCTGCAGGGTGCGCTGCGTCATCGCCTGGGCTGGGAGGCCAACATCCCCGAACCCGGTGACCGCATCGCCCTCTGAAGGATCCAACCCGAATTAAACGGAGAGTTTCAATGGCTTTCGAATCGGACGATTACCTGTCCCGCCCGTTCCGCGCCAGCGGCATCGACCTGAGTGCCAAGGTGGAGGAACTGACCCGCCTGATCGTGCCCGAGTCCAGCCCCAACCTGGAGCTGTACAAGGGCATGCTCACCACCGTGATGCGCATGGCCCAGGCCGACCGCAATCGCTGGGACGCCAAGATCATGGCCCAGGCCCTGCGCGAGCTGGAGCGCTCCTTCAGCGCGCTGGACAAGTTCAAGCGCCGCCGCAAGGTGACCGTGTTCGGCTCGGCGCGCACGCCGGTCGACCATCCGATGTACGCCCTGGCGGTGAAGCTGGGCGAGCTGCTGGCCAAGCGCGACCTGATGGTGATCACCGGCGCCGGCGGCGGCATCATGGCCGCCGCCCATGAAGGCGCCGGGCTGGAAAACAGCATCGGCCTGAACATCACCCTGCCCTTCGAGCAGCACGCCAACGCCACGGTGGAGGGCACCGACAACCTGCTGTCGTTCCACTTCTTCTTCACCCGCAAGCTGTTCTTCGTCAAGGAAGCCGACGCCCTGGTGCTCTGCCCCGGCGGCTTCGGCACCCTGGACGAGGCGCTGGAAGTGCTGACCCTGATCCAGACCGGCAAGAGCCCGCTGGTGCCGGTGATTCTGCTCGACGAGCCGGGCGGCACTTACTGGGAGGATGCCCTGGGCTTCATGCAGCGCCAGTTGCTGGGGCATCGCTACATCCTGCCCAGCGACATGCACCTGATGCGCCTGGTGCACAGCGCCGAGGACGCGGTGGCGGAGATCGCCCGCTTCTACGGCAACTACCACTCCAGCCGCTGGCTGAAGGGCCAGTACATCCTGCGCATGAACCATGCTCTGAGCGACGCGGCCCTGGGCCGCCTGCACGAGGAGTTCGCCGACCTGTGCCTGAGCGGCGGCTTCGAACAGCAGGAAAGCTGCCAGACCGACGAGGACGACGCCGAACTGTGCCGTTTGCCGCGCCTGGTGTTCACCTTCAACGCCCGCGACCACGGCCGCCTGCGCGAACTGCTGGATGTGGTCAACGACCCGGCGAACTGGGCCTGATTGCCAAGGCCCTGTACCTGTGTATCTGTAGGAGCGGCTTCAGCCGCGATCGGCGTCGGTAGAGCATCGCGGCTGAAGCCGCTCCTACAGAATCGGGATCTGACCGGCCGACGGCTCCGTAGGCCGGCGTAAAGCCGGCCCCAGAGGATTCCGGTTCAGCCGACCTAATCCCCCAGCCGCCACCCGGAGGTGATCGGGTAGCGCCGGTCACGCCCGAAGCCGCGCTGGGTGATGCGCGGGCCGACGGCGGCCTGGCGGCGCTTGTACTCGTTGAGGTCGACCAGGCGCAGCACGCGGCGCACCGTGTCGGCGTCGAAGCCCTCGGCGATGATGGCGTTGGCCGACAGGTCGTACTCGATATACAGCTTGAGGATCTCGTCGAGCACCGGATACGGCGGCAGCGAATCCTCGTCCTTCTGGCCGGGCGCCAGCTCGGCTGACGGCGGCCGGTCGATGACCCGCTGCGGAATGATCTCGCCCTGCCCCCGCGCGTTGCGGTACTCGCACAGGCGGAACACCAGGGTCTTGGGCACATCCTTGAGCACATCGAACCCGCCGGCCATGTCGCCATACAGCGTGCAGTAGCCGACCGCCACCTCGCTCTTGTTGCCGGTGGTCAGCACCAGGCTGCCCTTCTTGTTGGAAATGGCCATCAGCAGCGTGCCGCGGCAGCGCGCCTGCAGGTTCTCCTCGGTGGTGTCGCGACCCAGCCCCTCGAACACCGGCGCCAGGCCGCCCATGAAGGCCTCGACCATCGCGGCGATCGGCAGCACCCGGTAGGCGACGCCCAGGGTACGCGCCTGTTGCTCGGCGTCCTCCAGGCTCATCTGTGCGGTGTAGTGGTAGGGCATCATCACCGCCTCGACCCGTTCGGCGCCCAGCGCATCCACCGCCACCGCCAGGGTCAGCGCGGAGTCGATGCCGCCGGACAGCCCCAGCACCACACCCTTGAAACCGTTCTTGGCCACGTAGTCGCGCACCCCGACCACCAGCGCCTGATAGACGCTGGCCTCCAGCTCCGGTAGCGGCGCGGGAGGGTTGTGCGGCACCACCACGCCGGCTCCGTCGCAGTGCAGGTCCGCCGGGAACAGGCACTCCTCGTACATCTGTGCGCGCTGGCAGACGCGCCCATCGGCATCCACCACACAGCTGCCGCCGTCGAACACCAGCTCGTCCTGACCGCCCACCTGGTTCACGTAGACCACCGGCATGCCGCCTTCGCGGGCACGCTGGGCAAGGATTTCCTCGCGCTCGCGCTGCTTGTCGAGGTGGAACGGCGAGGCATTCAGGCTGAGCATGAGCTGCGCGCCCGCCTCGCGCGCCTGGGCCATCGGCCCGGGGAACCAGATGTCCTCGCAGATGCTGATGGCCACCGGCACGCCCTTGATGTCCACCACGCAGGCCTCGTGGCCCGGCTCGAAATAGCGCTTCTCGTCGAACACCCGGTAGTTGGGCAACTGCTGCTTGTAGTAAGTGGCCAGCAGCTCGCCGTCGGCGATCACCGCCGCCGCGTTGTAGCGCTTGTCGTCTTCCAGCCAGGGATAACCGACCACCAGGTAGATGCCGCGCACCTCGTCGCGCAGGCGGCGCAGGCCCGCCTCGATGCGCAGCTGCATGCTCGAGCGCAGCAGCAGATCCTCCGGCGGATAGCCGCACAGCGCCAGCTCGGGAAACAGGATGACGTCCGCCTGACGCTGGTCGCGGGCGCTGATCGCCGCCTCGATGATGCGTTCGACATTGCCGTGGATATCGCCCACGCGCAGGTTCAGCTGGGCCATCACGACCCGCAGGGTTTGGCTCATGGCCGTCTCCATCCAAAGATCCCGGCACCGACCGGCGCCTTGGCCGGCATTGTCCCGCAACGGCGCCCCTGGAAACAACGCACAGCGTGGCCATTGGCCGCTGTGCCTGCACCTTCAGCTTGGATACACTTCGTGCCTTCCACGTTCATCGAGAAAGTTCATGGGTCTGGTTCGCCTGCTGTTGTTCGTTGCCCTGCTCGTTGCGGCCTTCTGGCTGTGGCGTCGCTACATCCGCCCTGCCCTGCGCGCGCAGAAACAGACGCCACCTTCGGCCGATCCCCGCCCCATGGTGCGCTGCGCCCACTGCCAGACCCATGTCCCGCTGTCGCAGGCGCTGAAGGACGGTGACCGCTGGTTCTGCAGCCAGGCCCATCTGGAACAGGATCACCGTCAGCCGTGATTGCGCTTGGCGTCACGCTTGGCCTTGATCCCGGCCAACGGGCGCTGCGCCTGTACCATCTCTATCGCCTGGGCGTCGGCCTGCTGCTGGTGCTGCTGATTTCCAGCAACCTCGACCACCGCCTGCTGGAACTGGCCCACATCCAGCTGTTTCGCTTCGGCAGCTGGACCTACCTGATCCTCAACATCATCGCCGCGCTGCTGGTGCAGCGCGCCCAGGGTCCGCAGTTCTTCGCCATCGCCCTGCTCGACGTGCTGCTGCTCGGCGCGCTGTTCTACGCCGCCGGCGGCATGCCCAGCGGCCTGGCCAGCCTGATGATCATCGCCGTGGCCATCGCCAACCTGCTGCTGGCCGGCCGCAGCGGTCTGCTGATCGCCGCCGTGGCCGCGCTGTCCGTGGTGCTGCTGACCTTCCAGCTGAGCCTCAGCCAGCCGGCCGCCAGTAGCCAGTTCATCCAGGCCGGCGCGCTGGGCGCCCTGTGCTTCGCCGTGGCGCTCACCGTGCAGAGCCTGGCCCGCCGCCTGCAGGTCAGCGAACGGCTGGCGCGCCAGCGCGCCGACGATGTGGCCAATCTGGAAGCCCTCAACAGCCTGATCCTGCAGCGCATGCGCACCGGCATCCTGGTGCTCGATCCGCAGCATCACGTGCTGCTGGCCAATCCCGGCGCCCGGCAGATGCTGGGCCAAGCGATCGGCGACCAGCCGTTGGACAGCGTCTGCCCCGAGCTGCTCGAACGCCTGCGCCAGTGGAGCTACAACCCCAGCCGGCGGCCGCAGAGCCTGTCCTGCGGCGAGGATGCGCGCACCCTGCAGCCAAGCTTCGCCAGCCTGCAGCATGGCCAGGCGCTCAACACCCTGGTGTTCATCGAGGACATTTCTGAGATCACCCAGCACGCCCAGGAAATGAAACTGGTGTCCCTGGGCCGCCTGACGGCCGGCATCGCCCACGAGATCCGCAACCCGCTGGGCGCCATCAGCCACGCCGCGCAGCTGCTGCTCGAATCCGACGAGCTGCCCCAACCCGACCGGCGTCTGGCGCAGATCGTCCAGGACCAGTCGCGGCGCATGAACCACGTGATCGAGAACGTGCTGCAACTGTCGCGGCGCCGCCAGGCCGCGCCGCAGCTGCTCGACCTCAAGTACTGGCTGCACCGCTTCGCCAGCGAGTTCCGCCAGAGCGCCACGTCCGACCAGCAGCTGCACCTGCAGACCGCCGGCGGCAGCATCCAGACGCGCTTCGACCCGCACCAGCTGACGCAGATCCTCAGCAACCTGGTGCAGAACGGCCTGCGCTACAGCGCCCGATACAACGCGCGCGGCCAGGTGTGGATGCGCCTGTACCGCGACCCGGACAGCGACCTGCCGGTGCTGGACGTGCTCGACGACGGCCCCGGCATCGACGCCGACCAGCAGCAGCACATCTTCGAGCCCTTCTACACCACGGACAGCAAGGGCACCGGCCTTGGCCTGTACCTCTCCCGCGAGCTCTGCGAGAGCAACCAGGCCCGCCTCGCCTACTACCCGCGCCCCGAGGGCGGCAGCTGTTTTCGCATCACCTTCGCCCACCCCCGCAAGATGAGCTGGACACCCAGCCCTAACAACAAGAGCCAGACATGAGTCGCCAGAAAGCCCTGATCGTCGACGACGAACCCGATATCCGCGAGCTGCTCGAGATCACCCTCGGGCGCATGAAGCTCGACACCTGCTGCGCGCGCAACCTCAAGGAGGCCCGCGACTGCCTGGCCCGCGAGCGTTTCGACCTGTGCCTGACGGACATGCGCCTGCCGGACGGCACCGGCATGGAACTGGTGCAGTACATGCAGCAGCGCCATCCGCAGGTGCCGGTGGCGATGATCACCGCCTACGGCAGCCTGGACACCGCGATCAACGCCCTCAAGGCCGGTGCCTTCGACTACCTGACCAAACCGGTGGATCTGCCCCGCCTGCGCGAACTGGTGAATACCGCGCTGCGCCTGCAGCAGGCTTCCTCGAACGAAAAGGCGGTGGACAGCCGCCTGATCGGCGACTCGCCGCCGATGAAGGCGCTGCGCAAGCAGATCGACAAGCTGGCGCGCAGCCAGGCGCCGGTGTACATCAGCGGCGAATCCGGCAGCGGCAAGGAACTGGTGGCCCGGCAGATCCACGACCTGGGTCCGCGCGCCGAGCGGCCGTTCGTGCCGGTCAACTGCGGGGCGATTCCCAGCGAACTGATGGAGAGCGAGTTCTTCGGCCACCGCAAGGGCAGCTTCACTGGCGCCATCGAGGACAAGCAGGGCCTGTTCCAGGCGGCCAATGGCGGCACGCTGTTCCTCGACGAGGTGGCCGACCTGCCGCTGCCCATGCAGGTCAAGCTGCTGCGCGCCATCCAGGAAAAGGCCGTGCGCCCGGTCGGCGGTCAGCAGGAAGTGGCGGTGGACGTGCGCATCCTCAGCGCCACCCACAAGGACCTGGCCGCCGAAGTGGCCGCCGGCCGCTTCCGCCAGGACCTCTACTACCGCCTCAACGTCATCGAACAGCGCGTGCCGCCGTTGCGCGAGCGTCGCGAGGACATCGGCCTGCTCGCCGAAAGCATGCTGCAGCGCCTGGCCGATGGCAGCGGCCAGCCCCCCGCGCGCCTGCACCCCGAAGCCCTGGAAAAGCTGCGCGGCTATCGCTTCCCCGGCAACGTGCGCGAGCTGGAGAACATCCTCGAGCGCGCCTACACCCTGTGCGAGGCCGACACCATCCGCGTCAGCGACCTGCGCTTCGCCGACGCCCCCGCCGCGTCGGACCCCGTCAGCGGCGGCCTGGCCCAGGTCAGCGACCTGGAAGACTACCTGGAGACCATCGAACGCACCCTGATCCTCCAGGCTCTGGAGGAAACCCGCTGGAACCGCACCGCCGCCGCCCAGCGCCTGGGCCTGACCTTCCGCTCGATGCGCTACCGGCTGAAGAAGCTCGGCCTGGATTGAACCCCGATCAGATTCAGCGCCCTCGGCCGGCGTAAAGCCGGCCCTACAGAGGCCCACCCAGCGTGCAAGCGACACGGCCCCCTGTAGGGCCGGGTTTATCCCGGCCGACGCGGGTAGGAACGACACCGCAACAGAGATCCAGCGCCCTCGGCCGGCGTAAAGCCGGCCCTACAGATGCCCCCACCCAGCGTGCAAGCGACGCCGATCTCCCTGTGGGGCCGGGTTTATCCCGGCCGACGGTGGTGGGGGCCGAGCCGGGGCGTGAAGGTCAACTCCGCTGGCCGGCATAAAGCCGGCCCTACAACGTTTCTCCGATCTGCCGAGCGGCGCCGTGAACCTGTAGGGCCGGGTATATCCCGGCAGCGGCTCATCCGTCGGACGGCAGCGTGAATCCCCCGCGGCTAGGCTCATATGGAGTACTGGCCCACCCGGGCCGCATCCCACGGAAAGAGGAGGCTCCAGCATGAAATCACTGATGACGCGCGGAAATCTGTTCGACGACTTCTTCAAGGACTTCGCCCCCGGCTTCTACGTCCAGCCGCTGCACGGCGACGCCCTGCCCTCGCCCTCGCAGATCCGCATCGACGTGAAGGAAACCGACGAGGGCTACAGCATCGAGGCCGAAGTGCCCGGCGTGAACAAGGACAACATCCAGGTCTCCATCGACGGCAACCAGGTCAGCCTGCGCGCCGAAGTCCAGCAGCTCGACGAGCAGAAGGAAGGCGAACGCGTGTTGCGCTCGGAGCGCTACTACGGCTCGGTGTCGCGCAGCATCCAGCTGCCGGCGGAAATCGACACCGACCAGTGCAAGGCGCGCTACGAGAATGGCGTGCTGAAACTGACCCTGCCCAGGAAACAGGGCGGCAGCTCGCGCCAGCTGAGCATCGAATAAACCCGCGCCACGGCAGGCGGGCACGCCCCGCTTGCCGCCTGTCAGGCCTGGCGACCGATGGCGCGCTCGATGCTGCGCTTGCACTCCAGCAGCGCGGTGCGGATTTCTTCCGAACGGTGGACGCGCGCGGTCGGCGCCACCACCGCCACGGCGAACAGCCCCATGTAGGTGTCCACCACCACCGCGTACGAGCTGACGCCTTCCAGCATCTCATCGGACCCACTGGCCCAACCGTCGGCGCGGATCGCCGCCAGCTGATCGCGCAGCTCGGCGGGCGCCTCCGGCAGCAGGTGCTCCAGACAGGCGTCCGGCTCCAGCGCCAGCAGCGCCCGGCCCGCCGCCACCCGGATAGCCGGCCCGTGGGCGCCGATGGGCAGCACCACGCGCAGCTCCCGCTCGGCCACGATGCGCTCGATGATCTGCACCTGATCGCCGGAGCGCCGGCACAGGCAGACCGACTCGCCCAGCTGGTCGGACAGCGCGGCCAGCAGCGGCCGGGTCTGGGAAATGATGTCGCACTGCGTCTGGTTGATCAGATGCCCGAGCGCCGGCCCGAGGCGAAAACCGCCGCCCGGCCCCAGCGGCTCGACCATCAGCTCCTCCTGCAGCGCGTTGATGATGCGCTGCACCGTGGAGCGCGGCAGGTCGACGAGCTGGGCGATGGCCGCCAGGCTCAGCCCCTGCGGGTTCTTGCCCAGCACCCGCATGATGGCAGCGGAACGGGCAATCACCTGGATACCGGATTGCCGGCCCATGTCCAGGGCTTCCTCGGAAACATCTTTCATCTTTTGACACACACTGATCGGCGGGGCACCTACTGTAATGACCCTGCGCGCCCCGGGGCAATCGTGCACAGATCCCGGACCAGAGCCCGCGCCCGAGGTTGACGAAAATACTCGGCCTCTTTAGATTCCGCATCCCGATACAGCATTCCACTTAGCGATACAGATCGGAGTTTTTGATGTCACGCCCGCTGCTCCTCTCGCTACTCGGCGCCGGCTGCCTGTTCGGCGCCACCGCCGCCTCCGCCCTCGACGGCTCGGCCGCGCTGGGCACCACTGCCCAGGGCGAACTGACCTACCGCCTGGGCGTGTCCCGCGACTGGCAACCCCGCTGGCTGGAAAGCGACCTCGGCCATCTCGGCGGTTACTGGGACGCCGCCTACACCCACTGGCAGGCGGGCGAACACAGCGCGGCGCACAGCCTGTCCTTCAGCCCGGTGTTCGTCTACGAATTCGCCGCCCCGGGAGCGCGCCCCTTCATCGAGGCGGGTGTGGGCGTGGCGCTGTTCTCCGCCACGGACGTGGGCCACCGCAACATGAGCTCGGCGTTCCACTTCGAAGACCGCCTCGGCGCCGGCCTGCGCCTGGCCGACGGAACCCGCCTCGGCCTGCGCGCCATCCACTACTCCAACGCGGGGCTGAAGATGCCCAACGAAGGCATCGAGAGCTACGCGCTGTTCGTCAGCCGGCCGCTGTAGCGGGCCCTGCCCGCGTCAGGCGGGCGGACCGCACTCATCCCGTGCTGCACGCCGAAGGCGTTTCGGAGATGCGCATTGGCATCCGGCTGCACCCTGAGCCGCTCGTGCCGCAGCCGTAGGGCGGGCGCTACTCGCAGGGCCGTCGCCTCCGCCACGGCCGTAGGGCGGTCAGCGCCTTTCTGGCCGCCGGGTGCACGCCGGCGCGACGTGTCACCTACGCCGCTCCGGGCCGTCTGGCTGGCTACTTTTCGAGCCCCACGGCATTCAGCATCAAGACCATGTCTCGCGCCGAGTCGATCAGGTCCTCGACTGGCCCCTTTCCCGGCGCCCGGGACAACGCCGTGCGCGTTGCATCTTCACGTGATGTCGCTCTGATGGCTTATGATCCGGCAGGCCAAACAGCCTCACGCCGAAGGACTTAGGGAGATTCAGGCAATGAATGGAAATCACGCCGAAGGAGACATGCGCGTCGCCGTACTGGTGGATTGCGACAACGTATCCCCGGACATTCTGGAACATGCCTTGCGCATCGCCGCGCAGTTTGGCCGGGTGGTCATGCGCCGCGGCTACGGCAACCACACTACCCTGGCCAACCGCTGGCAGGACGCGCTGGTTCGCCAGGCCTTCACACCTTGCCTGCAATACCAATACGCCGCCGGCAAAAACACCTCCGACATCGCCCTGGCCCTCGATACCCTGGAGGCGCACTTCGACGACAAAGCCGACGCCTTCTGCCTGGTCACCAGCGACTCTGACTTTGCCTACCTGTGCCGCAAGCTGCGTGAGCGCGGCGCCATGGTGTTTATCGTCGGCGAAGCCAAAACTCCGGATGCCCTGCGCAACGCCAGCGACAACTTCTTCGAATGGGTCCGCGAAGAAGAGACCAGCAACGATAAAAGCGACACCACACCCAAACGCACCGAACCCAGCAAGCCCCCTGTGAAATTGCGTCCCCGCTTTGTGGTGGAAGCCGTCTCGCTGATGGCCAGCAACACCAGCGACGGCAAAGTATCCATGGGCGCCCTGGGCAACTACCTGCGCCGCACCGACCCGGCATTCTCGCCCAAGAACTACGGCCACTCCGGCCTTCTGGACATGATCAAGACCTACGACCTGCTGGTTGCCAATCAGGAACCGGGTGGGCACTGGACGGTGATGTTGGCGGGCAGGGAAGAAAAGGTGGCGGCTGGGTAATGGATGGGACGGGAAAAATAAATTTTTGTCCTTGTAATACCACTATAACGACCTACCGTTTCGATAGAATAAGCTTCATCTTACGGGGCAAGTAGAATTCGATGCCCTGATGGCAAGCCCATTCATCCAATAGCTTGATGGATCAGCACGATAAGCATGCAAAAAATCATCCTCCTTTTGCTCCTATCAACTGCAGCTGCCTGCAGTACAAGCTTCCCTAACAAACCAAAAAACTTCAGCCCTAATAATGAATCCATCCGGAGCTCAATAGAAAAATCAGAAAGAGGAGAAGAAAATCGCAAAAAAAAAGCAAACTCTAAAGATCTTGAAAATAGATACTTAATACTTAAAGCAGCGATCCAAGGGGACCCCAGCGCCCAATATCGTATCGGCTACTTAGAAGAGCTGGACGGTGACTTCGAGTCCGCCTTTTCCTGGTACACCAAATCAGCCAATCAAGGGTATCCGCAATCTTACCTCGCCCTCGCCTTGGCCTATCAGGAAGGCAGAGCAGTCAGGCAATCGGCCACCAAATCGTTAGAGCTTCTAAGTAAAGCTGCAAACCTAGGGGTTGCCGAGGCCAAAACACGTCTTGGCCTTGCCTACCAAACAGGCAAAGGCGTGGAAAAAGATATTAACCAGGCACTATTCTGGCTAAGCCAAGCCGCCCAGCAAGGCGACCCTTATGGTCAGGTTAACTTAGCAAACCATTACTACTATGGAACTACCATAAAACAGAATTACGAGCTAGCTTTTGATTTGTACATAAAGGCAGCAAAAAAAGGAATCGCCTCAGCTGAAAACCATGTCGGCCTTTCCTATCTGAACGGACATGGGATCAAGCAGGATTTTCCAGAATCTTTTTCCTGGTTCTACAGGGCGGCAGAAAAAGGTTACCGTTACGCACAGGCAAACGTTGGAGACTCCTATGCTATCGGGCGAGGTGTTGAACGAGATGATTCATTAGCGGCTGCTTGGTATCAGAAATCCGCGGAGCAAGGCTTCAACGAGGCTCAGTACTCCCTTGGCAAGTTATATTATTTCGGTCGCGGGGTAGAGCGTAATCCAGAGCTGGCGTTCCACTGGATAAAAAAAGCCGCTGACCAGGGAAAAATAGAAGCACAGGTGTACCTCGCCACTTTCTATGACAAAGCAATAGGCACGCAAAGAAATCCAAAACAGGCTTTTTTCTGGGCCAAAGAAGCAGCAAGCAAAGGGAATGCACAGGCAAAATTTTTTGTTGGCAATTTCTACAAAAGCGGTGTTGCGGTAAGCAAGAATGAAAAAAACGCCTTCAAATGGCACCTGTCAGCAGCCGAAGACGGCCATATGCAATCCCAACGATTAGTTGGAAATGCATATGAGCTTGGATTAGGGGTGAAAAAAAACTACCAACAAGCTGCGCACTGGTATGAGAAAAGTGCTAAGCAAGGAAGCGCTGGCGCCCAAGCCGACCTCGGTAGACTCTACCTCCTTGGTCAGGGCGTAAATAAGGACCCTGAAGCGGCAAGAAAGCTCATTATCCAATCAGCCGAAAATGATTACAGCGTTGCCCAGATTGCCCTTGCCAATGCATACAGGCGCGGATCATACGTAGATAAAAATCCCGAGCTGTTCGTATTTTGGGCTACGAAAAGTGCTCAGCAAGGAGAATTTTCAGCCCAAATGATATTGGCGGCCGCACACCTACAAGGTCGCCAGATCCCTAAAGACATTCCAAAAGCAGCTTTTTGGTATGAAAAATCCATAACAGCATTCCAAGGCATCAAATTTTCTTCTCAAGCCAAAAAGTCAGCAGTAACAGTACAGCTAGCAAAAATATATGGCGGGCTGTATTTCCACAACTTAGAACACCCCGGCGAAATAGCGGAATTTGAAAGAATAAAGGAGAAGACTCCAAGCTATATAAGAAATCCCTCAGAGAAAGCGGCAAAAATCCGCATAATTAATTCAATCTCTGACGATGATGAAAGGGATGCTTTCAATGAGACCGAGGCTATCTAGCCTTTGCACGAAAAGCACTACCGCAGGCACCGCAGCAGCAAGCCAGCGTGACCATGGCGGCGAAACTTCTTGCCAACTTGTCGTAGCGGATACCGATCCTGCGGTTGGGTATCGCTACGCAGGGCTTTATTCCCGGTGTTTTCCTCACTGGAGCGCACGAAGACATGCAGGCTCAGCAAGCGAACGCGGGAACAGGCACAAAAAAACCGGCTCAAGGGCCGGTTTCTCTGGGGTTTCCCGCATATCCGGGGTAATTCGGGAGTATGCGGGAGAAGGGTTCTGGTGCCGGAAACAGGAATCGAACCTGCGACCTTCGCGTTACGAGTGCGCTGCTCTACCTACTGAGCTATTCCGGCGGCGGCGCGTAAGCTAGCACTCCCCACGGCCCGAATCAACCGAGGCCAGGCCGCAAGCCGTTCATTTCATTGCAGATGCAGCCGCGCCTGCGGGTGCAGGTCGAAGCGCCGCAGGGCCCATTTCTCCACTTCCGAACCGATCAGCACCAGCGAGGAGGCGGCGATGACCAGTCCCCACTCGTCGAGGCTCAATGCGGTGGAGCCGAACAGCTTCTGCATTGGCGGCGCGTAGGTGTAGAGCAACTGCAGGGGTATGCAGGCGACGATGCTGACCACCACCCAGCGATTGCCCAGCAGGCCGCCGGGTCTGAAGATCGAGGCGAACAGCGAGCGGCTGCACAGCAGGTAGAGCATTTCGCAGCCCACCACCACGTTGACGGCCATGGTGCGGGCGGTTTCCAGCGCGGTGCCACGGTCCAGCTCATAGAGGAACAGGCCCAGCGCGCCGACCATCATCAGCACCGAAACCATCACCACGCGCCAGACGAAGAAGCCGCTGAGCAGGGCTTCGCGCGGGTCGCGGGGCGCGCGGCGCATCAGGCCGGGCTCGGCGGGTTCGGCGGCCAGCGCCAGGCTCAGGGCGCTGGAGGTGACCATGTTGATCCACAGCACCTGGGCGGGCGTGAGCGGCAGCGCCAGCTGGAAGAGGATGGCGGCGATGACGATCAGCGCCTCGCCGCCGTTGGTGGGCAGCATGAAGAGGATGAACTTCTTCAGGTTTTCGTAGATAGCGCGGCCTTCGCGCACGGCGTTGACGATGGTGGCGAAGTTGTCGTCGGCGAGCACCACGGCGCCGGCTTCCTTGGCCGCCTCGGTACCGGAGCGGCCCATGGCCACGCCGACGTCGGCGCGCTTGAGCGCCGGGGCATCGTTGACGCCATCGCCGGTCATGGCGACCACTTCGCCATTGGCCTGCAGCGCCTGCACCAGGCGCAGCTTATGGGCCGGGCTGGTGCGCGCGAAGATGTCGATCTCGCCGGCCAGGCGGCGCAGCTCGGCGTCGTCGAGCAGTTCCAGTTCGGCGCCGGTGATGGCCGGCTTGCCGACGCCGATGCCCAGCAGCGCGCCGATGGTGCGGGCGGTTTCGGCGTGGTCGCCGGTAATCATCTTCACGCGGATGCCGGCGCGCTGGCATTCGGCCACGGCCGCGACGGCCTCGGCACGCGGCGGGTCGATGATGCCCACCAGCGCCAGCAGGGTGAAGCCTCGGTGCATGTCGTCGAAGCCGAGGCTGGACTGGCTGGCATCCACGTCCTTCTCGGCGATCACCAGCATGCGCAGGCCGTGGGCGGCGGTGTCGGTGAACATGCGCCGCCAGTAGTCCGGGTCCACCGGCTGGTCGCCCTCCGGGCCGCGCTGGCAGTGGCACATGTCGAGGATGCGCTCCGGCGCGCCGACCGCGTAAATACGCGCGGTGCCGTCGGCGCCGTGATGCAGGCTGGCGGTGAAGCGGTGTTCGGACTCGAACGGAATGCTGTCGGTGCGCGGGCGCTGCGCGAATTCGTCAGGCAGTTCCAGGCCGGCCTTGCCGGCCAGCACCAGCAGCGCGCCTTCGGTGGGGTCGCCCTCGATGCGCCAGCCGTCGCCTTCGGCCACGTGGCGGGCGTGGTTGCACAGCAGGCCGGCGCGAATGGCGGCCATCAGCACGGCCTGCTCGTTGGCGTCTACGGACTCGTCGTTGTGGGAGAAACCGCCCACCGGCGCGTAACCGACGCCGTCCACCCGGAAGACATGGTGAGCGGTAATCACCCGCTGCACGGTCATTTCGTTGCGGGTCAGCGTGCCGGTCTTGTCCGAGCAGATGACGGTGACCGAACCCAGGGTTTCCACCGCCGGCAGGCGGCGCACGATGGCGTTGTGGCGGGCCATGCGCTGCACGCCCAGGGCGAGCATCACGGTCATGATGGCCGGCAGGCCTTCCGGAATGGCCGCGGCGGTGAGGGCCACGGCCATCAGGAACATCTCGCCGGCCGGCACGCCGCGCCACAGGGTGCCGAGCGCGAAGGTGACGGCGACCAGACCGACAATGGCCAGGGCCAGCCAGCGGCCGAAGCGGTCGATCTGGCGCAGCAGCGGCGTGGAGATCGCCTGCACGCGGTTGAGCATGGCGTTGATGCGGCCCAGTTCGGTGTGCGCGCCGGTGCCGACCACCACGCCCCGGCCCTGGCCGTTCACCACCAGGGTGCCGGACCAGGCCATGCTGAAGCGGTCGCCCAGCGGCGCGTCGATGGCCACCGGCGCGGTGTCCTTTTCCACCGGCAGGGATTCGCCGGTGAGGGCGGCTTCCTCGATGCGCAGGTTGCGGGTTTCCAGCAGGCGCAGGTCGGCGGGCACCTTGTCGCCGGCGGCCAGCAGCACGATGTCGCCCGGCACCAGCGCCTCGGCAGAGATTTCCCGGCGGCGGCCGTCGCGAATCACCGTGGCGTGGCTGGACAGCAGCTGGCGAATGCCGGCCAGGGCGTTCTCGGCCTTGCCTTCCTGAATGAAGCCGATGATCACGTTGATCAGCACCGCGCCGACGATCACGCCGGTGTCGACCCAGTGGCCGAGCAGCGCGGTGATCAGCGCCGCGCCGAGCATCAGGTAGAGCAGCAGGTTGTGGAACTGGCGCAGGAAGCGCATCAGCGGGCCGATGCGCCGACCCTCGGGCAGGCGGTTGGGTCCATGCTGGCGCAGGCGCGCCTCGGCCTCGGCCTCGCTCAGTCCGTGTGGGTCGGCCTGCAGGCTGGCGAAGCAGGCTTCGCCGTCCCGGGCATGCCAGGGGTGCGGCTGTTCATTCATTGTCATTCTCGCGCGCGGGGCCAGCCATCCGACCGACCTGGGGAATCCATGCCGGCCAAGTCTGGCCGAAGACTGTGTATCAGGGCCAGTCGCCAAGCCATTTCAAGGCATTTCCCCTGGTTGAGCGTCGGGAAGGTCCCGGCTATCGTTGCGCCTCCGTTGGCCCGAGAAGACCCCATGCCGCGTTTGTCCCGTTTCGCACCCTGCCCGGTCCTGCCCTCTTTTCCCGCAGCGCGCCGCCGGGAGGCCGGCGATGCGTGACGGCGCGGTTTTCCCCTGGCGCGGTGACAACCGCTTCGAACTGCTGGTGGACGGTGCCACCTTCTTTCCGCGCATGCTGGACGCGATCGCCGCCGCGCAGCGGCAGGTGGAGCTGGAGCTGTATCTGGTCGAGGACGGCGAGTGCTTCGCGCGGCTGCGCGAGGCGCTGGTCGCCGCCGCGCGGCGCGGCGTGCGGGTGCGCTGCCTGTTCGACTCGTTCGGCTGCCTGAAACTCGGCACCGCGAACCGCCAGGCGCTGCTCGACGCCGGCGTGGAACTGCGCCTGTACAACCCGATCCGCTGGCGGCGCGGGCTGCGCAACCTGTTTCGCGATCACCGCAAGATCCTGCTGGTGGACGATCAGTTCGGCTATGTGGGCGGCACCGGCGCCACCGACGAGTTCTGGAACCCCGACAAGCCGGATGATGGCTGGCACGAGGTGATGGTGGAGATGCGCGGGCCGTTGCTGGATGACTGGCGCAGCCTGTTCGAGTTCCAGTGGCGACGCTGCGGCGAGCGGCGCTTCTGGCGTCCCGTCGAGCCCCTGCAACCGGCGCGTCTGCCGGCGGCGCCGGCCAAGCGCAGCGGGCTGGGCCGGCTGGCCTACGCGGCCGCCCGCCAGCATCGTGACATCCTGCGCGCGCTGCTGCGCGCCCTGGGACAGTCGCGCCGCCAGGTGCTGCTGGCCACGCCCTATTTCCTGCCGACCCGCAAGGTGCGCCGGGCGCTGATGAAGGCCGCCCGACGCGGCATCGACGTGCGCCTGCTGCTCAGCGGTCAGCGCACCGACCATCCGGCGGTGCGCTATGCCGGACACCGCTACTACCCGCGTCTGCTGCGCGCCGGGGTGCGCATCTTCGAATACCAGCCGCGTTTCCTGCACGCCAAGATGGTGCTGGTGGACGACTGGGTGAGCATCGGCTCGTGCAACTTCGACCACTGGAACCTGCGCTGGAACCTGGAGGCCAACCTGGAAGCCTTCGACCCGCCGCTGGGCGCGGCGGTGGCGGGCTGTTTCGCGCAGGACTTCGCCCAGAGCAAGGAAATCACCCTGGCCGACTTCCAGAATCGCCCGCTGCCCGTGCGCCTCTACCAGCGCCTGTGGGGCTGGCTGGACCGCATCGTGATCAACCTGCTCGATCAGCGCCGGGACTGAAAGCCTCCCATCTTTCGGCAGGGATGGAGGGCTCCGGGCGGACGACTATGCTCGCTGCGTCTTTTCCGACGAGGCTCGTCATGCGCCGTTTCCTGCCCTTCACCCTGCTCCTGTTGCTGGCCGGCTGTTCGACCCAGGGCGGCTACTTCGGGCCCACCAACGGGCCCATCTACCTGTCCCGGAACAGCGACCCCGCGCTGGCCCTCGTCTATGTCTATCGGCCCCGTAGCGACTGGGCCAGCCAGGAGCTGGAGGCGCCGGGCGTGTTCCTCGACAACCAGCGCGTCGGCCGGCTGCCCAACGACAGCTTCCTGCGCCTGCTGGCCCAGCCCGGCAGCTACAAGATCGAAATGCGCCGCCCGCTGTTCGGCACCCACTGGACGCTGCTCGCCGACGGCCCCTTCGATTTCACCCGCATCGCCAGCTTCACCCTGGAGGTGGAGCCGGGCAAACAGTACTTCCTGCGCTACGACGAACTGGACGCTCCGGCCCACCACGACGACCAGACCGACCAGGGCGACGGCCCGCTGCGCCTGGTCGGCCACAGCCTGGCCCGCCAGGAAATCGTCTTCACCAACCGCATCCAGAAGGATCGGGAAATCCAGCTCACCGCGGAACACGAACGCCCGCAGCGCGGCTTCTGGCGCAGCGTGGGCGAGGCGCTGGACAAGATCGGCATCTGACACCGCTCGCGAACAGCGTCGCGGCTGAAGCCCGGCGGCCATACCTTGTGGGGCCGGGTTTATCCCGGCCGACGCGGGCATGCCTGGCACCACGGCTG
This sequence comes from Pseudomonas sp., assembly GCF_035497915.1. Classification (GTDB taxonomy): domain Bacteria; phylum Pseudomonadota; class Gammaproteobacteria; order Pseudomonadales; family Pseudomonadaceae; genus Serpens. Next base: position 23,361 of record NZ_DATJCS010000048.1, read on the forward strand.
GGAACCGCACACCGCAGGCCGGCGTAAAGCCGGCCCTACAGGGCTCCGACAGTGCCTCGCGGCCTGGTGAAAAGCATCGGGGCTGAAGCCCCTCCTACCAAAGCGGTGCGTCCTTCAACGAAAAAGCCCGGCGCAAGGCCGGGCTTTTTCGCAACGCCACAGGGCGTCTTACTTCACTTCCACCACCTGGGCTTCGGCGATCTTCTTCTGCCAGATCGCCGGGCCGGTGATGTGTACGGACTCACCCTGGGTGTCGACCGCCACGGTGACCGGCATGTCCTTCACGTCGAACTCGTAGATGGCTTCCATACCCAGTTCAGGGAAGGCGATGGTCTTGGCGCCCTTGATGGCCTGGGCCACCAGATAGGCGGCGCCGCCGACGGCCATCAGGTACACGGCCTTGTTGTCCTTGATGGCCTCGATGGCGATCGGGCCGCGCTCGGACTTGCCGATCATGCCCAGCAGGCCGGTGCTTTCCAGGATCTGGCGGGTGAACTTGTCCATGCGGGTCGCGGTGGTCGGGCCGGCCGGGCCAACCACCTCGTCACGTACCGGATCGACCGGGCCAACGTAATAGATGAAGCGACCCTTGAGGTCGACCGGCAATTGCTCGCCTTTGTTCAGCATGTCGACCATGCGCTTGTGAGCGGCGTCGCGGCCGGTGAGCATCTTGCCGTTGAGCAGCAGGGTTTCGCCCGGCTTCCAGCTCTGCACCTCTTCCGGGGTGACGGTGTCCAGGTTGACGCGGCGCGCGCTCGGGCCGGCTTCCCAGACGATCTCCGGGTAGGCGTCCAGGTCCGGGGCTTCCAGCTTGGCCGGGCCGGAACCGTCGAGCACGAAGTGGGCGTGACGGGTGGCGGCGCAGTTGGGGATCATGCACACCGGCAGCGAGGCGGCGTGGGTCGGGTAATCCATGATCTTCACGTCGAGCACGGTGGTCAGGCCGCCCAGGCCCTGGGCACCGATGCCCAGCTTGTTGACCTTCTCGAACAGCTCCAGGCGGATTTCCTCGACACGGTTCTGCGGGCCGCGGGCCTGCAGTTCGTGGATGTCGATCGGGTCCATCAGGACTTCCTTGGCCATCAGCGCGGCCTTCTCGGCGGTACCGCCGATGCCGATGCCGAGCATGCCCGGCGGGCACCAGCCGGCGCCCATTTCCGGCACGGTCTTGAGCACCCAGTCGACGATCGAGTCGGACGGGTTGAGCATGGCCATCTTGGACTTGTTCTCGGAACCACCACCCTTGGCGGCGACGTGCAGTTCCAGGGTGTTGCCCGGCACCACCTGGTAGTGGATCACCGCCGGGGTGTTGTCCTTGGTGTTCTTGCGGGCACCGGCCGGGTCGGCCAGGATCGAGGCGCGCAGCACGTTGTCCGGGTTCATGTAGGCGCGACGCACGCCCTCGTTGATCATGTCGTCCAGGCTCATGGTGGCGCCGTCCCAGCGCACGTCCATGCCGACCTTGGCGATCACGGTGACGATGCCGGTGTCCTGGCAGATCGGGCGGTGGCCGGTGGCGCACATGCGCGAGTTGATCAGGATCTGGGCGATGGAGTCACGGGCCGCCGGCGACGCTTCGCGCAGGTAGGCCTCGTGCATGGCCTGGATGAAGTCGGTGGGGTGGTAGTAGGAAATGTATTGCAGGGCGTCGGCGACGCTCTGAATCACGTCATCCTGCTTGATCACGGTCATGGGTGCGCTCCTCTTGAAAGACGGGAACCTAAGGAAGCGCCGGACCAGACCGGCGCACCAGCAAAAAAAGGCGCGGCAGTATAACGCGGCCGGTGAAAGCGCGGACAGCCGCGCGCCCTCGACCTTGGTCGCTCCGTCCGATAGTCAGAATCGATTGGCTGCCAGAGGCGGCCGGCATACAGTCGCCATCCCTTCAGCCCACTTCCCACGCCATGCCTGAACTCTCTGTTGGCGACCAGCACTGGTCAGTCGAGCCCGGTCGCAACCTGCTGGATGCCCTGCTCGACGCCGGCCAGGCCGTGCCGCATAGCTGCCGTGCCGGCAGCTGCGGCGCCTGCCGGGTGCGCTGCGAAAAAGGCGAGCCGCTGGATGCGCAGCCCGAGGCCCTGCCGGCCAGCGAACGGGCGGCCGGCTGGCGACTGGCCTGCCAGTGCCGGGTGAGCGAAGACCTGCGCATCGAGCTGTTCGACCCGCTCGGCCAGACGCTGCCGGCCGAGGTCGTCGGCCATGATTGGCTGTCCCCCGCCGTGCTGCGCCTGCGCCTGGTACCCGAGCGCCCGCTGCGCTACCAGGTCGGCCAGCACCTGCTGCTGTGGCGCGACCCGGCACTGGCCCGCCCCTACTCGCTGGCGAGCCTGCCGGGTGAAGACGCGTTCCTGGAGTTTCATGTGGATTGCGCGCGCGCCGGCGCCTTTCGCGATCATGCCCGCCAGCTGCGTCCGGGCGATCCGCTGCGCCTGAGCGGCCTGCAGGGCGGCGCGCTGCGCTATGAAGCGGAATGGCAGGAGGCGCCGCTGTGGCTGCTGGCCGCCGGCACCGGCCTGGCGCCGCTGTGGGCGATCCTGCGCGAAGCGCTGCGCCAGGGACATGCCGGCCCGATCCGGTTGCTGCACCTGGCGCGCGCGCCAGCCGAGCATTACCTGGCTGGCCCGCTGCAGGCCCTGGCCCGACAGCATGCGCAATTGCAGGTGGAACAGCTGCCCACCGACGCGTTCGACGCCTGGCTGAGCCAAGGGGCGCGACCGCCGCGCGGCACCCGGGCGCTGCTCTGCGGGGCACCGGCCCGCGTCGAGGCCTTGGCCCGGGCGCTCTACCTGGCCGGGCTGCCCCGCAGCCAGCTGCACGCCGAGGCGTTCACTGGCGAATAATCCGCCGCGACGCCAAGGCGCACCCGCCTTTCGCGTAGCCTGGCTTGATCTTGGCAAGCCACGTCATATGCTGCGTGCTGCAACACCCCCTCACACAACAAGGACACACACGATGCAAAGGACACCACGCACCCTGGCTTCCCTGACCCTCGCCACGCTGCTGGCCTGCGCCGGCACCGCCCAGGCTGACGATATCAAGGAAGCCCTGCAGGAAGCCCTGAACGCCTACAACAAGGGCGACATGACCGCCACCAAGGAAAACATCGGCTACGCCAGCCAGCTGCTCAACGAAAAGGGCGCCGACCTGCTGGTCAAGGCGCTGCCGGACGCCCTGCCGGGCTGGGAAGCCGGCGAACCGGAAAGCTCCGCTGCCGGCGCCGCGCTGTTCGGTGGTGGTCTGCAGGCGTCGCGCAACTTCACCAAGGACGAGCAGTACATCGATGTGGAGATCGTGGGCGACTCGCCGATGCTGTCGCAGATGATGGCGGTCATGACCAATCCGGCGCTGGCCGGCAGCATGGGCAGGTCGGTGAAGATCGGCAAGCAGCGCGGCATCCAGGACGAAGACGGCAAGATCATGCTGATCATCAACAACCGCTTCATGATCTCGGTGTCCGGCGACGGCCCCCAGGCCGACAAGGTGGCCTACGCCGAGGCGGTGAAGCTGGATGCGCTGAAGTCGCTGTAAGCCTCAAGGCGAGGCCACGCCCCTATAGACCGCGCGTTCAACCCGTAGGGTGGAAAACTCGCGAAGCGATTTTCCACCACACCGGGACCGCGCAAACTACAACGCCAAGCCGTTGCGAACGCGGTACTGATTGCGCACCGGATTGGCGTATTGCAGCACCAGCCACGGCCGGTGCTCGGCCGGGCAGGCGGCCAGGCGGCGGTGCCATTCCGCTTGCGCCCTGGCCAGCTCCTCGGCGCCGAACAGTTCGCCGGCGGCCGGCACCCCCAGCTCGGGCTCGCGCCCTTCCCACATGGCATAGGCCAGGTAATGCACCGGGAACAGCCGGTAGTTGCCGAGGATGTGCTTGTCGATGTCCTGCGCCAGTTGCTTGGCATCGTTGCTGGCGTCGCGCAGCGGCGCGGCGAAGGCGATGTGCACGCGGCCCTTGTAGCCGGTGATGCCCTTGGCGATGCTGCGGTCGTCCTCGCCCGGGGCCTTGGTGTAGCTGCCGGCGGTGGCGCGGGTGTACAGCTCGCGGGCCTTGTCCAGGTCGCAGGGATCGTATTCGTAGCTGATCGACACCGGCACCAGCGACAGCTCGTCGATCACCTGGCCGAACGCTTCGTCCTTGCGGCTCATGTGGAACATCTTGAGGATCGCCGAATCGGTGCGATCGTCACCGTCCTTGGCGCGGCCCTCGGCCTGGGCGATCCACACCGACTCGTCGTCCCGGAGGATCGACTGGTTGATGTAGGCCGACAGCAGCTGGAACGCCGCCAGCTTCTCGCGCCGCCCGGTCAGCGAGCGGTGCACGATGAAGCTCTTGTTCAGGCGCATCAGGTCACTGACGAAGGGCCGCTGCAGCAGGTTGTCGCCGATGGCGATGCGCGGGGTGCGGTGGCCGGCATGGTACAGGGCATAGTTGACGAAGGCCGGGTCCATGACGATGTCGCGATGGTTGGCCAGGTACAGGTGACGGCGGCCCTTGTGCAGGTTTTCCAGGCCGGAATAACTGATGCCGTCAGTGGCCCGCTCGATGGTTCGATCCACATAGGGCTCGACGCGGGCCTGCAGCTTGGCCACGCTGTCGATGTCCCGCACTTCGCGGCGCAGGCGGCGCGCCACCAACGGACGCAGCGCCCAGCCGAACAGGCCGGCCAGTTTCGGCACGCGGAAGCGGGTCAGGGTATCGAGGAACTCGGGGTCGTTGCACAGGCGCGCCAGTACAGCGGAAACCTCGCTGTCGGCGTAAGGACGAATGGCGTCGAAGGTGCCCATCATGGTCTCGTCAGGGGAAAAAAACGCGCATCCCCGGGAGGGGCGCGGAAAATAGATCGCCAAGTATACTCGCCGAGTCACATTCCACCCCACGTCACGAGGAACCCCATGCAGTGCATTCATCGCCCCTGGGATCTGCTGGAAGCAAACCTGCTGCGCGACATGCTGGCCAGCGAGGGCATCGCGGCCTATCTGCAGGGTGAACACCTGATGGGCGCGGTTGGCGAACTGCCGGCCGGCGGGCTGCTGGCCCTGCTGGTCGAGGACGCGGACACCGAGCGCGCCCGGGAACTGATCGTCGCCTACAGCGCCGCCGAGCCGCTGCCCACCGAGGAACCCGTTGGCGGGCCCGGCGAATTGCTGTGCTGACTTCGAGGCCCGTTTATCCATGAGTGGCCGTCTTGCCCTGTTCCGCTGGTCCGCCGCGTTCGCCGCGCTGCCCGGCTTTCCCGCGCTGCAACCGCACTGGAATCTCTCCCCCGGCGCGTCGCTGCTGTTGCTGCGCGGCGTCGATGACCAGCGCCGCGCCGATCTGGCGCGCTGGGGCCTGACCCCGGCCTGGCTGACCGACCTGTCGCGCACGCCGGCCCATGCCCGCGCCGAGACCCTGGCCGAACAGCCGATGTTCCGCGAGGCGTTTCGCCTGCGCCGCGGCCTGGTGCCGATCAACGGTTTCTATGAATGGCGCGGGGTGCGCAAGCGGCCCTACTGGGTGGGCGGCGAGGAGAGCCTGCTGTACTGCGCGGCGTTGTGGGAGGTCTATCCGGCCGGGGATCGCGAGTACCTGAGCCTGGCGCTGGTGACCCGCCCGGCCGCCGACCTGCGCCGGCCGCTGCTGCTGGATGCCGAGGGGCAGCGCGACTGGCTGGCCGCCGACACGCCAGCGTCCCGGCTGATGGCGCTGCTGCAGGCGCCCGCGCCGCCACTGCGCGAGCGGGCGCTGGCGGGGCTGGTCAACGACCCGGGGCTGGATGGCCCGGAGTGCCTGACTCCGGCCTGACCCGCCTGTGGGAGCGAATTCATTCGCGAGATTTTGGCGTCGCGGACGAGTCGGATAAAAACGGAGCCACCCACACGGGGGAAGCTATACAAGGATGGCTCCGGGGAAAGGGTGCTTGTCTGGCGTGGCGGCAAGGTTACGGGGTCGGCTGTCATCGGAAAAATCGCCGGTTTCAATGCCTTTCATAGTCAACCCCTATTTTTGAAGTGCATCACAAAACAGGCATAATTCCGCGAATTTTTACCCTCCCCGTCTCGCACCCACCCAATGACCCTGCGCAAGCGCCTGTTCTGGCTGTTCCTTTCCCTGTTGCTGCTGGTGTTGCTGGTGGTCACGTTGCTCGGCGAGCACCTGCTGCTGCCGCACCTGGATCAGCAGGACCACCTGCGGCTGCGCCAGGCCGCCGCGCAGCTGCAAAACGGCCTGGAACAGCAGGGGCGCTACCTGCTCAGTCGCCTGGATGCCTACGCCTTGCGCCTCGCGGTGACTGGCGAAGACGCGCCGGCGGTGCCGGCCGAGCTGGATTTCATCCTGCGTCTCGAGACCGGACAGCCGGCGGAAAGCCTGTTTTCCCGGCTGCCCGTCGATCTTGCCCCGCTCGCCGACGACACCGGCATCGAGCGGCCAGCCATCAGCCTGCGCTGGTGGCGGGAGCAGCCGCTGATCCTGCTCAGCGTGCCCCTGCCGGGCGACCAGGGTTACCTGCTGGCCGGCCAGCGGCTCGATCCCGTCCGCCTGCTCGACGCGTTGCGCATCGTTCCCGAGGCGGAGCTACAGCTGCTGGCGCCGAACAACGACACCCCGGCCAGCGAACCACTGCCAACACCCTCGCCGGTCCCGGCGATCCTGATGCGCGATGCCGGCGTGGTAAGCACGCCAACGCAGCTGCACACCGAGCTGCACCTGCACACGCCGCAGGCGCAGGACGGTCTGCGCCTGCAGCTGAGCCTGTCCCGCCAGATCTATCTGCAGGGCCAGCAGAAACTCGACTGCTTCCTCGACTGGATGCTGTTCATCTGCGCGGGCACCCTGCTGCTGGCCGGGTTGTGTGTGGAAATCTGCCTGCTGCGCCGCGTGCGCTTCATGCACCGGGAGATCGCCAGCATCGGCCTGAACGCCCATGCCTCGCGCCTCACGCGTCTGGGGCGTGATGAGTTGGGCGAGCTGGGCCACGCCCTGAACCACATGCTCGACCGGCTGGACAGCAGTGAATCCCGCGACCAGGCGATCCTCGACTCCATCGACGACGGCTACTTCGAGATCGAAGCCAAGGGCCGCATCCTTACCGTCAGCCGCGGTCTGGAACGCCAGCTGGGCTTCGCCGCCGAGGAACTGCAGGGGCGCAACCTGGTGAATGTCATCGGCGTCGAGGAACTGCACCGGCTACGCCAGCAGTTCCGACAGACCATCGGCGGCAGGGTCGCGCCACGCTTCGTGGTGCCGATCCGCCGCCGCAACGGCACCACCGGCTATTTCGAAACCCGCATCTCGCTGATCCGCGACGCCAGCGGCCGCTACTGCGGCGTGCGCGGCATCCTGCACGACATCGGCGACCAGGTGGCCTTCCAGGAACAGCTCTATGACCTGGCCCACCGCGATCCGCTGACCGGCCTGGGCAACCGCATGGCCTTCACCGAGCAGCTCCACTACTGCTGTGACGAGGCACACGGCACGGGACGTTCGCTGGGCCTGCTGTACCTGGACCTGGACCGCTTCAAGGAAGTCAACGACCGCTACGGCCATGCCACCGGCGACGCCCTGCTGGTGGCCATCGCCGAGCGCATGCGCGGCGCCGTACGCCAACCCGATCTGCTCTACCGCCCGGGCGGCGACGAATTCACCCTGCTGCTGCCAGACAGCGACGTGGAAAAGGCGGTGCGCATCGCCCAGCGCCTGCACGCCACGCTGGCCCAGCCCTACGACCTGTGCGGCCAGCGCGTCGACTTCGTGCTGCCGAGCATCGGCATCGCCCTCTACCCGCGCAACGCCAGCAACCCGGACGCGCTGATCAACGCCGCCGACGAGGCCATGTACCAGGCCAAGCTGGACAGCCTGGGCCACTGCGTCAGCCAGGCCGTCCCGGCTGCAAAGGCCGCAATGCACTAACCGTAGGCGCGACTGTAGGAGCGGCTTCAGCCGCGAGCTTCTGGGCGCGAAACCGCAAAAAGCATCGCGGCTGAAGCCGCTCCTACAAAGTGCGCGCTGCAATGCCTGGCACGCCTTCTGGTAAAGTCGCGCGCCACCCTTTGCAGGAGATCTCCATGCCCCCCGTCCTGAGCGGCCCGCAGTATCTGCGTCAAGGATTGAGCCTGGTACTCAGTCCGGGATTGCGTCTGTTCGTTCTGCTGCCCTTGCTGGTCAACCTGATCGTGTTTGCCGTGCTGATCGTCCTGGCCGTGCAGCAGTTCGGCCAGTGGGTCGACTACTTCATGCCGAGCCTGCCCGACTGGCTGGCCTTTCTCGAATACCTGCTCTGGCCGCTGTTCGTGGCGCTGGTGCTGCTGATCGTGTTCTTCACCTTCACGCTGCTGGCCAACCTGATCGCCGCGCCCTTCAACGGTTTCCTGGCCGAGAAGGTCGAAGTGGTGGTGCGCGGCGAAGACCCCTTCCCCACCTTCCGCTGGGGCGAGCTGGCCGCCATGGTGCCGCGCACCCTGGGGCGTGAGATGCGCAAGCTGGCCTACTTCCTGCCGCGCGCCCTGGCGCTGCTGATCCTCTCGCTGATCCCCGGCGTCAACCTGCTGGCCGCGCCGCTCTGGCTGCTGTTCGGCATCTGGATGATGGCGGTGCAGTACATCGACTACCCGGCGGACAACAACAAGCTGGGCTGGAACGAGATGCTCGACTGGCTGCGCGCCCGCCGCTGGCAAAGCCTGGGCTTCGGCGGCATCACCTACGCCGCGCTGCTGGTGCCCGGCCTGAATATCCTGATGATGCCCGCCGCCGTGGCCGGCGCCACGGTGTTCTGGGTGCGCGAGGGCGGCCGCAGCTAAAGAGGACAGCACACAACCTGTAGGAGCGGCTTCAGCCGCGATGCTTTTGGGTGCGGATACCTATCGGGGCTGAAGCCCCTCCTACAGGTCCGTGCATAAACCCGGGGCCGGTGCGGCCCAACAGCGCTGACCGCTCTACACCTTTTCCAGCGCCTGGCGCAGCGCCGGGTAAAGGCGCCGGAACTCGGCCTCGAAGGCCGCCAGCGCCTCGGCGGGATCGCCGTCCGCCTGCAATACCGCCTCCAGTCGCCCGCTCAACGCCTGCAGCTCCACGGCCCCCAGGGTCGCCGCCAGGGACTTGAAGCGGTGCAGTTGCTCGACGGCCTCGCCGGAGCGCCCCGCGTGCAGCTGCTCGCGCAGCTGTTCGGGGAGGCTCGGCGTTTCCTCCAGGAAGCGCCGCAGCAGCCGCAGGTACAGCGCCCGATTGTCGAGCATGCGCTCCAGGGCGCCGGCCTGATCGAGTCCGGCAATCGCCGGCAAGGGCAAGTCCCCGGCAACGGCTACCGTCTCCGGCGACGGCTCCGGCTCCGGCAACCAGCGCTCCAGCACCGCCATCAACTGGTTCAGCGCCACCGGCTTGGCCAGGAAGTCGTTCATGCCCACCGCGCGGCAGGCTTGCCGGTCGCTGTCCCGGGTGCTGCCGGTCATGGCGATCACCGGCAGGTCGGGCCACTCGCGGCGCAGCTGGCGGGTCGCTTCCAGGCCGTCCATGTTGGGCATCTGCAGGTCCATGCACACCAGGCCGATGCCGGCTTCAGTGCGCAGGCATTCCAGCGCCTGCCGGCCATCGGCGGCCATGCATACCTCCAGGCCGAGCAGTTGCAGCAGCTCGGCGGACACCTCGCGCATCAGCGCATCGTCATCGACCAGCAGCACCCGGTGCCCAGCGAAGCGCCGCTGTGCGGCTGCGCCAGCGCTGCCGGCCTCGGCGGGCACGCCGGCGCAGCGTCGCAGTTCCAGCTCGAGGAAGAACAGGCTGCCCTCCCCCGGCGCGCTGCGCACGCCCAGCTCGCCGCCCATCAGGCTGGCCAGCCGGGCGGAGATCGCCAGCCCCAGGCCGGTGCCGGACGAACGTTCGACCTGCCCCGGCAGCTGGCTGAACGGCTTGAACAGCAGGTGCAGGTGCTCGGTGGCGATGCCCATGCCGCTGTCCTCGACCTCGAAGCGCAGCCGCACGTGCTCGGCATCACCCGCCAGTTGCCGCATGCGAAAGTCGATGCGCCCGTGGGTGGTGAACTTGACCGCGTTGCTGGCCAGGTTGATGAGAATCTGCGAGACCCGCAGCGGATCGCCGTGCAGGCTGGCCGGAACCTGCGCATCCAGCTCGACGCCAATCGCCAGGCCCTTCTCCCGGGCTCCCTCACCAATCATGTCCACCACGTTCCACACCAGCTCGGTGGGGCTGAAGGGCACCTGGGCGATCGGCAACCGGCCGGCATCCAGCCGGCTGAAGTCCAGCACGTCGTTGACGATTTCCAGCAGGTGCTCGGCGGCCTTGCGCAGCTTGTCCAGGTAGCCGTCCAGACGGGCGTCGCGGGAACTGCGCCGGGCCAGGTGGGCCAGGCCGATCAGCGCGCTGAGCGGTGAACGGATCTCGTGGCTGAGGTGGGCCATGAACTCCGCCTGCAGTTCGGCCTGGCGCTCGGCCTGTTCCTTGGCCTCGGCCAGCTCGCCGGTACGCGCGCGCACCTGGTGCTCCAGATCGTCGCTCAGCGCACGCAGGGCGTTGGCGGTGGCGCGCAGGTCCGTCTCGTCGATCAGCAGGCTGCCCAGCGCGGTGATGCGCCGACCGCCATCGAAAACCGGAAAGAAGATCTGCCGGTAGGCCTGCGCGGCGCGTTCCGCGCTGGCCGGCAGCTCGATGCACACTTCCTGACGCTCGCCGCTGGCCAGCACTTCGCGCAATCCCTGCCAGGCGCGCCGGCTGATTGGCGACAGGCTGTCCGGCGGCTCGGCGCACTCCAGCGGCAGATCCGCCAGCAACACCGAGGCGTCCTGTTCGTGGGGACGATTGTCGAGCAGCAGGCGGCCCCGGGGATCGCGAATGCGCAGGCGGGTCGGCAGGTGACGCAGCAGCTGCCGATAGAGGGTTTCGCGCGCCTGGCGCCGGCGGCGGTGCCAGAGATTGGTGAACAAGAAGGTCAGCAGCACCAGGGGCAGACTTGCCAGCAGCGGGTGGACGGTCGGGTGCAGCAGGCACCACAGAACCACGACGCCGGCCAGGGCCAGGACGATGAGTAACGCCAGGGCAAGCCGGGAGTTATGCACAGCGGGAATCCTTCAGCGACGTCGCGTCGTCAGCCATCTCGCCAGACGATGGCTTTTTGACGGAAGTGGAAATGAGCCTGCGCGCAGCAAAGTCCGTTCCAGACCGGTCAGTCCTGTAACCAGTCCTCCAGCTTCTGCCGGTCGGCATGCGCGGCGTGCCAGTCCATCAGCACGTCGGCGGGCATCGGTCGGGCGAACAGGTAACCCTGGGCGGCGCTGCAGCCCAGGCCGCACAGCAGGCGCACCTCGTCGATGGTCTCCACGCCCTCGGCGATGCTCGGCAGCCGCAGGCGCACGCTCATGTCGATGGCCGACTGCAGGATGGCGTGGCTGCGCCGGTTGCTGCGGGCGCCAGCGACGAAGGCGCGGTCGATCTTCAGCTCGGTGAACGGCAGGCGGGTGAGCTGCTGCAGGGTCGAGAAGCCGGTGCCGTAGTCATCGATGGACAGCCCGAAGCCGGCCAGGCGCAGGCGCCCCACCGAGGCCAGGGTGGCGGCGGTGTCGTGCATCAGCGCGCTCTCGGTGACCTCCAGGATCAACTGCTCGGCGCGCGCACCACTGGCCTGCACGCGGGCGATCAGCTCGTTGGCGAAGTTGCGGTTGGCCAGCATGCTGATGTCGATGTTTACCGCCATGCTCGGCGTCCACCCCTGCTGCTGCAGGCGCGCGGCGTCGGCCAGCACCTGCTCGATCAGCTGGAAGGTGAGCTCGGGCAGCAGGCCGCTCTCGGTGGCGATGGCGATGAAGTCCCCCGGATAGAGCATGCCCTGGCGCGGGTCCTGCCAGCGCGCCAGCACTTCATAACCCAGCAGTCGGCCGCTGGAGAGATCGATCTTCGGCTGGTAATGGGGGCGCACATGGCCCTGGCGCAGCGCTTCACGCAGGGCCTGCGCGGTAACACTGACCGTCGGCCGCACGCATTCCTCGGCCGGCGACGGACTCGCCAGGTTGGGCAGGTGCTGCAGCAGCCCATGCAGGTCCTTGCCGGACAGCGGCTTGGGCAGATTGCCCAGCAGCGGCAGGCGCAGGGTGCGAATCATGTCCAGCACTGTGTTCACCAGCGCCTCCTCGCAACCACTGGCCAGCACCACCGGCGGGCAGATACCCTCCTCGTGCAGGTGCAGCAGCAGCTCGATGCCGTCCATGTCCGGCATCTCCAGGTCGAGCAGCAACAGCGGCAGCGGCTGTTGCCGTGCGGCCCGGCCGCGCAGCAGGTGCAGGGCCTCGCGACCGCTGGCGGCCTGCTCGATCAGCGACAACTCGAGGGTCTCCAGCAATTCGGCGGCGTATTCGCGCTGCATGGCGCTGTCATCGACCAGCAGCACGGGGGTCTGTCGCACGGACAGGGGAAGCTCGGCAAGCAGCTGCATCAGGGTATCCAGGCAGTTCAACGCCCAAAGCGGGCGATCAGTTCGGGAATCTCATCGAGCGCGCAGACCTGGCTGACTCCGCCATGGCGGATGGCTTCCCTGGGCATGCCGAAGACCACGCAGCTCTGTTCGTCCTGGGCCAGGGTCGTGGCCCCGGCCTCGTGCATTTCCTTCATGCCGCGGGCGCCATCGTCGCCCATGCCGGTCATGATCACCCCCAGCGCGTTGCGTCCGGCGGTGCGTGCCACCGAGCGGAACAGCACGTCCACCGAGGGCTTGTGGCGCGACACCGGCGGGCCGTCCAGCACCTCCACCGCGTACTGCGCGCCATTGCGCTTGAGTTGCAGGTGCAGGCCACCCGGGGCGATCAGCGCCTGGCCGCTGAGCACCCGGTCGTTGTCGCGCGCCTCGCGCACCTCGATCTCGCATAGCGCGTTGAGGCGCTGGGCGAACATGCGGGTGAAGTTGGCCGGCATGTGCTGCACGATCACCAGCCCCGGGCAGGTGACCGGCAGGCGGGTGAGCACCTGCTCCAGCGCCTGGGTGCCACCGGTGGAGGTGCCGATGGCCACCACGGTGTCGGTGGTGCGCTGCAACGCCCGCACCGGTGCGGCGGGCGCCTGACGGGACCCGCTGGCCGCCGCCGGCCGGCGCGCCGCCAGGCGCACCTGGGCGGCGTCGCGAATCATGTGCAGGAAGTCACCCCGGTGGCTGGCGATGAACTCGCTCATGCCGCCGGTGGGCTTGGTCATGATACCCACCGCGCCGGCATCCAGCGCGTCCAGGGCAGTGCTCGAACCCTGCTCGGCCAGCGAGGAGAACACGATGGTGGCGATCGGTGCCTCGCCCATCAGCTGGCGCAGGAAGGTCAGGCCGTCCATACGCGGCATCTCGATGTCGAGGATCAGCACATCGGGTCGCTCGCTGCGCATCTTCTGCTGGGCGAACAGCGGATCGGGCGCGGTGGCGATCACCTGGATGTCCGGCTGGCCGGCGAGCATTTCCTTGAGCAGCGAGCGCACCACCGCCGAATCGTCGACGATCATCACCTTGATCATCAGGCGACCCCGCGCAGGTCGGTTCGCACCACGGCGGCAGACGCCGGCATCCGGTAGATGGACGGGCGCACCAGTTGCAGGTCGCTCGGCACGCCCTGCAGGGATTCGGAGTGGCCGATGATCAGCCAGCCGCCGGGCCGCAGCTGGCGCAGCACGCGCTGAATCACCTGCTGGCGGGTGGCGCCGTTGAAATAGATCAGTACGTTACGCAAGAAGATGATGTCAAATTGCCCAAGATCGGCGGCGGAATCTAGCAGATTGTGCTGACAGAAGCGCACTCGCTCGCGCAATTCGCGGCGAATGAGCAATTGCCCTGCATAGTCGCCGGTGCCGCGCAGGCAGAAACGCTTGAGGTACTCCGGTGACAACAGCTCCAGGCGCTGCAACGGGTACAGGCCCTGGCTGGCGCGTTCCAGCACACGGGTCGACAGGTCGCTGGCCAGCAGCGACCAGCCGCCGTCGCCCAACTTGTCCTGCAGCAGCATGGCCAGGCTGTAGGGCTCCTCGCCGGTGGACGCCGCCGCGCACCAGACGCGCACCGGGCGCTGGCGCAGGGTCGGCAGGATCTGCGCGGCCAGGTAGCGGAAATGCTCCGGCTCGCGGAAGAAGTAGGTCTCGTTGGTGGTCAGCAGGTCGACCATGCACTGCCGCTCGACCGCCTGTTCCGGCTGCTGGAGCAGCGCGACGTAGGCGTCGTAATCGGGCAGGCCGAGCGCCTTGAGGCGGCAGTACAGCCGCCCGGCCACCAATTGGCGCTTGCTCTCCGGCATATCGATGCCGCTGGCGCGGCGGAACGCCTCGCGGATCTGCCGATAGGCGCTGTCACTCAACCCGTAGACGCCCGACATGCCGCCCCTCAACCCGACGCGCTTTCGCGCGCCGGCTCGCCGCGCGCCTGCTGCTGGATGTCCACCAGGCGCGCCAGCTCGTCGCCGGACAGCACCTTGTCCATGTCCAGGGCGAGCACGAACTGATCGCCCTGGCGGATCATCCCCGCGACGAAATCGGCGCGAATGCCACCGCCCAGGCTGGGACGCATCTCCAGGTCGGCGGTATCCACCTCCAGCACCTCGGTCACCCCGTCGACGATCACGCCGAGCAGTTGCGGACCCTCGGCGCCGGCCACCTCGACGATGACGATGCAGGTGCGCTCGGCCAGCGCGGTACGGCCACGCTCGAAACGCACCGACAGGTCGATCACCGGCACCACCGCGCCGCGCAGGTTGATCACCCCGCGCAGGAACGCGGGGGTCAGCGGAATGGCGGTCATCGGCGGGCACTCGATGATCTCGCGGATGCAGGCGATGCGGCAGCCGAAGGTTTCCTCGCCCAGGGTGAACATCAGGTACTGCCCGGCCTGCAGGGCCGTGCCGGCGTTGCGATCGCTGCTCATGGGCACTCCTCAGAAGGCGGTGAAGGCCGATTCGTCAACGGGCGCGCCATGGCGCTTGAACCCCGGGCGACGTGCGCCAGCGGCCGGCGCGCTGGCCATGCCGGTTTCGCCAGCCTGCAGGCGGAAGAAGGTCATCATCTGCTGCAGCTGGGTGGCCTGGGCGCTCATCTCCTCGGAAGTGGCGGACAGCTCCTCGGAGGCGGCGGCGTTGGTCTGGGTGGTCTGCGACAGCTGACCGATGGCCATGGTGATCTGCTCCAGCCCGGTGCTCTGCTCGCGGGAGGCGGCGGTGATTTCCTTGACCAGGTCGGCGGTCTGGCCGATGGCCGGCACCATCTGGTCGAGCACCTGGCCGGCGTTGGCCGCCAGCTGCACGCTGGAGGAGGCCAGTTCGCCGATTTCCTGCGCGGCCACCTGGCTGCGTTCGGCCAGCTTGCGCACTTCGGCGGCAACCACCGCGAAGCCCTTGCCGTGGTCGCCGGCGCGGGCGGCCTCGATGGCGGCGTTGAGCGCCAGCAGGTTGGTCTGGTAGGCGATGGCGTCGATGATCCGGACCTTCTCGGCGATGTCCTTCATCGCGTTCACGGTTTCCTTCACCGTGCGGCCGCCTTCGCGGGCCTCGTTGGCCGACTTGGTGGCCATGTTGTCGGTGACCTGGGCGTTCTCGGCGTTCTGCGCCACGGTGGCACTGATCTGCTCGATGGCGGCGCTGGTCTCCTCGACGCTGGCGGCCTGCTCGGTGGAGTTCTGGCTCAGGGTGGTGGAGGCGGCGGACACCTGCTCGGAGGCGGAGGCCAGGGCATCGGCCGAGGAGCGCACTTCGCCGATCACCTGGGTGAGGCGCTCGACCATCGACTTCATGGAGGCCAGCAGGCTGTTGTCGTTGCTGACCTGCACCTCGACGGTCAGGTCGCCGGCGGCCACCTTCTGGGCGATCGCGGTGGCGTAGTCCGGCTCGCCGCCCAGCTGGCGGGTCACGTGGCGGGACAGCAGCAGGCCCATGACGATGGCCAGCAGCACTGCGACGGCTATGGCGATGAACATGACGACAAGGGTCGTGTCAGCCACATCGCGAGCCTCCTGCATTGATTGTCCAGCGGCCTCGGAGCTGAACTCCATCAGCTTGATGATTTCATTGCTCATCGATTGCACCACGGTGCGGAACTCACCGATGGTGAGCTCCCGCAGGTGCTCCATATCACCGGCATTGGATGCGCTGATGATTCCGCGCGCCATGTCCAGGTAGCGGACATACAGTGCCTGGGTGCGCTCGAACTGAGCCTGCTCGTCGGGTGACGCTTCGGTAGCGGCAAACGCGGCCAACAGCTTGCTGATTTCCGCTTCACGATTCACGTTGCGCTCGAGCACAGCCCGGCGCTCCCGGTCCTCCAAGAGCGAAGGCAGCGATACTAGGCCACGCGCATGGGTAATCATGTAGGAAGAGGCCTTGGCTAGGTGGTCGATGGCCAGCAAGCGGTTCTTGTAAAGATCATCGGTGAGGTGAGCCATCTGCTGCACACGCAGCACGGCCAGGACGCCGACGGCCAGGGTCAGCAAGGCGCCGACGCAGAACGCGATCACCAGCTTCTGCATGAGTTTGAGGTTGAGATACCACTGCATGAGGTGTGCTCCAGGTAAGGGCTAACCAGAGGATTAGGCGTGCTCCACGCGACGCGGCGTGGCCAGCAATGAATTGATGTCGAGAATCAGCGCCACGCGGCCGTCGCCGAGGATGGTCGAGCCACCCAGGCCCGGCACGTTGCGCAACATGGGGTTGAGCGGCTTGATCACCGCCTGTAGCTCGCCGGCGAAGCGGTCGACCACGATGCCGGTGCGCTGCTGGCCGTGCTGTACCACCACTAGGCACTCGCGGGCCTCGGCGTCGCGGGGCAGTTCGAACAGCTCGGCCAGGCGCAGGTAGCTCAGCGGCGCGCCGCGCAGGCTCATCACCTGGTTGGCGCTGGCGTTCTTCGGCAGCTCCAGGCATTCGACCACCTGCTCCAGCGGGATGACGAAGTGAGCTTCGCCCACGACCACCTGGAAGCCGTCGATGATCGACAGGGTCAGCGGCAGGCGGATGCGGAAGCAGGTGCCCTGGCCCAGGGTCGACTGGATCTCGATGCTGCCGCGCATGGCTTCGATGCTGCGACGCACCACGTCCATGCCCACGCCGCGTCCGGACAGGTCGGTGACCTGGTCGGCGGTGGAGAAGCCGGCCTCGAAGATCAGCGCGAAGATCGCCTGCTCGTCCAGCAGCGTCTCGGCACCGATCAGGCCGCGTTCGATGGCGCGCGCGCGGATCTTCGCGGCGTTCAGGCCACGGCCGTCGTCGCTGATCTCGAGGACCACCGAGCCGGACTCGTGATAGGCGTTGAGCAGCAGGCGGCCACGGGCCGGCTTGCCGGCGGCGCGGCGCGCCTCGACCGGCTCGATGCCGTGGTCCAGGGCGTTGCGCACGATGTGCAGCAGCGGGTCGGCGAGCTTGTCGAGCAGGGTCTTGTCCAGCTCGGTCTCGGCGCCGCGGATCTGCAGTTCGACTTCCTTGCCGAGGTCGCGCGCCACGTCGCGCACCACGCGCGGGAAGCGCTGGAACACTTCGTTGATCGGCGCCATGCGCAGTTCCAGGGCGCGGTCGCGCAGCTGCTCGATGAAGTCGTCGACTTCCTCGACAAAGGTTTCCACCGTCTCGCGCGCCGAGTGCTGGCTGAGGGTGCGGCAGCGCGCCGAGCGGGTCACCAGCTCGCCGACCGCGTCGATCAGCTGGTCGAGCTTGCGGGCGTCGACCTTGATCATCATCTGTTCGTCGCGCCGGGCCGGAGCGCGCTCGCTCGGCTCGAGGCTTGCCAGCGGGGCCGCCACCGGCGCCAGCTCGACCGCCAATGGCTCGGCCGGCGCTTCGGCCACCACCGCCTGCAGCGGCTCCACGCTGATGTCGCAGTCCTCCTGGATGAACTCCAGCGCCTGCAGCAGCGCCTCGCGGCTGGCGTCGGTGCGCAGCAGCAGGTCGGCCTTGAAGTAGCAAGTCTCCGGGTCGATGTCTTCCAGGCTGGGGATCAGCTCGCGGTCCAGGGCCAGCTCCAGCAGCTCGCCCATGCCGACCAGGTACTGGATGAACGGCAGCGGATCGAGGCCATGGTGGAACAGCTCGGGATGGCAGTGAATGCCGATCAGCCAGTCCTGGGCGGCGCCGCCCACCGGCACGCCGGCCAGCGGCTTGAGCGCCTGGACGCCGCCCAGGTAATCCTCCAGCGCGGCGCTCAGCTCGGCGCGCAGCGCCGGGTCGGGGTCCTCGTCGTCGAGGCCGTCGGCGACCTTGTCGAACAGCCGGCGCAGGTAGTCGCCGCAGCGCAGAAGCAGGCTGATCAGCACGCCATCCATCGGCTGCTCGCCGCTGCGCACGCGCACCAGCAGGTTCTCCAGCAGGTGGGTGAAACTCACCACCAGCTGCAGGTTGAACATGCCCGACGAGCCCTTGAGGGTATGGGCAGCACGGAAGATCGCATTGATCCGTTCGCCGTCCAGGCCCAGGGCCTCGACCTCGAGCAGTGTGTGCTCGTAGGTGGCCAGCAGCTCGCGGGCTTCCTCGAGCAGCACGGTGCGCACCGCTTGAATATCCATCTTGTCCTCCGGCTACCCGATGAAGTCTTCGAGTCGCAGCAGATCCACCACCTGACACACCGCGGGGCTCGGCTCGACCAGGCGCAGGCGCGGCCAGCAGCGCTTGACGGCCAGCAGCAGCTGCAGGCCGGCGGTGTCCAGCTCGGTGATGCCGCGCAGGTCCAGGCACCCGGGGCGCTCCGCCATGATCTGCTGCAGCAGCAGGCCCTTGAGCTCGGCGGCGCGCTCGATGGTGAAGGCGCCGCCCAGTTGCAGCACGGGGTTGGGATCGCTGGGGGTCATGGGTTCAGATCACCAGCTTGGAAACGGCGTCCAGCAGCATGGCCGGCTGGAACGGCTTGACCATCCAGGCGCGCACGCCGGCGGCCTTGCCCTGCTGCTTCTTGTCTTCGCTGCCTTCGGTGGTGAGCATGATCACCGGGGTGAAGCGGTAGCCGGCCACCTGCTTGGCGGCCTGCACGAAGGCGATGCCGTCCATGTTGGGCATGTTCACGTCGGAGACGATCAGGTTGATCTTGCGGCCGTCCAGCTTGGTCAGCGCGTCCTTGCCGTCGCTGGCCTCGACGACCGTGTAGCCGGCGCCCTTGAGGGTCAGGCCGATCATCTGGCGCATACTGGCGGAGTCGTCCACGACCAGGATTGTCTTGCTCATCGAATGCTCCTTTGAATCAGAAGAAGGTGACGGAGGAAGCCGCGGCGGCGGGCGCCTTGCGGCGGCCATCGTGCAGCGCCTGCTGCTCCAGGGTGGTGTAGGTGCCGGCCAGGCGCTTGAGCCACTGCTCGGCGCCCAGCTCCTCCAGATCGCGGCTGGCCAGGTCGCGGGCACAGGCCTGCAGGCGCTCCATGTCAGCGGTGACGTGGCTGATGATCTGGTCGACGCGGTCCTGGAACTGCAGGTTGACGATCAGCTGCGCCAGGTCGTGCTCGATCAGCCCGCGCTCGTCGCGCAGCTGCTGCAGCGAGTCCTGCAGCGCGCGGCTGGTGTCGGCGAACTGGGCGACGATGCGCTCGGCCAGTTGGCTGGAGTCGCTGACCAGCGCCTGCTCGCGCTCGGCGAAGGACTGCGACAGGGTCTCGGCCTTGTGGATCGCGCCGGTGACGGTCTTCACCGTCTCGCGGATCTGTTTGCCGGCCTCGCCGGACTGGTTGGACAGCTTGCGCACCTCGTCGGCGACCACCGAGAAACCGCGCCCGGCATCACCGGCGCGCGCCGCTTCGATGGCCGCGTTGAGGGCCAGCAGGTTGGTCTGGTCGGCGATCTCGCCGACCTGCTCGGCCATGCGCCGCAGTTCGTTGGTGTGCCCGGCGATGCCGAGAATCTCGTTGACCAGGCTGGCGCGGTACTGCTGGGTCTGGCGCAGCGCCTCGACCAGGCTCTGCAGGCCCTCCTCGGCCTGGTCGATGGCGGCGATGGCACGGTTGCCCAGCTCGCCGCCGGCCATCTGGTCGCCGGCCAGCAGACGCTGATTGAGGTCGCTGAAACCGTTGCCCAGGTTGCCGATCGCATCGCCCATCTGCTGACGGGCCAGGCCCAGGTGGCGGTTCCACATCGGCACCACGCCACCGGTCAGCGCCTGGAAACGCTGCAGGCGTTCAGCCTGTTCGGGGTCCGGGGCGACGGTTTCCGGCTGCGCCTCGTCCTGCGCACCCGCCTGGGCACGGCCGACCAGCAGCAGCTGAATGCCGCCGAGCACCGCCGCCCAGAGCAGACCCTGCCACCAGGCCGTGGCCAGCCAGGCGCCGATCAGCAGATTGACGGCGGCCAGGGCCGCGAGGGGAAGTACAGGGGAAGTCCGGGGAGGCATGCGCAGTCGATTCCTGCTTGGCAAATCACATCGACTGGCATTGTGACATCACGCACATTTCGGCCGCGTGAGTAGAACCACCTACATCGGGTGAATTCTTTACGACAGGCCGGGGCAGGTTCGAGAGCCTGTAGGGCCGGCTTTATGCCGGCCAGCGGGGCCGAACCCAGGCTTCCGGCGCGCCCCCACCGCCGACGGCCGGCATAAAGCCGGCCCCACAGGTTCGGCTACCCGCGCCCGAGCACCTCGCCGGCAAACTCTTCCTGATAGCGCACCATCAGCGCGCGGTTGTCGTGCTGCCAGGGATGGAAATCGCGCCGGTAGAAATCCAGGTAGTCGCGCACCAGGGGGCGGAAGATGCCGCGCCGACCCCACAGCCAGCTCAGGCCATCCCGCCAGACACCCCAGTTCCACAGCAGGCCGTCGCGGCGCAGAAAATGGATCAGCCCGCGCGTGGTGTCCCAGGTGAAGAAGATCGTGCTCTGCAGCATCGCCCGGCGGCGCAGCCAGGGGCTGCCGCTGACCTGCATGTAGAGGTCGAAGGCCACCGCCTTGTGCTCGGTTTCCTCCAGCGCGTGCCAGCGCCACAGGCGCGCCAGGCGCGGGTCGGCGCCTTCCATCCAGTCCGGATTGGACAGCAGGGCGTTGGCCATGATGGCGGTGAGGTGCTCCACCGCGCAGGTGGCGGCCAGTTGCAGGCGATCCGGCAGGTGGCGCTGAACGAACGCCAGCCGCCGTTTCAGCCGCCGTTCGATGGCATCGATGTCGTAGCCCAGCTCGCGCAGGCGCTGGCTGTACTCCAGGTGTTCGCGGCTGTGGTGACCTTCCTGGCCGATGAAGCCGCGAATCTGCTCCTTCAGCGCCTCGTCGGTGACCTGCTCGCGAAACAGGCGCACCGAATCGATGAAGAAGCGCTCGCCGTCGGGGAACAGCACCGACATGGCGTTGAACAGGTGGCTCTTGAAGGCATTGCCGCCGTGCCAGTGGCGCGGCAGCGGATCCGGCAGGCCGGACGCCAGACGACGGGGGCGGATGTGCAGGTCGGTCGGTTGGGACATGGCGGACGCTCAGGCAAGACGGTCGAGAGTAGTCAACGCCAAATGGACCTGGCGCGGAGCTGGTCTTTCGCATGGCTCGGCTTTTTGGGCACAACGCCCGGTAGACAAGGCTCCGCCGTTGCCTACCCTACGGCCGATGCGCTGCCTCCCCTGTAGGGCCGGCTTTATGCCGGCCGATGGGGACGACCGACATACCGTCGGCCGGCATAAAGCCGGCCCTGCAAATGCAACGGCGGTCCTCGACCATCGGCATGCGCGATGCAAATCCACGCGGTAAGCTGCCGCCCATGAACTACCTCGCCCATCTGCACCTCGGCGGTCCCGCGCCGGCCCAGTTGCTCGGCAGCCTGTACGGCGATTTCGTCAAGGGGCCGCTGGCCGGCCGCTTTGCCGCCGACATCGAGGCGGCGATCCGCCTGCACCGGCGCATCGATGTCTTCACCGACAGCCATCCGGCGGTGCTGGCCGCCCGCGCGCGCTTCCCCGCCGAGCGCCGGCGCACCTCGGGCATCCTCCTCGACCTGTTCTTCGACCACTGCCTGGCCCGGGCCTGGGACGACTACGCCAGCGAGCCGCTACCGGTCTTCACCGCACGGGTCTACGGGGTGCTGACCGTCACGCCGGAGCTGCCCGGCCGGCTGGCGCAGATCGCCCCGCGCATGGCGGCCCAGGACTGGCTGGGCAGCTATCGCGAGCCCGCCAGCCTGCCCCGGGTGGTCGACGCCATGCGCCGGCGCCTTTCACGCCCGCAGCTGTTGGACAATGCGGAGGATGAGCTGGCACGCCTCTACGACCCGCTGTGGGAGGACTTCCGGGAGTTCTATCCGCAGCTGATGCGCTTTGCCGAGACGCAGCGGTAAACGAGCGTAGGGCGCTCAGCGCTTTCCTGGCCGCCGGCGGGCCACGCGGCCCCCGTGACGGTGGGCAAGAACAACGTTGCCCACCCTACGGTCCCGCCACCGGTGCTGCCGGCTTGCACACACCGCCCCCCCTCTCCCTCGACGGGAGAGGGGCCGGGGGAGAGGGTAAAACACCCAGCGCCTGCGCCACCGCCTGCTGACTCAGCTGGGCCAGCTCGCTGCGGCTCCTGCCGCGACTGTCGATGGGCGGCAGCAGGTGGATCTGCACCTCAGCGACCTCGGCGCCCAGCAGGCGCAGCAGGTGGCCGGGCAGATCGTCATCGCCGATGAACGGCGCCAGCGGGTCGATGCGCCCGCCACGCAAATAACGGATGGCCACTGGCTGCAGCGGCACGCCGGCCTGGGTGGCACTGCCCAGCAGGCGACCGTGAAAGGTGCGTACCTTCGTGCCGTCCGTGCTGGTGCCTTCCGGGAACAGCGCCAGCGCGCCGGGGCGGCCCAGGCGCTCGGCCAGTTGCTCGGCGATCTTCGCACTGTCGCCACCGCCCCGGCGGATGAACAGCGTGCCGCCCTGTTCGGCCAGCCAGCCGAGCAGCGGCCAACCGCGTACTTCCGCCTTGGCCAGGAAGGCCAGCGGCAGCAGTCGGCCGAGCAGCGGGATGTCGGTCCAGGACACATGGTTGCCGACCCATAGCCGCGGTTCGCGGGGAATCTCACCGATCAGCGTGACGCGAAACGGCAAGGCCGCCGCCAGCGCGGCATGGAAGCGCCGGGTCAGACGCAGGCGCAGCGCCAGGCGATCGCCGCGCCACAGCGGCCCGACCAGCGCCAGCAGCAGCGAGAACAACACGCCCAGCAGCAGCACCGCCACCAGGCGCGGCAGGCGCCAGGCCAGCCGCAGCCGCCTCATACCGCAGCCTTGAAGTGCCGGGCGTAGCGCGGGCAGAGGTCTTCGCGGCGCAGCAGGATGAACAGGTCGGCGACCTGGAAGTCCGGGTCCCAGCAGGGCTCGCCACAGATCTTCGCACCCAGGCGCAGGTAGGCCTTGAGCAGCGGCGGCAGTTCGGCCACCAGGTTGTCGGGCAGTGCCATGTCCAGCGCCGGCAGCGGATTGAGCGGTTCGGCGCGCAGGTGTTCGTGGCACAGGTAGCTGTCGCGCAGGCGCTGCATCACCGCGCGCGCCTGGATGCCACCGTCGCGCATCGGGATACTGGCGCAGCCCATCAGGTAGCGGTAGCCGCCCTCGTTGAGGATTTCCGCCAGTTCGCTCCACAGCACGCCGATGGTCGCGCCGTTGCGATAGGCGGCGTCCACGCAGGTGCGGCCGATCTCCAGCAGCGGCCCCTGGCTCAGCGCCGGACCGCGCAGCTGAAATTCCCCTTCGCTGTAGAAGCGCCCCAGGCCGCGCGCCGCCTGGTGGTCGAGCAGGCGGGTGGTGGCCACCAGCGCACCGCTGTCCAGGTCGCGCACACCGATGTGCAGGCAGTGGGGATCGTAATCGTCGCGATCCAGTCCCTCGTCGGCGCCCGGCAGGCGGGCCTCGAAGGCCTGGCTGAACACGCGATAACGCAGGGCCTGGGCTTCGCGCAGCTGGTCGTCACCGCTCAGGCGCACGGCCTGCAGGCGGCTGGGGGAACGCATCATGCTTGTCTCCTTGGCCGGCTTCTCCGCCGGTCGGGCAGTGTGGGCAAGGGCGATGCTAGGGAGGGCCGGTGTCGGGGCGGTGACAGCGGCATGACGGCGGCGTGACAAAGCCCGAAGGGTGCGATGTTCGCGTCTAAGCTTCGGTCTTGAAGGGAGAGAGCCTTCGAACACCCGCTGTCCGGCACGGTCAATCGAAGCGGATCGCAACGGAGGAATGCTGTGCATATCGCTGACATGACGATGTTCTACGCGCCGGCCAGCGGCGGAGTACGCACCTATCTGGACGCCAAGCACCGCCGCCTGCGCGCCTACCCCGGCGTGCAGCACAGCCTGCTGATCCCGGGCGACAGCTACAGCCAGCACGACGGCATCTACCGCATCCCCACCCCGCCGCTGCCCTTCGCCAAGGGCTACCGCTTTCCCCTACGCCGCACGCCCTGGCGGAACCTGCTGCGCGCGCTGCGACCGGACCTGATCGAGGTCGGCGATCCCTACCTGACCGCCTGGGCGGCGCTGGACGCCGGTCGGCGCCTGGACGTGCCGGTGATCGGCTTCTACCACTCGGACCTGCCGCGCCTGGTGCGCAACCGCATCGGCCCCTGGCTGGACACCAACCTGGACGCCTACATCGCCCGCCTGTATGGCAATTTCGAGCGCGTGCTGGCGCCCAGCCAGGTGATGGCCGACAAGCTGCGGCGGCTGGGCGTGACGCAGGTGCACGTGCAGCCGCTGGGGGTCGACCTGGACACCTTCCACCCCCGCCACCGTGACGAGAGCCTGCGCCGCCAGCTGGGCCTGGACGACGATACCCGGCTGCTGATCTTCGCCGGACGCGGCTCGCGGGAAAAACACCTGCCGGTGCTGCTGGACTGTGCGCAGCACCTAGGGCGCGCCTTCCATCTGCTGCTGGTCGGCTCCGGCATGCCCACCCGGGTGCCGAGCAATGTCACGGTGATCAACCATTTCTGCCCCGCCGCCGAAGTGGCCCGACTGATGGCCAGCAGCGACGCGCTGCTGCACGCCGGCAATCAGGAAACCTTCGGCCTGGTGGTGCTGGAAGCGATGGCCAGCGGCATCCCGGTGGTGGCGGTGCGCGCCGGGGCGCTGGCCGAGATCGTCCCTACGCACTGCGGACAGCTGTGCCGACCCAACGACGGCGCGGCCATGGCCCAGGCGGTGCGGGCGTTGTTCGAAGGCGACCCCCGGCAGCTGGGCGGCCAGGCCCGCCGGCATGTGGAGCGGCACTACTCCTGGGACTCGGTGGTCGCCGGCCTGCTGGGCCATTACCGCGCCGTGCTGGGCGTCAGCGAGCTACCGGCGGTGGTGCATGGCTGAGCAACACCTGCTGATCGTCCTGCATGACGTGGCGCCCCCCGGCTGGCCACAGTACCGGCCGTTCGTGGAGGCGCTCGACCGCCTCGGTCCGCTGCCGCTGAGCTGGCTGGTGGTGCCCGATTTCCATCACCGCCATCCGCTGCAGGCGAGCCCGCTGCGCGACATCCTCGAACAGCGCCTGGCGCGAGGCGACGAGCTGATCCTGCACGGCTTGTACCACTGCGACGACGAACCGCCACCGCGCGACCCGCGCGACTGGTTCATGCGCCGCGTCTATACCCGCGAGGGCGAGTTCTTCCGCCTCGACGAGCAGCGCGCCGGCGAGCGCCTGGCCCGGGGCATCGAGCTGTTTCAGCGGTTCGGCTGGCCGCTGCAGGGGTTCGTCGCCCCAGCCTGGCTGATGAGCACCGGCACCCGCCGCGCGCTGGCCCACAGCGGGCTGCGCTACAGCAGCGATCCACGCAACCTGCTGTTGCTGCCCGACTTCACCGCGCTGCCCGCCCCCACGCTGGTATGGACCAGTCGCAGCGCCTGGCGACGCAGCCTGTCCCAGGCCTGGTGCGCGGCCCAGCTGCGGCGCTGGCAGCAGGCCCCGGTGCTGCGCCTGGCGCTGCATCCGGAGGATCTGCGCCACCCCGGCGGACAGGCCTTCTGGCTGGCCACCGTGCGCCGTCTGCTCGACAGCGGCCGCATTCCCCTGACCAAGTCGGCCTGGCTGGAGCACTGCAGGACGCAGCGAGCCGCCGCATGAAGCGCGGTCTCTGGCTATTGGGTTGCGCGCTGCTGGCCGCCGCGCTGGTGCCCCTGCTGCTGGGCGGCAGCGGACTGTGGGAGCGGCTGCGCACCTTTCCCCCGGGGCTGCTGCTGGCCATGCTCGGCATGATCCTGCTGGGCTGGAACCTCAACGCACTGCGCCTGCGCCTGCTGCTGGTCGGCCGGCCGATGGGCCAGGGCCGGGCGCTGGGCGTGGTGATGGCCACCGAGTTCGCCATCTGCGCCACGCCGGCCGGCGCCGGCGGCCCACTGACCCTGATGGCGCTGCTGATGCGCCACGGCCTGCGACCGGCCCAGGGCACGGCGATCTTCACGGTGGAACAGCTCGGCGACCTGCTGGTGTTCGCCTGCGCGCTACTGGGCATCCTCTGCTATGCGCTGTTCAACGCGCTGAGTTCACGCCTGGGCTGGATGCTCGGCGCCAGTCTGATCCTGCTCGGCGGCGGCCTGGCGCTGGCCTTGCTGCTGGCCTGGAACCACCGCCGCCTGCTGCGCCTGATCGGTTACCTGCTGGCGCGGCTGGGCGTGCCCTGGCGGCGGCGCGTGCACTGGGGGCGCAAGGTGCTGGGCTTTCGCAATGCCCTGCAGGACAGCCTGCGCCTGCCGCGCCGGGTGCTGCTGGGGGTGTTCGTGCTCACCGCGCTGCACTGGCTGCTGCGCTACAGCGTGCTCTACCTGACCCTGCAGGGCCTGGGCAGCAACCTGCCCTGGGCCTGGACGGTGCTGGTGCAGGTGCTGGCGCTGGGCGCCGGCCAGCTGAGCCTGCTGCCCGGCGGCGCCGGCAGCGCCGAGCTGGCCTCGGTGGCGCTGCTCGCCCCGCTGGTGGGCAAGTCCAGCGCGGCGGCGGCGATCATCATCTGGCGCGGCGTCACCTACTACTTCTACCTGATCGCCGGCGCCCCGCTGTTCCTGCACCTGGCCGGCCGCCCACTGCTGCGCCGGCTGGTGCGCTTTCGGCAGTCGTGACCGCCGCAGGGCTGTTCGAGGCCGGCGCCCACCGGCTTTACGCCGGCCAACGGAGCTTCGGCCGATGCCGAGGTACCCGGTCCCACCAGCGGCCGGCATAAAGCCGGCCCTACAGGGAGACCGGGTAGGAGGGGCTTTAGCCGCGACGCTTTCCCGGCCGGGTAGCGCCGCGTTACTGCGACTTCAAGCCGGACCTGCATCTGTAGGGCCGGCTTTACGCCGGCCAACGGAGCTTCGGCCGATGCCGAGGTGCCGGTCCCTCCCCTATCGGCCGGCATAAAGCCGGCCCTACAGGGGCCAGCGCCCTACCGCTTTGCGCCGAGGAAATTCAGCGCATCCAGGGCGCTGCGTTCGGGAATCTCCTCCATCGGCACATGCCCCACCCCGGCATACACCCGCACCTGCAGGCCCGGCAGGTCGCGCTTCCACAGGGCGACCTGCTCCGGCGCGATCCAGCGGTCCCGGTCGCCCCACATCAGCAGGGTCGGCACGCCGATGCGCGCCACCCGCTCGGGGGTGTCCCTGCGGCTGCGGTTCAGACGCACCAGCAGGCGGAAGATCTCCATCATGGCGCGGCGATTGCCGGGCCGGCGGGTCAGCTCGTAGTAGCGATCGGGCACGCCCGGCTGGATACGGCTGCGATCTCCGTAGACCTCTTTCACGCCCTGGGCGATCAGTGCGCGCGGCATCCACAGCGGCATGGCCCAGGTGGCGCCCGGCAGGCTGGCGGCGGCGATCATCCAGGGAATCCTGCGCATCGGGTAGCCGACCGGATCGAGCAGCACCAGCCGTTCCACCCGTTCGGGCTGTTCCAGGGCGTAGCTCCAGGCGAGATAGCCGCCCAGCGAGTTGCCGACCAGGATCGCCCGCTCGACCCGCAGGTGATCGAGCAGCAGACCCAGCACCTTGCGCATGCGCTCCTCGGAGTACGCGCCGGGCGCCGGGCCGGTGAGGCCGAAACAGGGCAGATCGAAGCGGATCACCCGGTAATGGGGCGAAAAGGCCTTCACCCAGCCGTCCCAGGTATGCAGCGAGGCCACCACGCCGTGCATCATCACCACTGCCGGCTTGTCCGGGTGACCCTCATCGCGGTAGTGCACCGCAAAGCCATCCAGCTCCACATAGCGCGAGCCGCTGGCCGGATGGCCATAACGGGCCTTGAGCGCGGGCAGCGGCAGTTCGCCGAAGCCCAGGCGGGCGACGCCGCTGGCCAGGGGCGGCGTCAGGGTGGAACTGGAAGCGGGCATGACATTCTCCTTGTGAACCGGCGGCAAACGAGGGGCCTCGAATCATTCGGGCCGACCAGCATCACAGCACGGAAAAAACAGCCCATGAGCCCAACCGAAGGACGGGATGACGCTGCCCGCCGGTCTGGATAAGCTGCTCCGCTCCCCGTCACGGATCGACCCATGCCGCGCCTTCACTCCGCACTGCTCGCCCTGTTGCTGCTGCTCGCGCTGCGCCCGCTGGCCGCCACGGAGCTGTACTTCCTCGGCCAGCCGATTCCCGACATCCAGCGGCCCTGGGGCAGCGAGGATTACCGCCGCTTGCTGGACACCCTGCGCACGGTGCGGGACAGCCAGGCCGACGCCCTGCCCCGGCGTGGCGGCGAGTTCACCGGGCCGCTCTACCAGCGCATGGTCGATCCCGAGAACTTCCGCCCGCAGCTGAACATCTACGTGGCGCTGGAGCAGCGGCAGAACGAGGCGCGGGAAACCCTGTCACACCTGCGCGAATTGCTGCGCCTGTATCTGGACTTCACGGTCGCGCGCCAGCCCTACGCCAGCGAGGCGCTGGGGCTGATGAGCCATTCGCTGCGCCAGCAGGCGGTGCTGTTCACCCTGACCGTGGAATTCTGGATGACTCTCTCGGCGGAGGAGCGCCACAGCGCCGTGCGCCTGCAGGGCCTGCGCGACACCAAGGAGGCCGCCGCGCAGCTGACCCGCAGCGCCCTGGATTTCCTGGACATGACCCGGCAGTTCGGCGCCCAGGAGCTGGAGCAGTACGCTGCCGAACTGGCCAGCCAGCTGCCGGAGCTGTTCGTGCACCTGCCGGTCACATCGCGCCGCGAGGTACTGGCGCGGCTGGACAGCCTGGCGAGGGAACACCCGCTGGCCGCGGTGCGCGATCGTCTCGTCGCGTTGCAGCCGACCCTGCAGGCCATCGAGGACGATATGCGCGCCAAGTCCGCCGCAGCGTCGTAGGAGCGGCTTCAGCCGCGAAGCATAGGCCTCACTCCAGCAACCCTAGCGCCTTGGCCCGCGCCACCGCCTGGGTGCGCCGTTCCACCCCGAGCTTGCCATTGATGTGCCGCGCATGGCTCTTCACCGTGTGCAGCGAGATGAACAGCCGCTCGCTGATTTCCTGATTCGAGCAGCCCTGGGCGATCAGGCCCAGCACCGCCCGCTCACGACCGCTCAGCGGCGCGGCCTCGTCGCCCGCCTCGCCCGGCGCAACCGCGGGAACCGGCGTGGCCGGGGCCGATTCCGGCAACAGCGCCAGCAAAGCGCTGGCCAGCGCGGTGGCCGGAAGATCGGCCAGTCGTGCGCGCAGCCAGCGGGGATGACGACGCAGCAGTGGCAGGAACGCCATCAGACAGCCGCCGCGCCCGGACTCCAGGGCGCTGGCCAGCGCGGCGCCGGCTTCCGTCTCGCGAGCGCTTTCCCGCAGCAGCAGGCACAGCTGCACATCCGCGAAGCAGGCGAGCATCAGCGCGCCGCGCCGGCGTGCCTGGCGCTGCAGCTCGTGCAACTGCCGCTCGGCGGCCTCGTCCTGGCCACGCCGCCGGACCAGGGTGGCGCGGCGCAAGCCCAGGTGCAGCGGCAACTGGGGCAGCAGTTCCGGGGCGGCGGCCGGCTGCGCGCCGGCATAGGTGTCGCTCAGACGGGCGAGCCACAGCTCGGCCAGTGGCAGTTGCCCCTGCCCGGCCCAGAGCTCGCACTTCACCAGGGTGACCAGGGCCAGGTAATAGATGGGCGGCACGTCCCAGGCGTGCAGGGTGCGTTCGCCTTCGGCGAGCAGACGGAAGGCTTCGGCGCTGTCGCCGGCCTGCTCGGCCAGGGTGGCCAGCACGCTGTAGCCGATCACCAGGGTCACGTCGCGACAGGCCCGCGCCTCACGGATCCCGGCCTGCAGTCGCGCACGGGCCTGCTCCGGCTGCAAGCGCAGCGCCAGCAGATAACCTTCGTAGAGCATCAGGCGGGCGCGGACCGCATACGGCTTGTGCGGACCAAGGCCCTGCAGACGCGTCAGTCCCAGCCGCACTTCTTCCAGCGCGCGCAGGATTTCCCCACGCGCCTGCAGCACCCGCGCGCGATCGTGATGGGCCAGCGCCTCGAACAGCGGGTTGCCGTGGCGCTGGGCCAGCTCCAGCGCCTGGCGATTGAAGTCGCGGGCGCGCCACAGCACGCCGCGTGTCACCGCCAGGTTGGCCAGGGTGGAGACGCACATGAAGCGCTGCCCGAAGCGGTCGGCCGGCAGGGCGTCCAGGGCTTCGCGGCAATGCCGCTCGGCCAGCGCCACCTCGCCGCGCCCACGGGCGATCATGCCGCTCAGCGCCTGCCACTGCGCCAGCAGCAGCCGCTGTTCACCCGCGCCGCGCGCCGGCAGGAAATGGCCCAGCCGCGCGGCCAGTGCCTCGGCGGCATCCAGCTGACAGGCCATGGTCAGCGCCCAGCCGTACAGCACGATCAGCCGGGGCGAGAGGCCGAGCAGGCTGTCGGGCAGTTCCAGCTTCCAGCGCAGCAGCATGGCGACGTTCTGCTCGCCCAGCAGTTGCTCCTCGGAAAGGTTCTGCACCAGTTCGGCGGCGACGTCGCTGCGCCCGGCGCGCAGCGCCTGCTCCACGGCTTCGACCGGATCGTCCTGCTGGCTGTACCAGCGGCAGGCACGCAGATGCAGGCTGGCCCGGGACACCTCACCGGCGGACGGCGGCTGGCGGCGCAGCAGGTCGCTGAACAGGTGGTGATAGCGGAACCAGCGGCCCTGGTCGTCCAGCGGCACCAGGAAGACCTGGTGCGCCTTGAGGTGTTCGAGAATCGCGGCGCTGTCCGGCTCTTCGCGCAGCGCATCGCACAGCTCGGCGCAGAAGCGCTCGAGGCAGGCGGTCTGGTAGAGGAAGGCCTGTACCGCCGCCGGCTGGCGATCGATCACTTCCTCGAGCAGGTAATCGTGGATCAGCCCGTCGGCGCTCGCCGGGGACAACGGATCGGCGTCCGCCGGGGGCGCGTCCTGGCGGGCCAGCAGCCACAGGCGCAGGCCGGCGACCCAGCCTTCGCAACGCTGCAACAGCAGGTCGCGTTCCTCGTCGCTCAGTTGAGCGCCCTGCCCAGCCACCAGCGCACCGGCTTCCTCGGCGCTCAGGCGCAGGTCCTGCACCTGCAGTTCCAGCAACTGGCGATGCAGGCGCAGCCGGGCCAGGTGCCAGGCGGGCCGCTGGCGGCTGGTGACCAGCAGGCGCACACCGGTCGGCAGGTGGTTGAGGACGAACTGCAGGCAGCTGTCGAGCACCGCACCCTGCGCCAGGTGGTAGTCGTCCAGCACCAGCAGCAGATCCTGGCCCGCGAGGCACGGCTGCAATTCGTCGAGCAGGCCGCTCAGCCAGGTTTCGAAGGCAAAGGGTTGATGCGGCTGGCGCATGCGCAGCAGGGCCAGACCTTCCTCGTACAGGCCGGGGATGTGTCGGCGCAGACCGTCCAGCAAGCGCTCGAAGAAGCGCCCGGGGTCGCTATCGCGTGGCCCCAGATCCAGCCACAGGGTGCGCCAGCCGGGCGGCAGGTGCTCGCAGAATTCACTGGCCAGCGAGCTCTTGCCGAAGCCGGCCGGCGCGCAGATCAGCAACAGACGGCCATCGAGCCCCTGAGCCAGGCGTTCGCACAGCTGCGGGCGGGGTGCATGACCGGCCGGCAAGGGCGGCCGGTAGAAATGCCGCTCCGGTAAGTCCCGGCCGGAAGGCGGGTCACCAGGCAAGGTGAGCACGGTCATGGGGCGATGCGGGCCTCTAGCGACGACCCGGGAAGCCTAGCGCCTTCCGTGGCGATTTGAAAACCGGCCCGGTGGCGGCTTCACGATCAATGCTCATACCAGGAAAAAAAGCCCCGCCGGCGGGCGGGGCAAGGGAGCAAGGGTGGAAACCCGGAGGGAAGCCGTTACTGCCGCACCCATTCCAGGAATGCCTTTCGGCTTTGCGGATCGAGCAGCAGCCACAGCTGCTGCAGGGTGTTCAGGGTGGCGTCGCTGTGCGGCAGGGTCCGCGCGGGGCTGGCCGACGGCCCTGGAACCGGCGCCAGCGGTTCGACGGTGGTGGGTGCGGCGGGCGCGGCGCCCCCGCCAAGCAGCTGCCTCAATGCGGATACTGGCCTGGGCCCTTCGGACGTGGCAATGCGCTCGCCGGTGCGCGTGTTCACCGCCCAGCCGGCGAAGGAATCCCGCATGGCCTGCGCCTCCTGCTGATTGGCCGGCTCCTGGTATTCCAGCTTCCAGACCTCGCCGGCGCGACCGTTCAGGTGGTAACTCGCGCTGCGCGTGCGCACCACTTCGTGGCTGAGACCACCGTCGACGTCGAAGACATTCTTGTAGTAGGCATTGATGCGGTATTCGCCGGGGCGCAGGTGCAGCGAGCGCGTTCCGGTACCGAACCCCGCATTGGCGGTAGGCATTTCCTGGCCGTTGATGCTCAGTACTTCCAGCGCGTCGGGTACTTCAACCACCAGCAGCTGCACGC
Source organism: Pseudomonas sp. (assembly GCF_035497915.1). Lineage (GTDB taxonomy): Bacteria > Pseudomonadota > Gammaproteobacteria > Pseudomonadales > Pseudomonadaceae > Serpens. The sequence goes on from NZ_DATJCS010000048.1 coordinate 56,013, forward strand.
CAGGCACCTCAGGCCCCGAGTACAGCTTCACATGCGACTGCTGGGCACAACCCGACAGCAATCCGACGAGGGCGACCCAGAATAAACGGCGCATGAAGACTCCTTGGCACGAAGGGCAAATGGGACAGCCCGGAGAATAGGAACGCCTGATTGCAGTTCGATGACAAAAAGCCGGGTTGCTCACGAGGAGCAACCCGGCTGGAGATTTCCGCTCTCGGACGAGATCAGAAGTCGTAGCGCAGGCCCACGGACAGGCCGGAAGCCGTTTCGTCTGCAACACCCGCCGGCGCGTTGGCAGTGCGACCTTCCTTCCAGGGCGTCAGGGTGGTGTTCTTGTCGTTGTTGAGCATGGCGTAGTTGGCATAGACGCGCACCGCCTTGTCCAGCTTGTGTTCGATACCCACGGCCAGCATGTCGCTGTCGCTGTCGTCGGCATCGGCACTGCGCGCCATCCACATGGCCTTGACGGCGGTGTTGGCCGCGACCTTGAGCTCGCCACCCAGACCGTAGACATCGGCCGTCAGTTGATCATTCTTGGCGGCGGTGCCACCCGAGTAATCCACCGTCTGGTAGAAACCAACCAGTTTGAAGGCGCTGGTCAGCTTATAGGCGGCAGCGGCACGGATACCGTCACGCTCTCCGCGGGAAGCATCTTCGCTAACCGCTTCGTAGGCCACCGAAGCCTCGACGGGGCCGCCGGCATAGTTCAGCGACAGGCTGATGCCGTCGTCCTTGTCACCCACGGCGGTGGAGTCTTCATGCACCGAGTAACCCAGCTTGGCGTTGAAGCCGCCGAAGTTCGGGGTGGTGTACTGGATGGTGTTGTCGTAGCGCTCGTCGAAACGGGCATCACCGACGCGGGCCAGGTTCTTCATGTCGCCGACCTGATCGCCGAACAGGTTGGCCGGGCCACGGGCGACCTTGAACGGGCTGTCGAAACGACCCAGCTGGATAGCACCGAAGTTGCCGCTCAGGCCGACAAAAGTGTCGCGGGTGGTAAGCGCATCGCCATTACTGTTGGTGAAATTGATTTCCTGCTCAATCTGGAAGAACGCCTTCAGATTCGGGTTGATCTCATGATTACCCTTGAAACCCAGACGCGAGGAGTTGCTGGAAATATTCAGTTCGGAGTAATCCCCGCCGTCATCCAGCATATCGGCGGACACATGGGCGCGGCCGTAGACAGTTACATCAGCCATGGCTACTGCAGGAATTGCGGCTGCAGCACTGACAACCATTGCAATCAACTTCTTCTTCATCGGAAAAGCTCCATCAGGTTTGTATACGTCCGAGCGACATGAACGTTGCGCTATCGACCGAAGCGGAGTATCCAAACCGGATATGACAGAACCCTTGCTGAAAGATGAAGATTTGAAGTCAGCGGAACTTTTTCACATTTTCAGTAAGCATGTTTTTTCAGGCAAAAAAATGGGCGACCGAAGTCGCCCAAAATGCCTTGCGTGCTCGTTGATCGGGAAGGATCAGTTGCTCTTGGTTTTCTTCGCGTCCTTCCAGATGAAATAGGCGAACCCGGCGCAGAAGACGACGCAGAGTCCGACGATAAGTACGCCTGCAAATACCACTTCATCAATAAACATGTCCGGGCTCCTCACCACGTGCTGGTTGATTGCAGATTGCCAGAGGAGCATCCGCGACCATTGACCCAAGTCAAGTTTGTGACGCCCCGCCCATGCGGCAGGATGCTGCACCTGATCCAGATCAAGGGTGAGACGTGCTGCCACGCGGGCTCGCCCGACGTGCGGGGAACGTCGCCGAAACAATTGGAAACAGAGGGAGACCGGCCCGAACAGGCCGGCGTGGCGCTCAGCGCTTCTTCTTGCCGCCGCCGCGCGGCTTCTTGCCCTTGGGCAGCGGCAACGCCCGCTCGAAGGCCTCGCGCACCTCGTTCAGGCGCTTTTCCTTCAGGTCGTGGATGCGCTTGTCGCGCTCGGCGGCGAAATCGATGGGTTTGTCGGTCATGCGGGTTCGGCTCGTTCAGGCCTTGATGTCCACCCACAAGCCCTTGCGTGGCACGCTCGGGTCCAGGCTGGCCTCAAGGGCTTCCAGGTCTTCCTCGCCTTCGTCGAGGGCCTTCTTGATGCGGTCACGCTCGCGCTGCTGACGCTGCCGGCGTTCCTGTTCCTCGCGCAGCCGCAGGGCGGTTTCCTCAGGGTTGCGCCTGTCCAGGCTGACCGCGCCTTCCTTGCCGGCTTCCTGGGTGGGCACCACAGGCGGAATGTCCGGTTTGGGCTTGGGCGGGTCCTGCTGGCTGGTCACGGGGATCTGGTTGGGCAGGATCGGCGGCAACATGATTATTCTCCTTGTTGTCCAAGCTGTCGGCAGTTGGCGATGCCCCTTTAGCAGCTGCGCACGCCAACTGTGGAATCCCTCTGCGCTTCCGGTACCATACCCGGCTTTTTTCACCAACGGAGACGCGAATGGCGCAGCAGCAGTATCAACCGGGGCAACGCTGGATCAGCGACAGCGAGGCCGAGCTGGGTCTCGGCACCATTCTGGCTCAGGATGGCCGTCTGTTGACCGTACTCTACCCAGCCACCGGCGATACCCGTCAGTACGCGCTGCGCAATGCTCCGCTGACCCGCGTGCGTTTCGCCCCCGGCGACGAGATCAGCCATTTCGAAGGCTGGAAGCTGACCGTGCGCGAAGTCGAGGACGTCGATGGGCTGCTGGTATACCACGGACTGAACGAGCAGAACGAGACCTGCTCGCTGCCGGAAACCCAGCTGTCGAACTTCATCCAGTTCCGCCTGGCCAGCGACCGCCTGTTCGCCGGACAGATCGACCCCTTCTCCTGGTTTGCCCTGCGCTACCACAGCCTGGCCCACCGTGGCCGCACCCTGCAGTCGCCGCTGTGGGGCCTGGGCGGCGCGCGCGCGCAGCCGATTCCGCACCAGCTGCATATCGCCCGCGAGGTGGCCGACCGCATCGCCCCGCGCGTGCTGCTCGCCGACGAAGTGGGCCTGGGCAAGACCATCGAGGCCGGCCTGGTCATTCATCGTCAACTGCTCACCGGGCGCGCCAGCCGCGTGCTGATCCTGGTGCCGGAGAACCTGCAGCACCAGTGGCTGGTGGAGATGCGCCGGCGCTTCAACCTGCAGGTGGCGCTGTTCGATGCCGAACGTTTCGCCGAAAGCGATGCCGACAACCCCTTCGAGGACACCCAGTTGGCGCTGGTCGCCCTGGAGTGGCTGAAGGACGACGACAAGGCTGGCGATGCCCTGCTGGCCGCCGGCTGGGACCTGCTGGTGGTGGACGAAGCCCACCACCTGGTCTGGCACCCCGAGAACGCCAGCGCGGAATACCAGCTGGTCGAGCGCCTGGTCGGGGCGATTCCCGGCGTGCTGCTGCTCACCGCCACCCCCGAACAGCTCGGCCAGGACAGCCACTTCGCCCGCCTGCGCCTGCTCGACCCCAGCCGCTTCCATGACCTGCAGGCGTTCCGCGCCGAAAGCGCGCACTACCGTCCGGTGGCCGAGGCGGTGCAGGAGCTGCTCGACAACGGGCGCCTGTCGGACCAGGCGCACCGCACCATTCATGAATTCCTGGGCGATGAAGGCGAAGCCCTGCTCGCCGCGGTCACCGATGGCGACATCCAGGCCAGCCAGCGCCTGATCCGCGAGCTGATCGACCGCCACGGCACCGGCCGCGTGCTGTTCCGCAATACCCGCGCCGCCGTGCGCGGCTTCCCGGAGCGCGAGCTGCACCCCTATCCGCTGCCGCAGCCCGAGCAATACCAGGACCTGCCTGGCGAACAGGCCGAGCTGTATCCGGAGCTGGGCTATGCCGGCGACGAGGAAGAAGCCCGCTGGTGGCGCTTCGACCCGCGCGTGGAATGGCTGATCGATACCCTCAAGCTGCTCAAGCAGCACAAGGTACTGGTCATCTGCGCCCACGCCGAGACCGCCCTGGACCTGGAAGAAGCCCTGCGCCTGCGTTCCGGCATCCCGGCCACGGTGTTCCACGAGGGCATGAGCATTCTCGAGCGCGACCGCGCCGCCGCCTATTTCGCCGATGAAGAGTTCGGCGCCCAGGTGCTGATCTGTTCGGAAATCGGTTCCGAGGGCCGCAACTTCCAGTTCGCCCATCATCTGGTGCTGTTCGACCTGCCGGCCCACCCGGACCTGCTGGAACAGCGCATCGGTCGTCTGGACCGCATTGGCCAGAAGCACCGCATCCAGCTGCATGTCCCCTATCTGGAAGGCAGCGCCCAGCAGCGTCTGTTCCAGTGGTATCACCAGGCGCTGAACGCCTTCCTGGCCACCTGCCCGACCGGCAACGCCCTGCAGCAGCAGTTCGGCGCCCGCCTGCTGGAACAGCTCAACGGCGGCGACGACAAACCCTGGCAGGCACTGCTCGACGAGGCCCGCGCCGAGCGCGAGCGCCTGGAAGCGGAGATGCACAGCGGCCGCGACCGCCTGCTGGAACTGAACTCCGGCGGAGCCGGCGAGGGCGAGCAACTGGTCGAGGCGATCCTCGAACAGGACGATGAATATGCCCTGCCGATCTACATGGAAGAGCTGTTCAACGCCTTCGGCATCGACAGCGAGGACCACTCCGAAAACGCGCTGATCCTGCGTCCCAGCGAGAAGATGCTGGACGCCAGCTTCCCGCTGGGCGACGACGAGGGCGTGACCATCAGCTACGACCGCGCCCAGGCCCTGGCGCGCGAGGACATGCAGTTCCTCACCTGGGAGCACCCGATGGTGCAGGGCGGCATGGATCTGGTGCTGTCCGGCTCGATGGGCAACACCTCGGTGGCGCTGATCAAGAACAAGGCGCTCAAGCCCGGCACCGTGCTGCTCGAACTGCTGTTCGTCAGCGACGTGGTGGCGCCGCGCGCGCTGCAACTCGGTCGCGTGCTGCCGCCGCTGGCGCTGCGCTGCCTGCTGGACGCCAAGGGCAACGACCTGGCCAGCAAGGTGAGCTTCGAGACCCTCAACGACCAGTTGGAAAGCGTGCCGCGCGCCAGCGCCAACAAGTTCGTGCAGGCCCAGCGCGATGTGCTGAGCCAGCAGTTCAAGCTGGCCGAGGAAAAGATGGCGCCGCGCCACGCCGAGCGTGTCGCCGAGGCCCGGCAGCGCTTCACCGCCGAGCTGGACGAGGAACTGGCGCGCCTCGTCGCCCTGCAGGCGGTCAACCCGAGCGTGCGCGACAGCGAGATCGAGGCGCTGCGTCGCCAGCGCGAGGACGGCCTGAGCTACCTGGACAAGGCCTCGCTGCGCCTGGAAGCCATTCGGGTGCTGGTGGCGGGTTAAGCCGCAGGCGCGCCGACGCGACGACGCCCACCTCCTGTGGGGCCGGCTTTACGCCGGTTGGCAGAGGTGGGCCCGCCACCCAGGCACGCGGTCTCGACTCCGTTGGCCGGCATAAAGCCGGCCCCACAAGGTTCATGTCCGCACCCCGGGCACCTCTGCTACCCTCGCGCCACTTCCATTGCCCTGTTCACCACAATGTCCCTCACCGCCGTTTTCCTCGACTCCGCCACCCTCGACGATCTCGATTTCAGCGCCCTGCACGCCAGCTTCGACCGCCTGACCCTGCACAGCGCCAGCGCGCCGGGACAGGTCATCGAGCGCCTGCACGGCGCCCAGGTGGCGATCAGCAACAAGGTGCCGCTGACCGAGCAGGTACTGGCCGCCTGCCCGGAACTCCGGCTGGTGCTGATCTCCGCCACCGGCACCAACAACGTCGACCTGGCCGCCGCCCGGGCGCGCGGCATCACCGTGTGCAACTGCCAGGGCTACGGCACCGCCTCGGTGGCCCAGCACTGTCTGATGCTGCTGCTCGCCCTGGCCGGCAATCTCACCGACTACCAGGCCGCCGTGCGTGCCGGTCGCTGGCAGCAGGCGCCGCAGTTCTGCCTGCTGGATTTCCCGATCGTCGAGCTGGCCGGCAAGACCCTCGGCATCCTCGGCCATGGCGAGCTGGGCGGCGCCGTGGCGCGACTGGCCGAGGCCTTCGGCATGCGCGTGCTGCTCGGCCAGTTGCCGGGGCGGCCGGCGCGCCCCGGCTATCTGCCGCTGGACCAGCTGCTGCCGCAGGTGGACGCCCTCAGCCTGCATTGCCCGCTCACCGAACAGACCCGCCACCTGATCGGCGCCCGTGAACTGGCGCTGCTCAAGCCCGGCGCGCTGCTGATCAACACCGCGCGGGGCGGGCTGGTCGATGAACAGGCCCTGGCCGACGCCCTGCGCAGCGGCCACCTGGGTGGCGCGGCCAGCGACGTGCTCAGCGAAGAGCCGCCGCGCAATGGCAATCCGCTGCTGGCGCCGGACATCCCGCGCCTGATCCTCACTCCGCACTGCGCCTGGGGCAGCCGCGAGGCGCGCCAGCGCATCCTCGAACAACTGGCCGAAAACGCCCGCGCCTTCCGCGCCGGCGCACCGCTGCGCGTGGTCGGCTGACAGGAGAGTTTTCATGGACCCACGAAGCGAAGTGCTGCTGCGCCAGGCCGAGCTGTTCACCGGCCAGGTGCTGCTGGCCGGCCTGCCGGCCGATGATCTGCTCGGCGCCCTGCCCGACGCCGCTGGCTGGAGCTGGCACGCCGGCGAGCAGGCCGCGTTGCAGGCACGCTTTCCCGAGCGCAGCCGGTTCGGCACCACGCCGCCCGAGACGCCGTTCGAGACCGCCGTGCTGTTCCTGCCCAAATCCCGTGAGCTGACCGACTACCTGCTGCAGGCGCTGGCCGCCCGGTTGGCCGGCAAGCCGCTGTACCTGGTCGGCGAGAAGCGTGCCGGCGTCGAACGGGCCGCCAAGCAGTTGGCCGCCTTCGGCACGCCGCGCAAGCTGGACAGCGCCCGCCACTGCCAGCTGTGGCTGGTGCAGGTCGCACAGGCGCCCGCGGCCCCGGCGCTGGAAGACCTGGCGCAGCGCTATGAGCTGCCGCTGGCCGACGGCCCGCTGCAGGTGGTCACCCTGCCCGGGGTGTTCAGCCACGGACGCCTCGATGCGGGCACCGCCCTGCTGCTGCAGCACCTCGACAATCTGCCGAGCGGCCCGCTGCTGGACTTCGGCTGCGGCGCCGGCGTGCTCGGCGCGGCACTCAAGCGCCGCTATCCGGGCAATCCGCTGCTGATGCTGGATGTGGACGCCTTCGCCCTGGCCAGCAGTCGCCTGACCCTGGCGGCCAACGGCCTGCAGGCCGAGCTGATCGCCGGCGACGGCATCCACGCCGCGCCGACCGGCCTGGCGGCCATCGTCAGCAACCCGCCGTTCCACCAGGGCGTGCACACCGATTACCAGGCCAGCGAGACCCTGCTGCGCGACGCCGCCCGCTTCCTGCGCCCCGGCGGCGAACTGCGCCTGGTGGCCAACAGCTTCCTCAAGTACCCGCCGCTGATCGAGCGGCACCTGGGGCCGTGCGCCACGCTGGCCGAGGGACAGGGGTTTCGTATCTACCGGGCGCGGCGCACCTAGGGTCTGATGAACCTGTAGAGCGGCTTCAGCCGCGATGCTTCCCGCTGCCACTCAACAGCTCGCGGCTGAAGCCGCTCCTACAGAAGACCGGGCGGCACGCTCCGAGCTTGCACCCACCCGCCTCGTTGGGCAGAATGCCCGCCGTCCTGGGGGAGTAGTCTCCTGCGAGCGCCCTGCTCGCGCGGCCCGCGTCAACATGCTTGGTCCACAGACCATGGCGCCGGCGACCCGACAGGCTTGATGCCTGGGGTTTGACAAGACCTGTGACACGAACGACCCGACCCGGGGTGGGTGGGCGTGCGTGTCATATGCGTTCTCTTGTCGACCCGCCCCTTTAGGAACCCTGATGCTGGAATCCCTGCTGGTCCCCACCGGAATCGTCACCCTGGCCGAAATCGGCGACAAGACGCAGCTGCTCGCGCTGGTGCTCGCCGCGCGCTTTCGCAAACCCTGGCCGATCATCGCCGGAATCATTGTCGCCACCCTGGCCAACCACTTCGCCGCCGGCGCGCTGGGCAACTGGGTCGCCGACTGGCTGACACCGGTGCTGCTGCACAGCCTGCTCGCCGTGGCCTTCCTGGCTGTGGCGGCCTGGGCGTTGATTCCCGATACCCTGGACGAGGAGGAAGGCAGCCGCTTCAAGCGCCACGGTGCGTTCGTCACCACGCTGATCGCCTTCTTCCTCGCCGAGATGGGCGACAAGACGCAGATCGCCACGGTGATGCTCGCCGCGCAGTACCCGGATTTCGTCCTGGTCGTGCTGGGCACCACGCTGGGCATGCTGCTGGCCAACGTGCCGGTGGTGCTGGCCGGCAACTTCGCCGCCGAACGCCTGCCGCTGAAGCTGATCCATCGCCTGGCGGCGCTGGCCTTCCTGCTGCTGGGGCTGTACGCCGCCTACCAGGCGCTGCACCTGGCCGGGATGCTGGGGTAGGTGCTGCCCCCCTGTAGGGCCGGGTTTATCCCGGCCGACGCGGATGGGGCCGGGACCCCGGCGTGCCGATGAACCCCCCGCCGGCCGGCGTAAAGCCGGCCCTACAGAAGCAAAAACCCCGGCGAACCCCTGTAGGGCCGGGTTTATCCCGGCCGATGCGGGTGAGGCCGGCACCCCAGCGTGCCGATGAAACCCCGCCGGCCGGCGTAAAGCCGGCCCCACAAGGTCGCTCTTTGCCTAACGCGAAGTCGCCTGCCGATACAGCGGCATCACCTTGGGAATCGTGGCGCGCAGGTTGCTCATGCGCGTGCTGGAGGACGGGTGGGTACTCATGAATTCCGGCGGGGCGCCATTGGCGGCCCGCGCCATCTTTTCCCACAAGCTGATGGCCGCGTTCGGGTCGTAGCCGGCACGGGCCGAAAGTTCCAGGCCGATCAGGTCCGCCTCGTTCTCGTTGCCCCGGCTGTTGGGCAGGGTCATCAGGTACTCGACACCCAGGTTGGCCATCTGCAAGCCGCCCTGTCCCACACCCAGCGCGGCACCGAGCTGGGTGGCCAGCTCCACGCCATAGGCCTTGGACAGCGCTTCGCGGCTGTGCTCGCGCAGCGCATGGGCGATCTCGTGGCCAATCACCGCGGCCAGCTCGTCATCGGTCAGCTGCAACTGCTCGATCAGCCCGGTGTAGACCATGATCTTGCCGCCCGGCCCGCAGTTGGCGTTCAGCTCCTTGCTGTCGATCAGGCTCACTTCCCATGGCCATTGGGCGGCATCCGGGCGGAACACCGGGGCCTGGGCGATCAGCCGCCGGGAAATGGTCTGCACCCGCCGCGCGTCGGCGCTGTCCTTCTCCAGCACGCCCGCGCTGGCTGCCTGGCTGACCGCCTGCTGGTACGACTGCGCATACATCTGATTGACCTGCTCGGTCGACAGCATGCTGAACATGTACTGCTTGCGATCGACGCCCACGGCGCCGCCGCTGGTGGTGTTCACCGCCTGGCAGCCGGCGAGCAGCGCGCAGGTCAGTAGCGTGGTCGGTAACGAGGGAAGCTTCATCGGTCGTTCCTGCCCAGTGATGCCCGATAAGCCTAGGTCGATCCGGCAGGGAGCGACAACCCGCCGACCGGATGGCCCGTCGACCATACTCATCGGCAGGTCGACTTGCCGGAGAACCGCCATGCGCTGGAAACGTGCCCGCCGTAGCGACAACGTGGTGGATGCCCGCGGCGGCGGGCGCGGCCTGCGCATCGGCGGCGGGCTGGGCCTGGGCGGCATCGCCATCGTGGTGGTACTGAGCCTGATGATGGGCCAGGACCCGCTGCAGGTTCTCGACCAACTGGGCGGCCAGACCGGCACGCCGGGCGGCGTGCAGCAGGCGCCGGCCACCGACGATGTCCACAGCCAGTTCGTGCGTGCCGTGCTGGGCGACACCGAGGATACCTGGGACGCATTGTTCGCCCAGGCGGGCGGCCAGTATGAGCATCCGCGCCTGGTGCTGTTCAGCGGCGCGGTGAACTCGGCCTGCGGCTTCGCGTCCGCGGCGGTCGGCCCGTTCTACTGTCCGGCCGACCGGCAGGTGTATCTGGATCTGCAGTTCTTCGCCGAACTGGAGCAGCGCTTTGGCGCCGCCGGCGACTTCGCCCAGGCCTACGTGATCGCCCACGAGGTGGGCCATCACGTGCAGACCCTGCTGGGCATCTCCCGCCAGGTGGAGGCGGCGCGTCAGCGCGGCGAAGCCATGGAGGGAGCCGGTGGGCTGCTGGTGCGCCAGGAGCTGCAGGCCGACTGCCTGGCCGGCGTCTGGGCGCACCATGCGCAGCGGCGTCTGGACTGGATGGAGGAAGGGGATCTGGAAGAGGCGCTGAATGCCGCCACGGCGATCGGGGACGATCGCCTGCAGCAACGCAGCCGCGGGCAGGTGGTGCCGGACTCCTTCACCCATGGCTCATCCGCACAGCGGGTGCGCTGGTTCCGCATCGGCTTCGACAGCGGCGAGGCGGGGAGCTGCGATACGTTCCAAACGGCGCGCCTGTAGGAGGGGCTTCAGCCGCGACGATTTTCGGTGTGCGGCATGGTCGCGGCTGAAGCCCCTCCTACAGAAAAGCGGAGCCGTTACACCAGCCAGCCGTGCAGTTCGGCGCAATCGCGGGCGTGCCAGTCGGCCAGCGCCGGCCAGGGGTTTTCCGGCAGGTTGACCAGCACGCTGCGCGCGCCGGCGGCCCTGGCGCATTCCAGGTCGAAGCGAAAATCGCCGACCATCACCATGCGTTGCACCGGCACATCCCAGCGGGCGGCCAGCTTCAGCAGGCCACCGGGATCGGGCTTGGGCGGCGCCTCGTCGCGGCCGAGGATGTCGTCGCGGTGGAAGCAGTCGCCCAGGCCAATGCCGTCGAGGGTGAGCTGGGCCAGTTCATGGGCGTTGCGCGTCAGCACGCCAAGGCGCACACCGCGCTCGCACAGATGCCGGACCAGCGCCACCGCGCCCGGCGCCGGCTGCGCGGCCAGCGCCAGTTCACGCTCGTGCGCCAGCAGCCAGGCCCGCTTGGCCCGCGCCCGCTCGGCCGGCAACTCGGCCAGGTGGGCGAGGATGTCATCCTCGGCGGGGATGTCCAGCGCCCGGCGAATCGCCGCGAAATCATGCACGGCCACAGTCAGCGTGCCGTCCATGTCGAACACCCAGTGGCGGATGTCGCGCAGGTTCATGCACCGCGCTCCCGGCGGCGGATCAGCCCTTCCTGGGCCACCGAGGCGACCAGCTCGCCGGCGCGGTTGAAGATGCTGCCGCGGCTGAAGCCCCGCGCGCCGCCGCTCCACGGGCTTTCCTGCACGTACAGGTGCCAGTCGTCCATCTGCAGGTCGTGGTGGAACCACAAGGCGTGGTCCAGGCTGGCCACCTGCATGTCCGGCTGCCAGAAGGAGGCACCGTGCGGACGCAGCGAGGCGGTCAGCAGGCCGAAGTCCGAGGCGTAGGCCAGCAGGTACTTGTGCAGAGCCGGGTTGGCCGGCAGGCTGCCGTCGGCCTTGAACCAGTACATGTTCAGCGGCGCACTGGGCTGCGGGCGGAAGGGGTCGCCGGGGTTCACCGGACGGATCTGGATCGGCTTGGCGCAGAGGATCTTCTCGCGCATCGGATGCGGAATGCGCTCGGCGTGGCGGCTGAACAGCTCGACTTCGCTGGGCAGGTTCTCCGGCCCTTCGACGTCGGGCATGCTCGGCTGGTGCTCGAAACCCGGCTCGTCGGCCTGGAAGGAGGCGCTGCAGAAGAAGATCGGCTGGCCCTTCTGGATCGCGGTGACCCGCCGGGTGCTGAAGCTGCCGCCATCGCGCACCCGCTCCACCTGATAAACCACCGGCAGCAGGGCATCGCCGGCGCGCAGGAAGTAACCATGCAGCGAATGCACATGACGGTCGGCGATCACCGTCTGGCAGGCGGCGGACAGCGCCTGGCCGAGTACCTGGCCGCCGAACAGCTGGGGAAAGCCCAGGTCCTGGCTGACGCCGCGAAACAGATTTTCCTCGATGGTTTCCAGGCTCAGCAGAGCCACCAGTTCATCCAGCACCTGACTCATGAATTTCCTCGACAAGGCATCTACCGCCGGGCATCCCCCGGCTTGTTCAAATGTTCAGCCGCGCAGCGCCGCGGCCAGCTCGGCGAGCCAGGGCTCGGCATCCAGCTCCGGGGTCACCGTCTCGCTGGAATCCAGGCGCAGCATCGGCAGCACTTCGCGGATGCCCAGCTCGGCATACAGCTCGCGAATCTGCTCGCCGCCACCGCAGAAGGTGTCGCCATAGCTGGAGTCGCCCAGACCGATCACCGCGCCCGGCAGGCCATACCAGGCCGGCGGCTGGTCGCGCAGGGTGGCATGCATCGCCTGCAGGCTGTCCGGCAGGTCTCCCATGCCGGTGGTGGAGGTGACCACCAGCAGCGCCTCGGGCGCCCAGGCGATCAGCTCGGCCAGCGCGCCACGCCGCTGATAGAGGGTTTCGAAGCCGGCCTGCTGCAACTGCTGCTCGGCGTGACGGGCGACTTCCTCGGCCGTGCCATACACGCTGCCGCTCAGAATCGCGATCTTCATGAAAAACTCCGACGTTGCTGCTCAAGAATCGCGGCATTATGCCGCAAAACCGATATCCAGCCGGGAGTTGCGTAATGGGAACCGCTTATCGGAAGAAACCGGACCGTTCGCAACAAACGGCGAATAACCGAGTCCTACAATCGGTTACCGCTTCGCTTCGAGATTTCCCCATGCGCAACGAGCCGCTGCTGACCCGCGACGAACTGGCTTTCCTGCAGGAGCTGCTGGACGAGCCTGCGACCGAGATGCCCAGCCGCCTGATGCTCGACAGCAGCCCCGCCATCAACGCCCTGCTGGCCAGCCTGGGGGCGAATGCCACCCTCTCCGTGGAAGCCCTGGTCAACGGCCAGCGCCTGAGCTTCCCGCTGCGCCTGAGTCGCGACGAGCCGCAGGCTCTGCAGCTGCAACTGGATGCCCCGCAAATCTTCGAAAAGGGCCTGGTCGAACGCCCGTGGCGCGCCAACCTGGCCACGCCGCTGGCGCTGGTTGACCGCGCTGGCGCGGCCACCGGCCTGTCGGTGCGCCAGCTGTCGCTGAACGGCGCGCTGGTGGCCGGCGACTCGCTGCCGGGCAATTTCACGCTGTGGATGGTGCTGCCGGACAATTCCACCCTGTCGCTGCGCGGCAAGCAGGTGCGGGTGCTCCAGGAGGGCCTGGCTGCGTACCGCATCACTCCGCTGCAGGGCAACGGCATGACGCGCCTGAAGGATCTGCTGGTCAAGTTGCACAACGAGGCGCAGGGTTTCTGATTGCCTGCCCTGTCCTGGGGCATGGGTTCTTCTGACTGGCGGTGGAGCCTTCGCGGCTGAAGCTCCTGCTGCACAGCAGCCCCGCTGTGCGAGCGGACACACCACACACCCCTTGCATTTCGGCCTGCAGCTTGCATGATTGCACCCCGAGCGCGCCCCGCCACCCCTGGGGCGCGTAACCGTATCCGCCCTACCCGGGCGGTCAGCGCAAGGAGTCGCAGGATGCCTACCCCACCCATGACCCTGTTGGTCGCTCGCCGCGTCGAGCCCGTCCACTACCCCGCCTTCATCGAATGGCTGCACGAAGGCGAACGCCTGGCCGCCGACTTCCCCGGCTACCTCGGTTCCGGGATGCTCGCCCCGCCGCCCGGCGACAACGAATTCCAGATGATCTTCCGCTTCAGCGACCCGGACAGCATGACCGCCTGGGAACATTCGGCCTCGCGCCAGGCCTGGCTGCAACGTGGCCAGGGGCTGTTCGACCAGCCCCATGAACACCGCGCCCTGGGCCTGGACGGCTGGTTCAACGAGGCCACCCGACCGCCGCGCTGGAAACAGAGCCTGGTGATCTGGCTGGCGTTCTTCCCGGTGTCGCTGCTGTTCAACCTGCTGTTCGGTGGCTACCTGGCCGACTGGCCGATGCCCGCCCGGGTGCTGGTCACCACGTTGGCCCTGACGCCGCTGATGACCTATCTGGTGATTCCGCAGGTGACCCGCCTGCTGGCGCCCTGGCTGCAACGTCCTGCCAGAGCCTCCGCGCGGCTGCGCACGCTGCTGGCGCGTCACTGATTGCCGTGATGGGGCGGCTGCTATAGCTTGGCTTCCGCCCCGTCACTGCCCGAGCACACCGCATGTCCGAAACTCCGGCCCCCATCCTGATCACCGGCGCCAGCCAGCGCGTCGGCCTGCATTGCGCGCTGCGCCTGCTCGACGACGGCCAACCGGTGATCGTCAGCTACCGCAGCGAGCGCCCGGGCCTGGAGCAGCTACGCCAGCGCGGCGCCGAGCTGCTGCGCGCGGACTTCTCCGACGAGGCCGGCATCCTCGACTTCATCGCCCGCCTGCGCCAGCACACCGGCAGGCTGCGCGCCATCGTGCACAACGCCTCCGAATGGCTGGCCGAGGAGCCCGGCCAGGAGGCCGAGGCCTTCCGGCGCATGGTCAACGTGCACATGCTGGCGCCGTACCTGATCAACCTGCACTGCGCCGACCTGCTGCTGGACAGCACGCCGGCGGACATCGTGCACATCGGCGACGACGTGGTGCGCAAGGGCAGCGCGAAGCACACCGCCTACTGCGCCAGCAAGGCCGGCCTGGACAGCCTGACGCTGTCCTTCGCCGCGCGCCTGGCGCCGAACATCAAGGTCAACGGCATCGCCCCGGCACTGCTGATGTTCAACGCGGACGACGACGCGGACTACCGGGCGAAGGCGCTGGCCAAGTCGCCGCTGGGCTTCACCCCCGGACCCGAGGTGATCTACCAGAGCCTGCGTTATCTGCTGGACAACCCCTACCTGACCGGCACGACGCTGACGGTGAACGGCGGTCGGCATCTCAAATAGCCCGGGCCGTGCGATACTCGCCGCCCCCCCAGAATCGGAGAGCAACGGCCATGCGACTGGAACCGGGAATGGCGCGCATCCGGGTCAAGGACCTGCGTCTGCGCACCTACATCGGCATCAAGGAAGAAGAAGTCCTCAACAAGCAGGACGTGCTGATCAACCTGACCATCCTCTATGCGGCGCACCAGGCGGTGGCGGAAAACGCCATCGAACGGGCGCTCAACTACCGCACCATCACCAAGGCGATCATCGCCCACGTGGAAGGCAACCGCTTCGCCCTGCTCGAGCGTCTGACCCAGGAAGTGCTGGATCTGGTGATGGCCCACCCGGAGGTGCGCTACGCAGAAGTCGAGGTGGACAAGCCCCACGCGCTGCGCTTCGCCGAATCCGTCTCCATCACCCTCGCCGGTCACCGCGAATAGCCTGGAGCGCCCATGAACGATCAACAACGCCTGGAACTGGAAGCCGCTGCCTTCCGCCGCCTGGTGCAGCATTTCCAGGAGCGTACCGATGTGCAGAACATCGACCTGATGAACCTGGCCGGCTTCTGCCGCAACTGCCTGGCCAAGTGGTACAAGGCCGCCGCCGACGAGCGCGGCGTGGAACTGGAGCTGGAGGCCGCCCGCGAGGCGGTGTACGGCATGCCGTATGCCGAGTGGAAGTCCCGTTACCAGCGCGAAGCCAGTGCCGAGCAGCTAGCCAACTTCGAGAAGAACAAGCCCGCATGAACCTGAACGACTTTCGCGCCGCCCTGCGCAACGAACAGCACCTGTTCGCCGAGACCCTGGCGTTCATCGCCGCCCGGTACGACTACACGCCGAGCGCCTTTCGCAACGGCGATCAACAGAACGCCGCCGGCCAGAACGAGGGTTCGTGCAAGGTACTGGGCCTGGCCCTGCTGGAACGGCTGACCGACGAGGAGGTGCTGCGGGCCTTCGGCGAGCACTACCGCAGCGTGCTGGCCACGCCCGAGGGCAGTGACCACGGCAACATCCGTGCACTGATGAAGACCGGCCTGGCCGGCGTGGTGTTCGAGCAGCCGCCGTTGGTGCGCAAGCCGTAAGCGGTGTGCCTGGACGGTGGGGAGACCAAACCAAAGCGTGGTATTCGGACTCCGCTGGCCGGCGTAAAGCCGGCCCTACAGGGCTTGGTGCGTGCGGCTCCGGACCCTTGTGGGGCCGGCTTTATGCCGGCCAAGCGGGATTGGAACGCAGCCAATGCTTGAGCCGAACCTGTAGGAGGGGCTCAGCCGCGACGGGGATCCGCCCAAAGCGTCGCGACTGAAGCCCCTCCTACCCAGGCGTAGGGTGGACAACGTTTTTCTTGTCCACCGCCCCGGCGGCCAGAACGGCGCTAACCGCCCTACCCTCAGCCGCGCGCTTCGCGGATCGCCTCGATATAGGGCTCGGCCTGGCGCTGGTCCTGGATCATGGCGATGAAGTCATCGGCGGCCGCCAGGTCGTAGCCGGCGTCGCGGAAGAACACCAGGAAGCGCTCGAAATCGCCGATGCGCAGCCCGCGATAGGCCTTGAGCAGCTTGTGCAGCGCCGGCGGGGTATCGTCGGCCGGTTCCATGGCCAGGTAGGCCTTGATGGCTTCGTCGCCGATCTCCTCGCCAATTACCTGCTTCTTGTCCTTGCGCATCGCTCGCCTCGCTCAGTCAAAGGGCCCGCAGTGTACTCCCCGTCCCGGCGGTCCTCAACGCAACCAACATCTGCATTCCCCTACAGTGAGCAGGCGTATACTCAGCCGGCCTTGCCCTCCGGGAGCCATCATGTCCTTGCAACTACCGCTGTTCGCGGCCTGGCGCCAGACGCTGCGCGCCGGCTATTCCCGTTCCTCCCTGCAGGGGGATCTCGCCGCCGGTCTGACCGTCGGCATCATCGCCATCCCGCTGGCCATGGCCCTGGCCATCGCCGTCGGCGTGCCGCCGCAGCACGGTCTGTACACCGTGCTGATCGCCGCTCCGCTGATCGCCCTGCTCGGCGGCTCACGCTTCAACATTTCCGGCCCCACCGCCGCCTTCGTGGTCATCCTGCTGCCGATCACCCAGCAATACGGCATCGGCGGCCTGCTGCTGTGTACCTTGCTGGCCGGGCTGATCCTGATCGCCCTGGGCCTGCTGCGCGCCGGCAAGCTGATCAGCTTCGTACCCTACCCGGTGACCCTGGGCTTCACGGCCGGCATCGGCATCGTCATCGCCACCCTGCAGATCAAGGATTTCCTCGGCCTGCAGCCGCAGGGCGAGCCCGCCCACTACGTGGCGCAGCTGATGAGCCTGGGCGAAGCGCTGCCCAGCCTGCAGTTCGGCGACGCGCTGGTCGGCATGGTCTGTCTGGGCGTGCTGATCGTCTGGCCGCGTTTCGTGCCGAAGATTCCCGGGCACCTGATCGCCCTGCTGGTGGGCACGCTCCTTGGCCTGCTGCTGGAATCGGCCGGCCTGCCGCTGGCCACCCTCGGCGAGCGCTTCAGCTACACGCTGGATGGCGTCGAGCATCCCGGCATCCCGCCGTTCCTGCCCAGCTTCGCCTGGCCGTGGGACCTGCCCGGCCCCGACGGACAGCCGCTGGTGCTGTCCTTCGAGCTGATCCGCCAACTGATGGCGCCGGCCTTCGCCATCGCCATGCTCGGCGCCATCGAATCGCTGCTGTGCGCGGTGGTGGCCGACGGCATGGCCGGCACCAAGCATGATCCCAACGCCGAGCTGCTCGGCCAGGGCATCGGCAACCTGATGGCGCCGCTGTTCGGCGGCATCACCGCCACTGCCGCCATCGCCCGCACCGCCACCAACGTGCGCGCCGGGGCGTTCTCGCCGCTGGCGGCCATCATCCACGCCGGCGTGGTGCTGCTGGCCGTGCTGCTGCTGGCGCCGCTGTTCAGCTACCTGCCGATGTCCGCTCTGGCCGCGCTGCTGCTGATGGTGGCCTGGAACATGAGCGAGGCCCACCATGTGGTGCATACGCTGAAGATCGCCCCGCGCACCGACGTGCTGGTGCTGCTGGTCTGCCTGGTGCTCACCGTGCTGTTCGACATGGTGCTGGCGGTGGGCGTCGGTCTGCTACTGGCCGCCGGCCTGTTCATCAAGCGCATGAGCGACATCACCGACACTGCCAGTCTGCCGGCCGGCTTCCATGAGTCCCTGCAGAATCTGCCCGAGGGCGTGGCCGCCTATGCCATTCGCGGCCCGCTGTTCTTCGGCGCGGCGGAAAAGGCGCTGGACACCCTGCGCCGCTTCGACCGCGAGATGAAGGTGGTGATCGTCGAGATGAGCGCCGTGCCGCTGCTGGACATGACCGCCCTGGCGGCGCTGGAAAGCATCCTCGAGCATTACCAGCGCCACGGCATCGGCCTGGTGCTGGTCGGCACCACGCCACGGGTACGCCTGAAGCTGCGCCGCGCCGGCATCCACCGTCGCGATGGCGAGCTGGCCTTCGTGCGCAACCTGGTGCAGGCGCGCGAGAAGGCGCTGCGCTGGCTGGATGAACGGGGCGTGGTGGCGGGCTGACGCCCGCTATCGCGGCTGAAGCCGCTCCTACACAAGCCGGTTCGGCACAGACCTGTAGGAGCGACTTCAGTCGCGAGCTTTTGTGGCCTGCTCGAAGAGCATCGCGGCTGAAGCCGCTCCCACAAAAGCGCTACGGTCGGCTCAAGTCTTCGGCAGGGTGACGCCGGTCTGGCCCTGGTACTTGCCGCCACGATCGCGGTAGGACACTTCGCAAGCTTCATCCGACTGCAGGAACAGCATCTGCGCCACGCCCTCGTTGGCGTAGATCTTCGCCGGCAGGGTGGTGGTGTTGGAGAACTCCAGGGTCACGTGGCCTTCCCACTCGGGTTCCAGCGGGGTGACGTTGACGATGATGCCGCAGCGCGCGTAGGTGCTCTTGCCCAGGCAGATGGTCAGCACGTCGCGCGGAATGCGGAAGTATTCGACGGTGCGCGCCAGCGCGAAGGAGTTCGGCGGGATGATGCACACCGGGCCCTTCACATCCACGAAGCTCTTCTCGTCGAAGTTCTTCGGGTCCACGGTGGCCGAGTGGATGTTGGTGAACACCTTGAATTCGTCGGCGCAGCGCACATCGTAGCCGTAGCTGGAGACACCGTAGGAGATCAGCCGCTCGCTGCCCTCGGTGCGCACCTGGCGTTCGACGAAGGGCTCGATCATGCCGTGCTCCTGGGCCATGCGGCGGATCCACTTGTCCGATTTGATGCTCATCGCGGTGTCCTGAATGGGTTCAACAAGAATGCCGCGCATCTTACCGGGCCGCTGTCGCTCCTTCCAAGCCAAGGCGTCCGGCGAAGACGATTTTCGGACAGTAGTCCACTGATCCAGATCAACATTCCCCGCCCCGCTCTTGCATAGCCTCACATGATGGCACTGTGCCTTGTGGTCGCACGAACAACCCAAGAAAAACACGGCAGGGACGGACAATGGCTCTCAAGATCGAGTGGTCGGCCGACTATGAAACCGGCATCGACCTGATTGATGAACAGCACCAGCGGCTGTTCGAATATTTCGAAGACATCCAGAAGTGCATCGAAAGCGGCGACGGCAGTCAGGTGGAGATTCTCTGCCGCGGTCTGATCGACTACGTGCTTTCGCACCTGGTGTTCGAGGAGTCACTGATGGAACAGGCCGGCTACCCGATGTTCGAGGCCCATCGCCAGGTGCACGACGCGTTCCGCCAGCGCGCCAACGAGTACCTGGACAAGGTCACCCAGGGCATCGACCCGCTCAAGGTGGCGCGCGAAATGCGCACCGACGTGGGCCTGTGGCTGATCAACCACATCAAGCACGAAGACAAGCACTACGTGGCCCTGGTGAAGAAAAACCTGGACCGCAGCTTCGCCTCGCGCATGCTCGGCAAGTTCTTCAGCTGAGCACCCGGGCATACGCATTTCAGGGTGCCTCTAAAAACGTAGGCGAGGCCGTCAGCGCAATACCGATGGCGGCCCCGCAAAACAGGCGAAAAAGCGCAGTTTACGTGAGGTAAATGAGCATTTTGAGCCTGTTTTTAACGCAGCGATGACAACGCAGGTAGTTTTTAGAGGCGCCCTTCAGTCGTCGCTGATCTCGATCTTCGGCATCGACTGCGCGACGATCTGGCTGCCCTGGGCAATCCGCGCGCCCACCGTGCGCGCCACCTGCTGATAGAGCATGGCGATCTGGCTTTCCGGATCGGCGATCACCGTCGGCCGGCCGGCGTCGGCCTGGCTGCGAATGGCCATGGACAAGGGCATCGAGGCCAGCAGATCGACGTTGTACTGCGCCGCCAGCTTCTCGCCGCCACCCTCGCCGAACAGGTGTTCGGCATGCCCGCAGTTGGAGCAGATGTGGATGGCCATGTTCTCCACCACGCCCAGCACCGGAATATTCACCTTGCGGAACATCTCCACGCCCTTCTTGGCATCCAGCAGCGCCAGATCCTGCGGGGTGGTGACGATCACCGCGCCGGCCACCGGCACCTTCTGCGCCAGGGTCAGCTGGATGTCGCCGGTGCCCGGCGGCATGTCGACCACCAGATAATCGAGGTTGTCCCAGGCGGTCTGGGTGATCAGTTGCAGCAGCGCGCCGGAGACCATCGGCCCGCGCCAGACCACCGGTGTCTTGTCATCGGTGAGGAAGGCCATGGACATCACCTGCACGCCATGGGCCTCGATGGGCACGAAGAACTTCTCGTCGCGCACCTTCGGACGGGTACCTTCGGGGATGCCGAACATGATGCCCTGGCTGGGGCCATAGATATCCGCGTCCAGCATGCCGACCCGCGCGCCCTCGCGGGCCAGGGCCAGCGCCAGGTTGGCGGCGGTGGTCGATTTGCCGACGCCGCCCTTGCCGGAGGCCACGGCGATGATGTTCTTCACGTTGGCGAGCGCCGGCACCGCGTCCTGCGCCTTGTGAGCGGTGATCACGCAGTCCACCTGCACGCTGGCCTGGCTGACGCCGTCGAGGTTTTCCAGGGCCATCTGCAGCAACTGGCC
Source organism: Pseudomonas sp. (assembly GCF_035497915.1). GTDB lineage: Bacteria > Pseudomonadota > Gammaproteobacteria > Pseudomonadales > Pseudomonadaceae > Serpens. The sequence goes on from NZ_DATJCS010000048.1 coordinate 76,747, forward strand.
CAGGCCACTCTTGAACAGGCCGGCGGCATAGCCCAGCTCCACACGCACGGCGACGCGGTCGCCCTGGATGTCGATCTGCTTGACGCAACCGGCGCTGACCGGGTCCTGATTCAGATGCGGGTCGGTGTATTGACGCAGCGCGGCTTCGACGGCTTCGCGGGTAATGGACATGGGGGCTCCAGATTCGGACCGGCGGGACAGGCGGGCATGATAGCAGCTGTGGGGCCGGGTTTATCCCGGCCGGCGGAGGGCGGGGATGGCAGAGCGGCGGCGGCGGCAACTCCGCTGGCCGGCGTAAAGCCGGCCCTACAGGCCGTAGGGTCGACAACGGCGCAGCCTTGTCTACCGGCATACGCAGGCGTTCCCGCGGTGGAAAATCGCTTCGCGCGTTTCCACCCTGCGCGTCTGCGTCGTTCCCCTACGGGCCGGTGGCTTCCGGCGCGTTCCTTCCCTTATAGTTGCCGGCTTGTTCCATCAGCCGTGCAGCCCAACCGCCATGTCCGAAGCCCGCAAGATTCTCGTCACCAGCGCCCTGCCCTACGCCAACGGCTCGATTCACCTCGGCCACATGCTGGAATACATCCAGACCGACATGTGGGTGCGCTTCCAGAAGCTGCGCGGCAACACCTGCACCTATGTGTGCGCCGACGACGCCCACGGCTCGGCCATCATGTTGCGCGCGGAAAAGGAAGGCATCACCCCCGAGCAGCTGATCGCCAACGTGCAGGCCGAGCACAGCGCCGACTTCGCCGACTTCCTGGTGGACTTCGACAACTTCCACTCGACCCACGCCGAGGAAAACCGCGAGCTGGCCACGCGCATCTACCTGGCGCTGCGCGACAAGGGCCACATCGCCACCCGCTCCGTCACCCAGTACTTCGACCCCGAGAAGGGCATGTTCCTGGCCGACCGCTTCATCAAGGGCACCTGCCCGAAATGCGCGGCCGAGGACCAGTACGGCGACAACTGCGAGAAGTGCGGCGCCACCTACGAGCCGACCGAGCTGAAGAACCCGCGCTCGGCGATTTCCGGCGCCACCCCGGTGCTCAAGGAGTCCAAGCACTTCTTCTTCAAGCTGCCGGACTTCGAAGCCATGCTCAAGGAGTGGACCCGCGGCGGCGCCCTGCAGGACTCGGTGGCCAACAAGATCGCCGAATGGCTGGACGCCGGCCTTCAGGAGTGGGACATCTCCCGCGACGCGCCCTACTTCGGCTTCGAGATCCCCGACGAGCCGGGCAAGTACTTCTATGTCTGGCTGGACGCGCCGGTCGGCTACATGGCCAGCTTCAAGAACCTCTGCGCGCGCCGCCCGGAGCTGGACTTCGACGAATACTGGAAGCCGGACTCCAGCGCCGAGGTCTACCACTTCATCGGCAAGGACATCATCAACTTCCACGCGCTGTTCTGGCCGGCCATGCTGCAAGGCGCCGGTTTCCGCAAGCCGACCGCGCTGAACGTGCATGGCTACCTGACCGTCAACGGCCAGAAGATGTCCAAGTCGCGCGGCACCTTCGTCAAGGCACGCACCTACCTGGATCACCTCAATCCCGAGTACCTGCGCTACTACTACGCCTCCAAGCTCGGCCGTGGCGTCGACGACCTGGACCTGAACCTCGAAGACTTCGTGCAGAAGGTCAATTCCGACCTGGTCGGCAAGGTGGTCAACATCGCCAGCCGCTGCGCGGGCTTCATCCACAAGGGCAACGCCGGCGTGCTGGTGGCCACCGATATCGAGCCGCAACTGCGCGCCACCTTCCGCGACGCCCTGCCGAGCATCGCCGAAGCCTACGAGAAGCGTGACTTCGCCCGCGCCATGCGCGAGATCATGGCCCTGGCCGACGTGGCCAACGCCTGGATCGCCGACAAGGCGCCGTGGGCACTGAACAAGCAGGAAGGCAAGCAGCAGGAAGTGCAGGAAATCTGCGCCCTGGGCGTCGAGCTGTTCCGCCAGTTGGTCATCCTGCTCAAGCCGGTCCTGCCAAAGCTGGCCGCCGACGCCGAGCAGTTCCTCAACGTACCGCCGCTGAGCTGGACCGACCTGGACCAGCCGCTGGCCAACCATCAGCTGAATCCGTTCACCCCGCTGATGACCCGTATCGACCCCGCACAGGTAGCCGCCATGATCGAAGCCTCCAAGGAAGACCTGGCCGCCACCCAGGCAGCCCCCCAGGGTGGCGACCCCCGAGGCAGTGGCGAACTGACCAAGGAGCCGCTGGCCGCGGAAATCAATTTCGACGCCTTCGCCGCCGTCGACCTGCGTATTGCGCTGATCGAAAAGTGCGAGTTCGTGGAAGGCGCCGACAAGCTGCTGCGTCTGACCCTGGATATCGGCGATGCCAAGCGCAACGTGTTCTCCGGCATCAAGAGCGCCTACCCGGACCCAAGTCAGCTGGAAGGCCGCCTGACCCTGTACGTGGCCAACCTGGCGCCGCGCAAGATGAAGTTCGGCGTCTCCGAAGGCATGGTGCTGGCCGCCGGCCCCGGCGGCGAGGAAATCTACTTGCTCAGCCCCGACGCCGGCGCCAAGCCGGGCCAGCGGGTGAAGTAAGGCGGGGTTGGTGCCGTAGGGTAGACAACGGCGAAGCCTTGTCTACCGGGCATACGCAGGCGTGGCTGTGGCGGAAAATCGCTGCGCGAGTTTTCCACCCTACGGTTGACGCGGCACCGAACCACAATAAAAAAACGGAACCCTCGGGTTCCGTTTTTTAATTTCTCAGCCTGGCCGCCGTTAGCGGGCCATCTGCTCGAACATGTAATCGGGCAGCGGGTCGAGGACGATCTCGGTGCCCTGGTAGGCCGGTGCCTCGGCCTTGGCAAACACGCCGCGCTTGTCGTTGCCGCCACGGTAATCGATCACGCAGCCGTTGCTCTCCACCCAGAAGTGCGGCGAGACCACACGACCACCCACTTCCAGCTTGCCCAGCATCGCCTTGTAGGGCACGCCCTGCTTGGCCAGACGGCTGACCACCAGACGGCTCAGGCTGTCGCTGGCGGTGTGGGTAGTGTCCAGATCATCGAGCAGGCGTTGCAGGTCCTGGGTGTTCATAAAGAGCAAAGAGCCTCGGGGGTGTGGGTTTCGATGGCGCGCATTCTACGACTAAAGTCGAATGATTGTTAGCGAGCTTTCTTTAAGTCAGCGACTAATTTGCATGCAAACCATTCATCTGCCGGCCGTTCGCCGCGCCGACCTACACTGGTCAGGACACTGGCGGCAGGGCGCAACATCATGCTTCGTTCAGGCTCCTCGATGCGCTACGGCATCGAATTCGAATACCTGCTGATCGATGCCTCGGGACGCATCCGTGATTTCACCAACCTGGACTTCCCCGTCCTCAGCCGGATGCTCGCCGCCAAGCCCGGGCTCGACGACCCCACGCTGGCCAGCGGCGACCAGGGCATCCGCAGCGGCTACTGGTACCTGGAGGGTGACGAACGCGCCCACCCGGACGGCCGCTTCGCCGGCCTGGCGGTGAAAGGCGTGGAGATTCGCACCCCGCCGCGCGACAGCGTCGCCGAGGCATTGGCCCTGCTACTGGAGATCGAACGGCAACTGGCCGCGACCCTGGCCGGCCACGACCTGGCACTGGGCATCGCGGCGCTCCACCCGCTGCGCGAGCGCTACGTCTTCGACCCGCCGCTGAATGCCTGGGAGCGGCGCAACCGGGCGGCCGATCGCGACTACGCCGGCAACGACATCGCCACCCTGACCTTCGGCCCCGACCTCAACCTGTCGTTCGCCGACCGGGACTGGCGGCGCGACCTGGACGCCGCGCGCAAGCTGAACTTCTATGCGCCGTTCATCGTGCCATTCAGCTTCGATTCGCCCTGGTTCGCCGGCCAGGCCTGGACCGGCTGGTCGCGGCGCACCTGGATGCGCTGCGGCTGCCGACCGGCGGTGCGCGTGTATGTCGAAGCGGATAACCACACGGCGCTGCAGGCCTCGCCGCTGATGCGCCCGGCGCGCCTGCCCGGCGAAGTCGGGCGTATCGAGTTCAAGGCCTTCGACGCCGCGCCCGGCGTGGCGCTGCTGACCGCCCTGTGCCAGTTGCTGACCGGCCTGTGCCTGGACGACAGCCTGCCAGGGCGCAGCGAGGAGGCCGACATCGACCTCTACCGCCTGGCCGCGCTGGATGCCTTCGACGACGCGCAGATCGCCCATGGGGCGCAGCGCGCGCTGCAGGCCAGCCAGGCCGCGCTGCGACAGGCCGGGCTCGGCGCGGCGGCCGAACAGCTGGAGCCGCTGTGGCGCCAGCGCGCCGCGCGCGTCACCCCGGCCCATGCCCTGCGCGCCAGCGGGCAGCTGTACTGGCCGGGCGGTCTGGCCGCGCATTGACGCCCGTCAGCCTGCGGCCGGCTGTCGCGCCTTGTATGCCCCGCCCCCCTCCCCGATAATACCGGCCCTCTTCAACGGCCCACCCAGAGCGATGCCCCTGCAATGACCGAACTCGCCCTGATCATGGTTAGCGCCATCCTGGTCAACAATTTCGTCCTGGTGCAGTTCCTCGGCCTGTGCCCGTTCATGGGCGTGTCCAAGAAGGTGGAAACCGCCATCGGCCTGTCGCTGGCGACCACCTTCGTGCTGACCCTGACCGCCATGTGCGCCTATCTCGTGCAGGAATACCTGCTCGAACCCCTGGGCCTGGAATTCCTGCGCACCATCAGCTTCATCCTGGTGATCGCCGTGGTGGTGCAGTTCACCGAGATGGTGGTGAACAAGACCAGCCCGCTGCTGTACCGCGTGCTGGGCATCTTCCTGCCGCTGATCACCACCAACTGCATCGTGCTGGGTGTGGCGCTGCTGAATGCCAACCGCAGCGAGTTCACCTTCCTCACCGCCACGCTGAACGGCTTCGCCGCCGGCCTGGGCTTCTCGCTGGTGCTGGTGCTGTTCGCCGCGATGCGAGAGCGCATCGCCATCGCCGACGTGCCCAAGGCGTTCCAGGGCCCGGCGATCGGCATGATCACCGCCGGACTGATGTCGCTGGCGTTCATGGGCTTTGCCGGGTTGATCAAGCTATGAGTCTGGTGCTGATTGCCATCGTCGCGCTGCTGATCCTCTGCCTGGTCTGCGGCGCCCTGCTGGGCTACGCGGCGATTCGCTTCAAGGTCGAGGGCGACCCCATCGCCGAGCAGGTCAACGCCCTGCTGCCGCAGACCCAGTGCGGCCAGTGCGGCTATCCGGGCTGCAAGCCCTACGCCGAGGCCATCGCCAACGGCGACAAGATCAACAAGTGCCCGCCCGGCGGCGAGGCGACCATCCAGGCACTGGCCGACCTGCTGGACCTGGAGCCCGAGCCGCTGGACGCCGAAGGCGGCGCGAAGCCGCAGATGGTCGCCTTCATCCGCGAGGCCGAGTGCATCGGCTGCACCAAGTGCATCCAGGCCTGCCCGGTGGATGCCATCGTCGGCGCCGCGCGGCAGATGCACACGGTGATCGCCAGCGAATGCACCGGCTGCGACCTGTGCGTGGAGCCGTGCCCGGTGGATTGCATCGACATGCTTGAAGTGGGCAAGAGCCTGCAGGGCTGGACCTGGGCGCTGCCGCTGGCGCCGGGCCAGCTGATCGCCACCGACCGGGAGCAGGCCGCATGACCGCGATGCACACGACTGTTTGGGACATTCCCGGCGGCATTCATCCGCCGGAGCGCAAGGACCTGTCCAACCGCACGCAGATCCAGCCCGCGCCGCTGCCGGCCCGGCTGATCCTGCCGCTGAGCCAGCATCTCGGCGCGCCGGCCGAGCCCTGCGTGGCGGTCGGCGAGCGCGTGCTCAAGGGGCAGAAGATCGCCGACGCCCAGGGCACGGTCAGCGTGCCGCTGCACGCGCCGACCTCCGGCACGGTGAGCTTCATCGGTCCGCAGCCCTATCCGCATGTCTCCGGCATGAACGCACCGGCCATCGTCATCGACAGCGACGGCCAGGATGAATGGTGCGAGCTGCAGCCGGTCGCCGATTTCCGCAGCCTGGCGCCCGCCGACCTGCTGACGCTGATCCGCGAGGCCGGCATCAACGGCCTGGGCGGCGCCGGCTTCCCCACCGCCGCCAAGCTGGCGGCGCGGCCGCTGGACAAGGTCGGCACGCTGATCATCAACGGCACCGAGTGCGAGCCCTACATCACCGCCGACGACCTGCTGATGCGCGAGCGCGCCGCCGCGCTGGTCGGTGGCGTCGACATCCTCGCCCACCTGCTGCAGCCGCAGACCGTGCTGATCGGCATCGAGGACAACAAGCCCGAGGCCATCGCCGCCGTGCGCGCGGCGCTCGGCGAGCGCCCCTATGTGCTCAAGGTGTTCCCCACCAAGTACCCGTCCGGTGGCGAGAAGCAGCTGATCCAGATCCTCACCGGCCGCGAAGTGCCCAGCGGTGGGCTGCCGGCCGATATCGGCATGCTCTGCCAGAACGTCGGTACCTGCGTGGCCATTCACGACGCCGTTGTGCTCGGCAAGCCGCTGATCTCGCGCATCACCACCCTGACCGGCGAGGCGCTGGAACGGCCGATGAACGTCGAGGCGCTGATCGGCACGCCGGTGAACGAACTGCTGGCCTTTGCCGGCCTCAAGCCGAACAGCCTGGATCGCCTGATCATGGGCGGGCCGATGATGGGCTTCAGCCTGCCGTCCCGGGACGTGCCGGTGATCAAGACCACCAACTGCCTACTGGCCGCCACGGGGAAGGAACTGCCGCCGCCCCCGCCAGCGCTGCCGTGCATCCGCTGTGGCGAATGCGCCGAGGCCTGTCCGGCCAGCCTGCTGCCGCAGCAGCTGCATTTCTTCGCCCTCGGCCAGGACCACGAACAGCTGCGCGCCCAGCACCTGTTCGACTGCATCGAGTGCGGCGCCTGCGCCTATGTGTGCCCGTCGAACATCCCGCTGGTGCAGTATTTCCGCGCTGCCAAGGGCGAGATCCGCGAGCTGGAGCAGAAGCAGCAGAAGGCCGAGCACTCGCGCCAGCGTTTCGAACAACGCCAGGAACGCCTGCGCCGCGCCGAGGAACAGAAGGAAGCCGAACGCAAGGCGCGCGCCGAGAAGGCCGCGCTGGCCAAGGCCGCCAAGGAGGCGGCGCCCGCCGTCGAGGCCACGCCCCAGGCGGTGGAAGCCGGCGAAGCCCTCAAGCGCCTGAAGATCGAGGCCAGCATGGCCCAGGTCGCCCTGAAGAAGGCCGAGAAGCAGCTGGCCCAGCACGATACCGAGGAGCTGCGCCAGCAGGTCGAAACGCTGCGCGCCGCCGCCGAACAGGCCCAGCAGGCACTGGCCGCCGCCCAGCCGGCCACGCCGGCGCCCGCCGCAGCCAAACCGGCCAGCGACGAGGCGCTGAAGAAGGCCAAGATCGAAGCCGCCATGTTGCGCGCGCAGATCCGCAAGCTGGAGAAGCTGGAAGCCCCGGACGACGATCAGCAGGCCGAGCTGGCGCATCTGCGCCAGCAATTGGAAGACGCCGACAAGCTGCTGGCCGCTGCCGAAGCCGCCGCACCCGCACCCGTCCCCGCCGCCAAGCCGACCGGGGACGAAGCCCTGAAGAAGGCCAAGATCGAAGCCGCCATGCTGCGTGCGCAGATCCGCAAGCTGGAGAAGCTGGAAGCTCCGGACGACGATCAGCAGGCCGAACTGGCCCGCCTGCGCCAGCAGCTGGAAGACGCCGACCAGGCCCTGGCCAGCGCCGAGGCCGCCGCGCCAGCGCCGGTGCCGGCGGCCAAGCCGGTCGATGAGGCGCTGAAGAAAGCCAAGATCGAGCTGGCCATGGCCCGCGCCGAACTGAAGAAGGCCGAGAAGGCCGGCGCCGATGAGGCCGAGCTGACCCGCTTGCGCGAGGCACTGGCGAGCGCCGAGCAGGATCTGCACGCGGCCGAGGAAGGCACCGCCAGGCCGGCGCCGGATCTGGTACGGATGGAAAAGCGCCCGGTCGACGACGCCACCCGGCAGCTGAAGACCGAACTGGCCTTCGCCCGCGCCGAGCTGCGCAAGCTGGAACGCACGGAAAACCCGGAACCGGCCGCCCTGGACGCCGCCCGCGCCAAGCTGGCGGAGGCCGAACGCAAGCTGGCGGAGAACACGGCAGAGTGAACCGGCCGCTTTCGGTGGAAAATCGCTGCGCGAGTTTTCCACCCTACGAGCGACGGAACGGTTGACGTAGGGTGGACAGCGCTTTTCCTGTCCACCGAAAGGAGGCCGTTAGGCCTCCCCGGCGGCCAGGACAGCGCCAGCCGCTGGAAGTTGAAACACAGGCTGCCGTCACGCCGACGGCGGCAAGACGTACAGGATTCGGAGCCCACATGGCCCTGCCCCGCATCACCTCGCCCCATGCCATCGGGGCCAACCGCACCCAGCGCGTCATGCTGACGGTGCTGGCCGCCACCCTGCCCGGCTTTGTCATGCTGACTTGGCTGTACGGCGCCGGCACGCTGATCAACCTGCTCTGGGCCGGCGGCCTGGCGCTGGGCGTCGAAGCGCTGCTGCTGAAGCTGCGCCAGCGGCCGGTGCAGTTCTTCCTGCGCGATGGCAGCGCCTTGGTCACCGCCGTGCTGCTGGCCCTGGCGCTGCCGCCCTATTCGCCCTGGTGGCTGACCCTGATCGCCGTGGCCAGCGCCATCGCCTTCGGCAAGCAGCTGTACGGCGGCCTCGGCCAGAATCCGTTCAACCCGGCGATGGTCGGCTACGTGGTGGTGCTGGTGTCCTTTCCGGTACAGATGACCAGCTGGCCGGTGCCCCACGCCGTGGGCCTGCTCGATGGCTTCCAGCACATCTTTGGCCTGGCGCCGCTGGTGGATGGCTGGAGCCAGGCCACCGCCCTGGACGTGCTGAAGACCAACAACAGCCTGACCATCGCCGAGCTGTGGAAACAGCCGGCCTTCGGCCACTACGGCGGCATCGGTTCGGAAGTGGTCAACCTGGCGTTCCTGGCCGGCGGGTTGTTCCTGCTCGGCCGGCGGGTGATCGGCTGGCACGCCCCGGTGGGCATGCTCGGCGCCCTGCTGGTGATGAGCCTGCTGTTCTGGAATGGCTCGGGCTCGGACAGCCACGGCTCGCCGCTGTTCCACCTGCTCTCCGGCGCCACCATGCTCGGCGCCTTCTTCATCGTCACCGACCCGGTGTCCGGCGCCACCAGCACCCGCGGCCGCCTGCTGTTCGGCATTGGCGTCGGCATCCTGGTCTACGTGATTCGCGCCTGGGGCGGCTACCCGGACGGCGTGGCGTTCGCCGTGCTGCTGATGAACCTGGCCGCACCGACCATCGACTACTACACCCGTCCGCGCACCTACGGCCACGCCAAGGCCGAGCGCGGCCTCAAGCTGGGCGAATGAACCGATGAACACTCCGGAAATCCGTCGTTCGATGCTCAGGAACAGCCTGGTCCTCGGCCTGTTCGCCATCGTCACCGTGGGCGTGGTGGCCTTCACCCAGCAGAGCACCGCCGAGCGTATCGCCCAGGCCGAGCGCCAGGCGCGGATCGACGCGCTGGCGCAAATCCTGCCGGCCGGCAGCTACGACAACGACCTGCTCAACAGTCAGCGCGAACTGCAACACGCCCTGCTTGGCCCACGCCCGGTGGCGGCCTGGATCGCCACCCGCGAGGGCCAGCCTTCGGCGGTGATCCTGCAGGCCACCGCACCGGACGGTTACAGCGGCGCCATCCAGTTGCTGATCGGCGTGCATGCCGATGGTCGCCTGAGCGGCGTGCGGGTCATCGGCCACCGCGAGACCCCCGGCCTGGGCGACAGGATCGAGCTGGCCAAGAGCCGCTGGATTCTCGGCTTCGACGGCAAGTCGCTGCAGCAGCCCGGCGACAGCGGCTGGGCGGTGAAGAAGGACGGCGGCCAGTTCGATCAGTTCGCCGGCGCCACCATCACGCCGCGTGCGGTGGTCAAGGCCGTGCATCAGGCCCTGCAATACTTCGATGCCCACCGCGATGAACTCTTCGCGCAGGAGACCGCCCGATGAGCACCAGCTACCGCGACATCACCGTCAACGGCCTGTGGAAGAACAACCCCGGGCTGGTGCAGTTGCTGGGCCTGTGCCCGCTGCTGGGCACCAGCAACTCGGCGGTCAACGCCCTGGGCCTGGGGCTGGCCACCGTGCTGGTGCTGACCTGTTCCAACGCCGCCGTGTCGCTGATCCGCGGCGCGGTGACCCCCGCCGTGCGCCTGCCGGCCTTCGTGATGATCATCGCCGCGCTGACCACCTGCATCGAGCTGCTGATGCAGGCCTTCACCTACGAGCTGTACCAGATCCTCGGCATCTTCATTCCGCTGATCACTACCAACTGCGTGATCCTCGGCCGCGCCGAGGCGTTCGCCGCCAAGAACAGCGTCAGTCGCGCGGCGTATGACGGCCTGGTGATGGGCATTGGCTTTGCCCTGGTCCTGCTGGCCATCGGCCTGGTACGCGAACTGTTCGGCACCGGCGCGGTGTTCGCCAATATGCAGCTGCTGTTCGGCCCGCTGGCCGCCAACTGGCAGATCACCCTGGTGGAGGATTACCAGGGCTTCCTGCTGGCCATCCTGCCGCCGGGCGCCTTCATCGTGCTGGGCCTGCTGATCGCCCTGAAGAACCGCATCGACGAGCAACTGGCCGCACGCGCCAAGGCCCGCGAGCCGGTCGCCGCTCCCGCCCCCAGCCGCCGCGTGCGGGTGACCGGGGTGATCGAGTAGATCGCGGAACCTGTGGGAGCGAATTCGTTCGCGAGCTTTTTGCCAGCCCCTGCATAAAAGCTCGCGGACAAGTCCGCTCCCACAAACAACGCTGACCGCCCTACGCCCGGCCCGCTTCACTATCCGCGCCAGAGAACCATGAACGCCGCCAAACGCCTGGAAATCTTCCGTCGCTTCCACGAAGACAATCCCAACCCCACCACCGAGCTGGCCTACCGCTCGCCGTTCGAGCTGCTGATCGCGGTGATCCTCTCCGCGCAGGCCACCGACGTGGGGGTGAACAAGGCCACCGCCAAACTGTTCCCGGTGGCCAACACGCCGGAAGCCATCCATGCGCTCGGTTACGAAGGCCTGTGCGAGTACATCAAGACCATCGGCCTGTATCCCACCAAGGCGAAGAACGTGCTGGAAACCTGCCGCCTGCTGATCGAGAAGCACGCCAGCCAGGTGCCCGACAACCGCGAGGACCTGGAAGCCCTGCCGGGCGTCGGCCGCAAGACCGCCAACGTGGTGCTCAACACCGCCTTCCGGCAGCACACCATGGCGGTGGATACGCATATCTTCCGGGTCAGCAACCGCACCGGCATCGCGCCGGGCAAGAACGTGCTGGAGGTGGAAAAGAAGCTGCTCAAGGTGGTGCCCAGGGAGTATCTGCTCGACGCCCACCACTGGCTGATCCTGCACGGACGCTACGTGTGCCAGGCGCGCAAGCCGCGCTGTGGCAGTTGCCGCATCGAGGATCTGTGCGAATACAAGCAGAAGACCTCCGACGATTGAGCCTTATAGGCTTGACCCGCTGTTTTCATTGAAAAAATCTTTTTTACCCGCTGGATCGGAGTCGCTATAAGGTGCGCCATCGCACCCCGCCTGGAGTGACTCATGACCGAGAAAGCCGAACTCGAACTGGACGATGACTTCGTTGAGAGCAACGAAGAAGCCGTTGAGCAGGTCGAAGTCGCCAAGACCAACCTCACCAAGCGCCGCATCATCGACAACCTGCTCGAAGAACGCCGCCTGCAGAAGCGTCTGACCGATTACGACTACGACCTCTGATGTGCCGAACAACAAAAAAACCGCCCTCTCGGGCGGTTTTTTGTTTGAGCGGGCCGACAACATTCGCTCGGTGGAAAATCGCTACGCGAGTTTTCCACCCTACGACGGCTCGGCATCGGGCAACTTGTGGGGCCGGGTTTATCCCGGCCGAGGGAAGGGCAGGATCAGACACCACGGTGCGGTGGTGACCGGATCAGGCGATCGCGGCAACCTTCGCCTGGGCGCTTTCCAGGCCCTTGGCAGCGGTATCGCCGCCCATGTTCAGGCCTTCGGCGTGGATGAATTCGACATCGGTGATGCCGATGAAGCCCAGCGCCTGGCGCAGGTAGGGTTCCTGGTGATCCAGCGGGCTGCCGGTGTAGATGCCACCACGGGCGGTCAGCACGTAGGCGCGCTTGCCGGTCAGCAGGCCCTGCGGGCCATTGGCGGTGTACTGGAAGGTCACGCCGGCACGCAGCACATGGTCCAGCCAGGCCTTCAGGGTGCTGGGGATGGCGAAGTTGTACATGGGCGCGGCGAGCACCAGCACATCGGCGTCCTTCAGCTCGGCGACCAGCGCGTCAGAGCGCTGCGCGGCGGCCTGCTCGGCGGCGCTCTGCTGGTCGGCCGGCTTCATCCAGCCGCCGAGCAGGTCCATGTCCAGGTGCGGCAGCGGCTGTTTGGCCAGGTCGCGAACCTGAATGCTGTCGGCCGGGTTGGCCTGCTTCCACTGGGCGACGAAGGCCTGGGTCAGCTGGCGGGAAACCGAACCTTCCTGACGGGCACTGCTTTCGATCACGAGTACGCGGGACATCTTTGACTCCAGAGAGTGTTCGAGGAATGGCGCACACTCTACCCAGAGTCATTTCGATCAAAAAGCGCATAAAGTTGCTGATTTCAATCGAACCAGTTGATTAGTCTGCAACCTCTCTCTAGGCTCGAGCGCACCCCATTTCACCGAGGCAGCCTCCATGAAAGCGCCCCGCGTCACCCTGGATCAATGGCGGACCCTGCAGGCCGTGGTCGACCACGGCGGTTTCGCCCAGGCCGCCGAGGTACTGCACCGTTCGCAGTCCTCGGTCAGCTATACCGTGGCCCGCATGCAGGAGCAGCTGGGCGTGCCGCTGCTGCGCATCGAAGGCCGCAAGGCGGTGCTGACCGAGGCCGGCGCGGTGTTGCTGCGCCGTTCGCGCCAGCTGCTCAAGCAGGCCGGGCAGATCGAGGACCTGGCCCATCAGCTGGAACTGGGCTGGGAGGCCGAGGTCCGCCTGGTGATCGACGCCGCCTTCCCCTCCGGGCGCATCGCCCGGGCGCTGACCGATTTCATGCCCAAGAGCCGCGGCTGCCGGGTACGCCTGCGCGAGGAGGTGCTCTCCGGCGTAGTGGACGTGCTGCGCGAGGGCACCGCCGACCTGGCCATTTCCAGCCTGGAGATCCCCGGCTACCTGGGCACCGAGCTGGGCACCGTGGAGTTCGTGGCCGTGGCACATCCGGAACATCCCCTGCTTCAGCTGCGCCGCGAGCTGACTTCGCAGGATCTGGAGAACCAGCTGCAGATCGTCATTCGCGACTCCGGTCGGGCCCAGCCCATGGACGTCGGCTGGCTCGGCGCCGAGCAGCGCTGGACAGTGAGCAGCATGGCCACTGCCGCGCTGTTCGTGCGTCGCGGCCTGGGCTTCGCCTGGCTGCCGCGCCCGGTGATCGCCCGTGACCTGCACGAGGGGCGGCTCACGGAGCTGCCCCTGCCACAGGGCGGCATTCACCGACCACGCTTTCGCCTGTACGCCAACAAGGACAAGCCGCTGGGCCCGGCGACCCAGATCCTGGTGGAATCCATCATGACCTTCGTGGACGCCGACCCGGACGAGGTCTGCCCGGAGAAGACCGACTGACCCTCTTCGCAGATTTCTCGTCAGCCTCTATGCTCCCCCCATTCCAAACCCCTCAAGGACGTACATCATGCTGAAAAAACTGACCCTGGGCGCCTGCGCCCTGCTGTTCGCCTCGCACCTGCTGGCCGCCGAAAACCCGCGTGTCCTGCTGGCCACCAGCCTGGGCGAGATCGAGATCGAGCTGAACCAGGAGAAGGCGCCGGTCAGCGTGAAGAACTTCCTGGAGTACGTGGACAAGGGCTTCTATGACGGCACCGTATTCCACCGGGTGATCCCGGGCTTCATGATCCAGGGCGGCGGCTTCGACGCGCAGATGCGCCAGAAGCCGACCAGCGCGCCGATCCGCAACGAGGCGGACAACGGCCTGCGCAACGAGCGCGGCACCCTGGCCATGGCCCGCACCCAGGTGCGCGACTCGGCCACCAGCCAGTTCTTCATCAACCACAGCGACAACGAATTCCTCAACCACGGCCCGCGCGACTTCGGCTACGCGGTGTTCGGCAAGGTGGTGCGCGGCATGGGCGTGGTCGACCAGATCGCCCAGGTGCCGACCGGCAACCGTGGCATGCACCAGAACGTGCCCCGTGAAGCGGTGGAGATCATTTCGGCCAAGCGGCTGCAGCAGTAACCGTGGGGCGATCAACGTCGCCCACCAAGGCCTAGGAATCGTAGGAGCGGCTTCAGCCGCGATAGCTCTGCACAGCGCCAATCGCGGCTGAAGCCGCTCTTACGAGATTCTCGGACGGTTACAGGCTCTTTTTGTACGGCAGATACGCCCTGGCCTCCTCCAGATAGGCGGTCACCGCCGCCCGCTCCTCTTCGAGAAACCCCGCCACAGCGGCCCGCAGGCCGGGATGCAGCAGGTAATGCCAGGAGCGTGTCAGCACCGGCTCGAAGCCGCGCAGCAGTTTGTGCTCGCCCTGGGCGCCGGCCTCGAAACGCGCCAGCCGCTGTTCGATGCTCCAGTCGATGCCCTGATACAGGCAGGTCTCGAAATGCAGCCGGTCGAACTCCGCCAGGCAGCCCCAGTAGCGGCCAAATAGGCAGTCATCGCCCTGCAGCGAGAAGGCCATGGCCACCGGCCGCCCGCGCTGCCGCGCCAGCACCACGCGCAGCGCATCGGGCATGCGCTCGGCCAGCAGGCTGAATAAGCTGCGCGGCAGATAGGGGGCCTGGCCACGCACCTGGTAGGTGCGGGCGTAGCAAGCATGCACGAAGTCCCAGTCCGTCTCGCGCATCTGGCGGCCGTCGAGCAATTCGAACTCGATGCCCTGGCCCGCCACCTGGTCGCGCTCCTTGCGCAGTTGCTTGCGCTTGCGGGAACTCAGGGTGTCGAGGAAGTCCTGAAAGTCCCGATAGCCCCGGTTGAACCAGTGGAACTGGCAGCCCAGCCGCTCCAGCCAGCCGGTGCGTCCCGCCAGCAGCACGTCATCCGCCGGCTGGGTGAAATTGATATGCCAGCCGGACTCCCCGTGCTCGGCCAGCTGCACCTCGCCGGCCTCGAGCAGTTGCGCCAGCGCCGTCGGCCCTCCCAGCAGCCGGGTGCCAGGCACCGGAGTGAATGGCACGCCCGTCAGCCGCTTGGGGTAGTAGGCAATACCGGCGCGCCGGCAGGCATCCGCCCAACCCCAGTCGAAGACATATTCGCCGTAGGAGTGCGACTTGCGGTAGCTCGGTGCCGCGGCAACCAGGCGGCCCTGCGCATCGCGCAGAATCAGGTGGGCGGGCAGCCAGCCCGTTCCGGAGCCGACCGCGCCGCTGTCTTCCAGGCTGGTCAGGAAAGCGTGGCGAAGAAACGGCTGCGCGGCGGGCAGCAGGGCATCCCAGTCGCTGGCCGGCAGATCGGCGAGGCGGTCGATGGTCTCGTTCATCGGACAACCCTACGCGGGCAGGGCTGCAGAGGGAAGTGGCCCCCACAGCCCGTAGGGTGGAAAACTCGCGCAGCGATTTTCCACCCGGTGAAACGCGCCGCTACGCCCGGTAGACAAGGCTTCGCCGTTGTCTACCCTACGGCCTTTTCGTGCAGGGCCCAGCCCTGGCCTTAACAAAAAAGCCCATGCACGAAGGCATGGGCTTTGTGTTCCGGCCTTGCGCCGGAGGGTGCCGCGTTAGCGCACGCCGGACTGGCGCAGGGCCGCCGGGGTGAACTCGCTTTCGGTGGCCGTGAAGCCGAACTCGTAGGCGCGCTTTTCCTCGTTCTTCATGCCCAGCGCCAGATAGCGACCGGACTGCAGGTCATAGCAGGCTTCCAGGGTGTACCAGGGCACCTGGTTGTCGTAGTAGTACTGGGCATGGGCTTCGGAGACACGCCACAGGTTGCCGCGACCGTCGTACTGGTCGATGACCGAGGCCTGCCAGGTGTCTTCGTCGATGTAGAAGTCACGCTTGGCGTAGATGTGGCGTTCGCCCGACTTGAGGGTGGCTTCCACGTGCCAGACACGGTGCAGCTCGTAGCGGGTCAGATCCTGATTGATGTGACCAGCCTTGAGGATGTCCGAGTACTTGAGGTTCGGGGAGTCCAGGCGGTAGCTGTTGTACGGGATGTACAGCTCCTTCTTGCCGACCAGTTTCCAGTCGTAGCGATCCGGGGCGCCGTTGTACATGTCCAGCTGGTCGGAGGTACGCATGCCGTCGGCAGCGGTACCCGGGCCGTCGTAGGACACCTGCGGGGCGCGGCGCACGCGGCGCTGACCGGCGTTGTACAGCCAGGCCAGGCGCGGTTCCTTCACCTGGTCGAGGGTCTCGTGCACCAGCAGCACGTTGCCGGCCAGACGCGCCGGGGCGGTCACGCGCTGCTTGAAGTAGAACAGCACGTTGCTCGGCTTGCTCGGGTCGTAATCCTTGAGGGAATCGCGGAAGGCGAATTCCTCATGGAAGTACACCAGGTTGTAGGAGCCGTTCACCTGCGGCGTGGCCTGGGTGATCATGCGGCGCACGCTGCCACCGCGATAGCGGGTGATGTGGTTCCAGATGACTTCCAGGCCGTTCTTCGGGATCGGGAAGGCGTTGGCGACGCGGAAGTCCTCCAGGCCGTTACCGCCGGCCAGCAGCTTGGTGCGGGTGGCGTTCTGGCGGGTGGCCTGAAGCACCGATTCCGGCACGGTGGCGGTTCGGTGGGTGGTGAACACCGGCATCCGGAAGGTATCCGGGTAGCGCTTGAACATCGCCAGCTGGCCGGGGGTCAGCTTGTCCTTGTACTGCTCGACGTTCTTCGCGGTGATGGTGAACAGCGGCCGTTCGGCGGCGAAGGGATCGGCCAGGAAGCCACGGTTGTCGACGGCACCGGCGTTCTTCGGCAGGCCGCCGGTCCAGGCCGGAATGGTGCCGGCGGCGTTGCCGGCCTTTTCAGCGCCCATTGGCGTCAGGGTGGTGCCCAGCTTGGCGGCCTCGGACTCCGACACGGCAGCCATCACGCTGCCGGACAGGAGGGAGAGCGCCAATACGCCGGTCTGCATCAGGTTTCTTGTTTTCATATGCGTTTCCTTCAATACAGGCCCGTTAGAAGTTCACACCGAAGCTCAGGGCCACGAAGTCGCGGTCGTCCTGGGTCGAATACTTGCCATCGAAGAAGTCGGTGTACGACAGATTCATGGTGTAGGTGTTCTGGTAGTCGGCATTCAGACCCACGCTGACAGCCTTGCGGTCTTCCTCGAAGTTGCCGCCCGGGCCGGGTGAGTAACCCTCGACGTCATGCGACCAGGCCAGGTTGGGCTGCAGGTTCACACCCAGCAAGGCGTTCGGGTAATCCCACACGGCGCGCAGGCGGTAGCCCCAGGAGTTGGCGGTGGTGAAGCCGTCGTCCTCGCAGTAGCGACTCAGGTTGCGCTTGTCGGCGGTATTGGCCAGCGTGCTGGCGTTCAGCGATTCGCAACGGCCATTGGGCAGCGGTCCCGGCCCGAAGATCGGGTCACGACCGTAACGCTTCACACTGGTATCTTCCAGGCCGCCGACATGGGTCCAGCCGACTTCGCCCACCACGGTCACGCGCGAGGCGCCCATGACCTGATCGAAGAAGTGGGTGAAGGTGGTCTGTACCTGGGTGATTTCCTTGAGCTCATAGCCATGGCGCGTGGAGCCGGGCGTGGCGGTCAGAATCGATACGGTCGGGTCCAACGGGGTCAGGGCGCTGTACAAGACGTCGGTGGTGTTCAACTGAACCGGCGCATCCGGTCGGTAGCTGATTTCGCCCTGCCAGGCGGTGCCGGTGGGCAGCGTGGTGGAGAAGCTCAGGCCGTACAGACGGATGTCTTCGGGGTATTCGATGAAGTAGTTGCCGGCGCCGGCGGCGGTGGCGGAGGCGACGCCAGTGCCTGCCGTCAGGGCTGCCTGCCCTTGCGGGCTGGCCAGCACCCCAGCCGTGACCTGCTGCTGAACGCTCGCCAATACAGCCGGATCCGTAAAACAGGCAGTGCCGAGAGCCGCGCACTGCGTCTGTACCAGTTGCGTCACGGCCGGGCCGATCAAACCGGAAACGGCCGCCTGGCCAGCCGCGGCTGCAGCTGCATAAGCCTGTGCAGGTCCCGCCTGCCCACTGAAGATCGGCAGACGGCTGTGGTAGTTCATGAAGTAGGCGCCGAATTCCGTATCCAGCGGCTCGAACATGTAGCGGAAGGCAATCCCCCACTGGCCATCATCCTTAGCGGTGCGGTCTGCTCCGCGGGCAACCTTGACGCCCTCGGAGTCCACCTCGTAGCCGAAGCCCTGTGCCGCCGCATACGGCGCAAGAGCGCCCAGAGCCGGACTCAGCACACGCAGGTTCTCATCACATCCCGGCGCCACCACATCCGGCTGCGAGAAGAAGGTGCCGCAGTTTTCCACCACGGTCGGGTCCCACTCGATCTGATAGAAGGCCTCGACGGACAGGTTGTCGGTCAGACTCTGGCCGACATAGAACATGTTGACCGGAATGAAGGCTTCCTTCAGCTCGGCGCCGGGACGGCGCAGGGCGGAGACGTCGGCCGGGTTGATGGAGTTGATGCCACCCTGGATGAAGGTGCTCTCACCCCAGCTCACCATCTGCTTGCCGAGGCGCACGCTGCCCGGCAGGTCGGCGATGGCGTAGTTGTAGTAGACGAAGGCGTCCAGCAGCTCGGCGCCAGAGGATTGCGCCAGGCGCTCGCGACCCTTGTCGGAAATTTCCTTGAAGGGGCGGTCTTCGTCCTTGAGTTCGAAGTCGTACCAGTATTTGCCGCGCAGGAAGGCACCCATGTCGCCGTAGCGCAGTTCCAGGTCATGCACACCCTTGAAGATCTTCGAGAACGTCTCCCCACGCTTGAAGTTCAGGTGTGAATCATCGGAAGTCTGCGACAGACCACGGCCGCCATTGTTGGCGCCGATCAGGTCCTGGTTCGGCTTGGCCGTGGCCCAGCTGGCGCCCACCGACAGAGAAGAGTCGAACTGCGCTTCGATCTCGCCGATATTGAAGTTCAGAGCGAATGCCGGTGCCGACAGAGTCGAGGCCAGGCTGATAGCCAGCGGCAGTCGGGCCCGACGCCAGAACGGTTTGGTTGTTGTCATCGACGCTACTCCATTTTTGTTGTTATGCCTGCGGGCGACTATAACCAGCCGGCCGGCTGGTCTGATCCCCCGAAAGAGTGATTTGCGCTCCTTGGTGCGTCTGGCTCGCCACTTTGCGACGTGCAGCAAAACCTTTCGCTGATCCCTCCGGAGCAATAACCAAGCCAACACTTGTTTGACCGACCGGTCACGTACATTCCCCTCGCCAGCCGGCCCCTACAGGGTGGACAAAAACGTGCTGCCGGCCGCCTGCCAGGTGACGACATCCTGGCGGATCCGCTTCTTGTCCAGCTTCCCCACACTGGTCTTGGGAATTTCGGTAACAGTGGCAATCTGACTCGGTATCGCCCACTTGTTGATGTGGCCCTGCTCGACGAAAGGCTTGAGATGCTCTTTCAGCGACCGGGCATCCAGGGCGCTATCGGGGCGCAATACCAGCAGCGCGAAGGGGCGCTCTCCCCACTGCGGGTCTGGCACGCCCACCACCGCCACTTCGCGCACCGCCGGATGCCGGCTGATCAGGTCCTCCAGGTCGAGCGAGGAGACCCATTCGCCACCGGTCTTGATCACATCCTTCAGGCGGTCGCGGATGTCGATGAAGCCCATCTCGTCCAGGGTGGCGACATCGCCGGTGTGCATCCAGCCTCCCTCCCACAGCGCCTCGCTCTTCTCCGGCTCGCCGAAGTAGCCCTGGGTCAGCCAGGGCGCGCGCAGCACCAGTTCGCCCTGGGTCTCGCCATCCGCCGGGGCGAAGCTGCCGTCCTCGTTCATGATCGCCGCCTCCACCAGCGGCACCGGCACGCCCGCCTTGATGCGGTAACGGCTGCGCTCGTCCTCGTTGCCGGCGCGTAGCTCCTCGTTGAGGTAGGCGCCACTGATCAATGGACAGGTTTCCGACATGCCATAGGCGGCGGTCAGCTGGATGCCGGTCGCCTTGGCCGCCTCGTAGAGGCTGCGGTTCAGGGCGCTACCGCCGATGATGAGCTTCCAGCCGCCGAAATCCACGCCCTGGGCGGCCTTGGCGCCGAGCAGCATCTGCAGGATGGTCGGCACGCAGTGGGAGAAGCTGACCTTTTCGCGCCGCCACAGCTCCACCAGGAATTCCGGATCGTAGCGCCCGGGATAGACCTGCTTGACCCCGAGCATCGTCGCCACATAGGGCACGCCCCAGGCATGCACGTGGAACATGGGCGTGATGGGCATGTAGACGTCATCGCTGCCCATCAGCCGCACACTGTCCATGGAGCCCAGCGTGGACGCCATGGACAGGGTGTGCAGCACCAGCTGGCGATGGGTGAAGAACACCCCCTTGGGATTGCCGGTGGTACCGGTGGTGTAGAAGGTGGTGGCCACCGAGTTCTCGTCGAAGTCGGGGAAGTCGTACTGGGTACTGGCAGCCGCCATCAGGCTCTCGTACTCGCCCAGCAGACCCGGAAGCTGGACGTCGGTGACGGGGTGGTCACTGAGCAGCAGGGTCTTCTCCACCGTGGTCAGCTGCGGCGCGATGGCCTGGTAGAGCGGCAGGAACTCGGCGTTGACCAGCACCAGCCGATCCTCGGCATGGTTCATGGTGTAGAGGATCTGTTCTGGGGAGAGACGGATGTTGATGGTGTGCAGCACCGCGCCGATCATCGGCACGGCGAACATGCATTCCAGGTAGCGGTGGCTGTCCCAGTCCATCACCGCCACGGTATCGCCAGGGCGCACCCCCGCCGTCGTTAGCACATTGGCCAGCCGGGCGACGCGCTCGTTGAAGGTGGCGTAGCTGTAGCGCACCTGGTCGCGGTAGACGATCTCGCGGGTACGCTCGTAGCGGCTGCCGGACAGCAGCAGGCGCTTGATCAGCAACGGGCACGCATGGGCATTGGCCGCCGGCGGAAGAATACGGGTCTGCATGGTTGGTCACCTGGTTTTTTGTTGTGGCCTGACTCTAGAAGGCGAACGCGGAACCCTCATCAGCCCAAAGACTGATTTTCAGTGTGACCCTTATGGCGATTCCGGTCACGCTGTAGAATCCGACGCATCGGCTGGTTCCGATAGTCCGAGAAAGCCCGTCCGGGCACGCGTGCGGGGTTACCCGCGGAAACGCCTGCCCGACCCCAGACAGCAGAGGTGTTTTCGATGTCCGAGATCGTCATCGTCAGTGGTGTGCGTACCCCCATGGGCGGCTTCCAGGGCAGCCTGGCGGCGCTAGGCGCCGTCGAGCTGGGCGCCGCGGCCATTCGCGAGGCCGTGCGCCGCGCCGGCGTGCAACCCGAGGATGTGCAGGAAGTGATCATGGGCTGCGTGCTGCCTGCCGGCCTCAAGCAGGGTCCGGCGCGCCAGGCGGCGCTGAATGCCGGCCTGCCGGCCGCCACCGGCTGCACCACCATCAACAAGCTGTGCGGCTCGGGCATGAAGGCGGTGATGCTCGCCCACGACCTGCTCAAGGCCGGCACCAACCAGGTGATGGTGGCCGGCGGCATGGAGAGCATGTCCAACGCGCCCTACATCCTGGAAAAGGCCCGCAGCGGCCTGCGCATGGGCCACGCGGAACTCAAGGACCACATGTTCCTCGATGGCCTCGAGGATGCGCGCACCGGTCGGCTGATGGGCTCCTTCGCCCAGGAGACCGCCGATCGCCACGGCATCACCCGCGAGGAGATGGACGCCTACGCCATCGAATCCCTCCGCCGCGCCCAGGCCGCCATCCAGAGCGGCGCGCTGGACGCCGAGATCATTCCGGTCACCGTCACCACCCGCAAGGGCGAGGTGCTGGTCAAGGACGACGAGCAGCCGCTGACCGCCAACCCGGAGAAGATTCCGGGTCTCAAGCCGGCATTCCGCAAGGACGGCACCATCACCGCCGCCAACGCCAGCTCGATCTCCGACGGCGCCAGCGCGCTGGTGCTGATGACCGCCGAGGAAGCCGCCAAGCGCGGACTCAAGCCGCTGGCGAAAATCGTCGGCCACGCCACGCAGAGCCAGGACCCCAGCGAGTTCACCCTGGCGCCGGTCGGCGCGCTGTCCAGCCTGTTCCGCAAGACCGGCTGGAGCGTCGAGGATGTCGACCTGTTCGAGATCAACGAGGCGTTCGCCATGGTCACCATGCTGGCCATGCGCGAGCATGGCCTGGACCACGCCAGGGTGAACATCTACGGCGGCGCCTGCGCCCAGGGTCACCCGGTCGGCTCCACCGGCTCGCGGATCATCGTCACCCTGATCAACGCGCTGCGCCAGACCGGCGGCAAGCGCGGCGTGGCGTCGCTGTGCATCGGTGGCGGCGAGGCCACGGCGGTGGCTGTGGAGCTGCTGTAAACGCCACGCAGGTTTGCTCGCCACCAGACCAAACCCTGTAGGAGCGGCTTCAGCCGCGAGCTTTTGGATCTGCACTAGAAGCATCGCGGCTGAAGCCGCTCCTACCAAGCCGCGTAGACCAGCCTCCACCGCCCCCCTACGGCCGGCTCGACCCTTCGGCGGGGATAAATCCATCCTCTTCGCCGTTCGACTCGTCCAACCCTGTCTGCATGCGCCGCGCGTCCGCCACGAAACAGCGCGAGGCCTGGAACAGGAAGGCGGTGGTGAGCAGCAGCGCCACCGGGATTACATACAGCGCGTCGTGCAACCCGGCGGCCTTGAACGCCTCCTGCAGGTCGGCGGTGCCCGCCGCCAGCCGGGCCGTTTCGGCGAAGTGATCGGACAACAGCCCCACCACCACCGGCCCCAGACCGCCGCCCAGCAGATACAGCCCGGCGAAGAACAGCGCCATGGCGGTGGCGCGCAGCCGTGGCTCGACCACGTCCTGAATGGCCGGATAGGCCGTGGTGTAGAAGCAGTAGGAACACAGCCAGCCAACACTGAACAGCCCGACGAACCATGCCGCCCCGATGCGCCCGGCCAGCAGCGGCACGCCGGTGAACAACGTGGCCAGCAACAGGCTCAGCGCGCCGAACAGCAGCCGTCCGCGCGGCCATTGCTGGTGGGTGCGGTCGGCCAGCCAGCCGCCGGCGGTGAGGCCGATCAGGCCGGATACCCCGACGATCAACCCGGTGGACAGCGCCGCCTGGTTCAGCGTCAGGGCGAAGTAGCGCATCAGCAGCGGCACCATGAACAGGTTGCAGGCATAGACGGCGAAGTTGAACGCCAGCCCCGCCAGGATCAGCCAGCCGAAGGTGGGGATGGCCAGCAACCGGCGCAGCGGCCGCTCCACCGGCTGCGCCGCCATCACCCGCCCCTCCGCCGCGCCGCGCGCCGGCTCGCGGATGAAGAACAGGAACAGCGCCAGCAGCAGGCCCGGCACGGCGGCCAGGAAGAACGGCGCCCGCCAGCTGCCGAAGGCTTCCACCATGGCACCGACGGTGAAGAACGCCAGGGTCAGCCCCAGCGGCAGACCGAGCATGAACAGACCCATGGCCCGTGCCCGGCGATCGGCGGGAAACAGGTCGCCGATCAGCGAGTTGGCCGCCGGCGCGTAGCTGGCCTCGCCAATGCCCACGCCCATGCGCATCAGCAGGAAGCTCCAGAAGTTCCAGGCCAGGCCATTGAGGGCAGTCAGGCCGCTCCACAGCGTCAGCCCCCAGCCCATGATGCGTGCCCGCGAGGCGGAGTCGGCGAGCCGTCCGAGGGGAATGCCGGCCAGCGCATAGATCAGCGTGAAGGCGGTACCGAACAGGCCGATCTGCAGGTCGCTGAGGTTCCACTCGCGGCGCACCGGCTCGGTGACGATGGCCGGGATGGTGCGGTCGAAGAAGTTGAACAGATTGGCGAGGAACAGCAGGAACAGCACACGCCAGGCGTTGGGGGCTTGGACGGCGGTGGGCGGCATGGTCGGCGGGCTCCTGGAGTGGCTTCGAAGAGTCACTCTAGAAGGCAGCACGCCGTATTGCTCAATGTCGCCCCCGTCGCGGCAATGTCGGCCGGGATAAACCCGGCCCTACAAAGGCCGCCGGATTGCTCAGCGCTGAAGACACCCTGTAGGGCCGGCCTTACGCCGGCCAGCGGAGTATCGCCCCACCATCGAATGCCTGCCGCACCAATGTCGGCCGGGATCAACCCGGCCCTACAAGGGCTTTGCCCGCCAGTCGGCCAGCCAGTCCAGCCCGGCCTCGGTGCCGGCCGCGTCCGGACGGTATTCGGCGGCCAGCCAGCCGTCGTAGCCGTTCTCGCGCAGGGCCTGCAGCGCGGCGGCGAAATCCAGCGCCCCGCTGCCCGGCGCGCCGCGCCCCGGGCAGTCGGCGAACTGCACATGGCCGATGCGGCCGGCCAGTTCGCGAATGGCCGCCGGCAGATCCAGCCCCTGGCGCGCCATATGGTAGAGGTCGAGCTGGGCGAACAGATTCGGATGCGCAACAGCATCCAGCAGGCCGAGCAGATCCTCGGGGGTGTTGACCAGAAAGCCCGGCATATCCAGCGGGTTGATGGCTTCGCAGTACACGCGGATGCCCAGCAGCTGGAACGCCTCGGCGGTGGTGCGCAGGTTAGCGGCCAGGGTGGCCAGGGCGTCTTCGCGGGCCACCCCGGCCGGCAGGCGACCGGCCAGCACATTGACCGCCTGCGGGCGGGTCATGGCCGCATAGCTCAGCGCCTCCTGCAGCGCCTGATCGAAGTCGGCCTGGCGTGCCGGCACGCAGGCCAGGCCGTCGCCGCCCTGCATCAGGTCGCCGGCCGGCAAATTGATCAACACCAGCGGCAGGGCCAGGCGCTCCAGCTCCTCCTTCAGGCGCACGGCTGGCAGCTCGTAGGGAAACTGGATCTCCACACCCTCGAAACCGGCGGCGCAGGCGGCGCGCGGCCGCTCGCTCAGCGGACGCTCGGTGAACAGCAGCGACAGGTTGGCGGCGAGTCTCACGACCGGGCCTCCCGGTATTGCAGCACCAGCGTGGCTGGGTCGTGTTCGGCGTGACCCTGGCTGGCATGCAGGCGCATCAGTTGGGCGGCCAGGCCGCTCATCGGCGTGGCGCTGCCCTGCTCACGGGACAGGCGCACGGCGGTGTCCAGGTCCTTGAGCAGCGTGCGCACGTGCCACTTGACCGGTTCGAAGCAGCTTTCGGCCATCTGCGGGGCAAGAATCTGCAGCGGTTTGGAATCGGCGAAGCCGCCGGCCAGCGCCGGGGCGATCAGCGCGGCATCCACCCCGGCCTGTTCCGCCAGCGCCACCACTTCGGCGATCACCAGCGCATTGCAGGCGACGATCATCTGGTTGCACACCTTGGTCACCTGGCCGGCGCCGACCTCACCCATGCGCGTCAACCGCTGGCCCAGGTGCGCCAGCACCGGGCGAATGCGCTCGATATCGGCCTCCTGGCCGCCGGCCATGATCGCCAGGGTGCCCGCCCCTGCCCCGGGCGTGCCGCCGGAGACTGGCGCATCCACCCAGCGCATGCCGGTGCGCGCCTCCAGCTCGGCGGCCATGTCGCGGGTGGCGGCCGGTTCCGCGCTGGAAAAATCCACCAGCAACTGGCCGGGCCGCGCACGCTCGACGATGCCACCGGCGCCGAACACCACGTCGCGCACGGCGGCGGTGTCGGCCAGGCAGAGCATGACGATATCGGTACCGCTCAGCTCGGCCGGGCAGGCTGCGATGCGCGCACCGTTCGCCACCAGCGGCGCACACTTTTCCGCGGAGCGGTTCCAGACGGTGAGCGGAAAACCGGCCGCCAGCAGGCGGCGACACATCGGCAGGCCCATCAGGCCGATACCGGCGAAGGCGAGGGAAGGCAGGGCAGACATTCCGGACTCCTGTAATGGATTGCGCCAAGGGTATCCCATTATCCGCTCGGCTCGACCCAGGTCGCCAAGACGGCATTGACTCTGCCGGGGTTACCCATAAGATTCCGCCCCGACCAGACATGGCACCGGGCCATATCTGACCTACATCCGCGCAGGCTGCCCGCAGCCCTCTTCATCTCCCCACTCGGCAAGGAAAGACATGAAACTTCAACACACGCTGGCCGCCGCCCTGGTTTTCGGCCTGAGCACCTTCGCCCACGCCGCCCCGGCGGATGACATGCTCGCCTCCGCCCGCGACAACCTGTACGTCGGCGTCAACGGTTCGCTGTTCAACGACCCCACCGTGCTGGGCCTGGGCGGGCACGTCGGCGCAATCCTGCATCCGAACCTGGCTGCCGAGGCCCGCCTGGGTCTGGGCCTGGGCGAGGACCGCAACGTGGAAATCGATAACTACTTCGCCCTGCTGGCCAAGGGCATCCTGCCGGTCGACCGCAACCTGGCGGTCTACGGCGTGGCCGGCCTGGCGCGCGTCGCCTATTCGGTGGATGGCTGGTGGGGCAATGCCAGCGCCACCGAGTCCGGCATCGCGCTGGGCATCGGCGCGCAGTATCACCCCACCCCGGAAGCCACCCTGAGCGCGGAATTCCTCATGCTGCCGGAAGTTGAAGCCTTGAGCATCGGCATCAGCCACAAGCTGTAAAAGCCGCGACTGGTCGGTCACGACCATTGGCGCATGGTGGAGCCCGCGCGATTCATGCTTTAACAACGGGCCCAACAACAAGAATGAACCGCCATGCGCCCTACCCTTCGCCCGCTCGCCCCGCTCTTTCTGCTGCATGGCGTCACCCTGCTGGGCGCCTGGCTGCTTTTGCGCTGGCTCGAGCTACCCGCTGGGCTTGACCTGGCGGCACTGCTCCTCCTCGGCCTGTGGCCCTGGCTGGTCCTGCGCGGCGCGCGCGCGGCCGCGCCGGCTGACACTCCGCAGGAAGCCCAGGCATTCCGCAGCCTCAGCCAGGAACTCTCCAAGCACACAGTGCAGAACGCGCTGGCCGCCGCCCAGGTGGCCTTCAACGTGGAACAGCTGGCCCAGCGCCTGCACTCGCAGCGCGACGCGCTGGGTGAGATCGCTGTAGGCGCCGAGGCGATGGTCAGCACTGGGCAGCAGAGCGCCGCACAGGCGCAACGGGCGCTGGAAGCCGCCGAGGCGATGCGCCAGGGCAGCGTCAGCGGCCAGGCGGAGCTGGAGCAGACCATTGCCCGCATGCGCCGGTTGAGCGCGCAAAGCCAGGCCAGTCGCGAGCTGGTGGGCGAGCTGGCGACCCGTTCCGAGGAGATCCGCCGCATCGCCGACGTGATCGAGAGCATCGCCAGCCAGACCAACCTGCTGGCCCTCAACGCAGCCATCGAGGCGGCACGCGCCGGCGACGCCGGGCGCGGCTTCGCGGTGGTGGCCGACGAGGTGCGCAACCTGGCCTCGCACACCGCCAAGGCCACCGAGGAGGTGCGCGAGCGCATCGCCGAAATTCACCAGCAGAGCGAAGCGGTAGTCAGCCATATCCAGCGCCAGGCCGGCGAGCTGGACGAAACCGGCGCGCTGATCGAGGTCACCGGCCGCCAACTGGGCGACATCGCCGAGCTGGCCGGTGGCGTGGCCACCCAGGTCAGCCAGATCGCCGCCGGCACCGAGGACAGCCAGCAGCGCCTGACTGTGCAGTTCACCGCGCTCGACCGGCTGCGCGCCGATGTGCAGGACAGCGAAGGCCAGACGCGGCAACTGGAGCAGGCCGCCGGGCAACTGGTGACGCAGGCCGAAACGGTCAGCGAACAGCTGGCCAACGTGCAGCTGGATGCCTATCACCAGCGCTTCTATGACCTGGCCCGTGAGGGCGCCGCCGTACTGGCGGCGCGCTTCGAGGCGGATCTGGCCAGCGGGCGTCTCAGCACGGAAGACCTGTTCGACCGTGACTATCAGGCCGTGCCCGGCACCGACCCGGCCCGCTACCACACCCGCTTCGACCGTTATGCCGATCAGGTGCTGCCGGCCATCCAGGAGCCGCTGCTGGCGCGCGACCCGGCGCTGGTGTATGCCATCGCCACCACCCCGGATGGCTATGTGCCCACCCACAACCAGGCCTTCAACCAGCCGCCGACCGGCGATCCCGAGGTGGACCAGCTGCGCAGCCGCAGCAAGCGCATCTTCAACGACCGCACCGGCATCCGCTGCGGCAGCCATGAGCGCAACCTGCTGCTGCAGACCTACAGCCGCGACACCGGCGAGCTGATGCACGACCTGTCAGTACCGGTCCGCGTGCGGGGCCGCCACTGGGGCGGCGTGCGCCTGGGCTATCGTCCGCAGCAGGCCGAGGATCAGCCGCCCAGATAGGCCTCGCGCACGCGCGGGTCACGCAGCAGCTCGTCGCCGCTGCCCTGCATGACGATCAGGCCGTTCTCCAGCACGTAGCCGCGGTCGGCCAGCTTGAGCGCCTGGTTGGCGTTCTGCTCGACCAGAAACACGGTCACTCCGTCGCGGCGCAGCTGCTCGATGATCTCGAAGATCTGCTGGATGACGATCGGCGCCAGCCCCAGCGAGGGCTCGTCGAGCAACAGCAGCTTCGGCTGGCTCATCAGCGCGCGGGCAATCGCCAACATCTGCTGCTCGCCGCCGGACATGGTGCCGCCGCGCTGCACGAAGCGTTCCTTCAGGCGTGGGAACAGCGCCAGGACCCGCTCCAGCTCCTGCTGGTACTGCACCTTGCTGGTGAAGAAGGCGCCCATGGCCAGGTTCTCCTCCACCGTCAGGCGCGCGAAGATGCGCCGGCCCTCGGGCACCACGGCGATGCTCTTGCGCATGATGTCGCAGGTGTCCAGGCCGACCAGTTCCTCGCCTTCGTAACGGATGCTGCCACTGGCCGCGCGCGGCGAGCCGCACAGGGTCATCAGCAGGGTCGACTTGCCGGCGCCGTTGGCGCCGATCAGGGTGACGATCTCGCCGCGCTCGACGCTCAGGCTGACACCGTGCAGGGCCTGGATCTTGCCGTAGAAGGTGGAAACGTTGTCGAACTGCAGCATCAGGTTTCCCCCAGGTAGGCCTTGATCACATCCGGATTGGCGCGAATCTCCGCCGGCGTGCCCTCGGCCAGCGGCGCGCCCTGGTTGATCACCAGGATGCGTTCGGAAATGCTCATCACCAGCTTCATGTCGTGCTCGATCAGCAGCACGGTCACCCCGTGCTCGTCGCGCAACTGGCCGATCAGCGTCTTGAGGTCTTCGGTCTCCCGGGGGTTGAGGCCGGCGGCCGGCTCGTCGAGCATCAGCAGGCGCGGCCGGGTCATCATGCAGCGGGCGATCTCCAGCCGCCGCTGCTGCCCGTAGGCCAGCGTGCCCGCCGGGCGGTTGGCCACCTCGGTGAGGCTCATGCGCTCCAGCCACTCGGCGGCGCGGCCCATGGCGGCCCGCTCGCTCTGCCGGTAGCCAGGGGTCTTGAACAGCCCGGCAAAGAAGTTGGTGTTGAGGTGCTGATGCTGAGCGACCAGCAGGTTCTCCACCGCAGTCATCTCCTTGAACAGGCGCACGTTCTGGAAGGTACGCACCACCCCCTTGCAGGCAATGCGATGGCCCGGCAGGCCCTGGATCGGCTCGCCATCCAGGAGAATTTCCCCCGAGGTGGGGCGGTAGAAGCCGTTCAGGCAGTTGAATACGGTGGTCTTGCCGGCGCCGTTGGGGCCGATCATCGACACGATCTGCCCTTCCCGCACGCTGAGGTTCACGCCATTCACGGCCAGCAGGCCACCGAAGCGCATGCACAGGCCGCGGACTTCCAGCAGCGGGCGGCTCATGGCTTCAACTCCAGGTGCGGACGCTGCATGGGCAACAGGCCCTGCGGACGCCAGATCATCATGACGATCATGGTCAGGCCGAAGATCAGCATGCGGTACTCGTTGAACTCGCGCATTTCCTGCAGCAGCACCATGACCACGGCGGCGAGGATGATGCCCAGCTGCGAGCCCATGCCGCCGAGCACCACGATGGCGAGGATCATCGCCGACTCGATGAAGGTGAAGGATTCCGGCGTCACCAGCCCCTGGCGCGCGGCGAAGAAGCTGCCGGCGAAGCCGGCGAAGGTGGCGCCCAGGGTGAAGGCCGAGAGTTTGACGATGGTCGGGTTCAGGCCCAGCGAGCGGCAGGCGATCTCATCCTCGCGCAGCGCTTCCCAGGCCCGGCCGATGGGCATGCGCATCAGCCGGTTGATGACGAACAGCGCCAGCAGTACCAGTAGCAGGGCGATCAGGTAGAGGAAGATCACCTTGTAGGTGGAGTCGTAGGGGATGCCGAAGAAGCCGTGGAACGTCTCCAGCCCCTCCGGCGCCCGCCGGTCGAAGCTCAGCCCAAACAGCGTCGGCTTGGGGATCTGGCTGATGCCGTTCGGCCCGCCGGTGATGCTGGTGAGGTTGCGCAGCAGGATGCGGATGATCTCGCCGAAACCCAGGGTGACGATGGCCAGGTAGTCGCCGCGCAGGCGCAGCACCGGGAAACCCAGCAGGCAGCCGAAGGTGGCGGCCATCAGTCCGGCGATCGGCAGCGCCAGCCAGAAGCCGAAGCCGGCGTACTCGGCGAGCAGCGCGTAGGTGTAGGCACCCACCGCGTAGAAACCGACGTAGCCGAGGTCGAGCAGGCCAGCCAGGCCGACCACGATGTTCAGGCCGATGCCGAGCATCACGTAGATGAGGATCAGCGTGGCGATGTCCACCGCCGCCCGCGAGCCGAAGAACGGCCAGACCAGCGCCAGCATCACCAGGGCCAGAATGATCCAGCGCTGGGTGGATGGCAGGGTCAGCCAGTGCTTCACCTGGCCAGGCATGGCGGGCGTTATGGCCGCCAGGCGGCTGGCGCCGGGCAGGCGGTCACGCAGCAACTGCCAGGTAAACATGGCCACGGCAGCCAGGGCGATGGTCCACAGGGTCTGGGCATCGGCGCCCTCCACCTGCAGGCCGATACCGATCACGCTCAGCTTCAGGCCGAGGATCGGGTAGGACACCAGCAGCAGCAACAGGGTGCTGAACAGGGCGGTCTTGAGGTTGCGCGTCATACCTTTTCCACCTCCGGACGGCCGAGAATCCCGGTGGGACGGAACAGCAGCACCAGCACCAGCAGGCTGAAGGCCACCACGTCCTTGTACTGGTCACCGAACAGGTCGGCGCCGAAGGCCTCGGCGACGCCGAGCAGCAGGCCGCCGAGTACCGCGCCGGGAATGCTGCCGATGCCACCCAGCACCGCGGCGGTGAACGCCTTGATGCCGGCCAGGAAGCCCAGGTGCGGATTGATCACCCCGTACTGCATGCCGAGCAGCACACCGGCCACGGCGGCAAGCGCGGCGCCGATGACGAAGGTCAGGGCGATGATCTGGTTGGTGTTGATGCCCAGCAGGTTGGCCATCTTCAGGTCTTCGGCACAGGCGCGGCAGGCACGCCCCAGGCGCGAGCGGGATATGAACAGGCTCAGGCCCAGCATGGCCAGGAAGGTGACCACGAAGATCAGCACCTGCATGTAGGAAATGGTCACCCCGCTCATGGCGCTTTCACCCAGCACGAAGTTGCCGGGCAGCAGACTGGGGATGGCCTTGTCCTTGGAGTCCTGGGCCAGCATCACCATGTTCTGCAGAAAGATCGACATGCCGATCGCCGAGATCAGCGGGATCAGCCGATTGCCGCCGCGCAGCGGCCGGTAGGCGACCCGTTCGATGCTGTAGCCGTAGGCGCTGGTGACGATCATGCTGGCGGCGAAGGCGACAAACATGATCGGCAGCAGGCTGTCGACGCCGGCCATGGCCAACAGGGTAATGGCGATGAAGGCGATGTACGAGCCGATCATGTACACCTCGCCATGGGCGAAGTTGATCATGCCGATGATGCCGTACACCATGGTGTAGCCGATGGCGATCAGCGCATAGGTGCTGCCGATGGTCAGGCCGTTCACCAGTTGCTGAAGGTAGTGATAGAGCTCTGGCATTGCGGATTACCTCGTGCCGACCGGCCGCCATGGGGCGGCCGACGGGTCCGTAAGGCACATGCGAAAGGAGCCCGCCGCGCAGGCGGTGGGCTCCCGGTCATGACGGACTTACTTGGTGGCTTCGCTCTTGGTGCCGTCCTGGTGCCATTCGTAGACGACGAAGTTGAAATCCTTCAGGTCGCCCTTCTCGTCGAAGGCCAGGGTGCCGGTTGGGGTTTCGAAGGTGTTGGCGCGCAGGGCGGCGGCCACCTTCTCGGTGTCGGTGCTGCCGGCCTTCTCGATACCCTGGGCGATCACCTGCACGGCGGCATAGGCCGGGAAAACGAACGGACCGCTGGGGTCTTCCTTCTTGGCCTTGAAGGCCTCGACCAGCGCCTTGTTCTTCGGGTCTTGGTCGAAGGAGCGCGGCAGGGTCACCAGCAGGCCTTCGGAGGCCGGGCCGGCGATGGCGGAGATTTCCTTGTTGCCCACGCCCTCGGGGCCCATGAAGCGCGCGGCCAGGCCACGTTCCTTGCTCTGGCGCAGCAGCAGGCCGAGTTCCGGGTGGTAGCCGCCGTAATAGACGAAATCAGCATTGGCGCGCTTGAGCTTGGCGATCAGCGCGGAGAAGTCCTTGTCGCCGGCGTTGATGCCTTCGAAGGCCACCACATTGATGCCCTTGGCCTTGAGGGTGTCGCGCACGGCGGTGGCGATGCCTTCACCGTACTGCTGCTTGTCGTGCACCACGGCCACAGCCTTGGGCTTGACGGTGTCGGCGATGAAGTTGCCGGCGGTCGGGCCCTGCAGGTTGTCTAGGCCGATGGTGCGGAAGATCATCTGGTAGCCGCGCGCGGTGATGTCCGGGCTGGTGGAGGCGGCGGTGATCATCAGGATGCCTTCGTCCTCGTAGATGTCCGAGGCGGGCTGGGTGGAACTGGAACACAGGTGGCCGACCACGAAGGAGATGCCGTCGTTGACGATCTTGTTGGCCACGGCCACGGCCTGCTTGGGATCGCAGGCGTCGTCGTAGACCACGCCTTCAAGCTGGGCGCCACTCACGCCGCCGGCCTTGTTGATCTGCTCGATGGCCATGCGCGCGCCAACGAACTGCATTTCCCCATACTGCGCAACGGCACCCGTCACCGGTCCGGCCAGGGCGATCCTGATGTTGTCGGCGGCCAGGGCCTGACTGGCGCAGCCGGCCAGGGCCATTGCGGTAACGAACGTACGCAGATGCTGTGTCGACTTGGTCATAGCTGTTCCACTCTTGTTGATTGTTGTCATCCGGATGACTGAAACCACAGGCAGTGCCCGCTGAGTGTAGAGGGCGGTTTCCCGGCTTGGGAAGCCGCCACGCCCCACCGGTTTTGCCATACCGGCGGGACGGGTATCATGCCCGCCCGCTCAATCCGGTGAATTTCATGTCCGCGCATACTCAAAGCACTCTTTATGCCAAGCTGCTAGGCGAAACCGCCACGATCCGCTGGCAGGAACTGCAACCCTTCTTCGCCAAGGGCAGCCTGCTGTGGATCGATGCCAGCCTGGATCTGGTGGAAGTGGCCGAAGCCGTGGCAGAGGATGACCAGCCGAAAGTCGCCGCCTGGCTGACCTCGGGGCAGGTGGAACGCATCAGCGCCGAGCACGCCGAAGACTGGCAGCGCCGCGACCCCCACCTGTGGGCCGTGGTGGTGGCGCCCTGGGTGCTGGTGCAGGAGCGGGCCGGCAGCGCGGCGATGCACTGAAACGGGGCTTCAGCATCCGCAGGACCTGTAGGAGCGGCTTCAGCCGCGATGCTCTTGCATACCCCGCAGCCTTCGCGGCTAAAGCCGCTCCTCCAAAAAGGCAAATGACGCCTAGGCTGAGGAAACCCTTCCCCGCTTCCGAGGCGCTTATGTTCGAACCGGGCCATCTGCACCGTGCCAGCCTGCCGGGCGATTCGCCCGCCTGGCACCTCGACCTGCACTACGACGTGCAGCAGGACGCCCGGGAAGGGCCGATGCTCTGCCTGCATCTCTCGGGCGAGCTGGAGGGCAAGCCCTTCGCCGAGGAGCTGCGCCTGCACCGCGACACGGCCCCGAACTTCGCCAGCCAGGTGGCCCGCATCGCCGAACGCCACGGCCTGCCGGTGGCCGAGCACAGCCCCATTCTGTCGGACCACGCGGAGTTTGATCGGATGTTCGAGGACATCCGCGAACGCCTGGCTCTGCAGCCCGGCGAGCCGGTGGATCTGGAACATGTGGCGCAGGACAAGCCGCCGACGGTGTGAGCGGCGCGTGGTGCACTGTGGGAGCGAATTCATTCGCGAGCTTCTGGTATCAGCCAAGGAAAAGCTCGCGGACAAGTCCGCTCCCACAGGCGCAAGCGCGCTCGCACTTATTGACTCACCCAGCGCTGGCGCGTCCAGCCGCTCAGCGCATCCACGCCCAGCACCAGCAGCAGCATGGCGAGGATCACCGTGGCGGCCTGGGCTTCCTGGAACAGGCTCAGGCTGATGTAGAGCATTTGCCCCAGCCCGCCGGCGCCGACGAAACCGAGCACGCTGGCCATGCGGATGTTGTTCTCCCAGCGGTACAGCGTATAGGCCACCAGTTGCGGCCAGACGCCCGGCAGCGTGCCGTAGCAGAATGCGGCGACCCGCCCGCCCCCGGCCAGGCGCACCGCGTCGGCCGGTTCGGACGGCGTGTTCTCCAGTGCCTCGGCAAACAGCCGACCCAGTACCCCGGCGGTGTGCAGCGCCAGCGCCAGGGTGCCGGCGTTCGGCCCGAGCCCGGCGGCCAGCACCATCAGCGCCGCCCAGACCAGCTCCGGAATGGCCCGCAAGGCATTGAGCAGCAAGCGCGAAGCCTGCAGCGCCAGCACCCCATAACGTCCGGAGGCCGGCAGCGCCAGCGCCAGCCCGAGCAGCGCGGCCAGCAGGGTGCCCAGCGCCGACATGGCCAGGGTTTCCAGCGCGCCGCGGCCGATGGCGCTCAGGTGCGGCGCGGAGAAATCCGGCGACAGGAAACCGCTGGCGTAGTCGGCCATCTGGCTCAGCCCATCGGCGCTGACCAGGTTGGCGAAGTCCAGATCGAGGAACTGGAAGGACCAGAGCACCGCCAGCAGCAAGGCGGCCAGCAGCAGACCATTGCCGATACGGGTCATGTGTAGCGCTCCCGCAGCAGCCGGCTGAGGCGGTCGGCCAGCAGCACCAGCCCCAGGAAGGTGAGCAGCATACTGGCCACCTCGCCGCCGGCGAACATGCGCAGCGACAGGTCGATCTGCTGGCCCAGCCCACCCGCGCCGACGAAGCCCATCACCACCGAGGCGCGAATCGCGCACTCCCAGCGGTAGACGGTGTAGGAGAGCATTTCCGAGGCGGCATTGGGCAGCACGCCATAGGCGAAGGCGGCCAGCCGTCCGCTCCCCGCCCCCAACAACGCGCGGGTGGGACGCGGGTCCACCGACTCGAAAATTTCCGCGTAGACCTTGCCGAGCATGCCGCTGTAGGTGATGGCGATGGCCAGCACCCCGGCGGTCGGCCCGAGGCCGACGGCGCGCACGAACAGCAGCGCCCAGACGATCTCCGGCACGCTGCGCAGCACGATCAGCAGCGCCCGCACCGGCCAGCGCAGCGCGATGGCCCACCAGGCCGGCCGGCCGCCGCGCGGCAGCGCCGACAGCGACAGCGCCCGGCTGGCCAGCAGCGCGCAGGGCATGCCGATCAGCAACGCCAGGCACATGCCGGCCGTGGCGATGGCCAGGGTTTCCAGGGTGGCCTGCCAGAGCAGCTGCAGAAAGGATGTGTCATGGGCCGGCGGCCAGAAACCGGACAGGAAGCTGCCCATCACGCTGGCGTTGTCCGCGCGGAACAGCGCCGTCAGGTCCAGTTCACTTAGCGACAGACCAGGCCAGAGCAAGGCCAGCGCCAGCAGGGTCAGCAGCAGCCGTGGCAGGGCCGCCGGGTCTCGGGGCACGGTATTCATCAGCAGCGCGGAATGATGGAGGGCGGCGGCGCAAGGGATTCGGGCGCGGCCTGCAGTTGCGCATTGGCGTACAGGGCCTGCAGCTCGGCGGCCGTCACCTCGGCCGCGGGGCGGTCGAAGAGAATCCGTCCGTCGCGCACGCCGACGATGCGTGGGAAATGCTCGAGCGCCAGTTCCACCGCATGCACGCTGGCCAGCAGGCTGATGCCCCGCTGCGCCGCCTCGCGATTGAGCAGCGCCAGGGTGTGCCCGGCGAGGACCGGATCCATGGCCGACACCGGCTCGTCGGCCAGAATCAGCCCAGGGGATTGATAGAGCACCCGGGCGATACCCACCCGCTGCAGCTGCCCGCCCGACAGTTGATCGCAGCGCGCGAACAGCTTGTCGGCCAGGTCCAGGCGGGCCAGCGCATCCCGTACCCCGGCGCTGTCCAGGGGATGGATCAGGTTCAGCAGAGCACGCCCCGTCGACCAGCGCCCGATGCGACCGGCGCCCACCGCCGTGACCACGCGCTGGCGCGGGGGCAACGGCGGAGTCTGGTGCACCAGGCCGATCCGCGCGCGCAGGCGCTGGCGGGCCCGGGACGACAGCGCCCAGGGCTGCTCGCCGAGCAGCTCCAGGCAGCCATGGCTGGGGCGCAAGCGGGTGGCCAGCAGATGGAGCAGCGTGGTTTTGCCGGCGCCGGAAGGTCCGATCACCGCCACCCGTTCGCCGGCCGCCACGCTCAGCTCGATATCAGAAAGCGTCTGCACCCCGTTGGCATGGACAAAGCCGACGCCGGTCAGTCGAACGCTCACTCCTTGAGCAGCCCTGCCGAACGGGCCGCCTGCTCGATGCTGCGGTAGTTCTCCGGCTGGGTCTCGACGAAGCGGCTGGCGGCTTGCAGGTCGAGGATCGCCTTGTGCTCCGGGTTGGCCGAATCGAGGGCCAGGAAGGCCGCCTGGATGCGCTGCGCCAGCTCGGCATCCAGCCCGCCGCGCACCGTCCAGTTATAGTCGTAGTAGGTGGGCGTGGTGGCGAACACGCGCACCTTGTCGGTATCCACCTTGCCGCCGGCCACCAGCTTGTCCCACACCGAGGCATTCAGCACGCCGGCGTCGGCACGCCCGGCCTGCACCCAGGCGGCGGTGGCGTCATGGGCGCCGGAATAGGCCACACGGCTGAAGTGCTCTTCCGGCACCACGCCGTCCTGCAGCATGAAGTAGCGCGGCATCAGGCTGCCGGAGGTGGAGGAAATCGAGCCGAAGGCGAAGGTCTTGCCCTTGAGGTCAGCCAGCGACTTCACCTGCGGGTCGGCGGTGACGAACTTGCTGGTGAACACCTGGTCCTGCACGCGCTGCACCAGCGGACGCGCCTCGGGATCCTTCAGGTGCAGCTGCACGAAGGTAAAACCGCCCAGCCAGGCCAGGTCGATACGGTCGCTGGCCATGGATTCCACCACGGCGGCGTAATCGGAGACCGGCACGAATTTCACCGGCATGCCCAATTGTTGTTCCAGGTAGGCGCCCAGCGGCTTGAACTTGCGCAGCAGTTCGGTGGGCGCTTCGTCGGGGATGGCCGATACGCGCAGCACCTCGGCGGCGTGGGTAAATGCGGCGGACAGGGACAGGACGACACTGGCGACCAGCGTCAGGGAACGGTTGAGCATGGGATTCTCCGGTTCAATAGCGGAAAAGGGTCGGGCGGCGCGGATTATAGGAGGCGCGCGCAGGCGGCGTAAGGGCTCAATGCGGCTACGCTCATTTTCATGCCCCGCCGACGGAGATCGCCGCGATGCCCTCTCTTGCACTGCTGCGCCATACCCCTCTGCTGCTGTTCGCCCTGCTGCTGAGCGGCTGCGGCATCAACAACATTCCCAGTTACGACGAGCAGGTAAAGTCTGCCTGGGCGCAGGTGGAGAACCAGTACCAGCGTCGCGCCGATCTGATTCCCAATCTGGTGGAGACCGTGAAGGGTTTCGCTCGGCAGGAACAGGAAACTCTCACGGCGGTCATCGAGGCCCGCGCCAGGGCCACGTCCATCCAGGTGGATGCCTCCACGCTGGACAATCCCGAGCAGTTGCGCCAGTTCGATCAGGCCCAGCAGCAGCTCAGCGGCGCCCTGAGCCGCCTGATGGTGGTGGTGGAGCGCTATCCAGACCTCAAGTCCAACCAGAACTTCCTGGCCCTGCAGTCGCAACTGGAAGGCACCGAAAACCGCATCGCGGTCGCGCGCCGCGACTTTATCGCCGCCGTGCAGCGCTACAACACCGAGATCCGCACCTTCCCGGGGCGCATCTGGCACACGCTGCTGTACAGCGACATGCCGCTGCGCGAAACCTTCGAGGCCACCGCGCCGGACGCCGAGCAGGCGCCAGCCGTGCGCTTCTGATGCTGCGCGCGCTGTCCGGGCTGTGCCTGCTCTTCTGGGCCGTGCTGGCATTTGCCCAGCCATCGGTACCCGCGCTCACCGGTCGGGTGGTCGACCGCGCCGAGCTGCTCGACGCGACCCAGGAAGCGGAGCTGAGCCGCCTGCTGGCCGACCACGAGCAGGCCACCGGCGACCAGCTGGTGGTGGTCACGTTGCCCGACCTGGGCGGACGCAGCATCGAGGAAACCGGTCTCACGCTGGGCCGCGAATGGGGTATCGGCCAGAAGGGTAGCGACAACGGTGCGCTGCTGATCGTGGCCCAGGCCGAACGCCGCATCCGCATCGAGGTCGGCTATGGACTGGAGGATCGCCTGACCGATGCGCAGAGTGCGCTGATCATCCACAACCTGATCGCCCCGGCGTTCCGCCAAGGCGATTTCGCCGGCGGGATTCGCGCCGGAGTGGAGGGGATGATCCAGGTGATCGGCGGCGAGCCGATGGAGGGCTATCTGCCGGCGCTGGGCCAGCCAGCCCAGGAGCAGCCACCACTGCTGGTGTTGCTCATCGTGTTCCTGGTGATGCTGGCGGTCATCGGCATCGGCGGTCGGGGCCGGCAGACGCGCTCGGTCATGGCCGCTGCCGCGCTGGGTTCCCTGCTCGGCCGAGGCGGCGGCGGAGGCTTTGGCGGCGGAGGATTCGGGGGCGGGGGTGGTGGCTTCGGTGGCGGCGGCGCCTCGGGTGGCTGGTAGACGGGAGACGAGATGAGCCTGCTCAACGAGCACGAACAACAGCGGGTGGCCGAGGCCATCGCACGGGTGGAGCGCGACACCGACGCTGAGCTGGTCACGGTGCTGGCCGCGCAGGCCGACGACTATCGCTATATCACCCTGCTCTGGGCCGGCCTGCTCGCCCTGCTGCTGCCCGGTTTGCTCAATCTGTTTGGCGATTGGTGGAGCACCCGGCAACTGCTGCTGACGCAGTGGCTGGGTTTCGTGATCCTGGCCCTGCTGTTTCGCCTGCCGGCGTTACGGCTGCGCCTGACTCCGCGCGCGGTGCGCCACTGGCGCGCCGCCAATCTGGCCCGCCGGCAGTTCCTCGAACAGAAGCTGCATCACACCGACGGCGACGTCGGCATGCTGATCTTCGTCAGCGAGGCCGAGCACTACGTGGAGATCCTCGTCGACCGGGGCATCGCCAGCCGGGTGGACGACGCCGTCTGGCAGGACCAGGTGGACCGCTTCACCGCACAGGTGCGCAAGGGCCAGGTGCTGCCGGGCTTCCTCGATTGCATCGAGGGCTGCGGCGCGGTGCTGCGCGAGAAGCTGCCGGCCACCCACCCGCACAATCAGTTGGCCGACCGCCTGGTCATCCTGCCCTGACCGCGCGCTGCACGCGCAGGATCAGCCAGCCGACCAGCGCCAGCAGCACGCCGCACAACAGCGCGGCCGTCCATTGCAGCCAGCCGGCGTGGCGGAACAGCTCAGCCGGCGCCAGGCTGGCCACCCGCAGCATGCGCTGCTCGGCGGCGGCACCCTGATCGGCGAGCAGCGCCAGCCCCTGGGCATCCCGGGCCGGCAACGCCGCCACGTGGTCGAGAAACGCCTGCCATTCCTTGTATTCCTGGATGCCCGGCGCGTCGGGGTCGCGATCCAGCACGGCATCGCGAATCTCGGCCAGCGGTCGGCCCTGGGCATCCTTGGGCACTACCTCGAACAGGCCGTAGGTCAGTTCGGGAATCAGCCAGGTGAAGCTGCCCACGTAACTGGTGGCGCCGATACTGATCAGCCCGGGCGCGGCCGGGTCCAGCTCGCGATAGCCGCGCTCGGCGTCGCCCAGCCAGATGCGGCTGACCCGATCGAACGGCATGCGCCAGGGGTTGTAGGTGAACTTCACGCCGGAGACGCGCGGGTAGTAGCTGTCGCTGTCACGCATCTGGTAGGCGAGCAGCAGCACTTCGAGGATCTGGCGGATCTCGCGGGGAGTGAAGTACACGCGGATCAGCGGGTAACCCGGCTGGTCGTCGAACTCGCCGATGCCCAGCGGCGCGACGCGGAACAGGTCCGCCACGCTCTGCACGCCCTCGCGGCCGCGGTACAGCTCATCACGCAGGGTGCCGTTGCCGGTGAAGGCGATATCGCTGCCGGCCCCACGGCGCAGGGCATCGGTGGCCAGATTGCCCAGCACCGGGTCGTCGTAGGCGCGCGTCAGGGTGCGCTCCACCCGGGCCATCGGCTGATCGAAGGCATAGCGGTGGGCGGCCAGCACTCGTTGGCTGACCGCCTGCTGCAACGCGGCGACCCGCTGGCCGATGACGGGATCGCCGGGAATGCGGTCGTCGATGGCATGCAGGCGGTACGCCTCGACCTGCGCGCGCCCCTGCGCATCCTGCGTCATGTGCAGCTCGCCCAGGTACTGGATCTCCGAGCCCACCTGCACGATGGTGGTGTCGTTGACCCGCAGCGGTTCGCGCAACAGGCTGTGGGAGTGCGCACCGATCACCAGGTCGATGCCCGGCACCTGCTCGACCAGCTCGACGTCCTCGCCGCGCCAGCTGCCATCGGGCTGCGCGCTGACACCCATGTGCGAGAGCAGGATCACCACGTCGACCTGCTCCTGCTCGCGCAGCAGGCGCACCATGTCGCGGGCCGTGGCCAGCGGGTCGGCGAAAGTCACCGGCGCCATCAGCAGGCTGACTTCCACGGCATCGCGGCCCATCAGTCCGAACAGGCCGAAACGCAGGCCGCCCTTCTCTACCACCCGGTACGACTGGATGCGACCGGCGCGCTGCAGCGCTTCCAGCGCATCGTCGTCGGTGCTCTGGGCGGAGAAGCGGATATTGCTGGCCAGGATGGGCACCTGCGGTGCGTCGTTTGCCCGCTCGGCGGCGGCAATCATCTGCGCCAGGCCGGCGGGACGGAAATCGAATTCATGATTGCCCAGGGTGGTGGCGTCGTAGCCCAGCGCGCCGAGCAGGCGCAGCTCGCCGCCTTCCTCGCGGGTCACCGTGTGGAACAGGGTACCCATGCTGAAATCGCCAGCGTCGAGGGTCAGCAGCGGCGTCTCGCCGAGCGCCGCACGGCGCTCGTGCAACAGCTTGGCCAGACGCGCCACCCCGCCCACGGTCTGGTCGTCGTTCAAGGAATCCGGACTGTATTCGCTGTTGGGGCCATAACCCAGCAACCGGGATTGCCAGTCGTTGGTGTGCAGGACCACGAAGCGGCGTTCCGCCGCGCCACTTGCCAGGCTGGCCATGAGGCAGGCCAATGCCAGCAGACTACCGATGATGCGCATGTTCACTCCTGTGGGCGCCGCCGACGGCCGGCGCGGCGGAATCATCCCATCTTTGCCCGGTCCACTGCACGAGCAGCCGTGGAGTCCTGGCCATGAACGACAAGAAGCATCCGCCCAGCGGGCCCTCCGAAATCGACACCATGGAAGACCGCATGGGCTCGATCGAGCAGCTGGATTTCGATGACCAGGGGCCGAGTGGGCGCTTCGGCGAGCCCACGCCCCGGGAGGAACTGGACCAGCTGACCCCGGAACGCGAGCGCGAGGCGGGAATGACCGGCGGAGAATCCCTCGGGCCGGACGTGCATGAGGACGGCATCACCCAGGATGACCTCAGCCCGGAAACCCTGTACGACGAGAGCGGCGCGCGCTCACCCCACGAGCGTGGCCATGGCCTGCCGGCCGATCAGGACCTGAGCATCGTCGACGAGACCGAGATCGGCGAGGGTGGCGGGCTGGACGAAGCCGAGATGGCGCGGGTCATGCCGCTGGATGGCCGACCCGACGAGGAACCGAACGAGGAGGAAGACGAAGAGAACGAAGAGGACGAGCGCTAGTCGAGCAGCGTGCAGGCCATGACCAGCGCATCCTCGGAACCGCCGCCGGCGGCCGGGTAGTAGTTGCGACGCCGGCCGATCTCGTTGAAGCCGTAACGCTCGTACAACCGATAGGCGCTCTGGTTGGAGGCGCGCACCTCGAGGAAGCATTCCTGACCCCCGCGCTCCCGCGAGCGGCTCATCAGATGCGTCAACAGGGCCAGTCCCAGCCCCCTGCCCTGGCAATCCGGCGCCACGGTGATGTTCAGCAGGTGCGCTTCGTCGAGGATCAGGTCGATGACGCCGTGGCCAACCTGGCGGCCAGCCTCAAGCATCACCCAGCATTCATACGACTTCAGGGCGTCGCGAAAGATGCCCGGCGACCAGGGATGGCTGAAGGCCGCGCGCTCGATCTTGAGCACGGTTTCGAGGTCCGCTTCGTTCATGGGGCGGAAATGCAGGCTGTCGGTCATGGCGGGTCGGCGTTACTTCAATGGGATTGCCAGCGGCGCATCACCCGGCGCATGGAGCGCCAGAGCTCGGCCTTGAGAGCGGGTTGTTCCAGCAGCTGATCGAGGCCCGGCAGCGTCCAGGCGGGCCCCAGCGTCTCGTGGTGCAGCTCGCGCAGGAAGGCGCCGGGTTCCAGATCACCGGCGAAACGCAGCGCCGAGGGGCCCATCAGCCAGAGGCAGGCACAGGGCTCCTGTTCTTCCAGGCGCGCGGCAACGAAACTCTGCACGAACTCGCGGGCCATTTCCGGCCCCTGGTCCAGGCTGCCAGCCTGTAGGAACGGCCAGCGCACCGGTTCACCCACCAGTTGCGGGCTGTCCGGCAGGCCGGCGGCGCGTAGCAGATCGCGCAGCAGCAGATACGCGGGATCGCGCCCCTGAAACGTCTCGCCGGTGGGCAGTTCCACCAGCAGCAGGCATTGTCCGGCACGCAGCAGTTGCTGGCTGAAGCGCGGCAGTTCGCTGCTGCGGGTCACCGGCTTCGGCGCGGGCGCTGGTTCGTCCACCACGGCACTGACCGGGCGGACTTGCGGGCGCAGCTGCGGCCGCGGCAGCTCCGCGCGGGGCATCGTTGCGGCAGGCACTGACACAGCGGTTTCCTGCACCACAGCCGGCAAACGCTCCGGCACCGCTACCGGTAACGGCAGCCACAGCTCGGCGTTGGACGGCGCCGCAAACGGCAGGGTGCGGCAGGCGACCCAGCTGTCAATCTGCATGGCGCGCAGGTAGGCGCGGCGGCGCGCTTCGTCGATCAAATCCCGGACGCCTGCGGATGGGCCCTTTGCGCGCCGGCCTGCATCAGGTTGAGCGCGTTCAGGTAGGCCTTGGCGGAGGCAATGATGATATCCGTGTCGGCGCCGTTGCCATTGACGATGCGCCCGTCCTTTTCCAGGCGCACGGTGACCTCGCCCTGGGAATCGGTGCCCTGGGTGATGGCATTGACCGAATACAGCTGCAGGGTCGCCTCGGAGTGCGCCAGGCTCTCAATGGCCTTGAAGGTGGCG
The DNA here is from genome assembly GCF_035497915.1 of Pseudomonas sp. Classification (GTDB taxonomy): domain Bacteria; phylum Pseudomonadota; class Gammaproteobacteria; order Pseudomonadales; family Pseudomonadaceae; genus Serpens. Next base: position 120,174 of record NZ_DATJCS010000048.1, read on the forward strand.
TCCACCGGACCGGAACCCTGGGCCTGGGCTTCCCGCTCCACGCCATCCAGGTTCAGGACCAGGCGTGCCACTGGCATCTCGCCCATCCGGCTGGTGACCGCCAGGTCGCTCAGCTTGAACGGCTCGGGCACCTCGGCCGCCAGGGTATCGGTCACCAGGGCCTGCAGGTCCTCGTCGAAGATCTCGTGCTTGCGGTCGGCCAGTTCCTTGAAGCGCGCGAAGGCGGCGTTCAGTTCCGCATCGCTGGCGAAACCGATGCCCAGCGCCTCGAGGCGCGAGCGGAAGGCCGCACGCCCGGAGTGCTTGCCGAGCACCATGCGGTTGGTGTTCCAGCCCACCGACTCGGCGGACATGATCTCGTAGGTCTCGCGATGCTTGAGCACACCGTCCTGGTGAATGCCCGACTCATGGGCGAAGGCGTTGGCACCGACGATGGCCTTGTTCGGCTGCACCGGAAACCCGGTGATGCCGGACACCAGGCGGGAAGCGGCCAGGATGTGCTCGGTCTCGATGCGGGTGTCCAGCCCGAACAGGTCCTGGCGGGTGCGCAGGGCCATGACCACCTCTTCGAGCGCGGCATTGCCGGCCCGTTCGCCGAGGCCGTTGATGGTGCACTCCACCTGACGGGCGCCGGCCGCCACCGCGGCCAGCGAGTTGGCCACCGCCAGGCCCAGATCGTTGTGGCAATGCACGGAGAAGATCGCCTTGTCGGCATTGGGGATGCGCGCCAGCAGCTGAGCGATCAGCTCGCCATATTGATGGGGGATGGCATAGCCCACGGTATCGGGAATGTTGATGGTGCGGGCGCCGGCATCGATGGCCGCCTCGATGATCCGGCACAGGAAGTCGAGCTCGGAACGCCCGGCGTCCTCGCAGGAAAATTCCACGTCGGCGCACAGGTTGCGCGCCTTGCGGACCGCGCGCACCGCCTGCTCCACCACCTGATCGGGCGCCATGCGCAGCTTGTGCTGCATATGGATGGGGCTGGTGGCGATGAAGGTGTGGATGCGTGCCGAATTGGCGCCGGCCAGCGCTTCCGCCGCGCGTTCGATATCGGCATCCAGGGCCCGGGCCAGACTACAGATCGTGCTGTCCTTGATGGTGTCGGCGATGGCCTTCACCGCGGCAAAATCGCCGGGGCTGGCGATGGCGAAGCCGGCTTCGATCACGTCGACCTTCAGGCGCTCGAGCGCCTTGGCGATGCGCAGTTTCTCCTCACCGGTCATGGACGCACCGGGACTCTGCTCACCGTCGCGCAGGGTGGTATCGAAAATGATGACGCGCTCACTGCTGCCCATGTCGGCACCTCGCAACTCAAGCCGGAACCCGGCGCCCGGTGCTCCGGCCGCCACATGCCGCGAATTGTGGCCGGAAACGTGCCGATGGGAAAGCATCCATTCCCGATCGGCGCCTGCGGCAGTCAGTTCGAGGGAAAAATGTACAGATCGCCGCGCAACTGGACTTTACCGTTGGTGTGGTAGGTCAGCAGATCGGTCTGCTGCAGCCCGGTCTGGCTGCCGCTGACCTGATTGGCGCCGGAAAGAGTGAACTGCACATCGCTGAATTGGGTTTCACGCAATCCAAGCTTGAGTGCGTCCTGATTGAACAGCGCACCTTCACCGTTGAAGCCGCCATCGATGGTCACCATGTCCAGGGTGACGCCGTCGAAACTGAAGGTGCCCTTGATATTGTCGATGGCGATCACACCCGCGCTCTGGCCAGGACGGATCGCGACACGGGCACCGCAGCCGCCCGGGCAGCGCGTCAGCGCCGGATTGGGATTGAAGCGGATGGAGGCACTGATACTGATGCCATCCTGGCCATTGACCGCTTCCAGTTCGGTCTCCTCCAGCGGCCGAAGATCGGCCAGCGCCAGGGGCGACAGAAAGCTCAGCAGGCAGACGAAACGCAGCATGACACCTCCTCAGCGCGGCAGATTGACGGTGCGCATGTCCAGATAATCGATACGCAAGCCGCGAACGGCCTGAGAGCCCACGTTGACGCTGCTCAGGGAAAGATTGACGATGCTGATATTGCTCTTCGGCACCTGGGCGTAGAACTCC
>NZ_DATJCS010000049.1:0-33615 GCF_035497915.1 Pseudomonas sp.
CATGCAGAACGGCGACAACTTCAAGCTGCTCTACAGCCTGGCCGACAAGCTCGGCGCGGCCGTGGGCGCCTCGCGCGCCGCTGTGGACGCCGGCTTCGTGCCGAACGACATGCAGGTCGGCCAGACCGGCAAGATCGTCGCCCCGCAGCTGTACATCGCCGTGGGCATCTCCGGTGCCATCCAGCACCTGGCGGGCATGAAGGACTCCAAGGTGATCGTCGCGATCAACAAGGACGAAGAAGCCCCGATCTTCCAGGTGGCCGACTACGGCCTGGTCGGCGACCTGTTCGAGGTGGTGCCGGAACTGGAAAAGCTGGTCTGATCCGACTGGTCCGGTGACACAAGAAACCCGCTCCCCGGAGCGGGTTTCTTGTGGGTGGCTTTTTTGTGGGGCCGGGTTTACCCCGGCCGACGAGGGTGCGGTCGAAATCGAGGCACGGAGGCCAACTCCGCTGGCCGGCATAAAGCCGGCCCCACAGGGGTACGGCGCGGCCCGATGGGTTGGGTAAAAAACGGGCTGCTTTTCTGTGGGGCCGGGTTTATCCCGGTCGACGTTCTGCGGGTGTGTCTTGTGCCGATGTGCCAGGCCGTTTCCGGGTGTACCATTCCGCTCCCGGCTTCCATGCGGTACCTCCATGCCTCGTCGCCTGCTATCCATTCCGCTGATTCTCTGCTTCACCCTGCTGCCCGTTCGGAGCCCGGCTGCCGATTCGTGCGAGCATCTGGTGGCGATCGGCGTGGGCGAGCGGGCGCCCTACCACTGGCAGGATCCGTCGAGCCCACAGCCGCAGGGCGCCAGTGTCGCGCTGCTGCAGCAAGTGGCCGCGGAACTCGGGCTGACTGTGGAGATCCTGACGGCCGACAGTCTCGAGCAGGCCGAGCGCGAAGCCATCAGTGGCCGGGTGGACCTGCTGATCGATGCCGAATTGCGTCCGGAATTGCTGGCCGGGCTCGATTTCCTGGATCCGCCGCTGCACCAGGCGCCGGTGGTGACCTGGGTCGCCAGGGATCGTGCCTTCCCATTCCAGGGCTGGGAGGATCTGCAAGGTCGACGCGGCGTGCATATCGATCCGGCGGACTCGGGCAACGGGGATGAGTCGCTGCGGCTGGGCTCGCACGAGGATTTTGGGCAGGAGCTGCACAGCCTGCTGGAAGGGAACAGTGATTACGTGCTTTTCGAGCACGCGCTTGGCCAGCTCGAAGTGTTGCGCCAGGGGCTGGCCGATCAGGTGGAAGTGCTGATGCCGGCGCTGTACACCCGGCCGCGCTATCTGGCGTTGTCCCATAACTCCGCCTGCAATGCCCCCGAACTGCGGAGCGGGTTGACTGTGGCGCTGCAAGGCCTGGCCCGTGAGGATTCGGGAATGCTGATGGTTCGCAACTTCCTGCGGCAGTGGGCCTGGCAACCGCAGGTCGATTAAGCGGGTTCGACTGCCGTAACTGGCATGGATGCTGCTGGCCTCATATCGGCTGGTAATAAATCGTCATGGAAAGCTATGTGCCGTTTACTGCGATTGCTCTTTTGTCTGTGCCTTGGTGTGTCCGGCACGCCTGCCCTGGCCTCCGCAAACGATCCGGAGCCCGGCCTTTGCCGGAGCGTGGCGTTCAGGACACTGAACGACCTGTGCGAGGCGGTCATGCGCATCTTTCCGATTCGCGAGAGCCAGAAGCCCGTCGCGAGGGAACCGGAAATCGTCAGGCCGCTGGACCTGACGCTGCCGCCCCTGCTCGGTCAGGGTGAGGACGCGCCGCTCGATTCGCACCAGCCACTGCTGCCGCCGCTGTTCGGGTCGCAACCGCAACCTGGGACGATGAGCCTCGGCGGGCGGCTGATCACCAATGAGCAGGATGATGCGCCGTTCGAGTTCGACCTGAGCAACATGATCGATCGCATCGAAGGCGCCGAACTCCGTATCGAGATTCGTCAGTGAGGCCCTCGCCTCACAGACGATAGTCTCCGCGCGACAACGCGGCGTGCCGAGCCGTGTCCAAGGCCTGGAAGCCGGGGGCATCGGGTAGCAGGATGAACAGCGGGTCGGCCGTCTGGGCAGGGTCGTAGGCCTGGCGCTTCAGCTCGGTCTTCTTGTATTTGAAGGTGCCGGTGGTTTCCACTTCGTTGAGCAGGCGAACGAACAGCGGCACGGCATAGGGCGGCAGATGCTGGCGCAGATGCGTGGCCAGCCCATTGGCATCGAAGCGGGTGCCCGCCAGGAGTCTCAGGGCTGCCATGCCGCAGCGCCCGTCCGCGCCCGGAACCTCCACACCGTACACCACCGCATCCTCGACACCTGGCCAGGCGCCCAGCACGTTCTCCACCTCCGTGGTGGACACGTTCTCACCGTGCCAGCGGAAGGTATCGCCCAGGCGATCGACGAACTGTGCGTGCTTGCAGCCGATGTCGCGCATCAGGTCGCCGGTGTTGAACCAGGCATCGCCCTTCTTGAACACGTTGCGGAAGATCGCTGCCTCGCTCTTGGCGGAGTCGGTGTAGCCGTCGAAGGGCCATTTCGGACTGATTTCGCTGATCAGCAGGCCGGCCTCGCCCTTGTTCACCTTGACCATGAAGCCCTTGCGGTCGCGCACCGGCTGCTCGTAGTCCAGGTCGTAGCGCACGATGGCGTAGGTGGCCGGGGTGAAGCCCACGGTGTTGTCGAAGTTGAAGACGTTGGTGAAGCCGATGTTGCCTTCGCTGGAGGCATAGAACTCGGTGATGCGCTCGATGCCGAAGCGTTGCTTGAATTCGCCCCAGATCGAGGGTCGCAGCCCGTTGCCGATCATGCAGGTCAGGGTGTTGCCCTGCTCCTCGGGGCAGGGCGGCTGGTTGAGCAGGTAGCGGCACAGCTCGCCGATGTAGCCGAAGCAGGTGGCGCGGAAATGCTGCACGTCCTTCCAGAAGGCGCTGGCCGAAAACTTGCGACGCAGGGCGATGGCTGCGCCGCCGGCCAGGGCGGCGCTCCAGCACACGGTCACGGCGTTGTTGTGGTAGCAGGGCAGGGTGAGGTACAGCACGTCCTGCTCGGTCAGGCTCAGTCCGGAATGGCCGAAGCCACCGTAGGCCTTGATCCATTTGCCGTGACTCATCACCGAGGCCTTGGGCAGGCCGGTGGTGCCCGAGGTGTAGATGTAGAAGCAGGCATCCTTCATGCGCACGCTCGCGGTGTGCGGCAGGTTCTCGCTCGATTCTGTGGTGGCCAGGTGGGCCAGGTTCTGCCAGCCATCCGGGGCCGTGCCGGCGTCCTGCAGGGTGTCCTGGTCGGCCAGCCAGAAGCGTCGTTCAGGGCGCAGGTCGTTGAGTTCGGACTGGATTTCCTCGAAGGGCTGCAGCAGCTCCGCGCCGATCACGTAATGACCGGGTTTCACCAGATTGAGGCTGTAGGCCAGCACCTGTCCCCGTTGCGCCGTGTTGACCAGCGCGCCGATGGCGCCGAGCTTGGCCAGCGCGGCCAGCACCGCGAGGATTTCCAGGCGGTTTTCCATCATCACCGCCACTACGCTGCCGTGGCCCACGCCGTGGCTTTCCAGGGCGCGCGCCAGGCGGTTGGCCCAGGCATTGAAGGCGGCGTAGCTGACGCTGCGCTGCAGGTCCATCACGGCGGGGCGCTCGGGAAAGCGCCGGGCGCTCTGCTCCAGCGCCCAGCCCAGGGACAGCGTCTTGTCGCGGTTGCGGATGGCCGTGTAGTAGAGCCCACGCAGCATGCGCGGTACGCGCGGCAGGTGATGGGGCAGGCGGGCGAGGAAATGGAAGGGGGAAATCGTGTCGGCACTGGCCATGGCGCGAGCCTCTTGGGGCGGGATTATTGTTCTGGGCCGCTGCAGCCTAGATAGGCCTGCCAAGTCCTGCCATGACTGTGTCGACGTTCTCGCCGTGGCAGATGGGCGAATCAGTCGAGATACAGGTCGGGCATCAGTGGCCCGCCCGCCGGATCGTACCGATACGCCTCGAAATCCGTCACGCCCTGTTCACGCAGGATCTCCTCGTCGACCAGCAGGCGACCGGTCAGGCTGCGTCCGGCGCTTGTCAGGATGGCATGGGCGGCATCGGCCATGATCGCGGGGGTGCGCGCCTGTTTGAAGATCTGCTGGCCACCCAGCTCATATTCGATGGCGGCGGTGGCGATCACCGTGCGCGGCCACAGTGCGTTGACGCTGATGCCGTACTTCTTGAACTCCTCGCTCATGCCCAGGGTGAGCATGCTCATGCCGTACTTGGTGGTGGTGTAGGGGCCGTACTGAGCGAACCACTTGGGGTCGAGGTTCAGCGGCGGCGACAGGCTGAGAATGTGCGGGTTGGCGCTTTTCTTCAAATAAGGCAGGGCGGCCTGGCTGCAGACCATCACCGCGCGGGTGTTGATCTGGAACATCAGGTCGAAGCGCTTCGGCTCCAGTTGCTCGACACCCTGCAGGCGGATGGCGCCGGCGTTGTTGACCAGCGCGTCGAGGCCGCCGAAATGCTCGGCGGCGCGTTGCATGGCGGCGCGTACCGCCAGTTCGTCACGCACGTCCAGCCGCAGGGCCAGGGCCCGGCCGCCGGCGGCTTCGACTTCCGCAGCCACGCTGTGAATGGTCCCGGTCAGCTTGGGATGGGACGTATCGCTCTTGGCGGCGATGACGATATTGGCGCCATCGCGCGCCGCGCGCAGGGCGATCTCGCGACCGATGCCACGGCTGGCGCCGGTAATGAACAGGGTCTTGTCTTGCAGTGTCATGGAACATTCCTTTTTAACGGGCCATTAAAAAGGGAAGACCGCACTGCGACCTTCCCCGTTTCAGCAGCCTAGATCAGGCTCCAGATTGGATTGCGGCAGCCCTTGCCGGCTCGGCAATCGTAGGGTGGATCGCGCTTCACCGATCCACCGTGCGTGCGACGGTGGACAAGGAAAGCGTTGTCCACCCTACGGTTCGCACGCTCAGGCTTCTTCCGGCTCGATCTCCACCAGCACCTGGCGGTTCTTCACCTGATCGCCCTTGCTCGCGCCGACCCGGCGGATCACGCCATCAATGCCGGCCTTGAGCGGATGCTCCATCTTCATGGCTTCCAGCACCACCAGCAGCTGGCCCTTGGTCACGCGGGAGCCTTCCTCCACCAGCATATCTACGATGGCGCCATCCATCGGCGCCTTGATGGTGCCGGAGCTGACTGCGCTCTGGCCGCCGGCCGGCGCGTGGCTGACATCCGTCAGCGACAGGTTGCCGAAGTGGCCGTACAGCCACAGGTTCTCGCCGTCCAGGTGATAGGCCTGGCGCTGGCGGATGCCGTCCAGTTCGAAGGTCAGCCAGCGGCCGTCGCTGTGCAGCAGGCGCAGGTTCAGTTGGCTATCGCCAACCGTAGCCAGCAGCGTCGGTTGCGTGCCGTCACGCTGCACCTCCAGCGCGACCTTGTGGGGCTGCTCGCCCTGTTTCAGGGTGAACTGCCAGGGCGCGCTGCCGGCGCTGCGCCAGCCAGCCAGTTGCGGCTGATGGGCGCGACCATTGGCCGAGGCCTGATAGAGCAGGGCGGCGGCCACGGCCAGTTCGCGGGCCGCCGGGGCCTGCGGGGTCAGGCTTTCGTCAGCGCTGAAGTGCTCGGCAATGAACGCCGTGGTCGCGGCACCCTTGGCGAACTCGGCGTGGTTCAGCAGGTTGGCCAGGAAACGCTGGTTGCCGTTCACGCCCAGCAGCACGCAGTTCTCCACGGCGCGGACCAGCTTGCGACGTGCGTCGTCACGGGTGGCGCCGTAGGCGATGACCTTGGCCAGCATCGGGTCGTAGAACGGGGTGACGTCCTCACCTTCCACCAGACCGTGGTCGATACGCACGCCGTCGAGCAGCTCCGGCTCCCAGCGCAGCACGGTGCCGGTCTGCGGCAGGAAGTTGCGGGTGGCGTCTTCGGCATACAGGCGCACTTCGATGGCGTGGCCGTTGAGCGGGATCTCGTCCTGCTTGAGCGGCAGCGGCTGGCCTTCGGCGGCGCGGATCTGCCAGGCGACCAGGTCCTGACCGGTGATCAGCTCGGTGACCGGGTGCTCCACCTGCAGACGGGTGTTCATTTCCAGGAAGAAGAACTCGCCGCTGGCATCCAGCAGGAACTCCACGGTGCCGGCGCCGACATAGTTCACCGAGGCGGCTGCCTTCACGGCGGCCTCGCCCATGGCCTTGCGCAGCGCCGGGGTCATGACCGGGCAGGGCGCTTCTTCCACGACCTTCTGGTGGCGGCGCTGCACGGAGCAGTCGCGCTCGCCCAGGTAGACGATGTTGCCGTGCTGGTCGCCGAACAACTGGATTTCCACGTGGCGCGGACGGATCACCGCGCGCTCGATGATCAGCTCGCCGGAGCCGAAGGCGTTCTGCGCTTCGGAACGGGCGGTGCGGATCTGCTCCTTCAGCTCGCTGGCCTCGTGCACCAGACGCATGCCGCGACCACCGCCGCCGGCGCTGGCCTTGATCATCAGCGGGTAACCGACGCGCTCGGCTTCGCGGATCAGCGTCTCGTCGTCCTGGGCGGCGCCCTCGTAACCGGGAATGCAGGGCACGCCGGCTTCCAGCATGGCGATCTTCGACAGGCGCTTGCTGCCCATCAGGTGGATGGCTTCCACGGTCGGGCCGATGAACACGATGCCGTTGGCTTCACAGGCGCGGGCAAAGTCGGCGTTCTCGGAGAGGAAGCCGTAACCGGGGTGAATGGCATCGGCACCGGTCTTCTTCGCCGCGGCGATGATGTTGTCGATCACCAGATAGGACTGGTTGACCTGCGCCGGGCCGATGCACACGGCTTCGTCGGCCACCTGCACATGACGCGCGTTGGCGTCGGCTGCGGAGTACACCGCCACAGTGCGATAGCCCAGTTCCTTGGCGGTGCGCATCACCCGGCAGGCGATCTCGCCGCGGTTGGCAATCAGAATCTTGTTGAAAGCGGGCATCTGGGTGCTCCTGCTGGTCATCAGCGAATGCGGTCAGGCAGACCGAGCCGAGGCTCGGTCGGGCCGATTACTGCGCCCACTTGGGCGCACGTTTCTGTACGAATGCCATCGTGCCTTCGACGCCTTCGGCTCCGGTCACGGCGGCGGCGAACTGTTCGGCGGCGCGATCGAGCAGCGAATTCATCGCCTCGGTTTCGCTGGCCAGCAACAGCGCCTTGGTCTGTGCATTGGCGCCCGGGGCACACTGGCGAATTTGCTGGATCACCTCGGCCAGACGGCCGTCGAGGCCGTCGGCGGCTTCGCAGTAGTGCACCAGGCCCAGGCGCAGGGCTTCGGCACCGTCGAAGCGGGCAGCGGTCAGGGCCAGGCGGCGAGCCTGGGTCAGGCCGACACGCTTGACCACGAACGGCGCGATCTGCGCCGGCAGGATGCCCAGGGTGGTTTCCGGCAGGCCGAACTTGCAACCTGCGGCAGCGATGGCGATGTCGGACACGCAGGCCAGGCCGAAGCCGCCACCCAGCACGGCGCCTTCCAGCACCGCGACGACCACCTGCGAAGCGGCCTGGGCTTCTTCCAGCATGGCGCCGAAGGCACGGTTCAGTTCGCGGTACGCGTCAGGGCCCTTGGCGCGCGCCCCGGCCATGTCCTTGATGTCGCCGCCGGCGCAGAAGTGGCCGCTGGCGCCGCGTAGCACCAGGGCGCGCACGGAACTGTCGTTGCGCACGCTTTCCAGCACGGCGCGCAGCTCATGCACCATGGCCAGGCTCATGGCGTTGCGGCTGTCCGGACGGTTGAGGGTGATGTGCAGCACGCCGGCGTCGAGGTTGAGCAGCAGGGTGTCGCAGTGGGGTAGATCGGCCATGGCAGGCTCCTTGATGTATTCGCAAGAGGAGAGGGCAGTCGTAGGGTGGATCGCGCTTCACCGATCCACCGCGCGCGCCGTTGCCGGCGCGAAGGTGGCCAACGCGATGCGTTGACCACCCTACGGTCAGCCCTTCTTCTTCTTGCCCGGCAGGATGCCCATCATCTTGCAGATGATGCCGATCATGATCTCGTCGGCGCCGCCACCAATGGACACCAGGCGCACGTCGCGGTAGGCGCGCGACACCGGGTTGTCCCAGGTGAAGCCCATGCCGCCCCAGTACTGCAGGCAGCTGTCGGTGACTTCACGGCCCAGGCGGCCGGCCTTGAGCTTGGCCATGGAGGCCAGCTTGGTCACGTCGCGGCCCTTGATGTACTGCTCGGTGGCCTGGTAGACCAGCGCGCGCAGGGCTTCGATCTCGGTCGAAAGCTCGGCCAGGCGGAAGTGCACCGCCTGGTTGTCGATCACCGGCTGGCCGAAGGTGTGGCGCTGGCGGGTGTACTCGATGGTCTGGTCAACGCACAGTTCCAGGCCCTTGATGATGTTGGCCGCGCCGAACAGGCGCTCTTCCTGGAACTGCAGCATCTGCATCATGAAGCCGGCGCCTTCGTGGCCGATGCGGTAGCGCTGCGGCACGCGCACGTCATCGAAGAACACCTGGGCGGTTTCCGAGGAGCGCATGCCGAGCTTCTCGATGTGCGGGCTCAGGGTGATGCCGGGGGTGTTCATCGGCACCACGATCAGCGATTTGTTGACGTGGGGCTTGTCGTCGCTGGTGTTGGCCAGCAGGCAGATGAAGTCGGCCTGCGGGCTGTTGGTGATCCACATCTTGGCGCCGTTGATGACGTAGTCGTCACCGTCCTTGCGCGCGGTGGTCTTCAGGCCGGCCACGTCGGAGCCGGCGCCGACTTCGGATACGCCGATACAACCGATCATGTCGCCGGCGATGGCCGGGGCGAGGAACTCGTGGCGCAGCTCATCGGAACCGAAGCGCGACAGGGCCGGGGTGCACATGTCGGTCTGCACGCCGATGGCCAGCGGCACACCGCCGCAGTGGATGGTGCCGAATTCTTCGGCGGCGACGATGGAGTAGCTGTAGTCCAGGCCCATGCCGCCGAATTTTTCCGGCTTGGAGATGCCCAGCAGGCCCAGGTCGCCGGCCTTCTTGAAGATCTCGCGCATCGGGAAGCGGCCGTCCTTCTCCCATTCGTCGACGTAGGGGTTGATCTCCTTGTCGACGAAGTTCCTGACGGTGCGGCGCAGTTCGTCGTGTTCCTGAGTGAAGTGCATTGTTGTTGTCCTTCTTCGAATTTTCAGGAGGCGGAGGGCGCTTACAGGCGCGCCACACCGAAGGTATTGGATTTCAGCGGCCGCACCTCGGCTTCGGCACAGACGTCGAGCAAAAAGCCCAGCAGCTTGCGGGTATCGCGCGGATCGATCAGGCCGTCGTCCCACAGGCTGGCGGTGCCATACAGCGCGGTGGACTGGCTGTCCAGCTTCTGCGCGGTCACGGTTTCCAGCATGTCGAGCATCTTCGGGTCGGGCGTCATGCCCTGCCGGGCCTGCTTGTCCTCGGTGACGATGCGCAGCACCTTGCCGGCCTGGGCGCCACCCATCACGGCGGTGCGGCTGTTCGGCCAGGCGAAGATGAAGCGCGGGTCCAGGCCGCGGCCGCACATGGCGTAGTTGCCGGCGCCGTAGGAGCCGCCGACCACGATGGTCAGCTTGGGCACGCGGGCGTTGGCCACGGCCTGCAGCATCTTCGAGCCGTGCTTGATCACGCCGTTCTGTTCCGACTCGGTTCCGACCATGAAGCCGGTGGTGTTGTGGAAGAACAGGATCGGCGTGTTGCTCTGGTCGCACAGCTGGATGAACTGGGCGGCCTTGGCGGCGCCACGCGGGGTGATCGGGCCGTTGTTGCCGATGAAGCCGCAGGGCTGGCCTTCGATGCTCAGGTGGCCGCACACGGTCTGGCCGTCGAACTCGTTCTTGAAGTCGAGGAACTCGGAGCCGTCGGCGATGCGGGCGATGATCTCGCGCACGTCGTAGGGCTTCTTGGCGTCGTTGGGCACGATGCCCAGCAGCTCCTCGGCCGGGTACAGCGGCTCGCGCCAGGCCTTCTTCGCGCGCACCGGCAGCTGCAGGTCCCACGGCAGCATGGCCATGATGTTGCGCGCCAGGCGCACGCCGTCGGCGTCGTTCTCGGCCAGGTATTCGGCGGTGCCGGCGATCTGCGCGTGCATCTCCGCGCCGCCCAGCTCTTCGTCGGTGGCGATCTCGCCGGTGGCGGCCTTCAGCAGCGGCGGGCCGGCGAGGAACATCTTGGCCTTGCCGCGCACGACCACCACGTAGTCGGACAGACCCGGCTGGTAAGCACCACCGGCGGTGGAGGAACCGTGCACCACGGTCACCTGCGGAATGCCCATGGCCGAGATGCGCGCCTGGTTGGCGAAGCCGCGTGCGCCTTCGACGAAGATGTCGGCGGCATAGTTCAGGTTGGCGCCGCCGGATTCGGCCAGCGTGACGATCGGCAGCTTGTTCTCCACGGCCACCTGCTGCATGCGCAGGGATTTCTTCAGGCCGGTGGGGGAAATGGTGCCGCCCTTGATGGCGCTGTTATTGGCCAGCACCAGGCAGCGCACGCCTTCCACGTAGCCGATGCCGGCAATGATGCCGCCGCCGGCCTGGGTGCCGTCCTTGTCGTCGTGCAGCTTGTAGCCGGCCAGCGAGGACAGCTCCAGGAACGGCGCGCCCGGGTCGAGCAGCAGGTTGATGCGTTCGCGTGGCAGCAACTGGCTGCGCTTCTCGAACTTCGGTTTGGCCTCCTGGGCCTTGTCGAGCACTTTCTGTTCGACCTCGCGGAAGCTGGCCACGGCCGCGAGCATGGCCTCGCGGTTGGCGGCAAAGGTTTCGCCGTGGACGTCGATCTCTGACTGGATCACGGGCATGTTCTTATTCTCCGTCCTTCAGTACGTCAGGTTGGTAGGCGCGGTGGAAACCGTTGTACGACTCGCTGTTGCGGGCCTTGCCCAGGGTCCAGGCGCGGGTGCCGAGGCTGGCCGCGCCGTCGATGCGGATGGTGTTGCCGCTGATGAAGCCGGCGCCGGGGGAGAGCAGGAAGACGATGGCCGAGGCGATCTCCGCTTCGGTGGCGATACGCTGCAGCGGCACGTGATCCTTGAGCGAACGGATCATGTTCTTCATGGCGTCCGGGTAGGTGTCCATGCCGCTGGAGGCGACCCAGCCGGGCGCCACGGCATTCACGCGCACACCGGCATGGCCCCATTCGTAGGCGGCGGTCTTGGTGAAGTTCTCCATGCCGGCGCGGGCGGCACCGGAATGGCCCATGCCCGGCATGCCGCCCCACATGTCGGCCAGCATGTTGACGATGCTGCCGCCGTGCTTGGACAGGCTCTGCAGGAAGACTTCCTTGGCCACCAGGAAACCACCCACCAGGTTGGTGCGCACCACGGCCTCGAAGCCCTTCTGGTTGATGCCGATCAGCGGCGCCGGGAACTGGCCGCCGGCGTTGTTGACGAGGTGATGGATGCGCCCGCGTTCGGCGATCACCGTCTTGACCATGGTTTTCACGGCTTCTTCATCGCGGATGTCGCAGATCTGGAAGCTGACGCTGCCGCCGTCCTCGGCGATCTCGGCGGCGGTCTTTTCCAGCTTTTCCAGCTTGCGGCCGACCAGCACCACATGCGCACCCAGCGCCGCCAGCTCGTGGGCGGTGCAGCGACCGATGCCGCTGCCGCCGCCGGTGACCAGGATGGTCTGGCCGGCGAACAGATCGGGTTTGAATACCGAGTCGTAGCTCATTGTTGTTATTCCCGTGTTCAAAACGTGGATCCGGCGCAGGGCGGTCGGCGTCTTTCCGGCCGCCGGCTCTGTGCGGGCGACACGGCGGCCAAGGAAAACGTTGTCCGCCCTACGGTTACAGCTGTTCGGCAATCGCCTTGGGGACGGCGACCGGGAATTCCAGCAGCTGCTGGGCGAAGGCCTTGCCCTGCGGGTCGATGCGCAGGCTGGCGACACCGCCGCCGCCCAGGGCGTTTTCCAGCAGGAAGTTCAGGCTGTGGGTGCCCGGCAGGTACCAGCGGCTGACGCGGCCGGTCTGCGGGTCCAGCAGGTGCTGCATCCAGTCGGCGACGGCCTCGGTGCTCAGCGCCTCGGCGATCCACGGCAGGTACTCGGCCTTGCGCGCCATCACGCCAATGTTGCTGTGGTTGCCCTTGTCGCCGGAGCGGGCCACGGCCAGCTTGATCAGCGGCACGCTGACATCGGCCTGGCCGCTGGTGGCCGGGGTGGCGAGGTCTTCGGCCAGTTGCGCCGGATCGAAGCGCTCGAGGCTCGGCAGACTGACCGGGGTGCGTTCGTTGTCGATCTCGACGGACAGTTCGCAGGTGCTCTTGTCGGCCAGGAAGGAGAACAGGCGAATCACTGGGTAGACGGTCGGGCGGCCGCCGACGATGCCGGTCAGGCCCGGCGCCATGCCAGTGGAGGCCTGGGCGATCTCGCGGGAGAACAGGATCAGTGCTTCCTTCCTGGCATGGCTGACGGCCAGCTTGATGATCACTTCACGGGTGTCGCCACGCTGGCCGTGCGGGCCATAGGTGGCCTCGGTGCCCAGCAGCTCGATGTTCACCTCGCGGTAGGGGCCCCAGCCGCGCTCGGCGAACATCTCGTTGGTCTTGTTGATGATGGCCTGGCTGACGCGCTCGGCCTTGGCCACCGCGTCGATGCCGGCGATCAGGCAGCTGGCGGTGCAGCGGAAACCGTCCGGGTAGGTGGCGCTGACCTTGTAGGAGTCGGTCGGCGGCAGGCCGCGCGAACCGCTGACCCGCACGCGGTGCTCGCCGGCCGGTTCCAGCTTCACGCGGGTGAAGTCGCAGATCACGTCGGGCAGCAGGTAGGCGCGCGGGTCGCCGATCTCGTAGAGCATCTGCTCGCCCACGGTGAACGGGGTGACCAGGCCGCCGGTGTTCTGCGCCTTGGTGAGCACGAAGCCGCCGTCGGCCTCGACCTCCAGGATCGGGAAGCCGATGTGCTCGTAGTCCGGCACCTGGTGCCAGTCGGTGAAGTTGCCGCCGGTGCTCTGCGCGCCGCATTCCACCAGGTGACCAGCCAGGGCGGCCTGGGCCAGCTTGTCGTAGTCGTTCCACTGCCAGCCGAATTCGTGCACCAGCGCGCCGCTGACCACGGCGCTGTCGACCACGCGACCGGTGATGACGATATCGGCGCCCTGGTCCAGCGCGGCGGCGATGCCCGGCGCGCCCAGGTAGGCGTTGACCGATACGCACATGGGCGGCATCGGCGCGCCGCTGAACATTTCCGTGGTGCCGGCCTTGGCCAGCTCACCGGCCTTGCTCTGCAGGCTGTCGCCGTGCAGCACGGCGATCTTCAGGTTCACGCCGGCCTTCTCGCAGGCCGCCGCCATGGCGGCGGCGCAAGCGGCGGGGTTCACGCCACCGGCGTTGCTGATGATGCGGATGTTCTTGGCGGCGATGTCGCCCAGCAGCGGCGCCAGCACTTCGACGAAGTCCTTGGCGAAGCCGTCCTGCGGGTTCTTCATGCGCGCGCCGGCCATGATCGACATGGTGATCTCGGCCAGGTAGTCGAATACCAGGTAATCGAGGGTGGCGCCGCGTACCAGGTGGGCGGCGGCGGTGGAGGTGTCGCCCCAGAAGGCGGAGGCGCAGCCGATGCGTACGGTCTTGGTCATTGTTGTTGTCCGCTGACGCTAGAGAAGTTGCAACGAACACTACCAAGCAAGCGCTTGGTTGAAAAGCCCCGCAGGCGATTTTGCCCAAGCGCTTGCTTGGTAGGGTCAATGCGGACAGAATTCGCCTCGGTCGTGGAGCCCTGGTCGGCTGCCGCAGAAACGAACGCAGTGGAAGAGGTATTGGCGTGGACGAGCAGAAAGCCGGCAAGGTGATGCGGGAACTGGTGGCCGCTGGTCGCTTGACCGATCCGGACAGCGCCCGGGGCAAGCTGCTGCAGGCGGCCGCCCATCTGTTCCGCCGCAAGGGCTACGAACGCACCACGGTGCGCGATCTGGCCACCGCCGTGGGCATTCAGTCCGGCAGCATCTTCCACCATTTCAAGAGCAAGGAAGAGATCCTGCGCGCGGTGATGGAGGAAACCATCATCTACAACACCGCGCTGATGGAGGCCGCGCTGGCCGAGGCGGGCAGCCTGCGCGAGCGGGTGCTGGCGCTGATTCGCTGCGAGCTGCAATCGATCATGGGCGGCACTGGCGAAGCCATGGCGGTGCTGGTCTACGAATGGCGCTCGCTGTCCGAGGACAGTCAGGCGCACATCCTCGCCCTGCGCGACCGCTACGAGCAGCATTGGCTGGAGGTGCTGGAGGAGGCGCGCGCGGCGGGTTACGTGCAGAGCGATCCGTTCATCCTGCGGCGCTTCCTGACCGGGGCGCTGAGCTGGAGCACCACCTGGTTCCGTCCCGGCGGCCCGATGAGTCTCGATGCGCTGGCCGAGGAAGCGCTGGCGCTGGTGATTCGCAACTGACCCAGACGAGGAAGGCTCGCACCGGCGAGCCTTCCTGTTCGTCAGCGATCCTGACGATCCTGTGCGTCGAAGCGCGCGTTGCGTGCCTTGATTTCCTTGAGCTGTTCCTCGGTCAGCGGGATCTTCTTCGCACCCTTGCGCAGCATCAGCAAGCCGCTGATCACCGTGCCGAACACCAGAACCAGCAGTAACCACATATACCAGGGCATGGCCGTACACCTCTGAAGTTGTCTGTTAACCATACGACGACGCATGGGGTTTGTCAGTGCGGCGCTGTGGAGGCGCTGTTGCACGGGGTACAATGCGCGCCGTTTTCATTGCCGACGAGTTTCCCGCCATGGCTTGCCAGTCCCCGATTATCGTTGCCCTCGACTTTCCCTCCCGCGAGGCCGCCCTTGAGCTGGCCGCGCGCCTGGACCCGAGCCAGTGCCGGGTGAAGGTCGGCAAGGAACTGTTCACCCGTTGCGGGCCGGCGGTGGTCGAGGATCTGCAGGCCAAGGGTTTCGAAGTCTTCCTGGACCTGAAATTCCACGACATTCCCAACACCACGGCGATGGCGGTCAAGGCCGCCGCCGAGCTGGGCGTGTGGATGGTCAACGTGCACTGCTCCGGCGGCCTGCGGATGATGGCGGCCTGCCGGGAAACGCTGGATGCCCTGAGCGGCCCCAGGCCGCTGCTGATCGGCGTGACCGTGCTGACCAGCATGGAGCAGTCCGACCTGGCCGGCATCGGCCTGGACATCGAGCCGCAACAGCAGGTGCTGCGCCTGGCCGGTCTGGCGGCGCAGGCCGGGCTGGACGGCCTGGTGTGCTCCGCCCAGGAGGCGTCGGCGCTCAAGGCCGCCCAGCCGCAACTGCAACTGGTCACGCCCGGCATCCGTCCGGCCGGCAGCGCCACGGATGACCAGAAGCGCATCCTCACCCCGCGTCAGGCCATGCAGGCCGGTTCCGACTACCTGGTGATCGGCCGGCCGATCAGCCAGGCCGCCGATCCGCAACAGGCACTGGCGGCGGTGCTGGCAGAGCTGGGCTGATCGCCTGCTGGCGGTCGCGGATGAGTTGCCAGGCGGCGGCATCGATGCCATCGTAATGACGAATGTCATTACAGGTATCCGCCGCCATGGCCACCATCAATATTCGTATCGACGACGAGCTCAAGGCCCGGGCTTACCGTGAGCTGGAGAAGCTCGGCGTCACCCCTTCCGAGCTGATGCGCCAAGCCTTGCAGTACGTGGCCGAGCGCGGGCAGCTACCGTTTCGCCCGGTGCTGATGACCGAGGAAGACGAGGCGTTGATCGCCACGGTTCGCGAGCGTCTGGCAGATCCGCAGCGCGTCAAGGTTGCGCTGGATGACCTATAGCCTGGAGTTCGATGCGCGGGCGCTGAAGGAATGGCACAAGCTGGGTGACACCGTTCGCCAGCAGTTCAAGAAGAAGCTCGTCGAGATCCTGCTGAATCCGCGGGTAGAGGCCAACTGTCTCCACTCTCTGCCGGACTGCTACAAGATCAAGTGCGCAGCAGCGGTTATCGATTGGTGTACCAGGTGCTTGACCATGAGGTAGTGGTGTTTGTGGTTGCGGTAGATCGCCGCGAGCGCGAGCAGGTCTACCGCAAGGCGGCCGAACGCCTCAAATAACCGCCCCGGCCGAACGCCGGGGCCAAGTCCTCAAAACCCCACCAACTGCCCCCACTCGCCAAAGTCGGCGCGGGTGGCGCGCAGGCTGTTGATGGGCGCGTCCTTGTCCTCGTACCCCAGGGCGATGCCGTAGGTCACCCGATAGCCCTCGGGCACCTCGATGTGCTGCCTGACCACTGCGTCGTAGCGACGCCAGAAGCCCTGGGCGCAGGTGGCCAGGCCTTCCTCGGTGGCGCGCAGCATGAAGGCCTGCAGGTAGAGACCCAGGTCCATCCACTGCACCGGGCCCATGCGTTCGTCGATGAATACCAGGATGCCCACCGGCGCACCGAAGAACTGCGCATTCCTAGCCAGCTGGCGAAAGCGCCCGGCCTTGTCTTCACGCGGAATGCCGATGCTGCGGTAGAGGTCCTCGCCGTTGGCGAAGCGGCGGGTGCGGTACGGCTCCCACAGGTTCGGCGGATAGGAGAGCTGCAAGGGATTCTCCTCGCCGGAGGTCTTCGCCACATCGGCCAGCAGGCCGCTGAGGCGCTCGCCGGTGATGGCGGCCACCCGCCAGGGTTGCATGTTGCCGCCGGAGGCGGCCAGCGCCGCGTCCTGCATCAACTGCTGAACCAATTGGGCCGACGGCACCTGCGAGGTAAAGGCGCGCACGGAACGACGTTCGCGCAAGGCTTGGGAGACGTGCATGGGGATTCTGATCCTTCTTGTTTTCAGACTGTTTCGAGTGCGGTGATTTCTAGCTGCATGCGCTCGCGGAAGCTGGCTTCCTCCAGGCGATACAGCTCATCGATGAAGCCAATGGCGAACGACCCCGGCGCCGTGTGGCGCTGTGCCGCCAGCGTGCCGGCGATAGCGAAGCTGGCATGGGCTGCGACCGCCGCCACCAGCGGTTCGGCGACCGCCTGGTAGGCCGCCAGCAGGGCGCCCAGGGCGCAGCCGGTGGCGGTGACGCGCGGCTGCAGGGGGCTGCCGCCGAAGATCCGTATCAGTACCTGCTGGCGCTGGTAACGGCCGATCAGGTGATCCACCGCGCCGGAGGCGCAGACCACCGGGCTGTGCTGCAGCAACTGCAGGGCGGCGGGGACGGCGCTGGCGGGCTCGTCGGAGCTGTCCACGCCGCGACCGCCCTGGCCGAGGCCGGACAAGCCCTTGATTTCCGAGGGGTTGCCGCGAATGGCGCCGGGCTGGAAGCGCAGCAGCTCCAGCGCCACGCCGCCGCGCCAGGGCAGCCCACCGGCGCCGATGGGGTCCAGCACCCAGGGCTTGCCCGCCGCCTGGGCAGCGGCAGCCGCCAGACGCATGGATTCCACCTGTGCATCCGTAGGGGTGCCGAGGTTGATCAGCAGGGCATCGGCGATGCCGGCGAACAGCGCCGCTTCCTGAGTGTTGTCGACCATGGCCGGCGACGCGCCGGCGGCCAGCAGCACGTTGGCCATGTAATTGGCCGACACCACATTGGTGATGCATTGCACCAGCGGCGTGCGCCCCTGCAGGGCCCGATGGGCCTCGATCACCTGCTCGCGCAGCTCGCCGGTCGTCTGCCGGGCATCGAATGTTTGCATCGCGTCATGCCTTCTCGTTGAACCGGCGCAGAGCATACCCGCTGCCCCGGCATCTGCGCACAGGTTCCGCGCCGTATCCGTGCGCGCTGCATTGAGTCAGAACGTAGAGCGGTTGGCGCTTTCCGGCCGCCAAAGGTGGCCAACGCGTGGCGTTGACCACCCTGCGGAGTGCAACGTCAGCTCACCTTGAGCACCAGCTTGCCGAAGTTCTCGCCGCTGAACAGCTTGAGCAGGGTCCCCGGGAAGGTGTCCAGGCCTTCCACGATGTCTTCCTTGCTCTTCAGTTGACCGCTGGCTAGCCAGCCGCCCATCTCGCGCAAGGCGAGGGGGAACTGCGCCGCATGATCCATGACCACGAAACCTTCCATGCGCGCCCGGTTGACCAGCAGCGACAGGTAGTTGCGCGGGCCGACCGGTGCTTCCAGGTTGTTGTATTGGCTGATGGCCCCGCAGATCACCACCCGCGCCTTGTAGGCCAGGCGGGCCAGCACGGCGTCGAGGATCTCGCCGCCGACGTTGTCGAAGTACACGTCCACGCCCTTCGGACAGGTGCGCTTGAGGCCGGCGCTCACGTCCTCGTGCTTGTAGTCGATGGCGGCGTCGAAGCCCAGTTCCTCGGTGAGGTAGCGGCATTTCTCCGCGCCGCCGGCGATACCGATCACGCGACAGCCCTTCAGTTTGGCGATCTGCCCGGCAATGCTGCCCACCGCGCCGGCGGCGCCGGAGATCACCACGGTGTCGCCGGCCTTGGGCGCGCCGACCTCCAGCAGGGCGAAATAGGCGGTCAGGCCGGTCATGCCCAGCGCCGAGAGGTACAGCGGCAGCGGTGCAAGCTTCGGGTCGACCGGGTAGAAGCCCTTCGGCTCGCCGAGGAAGTAATCCTGCACGCCAAGCGCGCCACCGACGAAGCTGCCGACCGGGAACTGCGGGTGCCGCGAGGCGATCACCTCGCCGACGCCCAGGGCGCGCATCACCCCGCCCAGCGGCACCGGCTCGATGTACGACTTGCCTTCATTCATCCAGCCGCGCATGGCCGGGTCAATGGACAGGTAGCGGTTGCGCACCAGCACCTGGCCCTCGGCCGGCTCGCCCACGGGCGTTTCCACGCGGCGGAAGGTGTCGCGGGTCGGCAGGCCGACCGGGCGCTGGGCGAGCAGGAACTGGCGATTGCTGGGCATGGGGTGTCCTCGTTCGATTCTTGTAGTGGTCTCAGGGATAGCCGGCCCGGGCCGGCCGGGCAAGCTCCAGTGCCACTGGGAATGCCGAGTCATGCAGCGACGTGATGGCGGGCGAGACGCTCGGCGGGCTTTGCTGTAGGTTGGCCGTCCTCTCGCAAGGAGCTTCCATGTCCCGTTTCACCGAACTGCGCAACGGCGCCCGCGATACGCTGCCACTGATTCTCGGCGCCATCCCCTTCGGCATCATCTACGGCACCCTGGCCAGCGCCGCCGGGCTGACACCCTGGCAGGCGCTGGGCATGTCGCTGTTCGTGTTTGCCGGTTCGGCGCAGTTCATCGCCGTCAGCCTGCTCGGCGGCGGGGCGAGCCTGGCGGTGCTGCTGCTGACCACCTTCGTGGTCAACCTACGCCATGCGCTGTACAGCGCCACCCTGCAGCCCTTCGTGCGTCACCTGCCGGCCCGCTGGCGCGTGCCGCTGGCCTTCTGGCTCACCGACGAGACCTTCGCCGTGGTCCAGCACCGCTACGCCGAGGCCGAGCAGTCGCCGCACAAGCACTGGTATTTCCTCGGCTCCTGTCTGGCCATGTACGGCAACTGGCAGCTGTGCACGCTGATCGGCGTCGCCTTCGGCCAGGCGGTGCCCAGCCTGGCCGCCTGGGGGCTGGATTTCGCCATGCTCGCCACCTTCATTGGCATCGTCGTGCCGATGCTGCGCAACCTGCCGCAGGTGGCGGCGGCGCTGGTGGCCGGCGCGGTGGCGGTGGCCTGTCACGGGCTGCCTTATCAGTTGGGGCTGCTGGTGGCGGCGCTGGCGGGCATTCTCGTGGGTGTCGGGCTTGAGCGTCGCCATGCGCGGCTGGTCGGGGAGGGCCTGTGATGGATATCTGGCTGCTGATTCTCGGCATGACGGCCGTCACCTTCGCCATCCGCTACAGCCTGTTCGCCTGGCCGAACCTGCGTTTCCCGCCGCTGGTGCGCCAGGCGCTGCACTACGTGCCGAGCGCTGTACTCAGCGCCATCGTGGTGCCGGTGATGCTGATGCCGGACGGCGAGGGACTGCAGCTGGGCCTGGACAACGCCTACCTGCTGGCCGGACTGGCGGCCATCGCCATCGCCGCGTTCACCCGCAACCTGCTGGCGACCATCGCCGGCGGGCTGCTGGCGTTCTTCCTGCTGCGCTGGGCGCTGGGGCAGTTGCCGATCTGAGTGATGCCCCGAACTGTGGGAGCGAATTCATTCGCGAGCTTTTGCGCGGGACCGCAGGAAAAGGCTCGCGGACAAGTCCGCTCCCACCCAGTTGAGTGGGGCGCGGGTGTCTAATTGCTCAGCTTCAGCCCGATCAGTCCCGCCACCACCAGCGCCACGCTGATCAGCCGCAGCGGCGCCACCGATTCGCCGAACAGGAAGATGCCAGCGATCACCGTGCCCACCGCACCGATGCCGGTCCACACCGCGTAGGCGGTGCCCAGCGGCAGGCCCTTCATGGCCCAGCCGAGCAGCACGACACTGATGACCATGGCCGCCAGGGTCAGGGTCGAGGGGATCAGGCGGGTAAAGCCGTCGCTGTATTTCAGGCCGATGGCCCAGGCGATTTCGAACAGGCCGGCGAAGAAAAGGATGAGCCAGGACATGGGGCGTACTCCAGGTTAATGGGGTCGTCCCCGCAGGCAGGGCGCTGCGCCCTTGAGGATAGGCAACGCTGGCGGGGTCGTCCCCGCCAGGCGCCTATTCTGCACATCGGGGCAGGGCGGGCAAGCCGCCGTGCGCTTCGGTCTATACCGCCTGGGCGATCTCTTCGCCGCCGAGGGCCTCGAACAGCTGCGGCAGGAACTCATTGAGGGTCAGCATCATCAGGGTGAAGCTGGCGTCGAACTGGCCATCGCTGTCGTCGCCGCCGTCCTGTTCGGCCTGCTCCTGCAGCAGGTCCTCGAAGCGCAGGCGCTTGATGACCAGCTTGTCGTCCAGCACGAAGGACAGCTTGTCCTCCCAGGCCAGGCTCAGCTTGGTGGCCAGCTTGCCGGCGGCCAGGTGGTTCTGCACTTCCTCGCTGGCCAGGTCCTGGCGCTTGCACTGGATGATGCCGCCGTCCTCGCTCGGATCGCGCAGCTCGCATTCGTCGCGCAGGTGCAGGCCATGGCTGGCGGCGTTGTTCTTCACCCAGTCGGTCAGGGTGGCCATCGGCGCCTGCTTGACGTTCACCGGGCGCACCGGCAAAGAGCCCAGCACCTCGCGCAGGGTGGAGAGCAGATCCTCTGCGCGCCGGGCGCTGGAGCTGTCCACCAGGATCAGGCCCTGTTCGGGGGCGATGGCGGCGAAGGTCTTGGACTTGCGGATGAAGGCACGCGGCAGGAAGGCCTGCACGATCTCGTCCTTCAGTTGCTCGCGCTCCTTCTTGTACACCTTGCGCATCTGCTCGGCTTCGATCTCCTCGATCTTTTCCTTCAGCGCATCGCGCACCACGCTGCCCGGCAGGATGCGTTCTTCCTTGCGTGCCGCCACCAGATAGAACCCCTGGCTGACATGGGCCAGCGGCGCATCCGGGCCGTTGCCGCAGGGCGGGATGAAGCCGTAGGTGGCCAGTTCCTGGCTGGCGCAGGGACGGGCGGGCTTTTCGGCCAGTGCGGTTTCCAGGGCCTCGGCATCGAAGCGGTAATCCGGGGACAGACGATAAACGAGCAGGTTGCGGAACCACATGGCGGGGGCAGTCTCCTGAAGGCGCAAAGGGACGCATTATTCCCCCTGCGCCGGAAACAGGCCAACCCCGAAGGACGGGAATGTCGTTGCAATCGGATGAAGTCCCTAAGTCTTTGGAACATCTCAAAAAAACTTTCGGAAGGGGGGTTGCCAAGTGCAGGGGCGCTCTCTAGAATGCGCCCCACTTCGAGAGCAAATGGGTGATTAGCTCAGCCGGGAGAGCATCTGCCTTACAAGCAGAGGGTCGGCGGTTCGATCCCGTCATCACCCACCACTCGAGGTAACGCGCAGCGGTAGTTCAGTCGGTTAGAATACCGGCCTGTCACGCCGGGGGTCGCGGGTTCGAGTCCCGTCCGCTGCGCCATATTCGAGCAAGGGTCAGACTGAAGCCCTTGCCTCACAGAGAAAGCGACCTTGGGTCGCTTTTTTTGTTTCTGTCTTTCGCGCATCGGGCATACCTCCTCCGGGGAATGGGCCTGACGCCGCCTTGCGTGCAGTCTGCTCATTGAATTTTTCAAGGAGACTGCCATGGCCCATCTTTCCAGTGCCGATTTTCAGCCTCTGCGCATCGCTGTGCTGACGGTCAGCGACACCCGCAATCTGGACACCGATACCTCCGGGCACACCCTGATCGACGGCCTGCAAGGTGCCGGGCACCAGCTCGCCGACCGTGCGCTGGTGCGTGACGACATCTGGCAGATCCGCGCGCGGCTGTGCGCCTGGATTGCCGACCCCACCGTGCAGGTGGTGCTGATCACCGGCGGCACCGGCTTCACCGCCCGCGACAACACCCCGCAGGCGGTCGCGCCCTTGCTGGACAAGAGCGTCGACGGCTTCGGCGAACTGTTCCGCCAGGTGTCGCTGGCCGACATCGGCACCTCCACCATCCAGTCGCGCGCCCTGGCGGGGATCAGCAACGGCACCCTGGTGTCCTGCCTGCCGGGCTCGCCGAACGCCTGCCGCACTGCCTGGGAGAAGATCCTGCTCGGCCAGCTGGACGCGCGCACTCGGCCCTGCAACTTCGTGCCGCATCTCAAGCGCCTCGACGACCAACCGGCGACCTGCTGCGGGAGCCGCTCGTGAGCGCCTGCGGCTGTGACAGCCACGGTCTGCGCCCGGTCGACGAGGCGATCGCCGCGCTGCTCGAGCGGGTTCCGGCACCGCCGGCGGTCGAGGAGATCGCGCTGCGCGACGCGCTCGGCCGCGTGCTGGCGGAAACCCTGAACGCGCCGTTCGACGTGCCGGCCTGGGACAACAGCGCCATGGACGGCTACGCCCTGCGCGTCGCCGACCTGCCGCCCGAGGGAGGCGCGCTGCCGCTGGCCGGACGCATTGCCGCCGGCGACGCCGCGCTGCAGCCGTTGCCGGCCGGTCACGCGGTGCGCATCTTCACCGGGGCGCCGCTGCCGCCCGGCGCCGATACGGTGGTGGCCCAGGAGGCCTGTCGCGCTGACGGTGAGCGGGTTTGCTTGCCGCCGCTGCAGGGTGGCGAGAACGTGCGCCGGCGTGGCGAGGAGCTGCTGGCCGGTGCGCCGGTGCTGGAGCATGGCAAGCGGCTGCGCGCCCAGGAGCTGGGCCTGCTGGCCAGCTTCGGGCTGGCGCGGATCAAGGTGTATCGGCGTCTGCGCGTCGCCGTGCTGAGCAGCGGCGACGAACTGCGCGAGCCGGGCGAGGCGCTGCAGCCGGGCCAGTTGTACAACGCCAACCGCTACAGCCTGCTGGGCGTGTTGCGCAGCCTCGGCTGCGAGGTCGACGACCTGCCGGTGATGCCCGACGACCTGGCGCTGACCCGCGACACCCTGGCCCGCGCGGCGGCCGAGCACGATGTGCTGGTCAGCTCCGGCGGCGTCTCGGTGGGCGAGGAGGATCACCTCAAGCAGGCGGTGACCGAGCTGGGCGAGCTGCACCTGTGGCGGCTGGCCATCCAGCCCGGCAAGCCGCTGGCCTTCGGCAGCGTGGGGGGCACGCCCTGGCTCGGCCTGCCGGGCAACCCGGCAGCGGCGCTGATCACCGCGCTGGTGGTGGCGCGGCCGTTCCTGCTGCGCGCCCAGGGCTGCGTCGAGGTGCTGCCGCAACCGCTGCGCCTGCCCGCCGGCTTCGCCTGGCGCAAGGCCAATGGTCGTCGCCAGTACCTGCGCGCGCGGCTGGAATCACGCGACGGAGCCTTGCAGGTGGTGCTGCACCCGCGCCAGGGCTCGGCGATGCTGACCTCCGCCAGCTGGGCCGACGGCCTGGCAGTGGTCGACTGCGGTCGCACGCTGGAAATCGGCGAGACGGTGGAATACCTGCCGTTCAGCTCCCTGCTCGGCTGAGCGAAAAGCTCGCGGACACGTCCGCTCCCACCCGAAAGCGGCCCCGCACATGCTCCGTGGGAGCGAATTCATTCGCGAGCTTTGGGTGCGGCCGGCAGCCTGGCCGGCCGCGCCTGGCCGGCCGCCGAAAAAGATCGCGGACACGTCCGCTCCCACCAGAACAACGGCCCCGCACGAACCCTGTAGGAGCGAATTCATTCGCGAGCTTTTGGGTGTGGTCGGCCGCCTGGCCGGCCCCCTGTAGAGCTTGCCTTTTGTGCGCCAGGTCCGCCTCCGCCGGTCCGAAGTTGATCGAGGTCAATGGCATTCTTGTGCTTCGCCACTAGATTCAACACAACATGTTGTGGTTTTGGTTTTCATTGAATCTATATGTGGGAAGTGGAGGAGCGTACATGCCGGACATGGTGATCAGGCGCGGCGGCGAGCGCGTGCCGTTCGACGGCGAGCGTATCCGCCTGGCCGTTGCCGCCGCGGGGCGGGCCAGTGGCGAGTTCGACGATCGGCAGGCGGCGCAGCTGGCGCAGGGCGTGGTGGCGCGCCTGCCGGCGGCGGGCGCGGTGGAGCTGGAGGCGGTGCAGGACCTCGCCGAGCAGGCGCTGATGGAGGCCGGCCACTACGCCAGCGCCAAGGCCTTCATCCTGCACCGGGCCCGCCACGGCCGGTTGCGCCGTGACCGCAAGGCGCTGGTCGACGTGGCCGCGTCGATGAACGAATACCTGTCGCGCGAGGACTGGCGGGTGCGCGCCAACGCCAACCAGGGCTACTCGCTGGGCGGGCTGATCCTCAACGTCTCCGGCAAGGTCACCGCCAACTACTGGCTGGACGAGGTGTACAGCCCGGCCATCGGCACCGCGCACCGCGAGGGCGACCTGCACATCCACGACCTCGACATGCTGGCCGGCTACTGCGCCGGCTGGTCGTTGCGCTCGCTGCTCAACGAGGGCTTCAACGGCATTCCCGGGCGGGTCGAGGCGGGGCCGCCGAAACACCTGTCCAGCGCCCTGGGGCAGATGGTCAACTTCCTCGGCACCCTGCAGAACGAATGGGCCGGCGCCCAGGCATTCAGTAGCTTCGATACCTACCTGGCGCCGTTCGTGCGCAAGGACGGCCTGGGCTACGAGCAGGTGCGCCAGGCCATCCAGGAATTCATCCACAACCTCAACGTGCCGTCGCGCTGGGGCACCCAGACGCCCTTCACCAACCTGACCTTCGACTGGGTCTGCCCCGAAGACCTGCGCGAGCAGATCCCCTACATCGGCGGCGAGGAAATGCCCTTCGCCTACGGCGAGCTGCAGGCCGAGATGGACGTGATCAACCGCGCCTACATCGAGGTGATGATGGCCGGCGACGGCCTGGGCCGGGTGTTCACCTTCCCGATCCCGACCTACAACATCACCCACGACTTTCCCTGGGACAGCGACAACGCCACGCGCCTGTTCGACATGACCGCGCGCTACGGCCTGCCGTACTTCCAGAACTTCCTCAACTCGGACATGCAGCCCAACCAGGTGCGCTCCATGTGCTGCCGCCTGCAGTTGGACGTGCGCGAGCTGCTCAAGCGCGGCGGCGGGCTGTTCGGCTCGGCCGAGCAGACCGGCTCGCTGGGCGTGGTGACGATCAACTGCGCGCGCCTGGGCTACCTGTTCCGGGGCGACGAGCCGGGCCTGTTCCGCCAGCTCGACCTGCTGCTCGATCTCGCCTACGAGAGCCTGGAGGTCAAGCGCAAGGTCATCCAGCAGCACATGGACAATGGCCTGTACCCCTACACCAAGCGCTACCTGGGCACCCTGCGCAATCACTTCTCCACCATCGGCGTGAACGGCCTGCACGAGATGCTGCGCAATTTCACCGGCGACCGCGAAGGCCTGCACAGCGAGGCTGGCCGGCAACTGGCGCTGCGCCTGCTCGACCACGTGCGCGCGCGCCTGGTGCGATTCCAGGAGGACAGTGGCCACCTCTACAACCTGGAAGCCACCCCCGCCGAAGGCACCACCTACCGGTTCGCGCGGGAAGACCGCAAGCGCTATCCGGACATTCTCCAGGCCGGCAGCGTCGAGGCGCCGTACTACACCAACTCCTCGCAGTTGCCGGTGGGCTTCACCGACGATCCCTTCGAGGCGCTGGAGCTGCAGGACGCGCTGCAGTGCAAGTACACCGGCGGCACCGTGCTGCACCTGTACATGGCCGAGCGGATTTCCTCCGCCGAGGCCTGCAAGCAGCTGGTGCGCGCCGCGCTGAGCCGTTTTCGCCTGCCGTACCTGACCGTCACGCCGACCTTCTCGATCTGCCCCGTGCACGGCTACCTGGCCGGCGAGCACGAGTTCTGTCCGCGTTGCGACGAGGCGCTGCTGCACCAACAGCGCTGCGCCTGACCCATTTCCCCCCAACCCAAAGGAGTTATCCATGCACACGCAACTTCCCCAGGAACAACGCCAGCGCTGCGAAGTCTGGACTCGGGTGATGGGCTACCACCGTCCGGTGGCGGCCTTCAATCCCGGCAAGCAGTCCGAGCACCGTGAGCGCCGCCACTTCACCGAGTCGGCGGCCAACGGTCGCTCCGCGTGAATGCAACGCTCAGGGTCGGGGGGCTGGTCCCCCTGACCACCCTCGACTTCCCCGACCACCTGGCCTGCGTGCTGTTCTGCCAGGGCTGCGGCTGGCGCTGCCGCTACTGCCACAACCCGCAACTGATCCCGGCGCGCGGCGACACGCCGCTGGCTTGGACGGACCTGCTGGCCTTCCTGGAACGACGCGTCGGCCTGTTGCAGGCGGTGGTGTTCAGCGGCGGCGAACCGACCCAGCAGCCGGCGCTGGCCGCCGCCATGGCCCAGGTGCGCGAGATGGGCTTCAAGGTTGGCCTGCACAGCGCCGGCATCAAGCCGCAACGTTTCGCCCGGGTGCTGCCACAGGTGGATTGGGTGGGCTTCGATGTCAAGGCGCCGCCCGGGCACGGGCCGGCGATCACCGGGGTGGCGGACAGTGACCGCGCCAATTGGCAGAGCCTGGACTGCTTGCTGGACAGTGGCGTCGCCTACGAATGCCGCACCACCCTGCACTGGCAACTGCTGGATGCCGAGCGGCTGTGGACCCTGGCCTGCCAGCTGGCCGAGCGCGGCGTGCAACGCTTCGTGCTGCAGCCGGTGCGCAGCGCGCGCATGCTGGATGCCGGGCTGGGCCCGAGTCTCGCGCCGGCCGAATGGCCAGCGCTGCGTCAGCGGCTGGAAACCCTGTTCCCGGCCTTCGAGGTGCGTGGCTGAATCACTTCACCACGCGCAGTTTCGGTTCCGGTTTCGGCGCCGGTGGCGGCGGGGTGGGGCGCATGCGGTCGCTGGCGATGATCTGCCGCATCTCCTCGACCAGTTCATCGGCCTGTTCGCTGGAGAAGTCCTCGTGGTGGCGCTTCTTCAGTCCGTAGGAGCTGAGCACCACGTGCACGTTGGCGGTCACGCCGTGTTGCTCCAGGCAGGCGCGCACGCACTGCAGCTGGCAGCCGTCGATGGCCAGGATCGGCCGCTGCGAGTTGGCCTTGTTGACCAGCGAGGCCACCCGGCCGCCGACCCCGGCGATGCAGGACATTTCCGCCAGGCCGCCGCGGTCCAGGCGCACCGCCAGGGTGTTGGCCAGTTGCGCCACGTTGGAGCAGCCGGAACAGGAGTAGACCAGGGGAAGTTTGGGATCAGGCATCGCGCACCTCCTGAAGCAGGCGTTACTGGATGAAGCCGGTGAGCGCAGGGGTGTCCAGCACCCGAATGTTGCGACGTTCCATGGCGATGATGCCGGCGTCGATCAGCCGGTGCAGGATGCGCGAGAAGGTCTCCGGCTGGATGCCCAGCTGCGAGGCGATCAGGCGCTTGGGCACGTGCAGCTGCACCAGGTTGGCGCCGTCCTGCAGTTCCTGATTGAGATAGCGCGCCACCCGCTGGCTGGCATTGGCCATGGCCAGGGTGTCGATTTCGTCGAGGAACTGCTGCATGCGCTGGCTGAAACGCCCCAAGAGGTTCAGGCACAACTGCGGCTGCGCTTCCAGCAGGCGCCGGTAGTGCAGGCTGTCCAGACTCACCAGCGAACAGGCCTTCAGGGCACTGGCGCTGAACGGGTTGCACTCCTGGCCGCTGAACATCAGGGCCTCGCCGAAGCTCTGTCCGGGCTGGACGATCTCCACCAGCTTTTCCTGGCCTTCCATCAGCACGCGGGTCAGCTTCATCTGGCCCTGTACCAGCACGTAGAAACGCTCGGCCGGCTCGCCCTGATGCAGCAGGCATTCGCCGGCGTCCAGCCGGCGCTGGATGGCCAGCCGGCAGACTTCCTGGAACGGTCCTTCCGCCAGCCCTTCGAACAGCGGGTGTTGGCGGAGCGTGGTGAGTATTTCCATGTCGGTCAGCATGTGCACCTCTAGGATCTGTTCCCGTTTCGGCGCCGGCCGCGAGGCCCCGCCTAATGGCGCCATCTGGCCACACAAACGGAAGGGCCGAGCCCATGGTAAGGAGGCGGTGGCGAGGCGACCATTCCACCGTGGCACTACCTCCAAAGGGGCATGGCCAGTGGGTGCGACCTAGTGTCGCCGCTTCGGCGCGCGAAGCTGCTTGATCTTGATCAGTTTGCTCGGATTTAGCCGTGGGGCATCGACCGGGCGATCTTGACCAACGACAACGGCGGCCCGCCGGACGCGTGCTAATCAGGCCGCGATTCTTCCGGGAGTAGGCCCATGGACATTCACCAACTGCTGAGCAACAACCGCCACTGGTCGGCCACGCTGCGGGCCCGCGACCCCGAGTTCTTCGTCCGGCTGGCCCGCCAGCAGCGGCCGGAATTCCTCTGGATCGGCTGCTCGGATAGCCGCGTGCCGGCCAACGAGGTGGTTGGGTTGATGCCCGGCGAGCTGTTCGTGCACCGCAACGTCGCCAACATGGTGGTGGCCACCGACATGAACCTGCTGTCGGTGCTGCAGTACGCCGTCGATGTACTGCGGGTGCGCGAGATCATCGTCTGCGGCCACTACGGCTGCGGCGGCGTGCGCGCCGCCCTCGGGCATGCCGCGCTGGGACAACTGATCGACAACTGGCTGCGCGCGATCAAGGCGCTCTACCACCAGAACCTGGAACGCTTCGCCGGGCTGGACGAGGAGCAGGCGGTGAACCTGCTCTGCGAGCTGAACGTGCAGCGCCAGGTGCGCAACGTCTGCCACACGCCGATCGTGCAGGGCGCCTGGCTGCGCGGCCAGCCGCTGGCCGTGCACGGCTGGATCTACGGCCTGGACGATGGCCTGGTGAAGGACCTGGAGGTGACCGTGGACAGTCCGGCGCAGTTGGACGAGACCTTTCGCTACGACCCGTAGGAAGGAACCTGTGGGAGCGAATTCATTCGCGAGCCCGAAGAGCATCGCGGCTGAAGCCGCTCCCACAAAAGCGGCGTTGCGTAGGGTGGATCGCGCTCCACCGAGCCACCGTGCGTGCCGCAGGCACGCCATGCCGACGCGATGGTGCGGGGTGGTGGCGCTAGCGCAGGTGCTCCAGCGCCCACACCGCCGCTTCCACCCGGCCGCGCAGGCCGAGCTTGTGCAGCAGGTTCTTCACGTGCACCTTCACCGTGCCCTCGGTGATGCCCAGCTTGTTGCCGATCATCTTGTTGCTCAGGCCCGCAGCGATCATCTTCAGCACCTGGCGCTCGCGGTCGGTGAGGTCGGCCTGGCTCGGACCCTGCGGGCTGCGCAGCGCCTGGGCCAGCACGCTGGTGAGCGCCGGGCTGATCGCCATCTGGCCCTGCAGCACACGGTGCAACTGGTCGATCAGCTGCTCGGGCTCCATGTCCTTGAGCAGGTAGCCATCGGCGCCGAAGCGCATGGCGTCGCGCACGTCCTCCTCGGCATCGGACACGGTGAACAGCAGCACCTTGCCGGTGAAGCCGCGCTCGCGGATCTTCTTCAGCGTCTCCACGCCGTTCATCTGCGGCATGTTGTTGTCCAGCAGGATCAGGTCCGGCTTGAGCTCGGCCAGCAAGTCCAGGGCCTCCTGGCCGTTGCCCGCTTCGCCGACCACCTGCAGGTCGTCCTCCAGTTCCAGCAACTGGCGAATGCCGCGGCGCATCATCGGGTGGTCGTCGACCAGCAGCAGGCGGTAGGTCATGTCAGTCTCTCGTGGGGAATCAGGCTCAGGAATACCGGGCGGAAGCGCAGTTGCACCCGGGTGCCGCACGGTTCGCCGGGGCCGATGGCCAGGCTGCCACCCAGGCTGCGGGAGCGTTCCTGCATGATGGTCAGGCCATGGTGCTGGCGCTGGTCGTAATCGCCGGTCAGGCCGCGGCCGTTGTCTTCGATCAGCAGTTCCACCTGCTCGCCATCCTGGCGCAGGGCGACCGTCACCTGATCCGCGCCGGCATGCCGCGCGCAGTTGGACAGCGCCTCGCGCGCCACCTGCAGCACGTGGATCTGCTCGCTGGCCGACAGGTTGAAGGCCAGCGGCTGAACCTGCAAGCGCACCTGGAAGTCACCCCGCTCGGCGAACTCCCGGGTGGTGTCCTGCAGCGCCTGCTCCAGGCCGCCCTCCTGGATGGACAGGCGGAAGGTGGTAAGCAGCTCGCGCAGCTGGCGATACGCCGAGTTCAGTCCCTCGCGGATTTCCTCGCTCACCGCCTCCAGGCGCTCCATGGATTCGCCCCGGCGCATCAGCGCCTGCAGGCGGCTGACCTGCAGCTTCATGTAGGACAGCGCCTGGGCCAGCGAATCATGCAGCTCGCGGGCGATCACCGCACGTTCCTCGAACAGCAGCAGGCGGTGTTCCTGCTCGCGCTGGCGTTCCAGCGACAGCGCGGTGCCGATCAGGTTGGCCAGCGCCTGGATCAGTTCGGCCTCCCAGTCCTGCGCCGGACGGCCGGCGAAGCTGGCGCGCAGCTCGCCCAGCTCGCTGCCCTGGTTGACCACCGGGCAGGACAGCAGGTTGGGGGTGCCGCGCAGGGTGCACAGGGCGCAGTCCTCCGGCGCGCAGATCTCCCGCACCCGGTCGCTGTGCAGGGCCACCAGTTGCTCGACCGGCTGGCCGGGCTCGCCGTGCAGGCACAGCGACAGCTGCAGACCGGGCAGGCGGCTGCGGAAGTCCTCCAGCAGGCTGCCCAGCGCATTGGCGTCGGCGGCACCGCTGGCCAGCCGGCGACTGCTCTGGTAGAGCAGCTGCAGGGCGGCGTTGGCTTGCGCCAGGTTGGCGGTTTCCTCGGCCACCCGCCGTTCCAGGGTCTGGTGCGAGCGCTCGATGGCCTCGGCCATGGCATTGAAGCTAGCGGCCACCTGGCCGAGCTCGTCCTCGGCGTCGTACTTCACCCGTACCCCGAGATCGCCGGAGCGGAAGCGCTCGTTGGCGGCGACCAGTTCCTGCAGCGGCGCCAGCACGGTGCCCTGCAGCTGGTAGATGCCGACCATCAGCACCACCACGGTGACGAACAGCGCCAGACCCTGGATGGTCTGCACCCAGCCCTGCTTGGCCTCGCTGCGCTTCTGCAGCAGCAGCACGAAGGCGTTCAGCTGTTCGACGAAGTTCTCCGCGCGCGGCGGGAAGTCTTCGAAGTCTCCGCTCAGCAGCGCCGGCTTGAGCTCCTCCCGCCAGCGTTGCTGCAGCGCCAGGTAGGCGTCATGCAGATCGGCATTGCTCTTCAGCTCCAGGGTCAGCGCCGGGCTGGCCAGGCGCTCCTCGAACTGCGTGGTCAACTGGCGCACCTGTTCCGTGCTGTGCTCGGCCTCCAGCTTCCAGGTCATGCGGTAGATGGCCATGCGCAGCGAGCCGGCGGTGTTGATGGCCGCGGCATCCCCTTCGCTGAGCTTGGCAATCAGCCCCGAGCTGAGCGCGCTGGCCAGCGCGAAGATCACGATCAGCGACACCGCGACCCCGGCCCGGGCGGGCAGCGAGCCATTCCACCAGCGTTTTGCCACAGCTACCTCCAAAGAGTTCGCGGTACCCACGCGGCACCCGCAGCGAACCGAAGTGGAAATCCAATCTATTGAAAAACAAGGGGTTTTCCGAAGAAAACGGGATTACCTCTTTCGGGGTAAGCCGGCCGATCCTAGGAGCGCCACCCCCACGTCCACCATGATTTTCATCAAGGTTGACGAGGCCGCCGCGCCCAAGATGGCACCCACACAAGGAGCCATCGGCGAGGTGGATTATGAGTCGTGCGAAGGTACAGCAAGCCCTGGTGCTGAGTATGAGCACCCTGGCGTTTACCGTCTGCTTCATGGTCTGGATGATGTTCGCGGTGCTCGGCGTGCCGATCAAGGAACTGCTCCAGCTCAACGAGACCCAATTCGGCCTGCTGGCCGCCACGCCGGTGCTCACCGGCTCGCTGGTGCGTCTGCCGCTGGGCATGCTCACCGACCGTTTCGGCGGGCGCGTGGTGTTCTTCCTGCTGATGCTGGCCTGCGTGCTGCCCATCTACCTGATCGCCGAAGCCACCGCCTACTGGCAGTTCCTGGTGCTGGGCCTGTTCGTCGGCCTGGCCGGCGGCTCCTTCTCGGTAGGCATCGCCTACGTCGCCAAGTGGTTCGACAAGGAAAACCAGGGCCTGGCCATGGGCATCTTCGGCGCCGGCAATGCCGGCTCGGCGCTGACCAAGTTCCTTGCCCCGGCGCTGATCGCCTACGGCAGCTGGCAACTGGTGCCCCAGGTGTTCTCGGCGATCCTGTTCATCACCGCGCTGCTGTTCTGGTTCTTCACCAGCGACAACAAGGCCCACCGGGTGGCCAGCAGCGTGTCGCTGCGCGAGCAGCTGGCGGCGCTCAGGGACCCGGCCGTGTGGCGCTACTGCCAGTACTACTCGATCGTCTTCGGCGGCTACGTGGCGCTGGCGCTGTGGATGACCAAGTACTACGTGCAGGAATACGGTTTCAGCCTGCAGACCGCCGCACTGCTGGCCGCCTGCTTCTCGCTGCCCGGCGGTGTGCTGCGCGCCGTCGGCGGCTGGATGTCGGACAAGTGGGGCGCACAGAGCGTGACCTGGTGGGTGCTGTGGGTGAGCTGGGTGTGCCTGTTCCTGCTCTCCTACCCGCAGACCGATTTCACCATCCAGACGGTGAACGGCCCGAAGACCTTCCACATCGGCCTCAATGTCTGGTTGTTCACCGCGCTGATGTTCGTCATCGGCATCGCCTGGGCGTTCGGCAAGGCCTCGGTGTTCAAGTACATCGCCGACGACTACCCGCAGAACATGGGCGCCA
This sequence comes from Pseudomonas sp., assembly GCF_035497915.1. Classification (GTDB taxonomy): domain Bacteria; phylum Pseudomonadota; class Gammaproteobacteria; order Pseudomonadales; family Pseudomonadaceae; genus Serpens. The sequence continues at coordinate 32,871 of NZ_DATJCS010000049.1, forward strand.
TCTCCGGCATCGTCGGCCTGGCCGGCGGCCTCGGCGGCTTCATCCTGCCCATCCTGTTCGGCGCCCTGGTGGACCTCACCGGCGTGCGCTCCTCCGCCTTCATGCTGCTGTACGGCGTGGTCTGGGTCTCCCTGATCTGGATGTACGTCAGCGAAATCCGCAAAACCCCCCTCATGGGCCGGGCCAGCGCCCTTGCCCAAGGAGAATGACGATGAGCGTCCTTGAAAAATCCGTCGCCGGCCTGGGCGTTCCCCAGGGACCGCTGCTGCGTGACTGGCGACCCGAAGACCCGGTGTTCTGGAACGAGGTGGGCCAGAAGATCGCCACCCGCAACCTGTGGATCTCGATTCCCGCGCTGCTGCTGGCCTTCGCCGTGTGGATGGTGTGGAGCACCGTCACCGTGCGCCTGAACAGCGTCGGTTTCAGCTTCAGCACCGACCAGCTGTTCCTGCTCGCCGCGCTACCCTCGGTGTCCGGCGCCACGCTGCGCATCTTCTACTCCTTCATGGTGCCGATCTTCGGTGGCCGGCGCTGGACGGCGCTGAGCACCGCCTCGCTGCTGATTCCCTGCCTGTGGATGAGTGTCGCGGTGCAGAACCCCGACACGCCCTACAGCGTGTTCGTGATCATCGCCCTGCTGTGCGGTTTCGGCGGCGGCAATTTCTCGTCGAGCATGTCCAACATCAGCTTCTTCTTCCCCAAGGCGCGCCAGGGCACCGCCCTGGGCCTGAACGCCGGGCTGGGC
>NZ_DATJCS010000050.1:0-49637 GCF_035497915.1 Pseudomonas sp.
CCTGATCCCATCCCGAACTCAGCAGTGAAACGATGCATCGCCGATGGTAGTGTGGGGTTTCCCCATGTGAGAGTAGGTCATCGTCAAGCACCTAAAACCAAAACCCCAATCCGCTAACGCGGGTTGGGGTTTTGTCTTTTCCGACTTGGTGGATTCAACTTTTCGCCCGTCGAGCCGTTAACGTTTTACATTCATTTTCTAGGCGCTGCGCAATGGCTGTTCAACAAGACAATGCTCTGATCAACGATCTGATGGAACAGGTGCTGTTCCTGGTTTCCCACCCCGCACTGAATATGGAAGAGCCGGATCAGCAGGAAGTGGATCAGCTGTTTGCCGAAGTTCGTCAGAATATCTGGCAGATGCTTTCCGAAAAGCTGGACCTGGTGGGAAAGGAGCTGAATGAGAACAGGGCCAAGGCTATCGATGCCATCATCTATGTGGTCACCGGGCTCGGACAGGCCATGGGCGGCGCGGCTGATGAAGAGGTGCAGCTGGCCCTGCTGAACAAGGCTCGCGGCGAAGTCTGGTATGTGGTGGAGAACCACCTTCTCTGATCGCGGCAGTGCGGCCCGCTCGTTACTGGAGCGGGCCGAGCAGCGTATTTACATCCTCTTCGCTGAGCTGCCAGCCGCCATCCGTACCGCTAAGCAGTCCTTCGGCCAGTTGCGCCTTGTGTCGCTGCAACTGCTGGATTTTCTCTTCGACGCTGCCCCTGGCGATCAGCTTGTAGACAAACACCGGCTTGTCCTGCCCGATGCGATAGGCGCGATCGCTGGCCTGTGCCTCGGCGGCCGGGTTCCACCAGGGATCGAAGTGGATGACGGTGTCCGCCGCGGTCAGGTTGAGCCCCGCACCCCCCGCCTTGAGGCTGATCAGAAAGACCGCATGCCGGCCAGCCTGGAATTCGCGCACTGGCGTGGCGCGATCCTTGGTGCTCCCCGTCAGCGTGGTGTAGCTGATATGGCGACGTTTCAGTTCCTGTTCGATCAGCTCCAGCATGCCGGTGAACTGCGAGAACAGCAGGACGCGTCGCCCCTCGGCGTTCAACTCCTCCAGCATTTCGAGCGTGGCCACCAGTTTTGCCGAGTGTTCCGGCTTGCCGTGTCCTTCATCGAGCAGGCGCAGGTCGCAACAGGCCTGTCGCAGGCGCAGCAAGGCCTCGAGAATCACGAGTTGGCTGCGAGCCAGACCCTGGCGCTGGATTTCCTCGCGCACCTTGCTGTCCATCGCCAGGCGCAAGGCTTCATAGCGATCACGCTGCGCCGGCGTCAGTTGCACCCACTGGACGATCTCGGTCTTCGCCGGCAGTTCGGGCGCGACCTGCTCCTTGGTGCGGCGCAGCAGAAAGGGCTGCACCCGCGCGCGCAGCAAGGCGAGTCTCTCTGCGTCGCCGTGCTTCTCGATGGGGGTGCGGTAATGCCGTGCGAATTCCTGCTCGCGGCCGAGCCAGCCAGGCATCAGGAAGTGGAACAGGGACCAGAGCTCACCCAGATGATTCTCCAGCGGCGTGCCGGTCAGGCAGAGCCGCTGACGGGCAGTGAATGTCGCCAGTGCCAGGGCTGCCTTGCTACGCGCATTCTTGATGTTCTGCGCCTCGTCGAGGATCAGCAGATGCAGGCGCTGGCGACCGAGCTGTTCGGCATCGCGCGGCAGCAGGGCGTAGCTGGTCAGCAGCAGATCGTACTCCGCAAGGCGCGCGAACTGCTGATGGCGACGCGGCCCCTGCAGCGCCAGAACCTTCAACTGAGGTGTGAAGCGCGCGGCCTCATCCAGCCAGTTGGGAATCAGGCTGGTGGGCATGACGATCAACGCCGGAGCGTTCAGGCGCCCGGCGTTCTTCTCCGAGAGGATGAACGCCAGGGTCTGCAGCGTCTTGCCCAGCCCCATGTCGTCGGCCAGCACCCCGCCCATGCCCAGCTCGCCGAGCGCCTGCATCCAGGCCACACCCTGCTGCTGGTAGGGGCGCAGGCGGGCCTGCAGGCCCTCGGGTTGCGGTAGGGCCTGCGAGCCGAGCGCGTTGAGCCGGTGCGCCAGCTCGCGCAACCGCTCGCCGCCCTCCCAGCGCATATCCCCATCCGCGGCCTCCAGGCGCTGCAGCCGTGCCGCGTCCGCCTGCGGCAACCGCAGGCGCTGCAGATCCGCCGGCTGGTCCTGAAAATACAACTCCCCAAGATTGGCCAGCAGCGGCCTGAGGCGGGACAGTGGCAAGGCCACACGCTGCCCGCCTGGCAGCAGGGCAAAGAGCGCCTCGTCATCGGCGGCGTCCTGTGCCTCGCTGTTCAGCAGCCAGGGTTTGCTGCGGATGGCCTGCAACAGGATGGGCAGCAGACTGATGCGCTGTCCTTCCACTTCGATGCCCATTTCCAGGTCGAACCAGTGAGGATCGCTCGCCTCGTCGAGGCGGGCATACCAGCTATCCACCTCCGTGAGATTGAAGTGGAAATCCGGCAGGACGTGAATGTGCCAGCCCTCCCGGCGCAGCGCCGGCAGGCCTTCGCGGGTGAACTGCATCCAGCTGGCCGTATCGGGCAGTTCGTAGGGCTCGCCATCCTTCTCGCCGAGTGCCTCGCTGACCCGCAGGGCGATGCCGAACCCCAGTTCGGCGAGGCGCTGGCGGTACTGCGCCTCGCGCTCCTGGTCCCGGCGAATGCGCAACTGGCGTCCCGGCGCGATGAAGCGCAGCAGATCGCCACCGCTCTTGCCGTGCACGTGCTGGCCCTCGTAATCGAAGGTGAGGGCGGCGCGATGCTGGACCTGTTCGGTCATGCGGCCCTTGCGGGCGTCGAAATGCACGCGCACATGGCTATTGAGCAGCAGGTGCGGCCGAGGCTCGATGTCGGTGCGCACGATCTGCTCGACCTCGGGTTCGCCGGCATGCGGCGCGTCGCCCCGTCGATGCGCGCGTTCCAGGGTCAGCAGGGCCGCCACCACGTGCTTGCAGTTGTAGCCCACCGGGCAACTGCACAGGCCATGCACTTCCCACAGCGTGTCGCGAGGTTGCAGGCGTATGGACTGGCGGTAGTCGCGCCCCTCGGAGCCCTGGCAGCGGGCCTTGAGAATCTGTCCCTCGATCGCCAGCAGGGTGGCGCGTCCCTGTTCCGCATAGCGTCGGCCGCGCGCCACGCAGGCCGGCTCGAAACGGTCGAGCCAGTTACGCTGGGTCACCCCGCGAATGTCCACGCTCATGCCAGCGGGCTCGCTGGTGGGAAGGGAAGGTCAAACTGCATCAACATCACGGGCCGAATCTGGGAAACCGCAAATTCTCGCATGGCCATCGATAGCTGGGCAGTCCTGCGCGATGCGTTGCATCGTTGCGGGGCAGAAATGCGTGCGGGTCGCCGTCCTGGTGCGTGTCACTTCGTGGCGCCCGAGCGGCGCGGCGCTCTGGAATGCCGCTATGACCGTTGATCGGAGGTGTCGGGCGGCTGGTGCGCCGCTTGCTCGCCTTGGATGAGACCAGCGGCGGCGAGGCGACAGCCATGTTCGATCCCTATCGGTACCTGAGGCGGGCCTTCGCGGATGACTTCCGGATGGGCTTCAGCCCCGTGCGGGCGGATGGCAGTCGCCTGCTGGTGCTGTGCGACCGTCACCAACGGGTGATCAGGCGGCGCCTGTCGGCGCGTGAGCTCGAGGATCCCCGGGCGCTGCGCCTGTTGGTGCGCAGTATCCGCTTCGGCATCGCCATCGAGCGCGGTCAGGCGCTGCTCTGGCTGGCTGGGATCAGAGCTGACGGCGCAGGCCGAAACGCCGGCTCAGCACGCGATCCAGCAAGGCCCCGGGCAGGCAGGCGGCCATGAGCGGCAGGCTGCGGCTGCCATTGCCCAGGCGCAGCACGCGGGGACGCTTGCGTGCCTGGACGGCGGCGACTACCGCGTGGGCGAAGGTCGCGGCCGGGGTGGGATTGTCCTGGGAAGCCCTGGCGCGGGCGCGGATGCCGTCACGCATCGGCCACCAGGGCGACGATTCCGTCAGCATCGCTTCGGCCTGCTGGCTGGCATTGGCGCCGAAGCTGGAGGCGATGGCGCCGGGCTGGACCTCCATCACCTGGATGCCGAACGGCGCCAGTTCCAGGCGCAAGGCATCGGACAGCGCATGCACGGCCGCCTTCGATGCGCAGTAGGCGCCGGCGAAGGGCGTGACCAGCACGCCGGAGACGCTGCCGATGTTGATCACCAGGCCGCGACTGGCGCGCAGCAGCGCAAAGCAGGCGCGGGTCAGCTCGATCGGCGCGAACACATTGGTCTCGAACTGCCGGTGCAGCGCCTCGGCGCCACCATCGAGCAGCGGGCCCATGGCGCCATAGCCGGCGTTGTTGATCAGCACGTCGAGCCGGCCGGCACGCTGGCGCAGCTCGTCGGCCAAGGCCTGCACGGCCTGGGCATCGTTGACATCCAGGGCCGCCGCGCTGAAGCCGGCCGCCTCCAGCGCGGCGAGATCATCGGGCTTGCGGGCCGTGGCCCATACGCGATAACCGGCTGCCTGAAAGGCCTCGGCCAGGGCGCGGCCAATGCCGCTGGAACAGCCGGTGATCAGGACGACGGGTTGGGTCATGGGCGGCCTCGTTCTTGTTGTTGTGTGGCGCGGCAAACAAAAGGGGAGCGCCTGGCGCTCCCCTTGGTAGTCAGTCGAACAGGCCGAAGGTCAGCCAGCTCCACCAGGAGCGCTTGCGCTCGGGTTTCAGCTCCTCCGGCAAGTCATCCTCGGCTTCCTCGTACTGGCGTTGCACATCCTGGCTGGCCCGGGTTTCGCCGGGTTCGAGGGTGGTCTCGGTCTCGACCAGCCCCAGGGTGGCGCGCGCCAGCCAGCCGCGTTCGTCCAGGCTCTCGCGGGTAATGAACTGCCCATCCTCCAGGCTTGCGTGCCCGGGATAGTTGAGTTTCAGGGCAGTCAGGCTGCTGGCGGCCAGATCCTGCATGCCCAGGTGCAGATAGGCCTCGACCATCAGGGCCAGGCCGTCGCCGACCGCCGGGGTCTCCTGGAAGTTTTCCACCACGTAGCGGCCGCGGTTGGCGGCGGCCACATAGGCCTTGCGGGTCAGGTAGTACTGGCCGACATGGACCTCGTTGGCGGCCAGCCGGTTGCGCAGGAAGATCATGCGCTGCTTGGCGTCCGGCGCGTAGCGGCTGTTCGGGAAGCGACTGGTCAGCCGGGCGAACTCGTTGTAGGAGTCGCGCGCCGCGCCGGGGTCGCGCTTGGACATGTCCAGCGGCATGAAGCGCGCCAGCAGGCCACTGTCCTGGTCGAAGGCGGCCAGGCCCTTGAGGTAATAGGCGTAGTCGACCTGCGGATGCTGCGGGTGCAGGCGGATGAAACGATCGGCGGCCGATTTGGCGGCCTCCGGCTCCAGATTCTTGTAGTAGGCGAAGATCAGTTCCAGCTGCGCCTGCTCGGCGTAGCGACCGAAGGGATAGCGGGACTCCAGGGCCTTGAGCTTGCTGACGGCAGTGGTATAGCTTTCGTCGTCCAGCGCGGACTGCGCCTGGCGATACAGCTCGGCTTCGCTGAGCTCGTCGTCCTTGGAATCCTGGGAGGCGCAGGCGGCAAGGGCCAGGGTGGCGATCAGCAACAGGTGTTTCATGTGCATGGCGGCTTGCGTCCCTGTGACGGCCGCGGCCGTCCTGATATAGTGTGCGGCCCGGAACTCCGGGCCAGGACGCCGTATTTAATCACAAGCGCCGCCCCAGTCCAAAGGCCGCGCCCCTGCCGTTGCCGAGCATGTCACCGACTCCCACGCAAACCATTCAACTGCGCGCCGAGGTTCCCTACGAACTGGGCGGCCAGCGTCTCGACCAGATCGCCGCCCAGCTGTTCGCCGACCATTCGCGCTCGCGCCTGACCGGCTGGATCAAGGACGGCCGTCTGACCGTCAATGGCGCAGTGCTGCGTCCGCGCGACATCGTGCACGGCGGCGCCGTGCTGGAACTCGAAGCCGAGCAGGAAGTGCAGGGCGACTGGGTAGCCCAGGACATCGCGCTGAATATCGTCTATGAAGACGACCAGTTGATGGTGATCGACAAGCCGGCCGGCCTGGTGGTGCACCCGGCGGCCGGGCACGCCGACGGCACGCTGCTCAACGCGCTGCTGCATCATGTGCCGGGTATCGATCAGGTGCCGCGTTGCGGCATCGTGCATCGCCTGGACAAGGACACCACTGGCCTGATGGTGGTGGCCAAGACGCTGGAAGCCCACACCACGCTGGTGGATCAGCTGCAGAAGCGCACCGTCAGCCGTATCTACGAGGCCATCGTGATCGGCGTGATCACTGCCGGCGGCACCATCGACGCGCCGATCGGCCGTCACGGCACCCAGCGCCAGCGCATGGCGGTGAGCGTCGGCGGCAAGCCGGCGGTCAGCCATTACCGGGTGCTGGAACGCTTCCGCTCGCACACCCACGTGCGGGTCAAGCTGGAAACCGGGCGCACCCACCAGATCCGCGTGCACATGACCCACATCGGTTATCCGCTGGTCGGTGACCCGGTGTACGCGGGCCGCTTCCGCATTCCCCCGGCGGCCAGCCCCACGCTGGTCGACAGCCTGAAGAACTTCCCCCGTCAGGCGCTGCACGCGCGCTTCCTGGAGCTGGAGCATCCGACCACCGGCAAGCGCATGAAATGGGAATCGCCGCTGCCCGAAGACTTCGTCTGGCTGCTCTCCCTGCTGCGCCAGGACAGCGAGTCCTTCGTCTGATGCAAGCCGACTGGCTGGTCCCCGACTGGCCGGCACCGGCCCGCGTGCGCGCCTGCGTGACCACCCGCAGCGGTGGCATCAGCCAGCCGCCGTTCGACAGCTTCAACCTCGGCGACCACGTCGGCGACGACCCGCAGGCGGTGGCCGCCAATCGCCGCTGCCTGCAAGACACACTGAACTGCCAGCCCGCCTGGCTGAGCCAGGTGCATGGCATCCGCGTGGTGCAGGCCGATCCCGCCTGCGTCCAGGAAGCCGATGCCAGCTGGAGCGTCACACCCGGAGTGGCCTGCGCCATTCTCACCGCCGACTGCCTGCCGGCGTTGTTCTGTGACAGCTCCGGTACCCGCGTGGCAGCGGCGCATGCCGGCTGGCGCGGGCTGGCCAATGGCATGCTGGAAGCCACCCTTGATGCGCTGGATTGCGCGCCGGATGAGGTGCTGGTCTGGCTCGGTCCGGCCATCGGCCCGCAAGCCTTCGAGGTCGGTCCGGAAGTGCGCGAGGCGTTTCTGGTCGGACATCCACAGGCTGAGGCGGCGTTCCGGCCCAGCGCCAATCCCGGCAAATACCTGGCCGACCTCTACCAGCTGGCGCGCATCCGCCTGGCCGCGCGGGGCGTCACCGCCGTGTACGGTGGCGGGCTGTGCACCTGGGGCGACCCCCGTTTCTACTCCTACCGTCGCGCCGCGCGCACCGGGCGTTTCGCCTCGCTGATCTGGCTGGCGCCGCAGTAACGGAACCCTCTGCCGAATTGGTAGGAGCGGCTTCAGCCGCGATGCTTTTCGTGCCGGGTACCACCCAAGAGCTCGCGACTGAAGTCGCTCCTACAGTCGCTTCACGGCCGTGCCTGCAGGTCCGGCACCTGCGACCTGGCGTCACGCTTCGCCCGGCGCCCTTGAATCCTCAGCCTTAATCCTCATCTAAGGGAACATCCCGGGCCGTTCACCGCCCGCTCGCTTCTCGATGAGGAACCTCTTCATGCGTATCGATCGTTTGACCAGCAAGCTGCAGCTCGCGCTGTCCGACGCGCAGTCCATCGCGGTGGGCTTCGATCACTCGGCCATCGAGCCGTTACACCTGATGCAGGCGCTGCTGGAGCAGCAGGGCGGCTCGATCAAGCCGCTGCTGATGCAGGTCGGCTTCGACGTCAACAGCCTGCGCCAGGCGCTGACCCGCGAACTCGACCAGTTGCCCAAGCTGCAGAACCCCACCGGCGACATGAACCTGTCGCAGGATCTGGCGCGCCTGCTCAACCAGGCCGACCGCCTGGCCCAGCAGAAGGGCGACCAGTACATCTCCAGCGAGCTGGTGCTGCTCGCCGCGCTGGATGAGAACACCAGGCTCGGCAAGCTGCTGCTTGGCCAGGGCGTGGGCAAGAAGGCGCTGGAAAACGCGGTCAGCAACCTGCGTGGTGGCGCGGCAGTCAACGACCCCAACGCCGAGGAAGCGCGCCAGGCGCTGGACAAGTACACCGTGGACCTGACCAAGCGCGCCGAGGAAGGCAAGCTCGACCCGGTGATCGGCCGCGACGACGAGATTCGCCGCACCATCCAGGTCCTGCAGCGGCGCACCAAGAACAACCCGGTGCTGATCGGCGAGCCGGGCGTGGGCAAGACCGCCATCGTCGAGGGCCTGGCCCAGCGCATCGTCAACGGTGAAGTGCCGGACGGCCTGAGGGACAAGCGTCTGCTGTCGCTGGACATGGGCTCGCTGATCGCCGGCGCCAAGTTCCGCGGCGAATTCGAGGAGCGCCTGAAGGCTGTGCTCAACGAGCTGGCCAAGCAGGAAGGCCGGGTGATCCTGTTCATCGACGAGCTGCACACCATGGTCGGCGCCGGCAAGGCCGAGGGCGCCATGGATGCCGGCAACATGCTCAAGCCGGCCCTGGCGCGTGGCGAGCTGCATTGCGTCGGCGCCACCACCCTGGACGAATACCGCCAGTACATCGAGAAGGACGCCGCCCTCGAGCGCCGCTTCCAGAAGGTGCTGGTCGACGAGCCGAGCGAGGAAGACACCATCGCCATCCTGCGCGGCCTCAAGGAGCGCTACGAGGTGCACCACGGGGTGACCATCACCGACGGCGCGATCATCGCCGCCGCCAAGCTCAGCCACCGCTACATCACCGACCGCCAGTTGCCGGACAAGGCCATCGACCTCATCGACGAGGCCGGCAGTCGCATCCGCATGGAGATCGACTCCAAGCCCGAGGAGCTCGACCGCCTGGATCGCCGGCTGATCCAGCTGAAGATCGAGCGCGAGGCGCTGAAGAAGGAAGACGACGAAGCCACCAGGAAGCGCCTGAGCAAGCTGGAAGAGGACATCGCCAAGCTGGAAAAGGAATACGCCGACCTGGAGGAAATCTGGAAGTCGGAGAAGGCCGAGGTGCAGGGCACCGCGCAGATCCAGCAGAAGATCGAGCTGGCCCGCCAGGAGATGGAGGCGGCGCGGCGCAAGGGCGATCTTGAGGCCATGGCGCGCATCCAGTACCAGACCATTCCCGACCTGGAGCGCAGCCTGCAGATGGCCGAGCAGCATGGCCAGGTGGAAAAGCAGCTGCTGCGCAACAAGGTCACCGACGAGGAGATCGCCGAGGTGGTCTCCAAGTGGACCGGCATCCCGGTGGCCAAGATGCTTGAAGGCGAGCGCGAGAAGCTGCTGAAGATGGAAGACATGCTGCACCAGCGCGTCATCGGCCAGCACGAAGCGGTGGTCGCGGTGGCCAACGCCGTGCGTCGTTCGCGCGCCGGCCTGGCCGACCCGAACCGGCCGAGCGGCTCGTTCCTGTTTCTCGGCCCGACCGGCGTGGGCAAGACCGAACTGTGCAAGGCGCTGGCCGAGTTCCTCTTCGACACCGAGGAGGCGATGATCCGCATCGACATGTCCGAGTTCATGGAGAAGCACTCGGTGGCCCGCCTGATCGGCGCGCCGCCCGGCTACGTCGGCTACGAGGAAGGTGGCTACCTGACCGAGGCGGTGCGTCGCAAGCCGTACTCCGTCGTGCTGCTGGATGAAGTGGAGAAGGCCCACCCGGACGTGTTCAACATCCTGCTGCAGGTGCTGGAAGACGGCCGTCTGACCGACAGTCACGGCCGCACCGTGGACTTCCGTAACAGCGTGGTGGTGATGACCTCCAACCTCGGCTCGGCGCAGATCCAGGAACTGGTCGGCGACCCGGACGCGCAGCGCGCGGCGGTGCTGGATGCGGTCAGCCATCACTTCCGGCCGGAGTTCATCAACCGCATCGACGAGGTGGTGGTGTTCGACCCGCTGGCCCGCGAGCAGATCGCCGGCATCGCGCAGATCCAGCTGGGCCGTCTGCGCCAGCGTCTGGCCGAGCGCGAGCTGAGCCTGGAACTGAGCGACGAGGCCATCGACAAGCTGATCGCCGTCGGCTACGACCCGGTGTATGGCGCGCGGCCGCTCAAGCGCGCCATCCAGCGCTGGATCGAAAACCCGCTGGCGCAGCGCATCCTGGCCGGCGACTTCGCGCCCGGCGCGGTGGTGCAGGCCAGGGTGGAAGGAGACGACATCGTCTTCGCCTGAAAACCTGTTTAAAGCGCTGCTGCGCGTCGGGCCTGCCGCGTTAAAAACAGGCTCAGCATGCTCATTTACTAACCGTAAACTGCGCTGCTTCGCCTGTTTTTGCCTTGCATGCCGCTAGCTCGCGAGCCTTTAAAACAGGTTTTGTCTACGACCAATGAACCCACGGGGGCCCCTGGCCCCCGTTTTCGTCTGCGGGCATGCTGCGGGTTCCCTTTCCTTCAAGAGACCTGCCCATGCTGATGCGCGCCGACCATTCGACCCTGCTGGTCATCGATATTCAGGAACGCCTGTGCCCGGCCCTGCACGACGCCGAAGCGCTGGTGGAAAACAGCGCCTGGCTGATTGGCGTGGCGCGCCGGCTGAACGTGCCGGTATTGGTCAGCGAGCAGTACCCGAAGGGCCTGGGGCCGACGGTGGCGGCCTTGCAGCCCCTGCTGGAAGGCGTGATGCCGGTGGAAAAGCTGCGCTTCTCCACCGCCCGGGAAAAGGCGCTGCTGGCGCAGCCGGGTGGCGAGCGGCGGCAGTTCGTGGTGTGTGGCGCGGAAACCCATGTCTGCGTGCTGCAGACGGTGTTGGAGCTGCTGGAAGCCGGTCGCGAGGTTTTCGTGGTCGAGGAAGCGGTGACCTCACGCACCCTGGCCAACAAGCACCTGGCGCTGGCGCGCATGCGTCAGGCCGGCGCGCAGATCGTCTCGCGGGAAATGGTTGCCTTCGAATGGCTGGAGCGGGCCGGCAGCGAGGTGTTCAAGGACATCAGCAAACGGGTCCGTTGAGCCGTCAAGCGATTGGCGATATTGCAATGACATCATGGCAGGCTTCTTGCTGGCGCACGGGTCAACGTCAAACCCTGCACCATTTGGAGGCACGATGCGGCCCGTTCCATTGCACAGCCCCTGGCGCGATCGTCGTCAACGACTCTATGCGTTGCTCGTCTGGATGGGGGTGGGTCTGCTGCTGACCCGCCCGCAGACGCAGACCGGCATTTTCATCGCGCTGGGGGTCTTCCCGCTGCTGGGCATCCTGGCCCTGCTGCTGCACCGCTGGTGGATCAACCGCTTCGCCCGCAGCAACCTGATGCACGCCGTCTACGTCGGGCTGGTCATGCTGATTGGCGGTGGGGTGTTCGAAGCCATTCACCTGCTGCGGCCCTACCTGGGCGAGCATTTTCTCTGACGCGCCGCCAGGCGCGCCGTGTCCGGCGCGTTGGTGGACAGGTAAGACGTTGTCCACCCTACGGGTTCGCGCTGTTTCGTAGGGTGGATCGCGCTCCACCGATCCACCATGCGCGCCGTCAGGCGCGCTAGCTGCCTTCACCGCCCTGCCAACCCTTGCGCCAGGCCTCGCGCTGCTTCGGGGTCAGGAAGGTCCAGGACACGAAGCGGCTCTGCTTCTGGCCCTGCGCCATCGGCGTGGTGCGGATATCGCGCGCGCCCAGGACTTTCAGGCGGCCTTCCAGGCCCGGCAGGTTGCTCGCCTTGGACACCAGGGTGCTGAAGCGGTAGACCTGCGTGGCGAACTGCGCGCTTTCACAGGCCAGCGTGTCGATGAACGCCGCTTCGCCACCGGGGCAGTGCAGCTCGTTGTTCTGGCCGCCGAAATTGAGTACCGGCAGGGCACGCTTGGGGTCGAGCTTGCCGAGGTTGCGCCACTTGCGCCGGCTGCCGCTCAGCGCCTCGTCCGCCGAGGCGTGGAACGGCGGGTTGCACAGGGTCAGCTCGAAGCGCTCGTCGGGCTGGATGATGCCCTGGAAGATCTGCGCGGGGTCGGCCTGCTGGCGCAGTTCGATGCGCTCCTGCAGGTGATTGGCGCGCAGTATTTCGCCTGCCGCCTGCAGTGCAGTGGCATCGATGTCCGCGCCGACGAAGCGCCAGCCGTATTCATGCAGGCCGATCAGCGGATAGATGCAGTTGGCGCCGCTGCCCACGTCCAGCACACGAATACGGGAGCCCTGCGGGATGCGGTTGCCGTTGTCGCCGGCCAGCAGGTCGGCCAGCCCATGCAGGTAATCGGCGCGACCGGGAATCGGCGGGCACAGGTAGCCGGCCGGGATGTCCCAGTGGCGCAGACCGTAGTGCTGGCGCAGCAGCGCGCGGTTGAACACCTTCACCGCCTCGGGATCGGCGAAGTTGATGCTCGGCTTGCCGTAGGGATTGGTGATGACGAAACGCGCCAGTTCCGGACAGATTTTGATCAGCGCGGGGAAGTCGTAGCGCCCCTGATGGCGGTTGCGCGGGTGCAGGGCGGCTTTCGGCGGGCGGGCGGCGGTGGACATCGGGAAACATCGGCAGGCGGAAAGGGCGGCGATTTTCCCATATCCGTGCGGGTGGAGGGGAGCGTCGCTCGCTCATGGGGGCGCCCCCTCTCCCCGGCCCTCTCCCGCGAGGGGGCGTTCACGGTGCAGGCAGGCCACCCCTCTCCCCTCGCGGGAGAGGGGCCGGGGGGAGAGGGGGGAAGCCGACTCAGCCGCGCTTGCCCAGCACGCCGCGCAGGGTTTCCTGGATGTCGGCGGGAATCAGCACGGTCTTGGCGTTGGTGCTCTGGCCCAGGCTTTCCATGGCGGAAATGTACTTTTCGCCGAGCAGGAACATCATCGGGCCGGTTTCATTGCCGATGGCCGACGACACGCGACGAATCGCTTCGGCGGAGGATTCGGCCAGGGTCACCTGGGCGTCGGCGTCGCGCTTGGCCGATTCCAGGCGCGCTTCGGCTTCCAGGATCGCCGCCTGCTTGGCGCCTTCGGCGCGGGTCACGGTGGCCTTGCGCTCGCGTTCGGCGGCGGCCTGCATCTCCATGGCGCGCTGCATGGATTCGGACGGCTTGATGTCCTGGATCTCCACCGACTTCACGGTCAGGCCCCAGTCCACCGCCTCGTCGGCAATGCTTTCGCGCAGGCGGGCCTTGATCTTGTCGCGCGAGGACAGCGCCTCGTCCAGCTCCATCTCGCCGACGATCGAGCGCAGGGTGGTCATGATCAGGTTGCGGATCGCCTCGGAGAAGTCGGTTACCCCGTACACCGCCTTCACCGGATCGGTGACCTTCACGAAAGCGATGGCGTTGGTGAGGATCACCGCGTTGTCGCGGGTGATCACTTCCTGTTCCTGCACGTCGAGAATGATGTCCTTGGTGACCAGCTTGTAGGCCACCCGGTCCAGGTAGGGGATCAGGATGTTCAGTCCCGGGCGCAGGGTGCTGTGGTACTTGCCCAGGCGCTCGACGACCCATTCCTCGCCCTGCGCGACCAGGCGCACGCCCTTGGCGATGGTGACCAGGAGGAACACCAGCAACACGACAACAACGATCAATCCTTCATTCATGCGTGTACTCCAACTTTTGCAACCTTGATGAAACTGCCTTCCACGGAAACCACGCGTACCCGTTCACCCGCCGCAATGGCGGTTTCGGCCACGCATACCCATTCATCGGCGCCGAGGATCGGGCGCTGGAAACGCACCTTGCCGCGCTGGAACGGCTCGACCGCGCCGACCAGCAGGCCGACTTCGCCGAGCACCGTGCCATCGGCGGTACCGATCAGCGTCTTGTGCCGGTCGCGGCGGAACACGCGGAACCACAGCGCCACCATGGCCACCGAGCCGATGCCCCAGACCAGCAACTGCGTGGTCAGCGACAGGTCGCCGGCCAGCAGCATCAGCAGGCCGACCAGCAGCGCGCCGAGGCCGAACCAGAGTACGAAGAAGGCGGGGATCGCCAGCTCCAGCAGGATCAGCAGCACGCCGCCGACCACCCAGTACCACCATTCGATCGTCATCGTTTCCCTCCGGGATGAATCGCCCGCGCAGCCTACCAGCAAGCCAGACGGGTTACAGCGGAAAGACCAGGGGCACCGCCACCACGGTGAGAATCATCACCAGCAGGGTGAAGGGCACACCGATCTTCACGAAGTCGCCGAAACGATAGCGACCCGGGCCCAGCACCAGCGTGTTCACCGGCGAGGAGATCGGCGTCATGAAGGCGGCCGAGGCAGCCAGCGCGACGGTCATGGCGAACGGGTAGGGCGACATGCCCAGGTGCTGCGCCAGGGACAACGCCACCGGCGCCATCAATACCGCCGTGGCGGTATTGGAAATGAACAGCCCGGTCAGCGCGGTCACCGCGAACAGGCAGGCCAGCAGGGCGCGGGGGCCGGCATCACCGAACAGGGCCAGCAGGCCATCGACCGCCAGGCTGATCCCCCCAGTCTTCTGCAGGGCCATTGCAAACGGCAGCATGCCGACGATGAGGATCATGCTCGGCCAGTGGATGGACTTGTAGGCGCTGTCCATGTCGATGCAGCGGAAGGCGCCCATCAGCAGGCAGGCCAGCAGCGCGGCGATGGCGTTGGGCACGATGCCGCTGACCATCAGGCCGACCATCACCGCCAGGCTGAGCAGGGCATAGGGGGCCTTGTCGGCGGCCGGCACCACCTCGTTCACTTCCATCGGCAGGCTGAGCACCAGGAAGTCGCGGGACAGGCCATGCAGGCGGTCGATGTCCTTCCAGGAGCCGGCCACCAGCAGGGTGTCGCCGGGGCGCAGCTTCTCATCCACCAGCAGGCCGTCGAGGGCTTCGCGGTTGCGGCGCAGACCCACCAGGTTGAGCTGGTGATGGCTGCGAAAGCCCAGTTCCAGAATGGTCTTGCCCGGTAGCGAGGACTCCGGCGGCAGCGCCACCTCGGCCAGGCCAAGCTCATGGGCGTGATCGGCGTAGTAGGAGGTCTTCAGCTGCAGCGGCGCCAGGCCCAGTTCGTCGTAGGCGCCGAGCAGGCCGATGGCGGGACTGGCCAGGTCGGCCAGCAGGATGTCGCCGGGCAGCAGGTTGGTGCTGCCGGTGGCCATCATCAGCTGGTTGCGGAAGCGCCCGTGGCGCTCCACGGCGATCACGTTGATGCCGTACTGGCTGCGCAGCTCCAGCTCGTTGAGCAGGCGCCCGGCCAGCGGCGAATCCGGCAGCACCCGCAGGCGCCGTTCGCGCTCGGAGAGGCGATAGTCGCGGGCCAGGTCGGCCAGGGTATGGCGCGAGCGGTCGCCGGACGAGTGGCCGTCATCGCTGCGCAGCCAGCGACGGGCGAACAGCATGTAACCGATGCCCAGCGCGAGGATGGCGAGACCCATGGGGGTGAAGGCGAAGAAGCCGAAGCCCTCCAGCCCGGCCCGGCGCAGCTCGCTGTGCACCACCAGGTTCGGCGGGGTCGCCACCAGGGTGAGCATGCCGCTGATCAGGCCGGCGAAGGCCAGCGGCATCATCAGGCGTCCGGGGCTGATGCGCAGGCGCGCGGCAATGCCCAGCACGATGGGAATGAAGATCGCCACCACGCCCGTGGAACTCATCACCGAGCCCAGGGTCGCCACCGCCAGCATCAGCAACGCCAGCAGGCGGGTTTCGCTACTGCCCGCCTTGGCAACCAGCCAGTCGCCCATGCGGTAGGCAATGCCGGTGCGCACCAGCCCCTTGCCGATCACGAACAGCGCGGCGATCAGCACCACGCTGGGATCACTGAAGCCGGCCAGCGCCTCGGGAACGGTCAGCACACCGGTGAGCGGCAGGCCCACCATGGCCAGCACGGCCACCACGTCCATGCGCGGCTTGTTGCGCAGGAACAGAACAACACAGCAGGCGAGAAGGCCGAGAACCAGCAGGAGATCGAAGGTCATGGAAGATACGACAGGCACGGCGTGGCGAAATGCCGGCATACGATACCGGTAACCGGTTTTTTTGGAAGGCCTGTCGGGGTTGGCCTGTTGCGGAAGGCGGCGCGGCTCCGGTAGGAGCGACTTCAGTCGCGATGCTTCTGGGCGGGATTTGCGGGGGGTGGACAGGAAAACGCTGTCCACCCCCCGTGAATCCTCAGCCGCAACGCGGCGCCGTGCCTTCCTGTCCGTGGGCGTCCAGCGGTTCCTCGCAGCCCTGGCCACCGTCGCGGCGCGGACGGATGAACACCGCGCCGAGGTGGTAGCCGGCCAGGCCGAAGGCGAGCAGCCAGGACAGGCCGCTGGCGGCGAGCAGCGTCAGGTAGGGCCAGCCGGGCAGGCTGGCGGCCAGGCGCAACAGCGCGCCGGCCACCAGCAGCGCCGCGCTGAGCGGTACCCAGGCACGCGGGTCGAGTTCCTCGCCGCTGTGGGTGCGCCCGGCGATGTTGAGCACCGCGAACACCGACAGGCCCATGCCGCCGATGGTCAGCAGGTGCCGGCCGGCGCTCATCGGCAGTGCCTGCCAGAGCAGCGATGCCCCCAGTGCCGCGTAGCCGAGCGCCATCAGCCAGTAGATCAGGTACAGCGACAGCGCCCAGCGGGTGAACAGCGCGCGTCCCACATGCCAGTCGTTGAGGATGTTGAGCAGCGCGGCGGCGCAGGCCAGGGCCAGCCAGCCGCCGACCCTGGCCCCCGGCAGCAGGAACTCCGCCAGCGTGTAGAGCGCGATGCAGAAGATCGCCAGGTTGCGGCGCGGCGGCAGGGCGCGGTAGATCACCGGCTCGTCCTGTGGATCGCCGGCCTGCCGGGCCTCCAGGGCGTCGTTGACGATGCGCATGGAGATGCGGCTGAGGGCGATCAGCACCAGGGCGAGCATGGCGCCGATGCCGGCGTGCAGCCAGCGCATCGGCGGCAGGCCCTGCAGCAGGTCGCTGTAGAAGCCGATGGCGGTGAGCGCGAAGCTCAGCAGTCCGGCGGCGAAGGCCCACTGGCGGCGGCTCGGCTCGGCGAACAGCCGGCGCGCCAGCAGCAGCGGCAGGGCCAATGCCAGGCCGACGTTGCAGATCGCCGCCGGCCAGGGGCCGAGCAGGCCGCTCAGCCAGAAGCTGGCGCGGGCCAGCAGCCAGAGCACCAGCAGCCAGAAGAACAGCGGCCGGCTCACCGGCGCGGTGCGGGTGAATTCCGGCACCGCGGTGAGCACGAAGCCGGCCACCGCGGCCAGGCCGAAGCCGAACAGCAGCTCGTGGGCATGCCAGACCAGCGGCCCGCCGGGCACCGCCGGCAGCGGCCACAGCCCGCGCAGATAGCCCAGCCACACGCCCATCAGCAGCGCGGCGCTGGCCAGGGTGGCGAGGAAGAACGGGCGGAAGGCGCAGAGCAGCCAGGGCG
Organism: Pseudomonas sp.; assembly: GCF_035497915.1. Classification (GTDB taxonomy): domain Bacteria; phylum Pseudomonadota; class Gammaproteobacteria; order Pseudomonadales; family Pseudomonadaceae; genus Serpens. The sequence goes on from NZ_DATJCS010000050.1 coordinate 17,301, forward strand.
CGCCCTGCCAGCGTGCGGGGACGGTGAGTTTCAGCATCGGCTCGGGCTCCGTTTGGGCGATACATCGCTCTCGGTCCGTACCGAGAGAGGCGTGCCAGGACTCGCCGGTACACCGGGGTGTGGCGTCGGCAGGCCGAAGCTGGCGCGCACCACGGGTTGTTGCAGCAACTGGGCGGTGGTCTGGTAGACCCAGGCGTCGTCGCGCCGCGCGCGCGGCTGGTCGAGGGCGAAGCGCGCGACGATGCGCCCCGGCTCGGCGGCCATGAGCAGGATGCGGTCGGACAGGCGCACGGCCTCCATCAGGTCGTGGGTGATCATCAGCACGGCCATGCCGCGCTCGGTCTGCAGCGTCTGCAACAGCGCGTAGAGCTCGCTCTTCAGGCCGATGTCCAGCGCCGCGAAGGGTTCGTCGAGCAGCAGCAGGTCGGGTTCGGGCAGCAGCGCGCGGGCCAGCGCCACGCGGCTCTGCATGCCGCCGGAGAGCTGGCGCGGGAACTTGTCCAGGTCGTCGCGCGACAGGCCCAGGCGCGCGGCCAGGCGGATGGCGGCCGCCTCGCGCCGCGCGCGCGGCACGCCGCGGGCCTTGAGGCTCAGGGCGATGTTGTCCAGCGCGGTCTTCCAGGGCAGCAGGCGCGGCTGCTGGAACAGCGTCACCGGGTTGGCGAAGCCGTTGGCGATTTCGCCGTCCTGCAGGTCCAGCAGGCCGTTGCACAGGTGCAGCAGGGTGGTCTTGCCGCAGCCGGAGGGGCCGACCAGCGCGCAGACCTCGCCGGCGGTCAGGGTGAAGGAAACGTCGGCCAGCACCGGGGTGCGCACGAAACTGTGCGCCAGCTGGCGGACCTCAAGACGTGGATGGCTCATCAGGACGGCTCCCGCCAGCGCTCGACTTCGCGTTTGAGCGGCTCCAGCAACAGGTATTCGATGGCCAGCAGCAGGCCGACCACGGCGCTGATCCAGGCCAGGGTGCCGGCGCTGTCCAGGTGCGAACGGGTGATCGCCAGGGCGGCGCCGACGCCGTCCTGGCTGGCCAGCAGCTCGGCCATGATGACGATCTTCCAGGACATGCCCAGCGCCGCCACCCAGGCCGGGAACAGGTAGGAGAACAGGTGCGGCAGGTACACATCCAGCACCATCAGGTGCGGCGGCAGGTGCAGGGTGCGGGCCATCTCGCGCAGCTGGCCGTCCAGGGTGCGCGTGCCCTGCAGGGCGCCGATGAACACCACCGGGAAGGCGGCGACGAACACGGTGAACACCGGCGTGCCGTCGCTGGCGCCGAACCACAGCATGGCCAGCACCAGCCAGGCGATCGGCGGCATGCCGAGCAGCACGGTGACCAGCGGGCGCGACATCATCGAGGCGGTCATCGACACCCCGGCGGCCAGCCCCAGCGCGCTGCCGATCAGCAGCGCCAGCAGCAGCCCGCTCAGCGCGCGGCGACCGGTGATCGCCAGTTCCCGCAGGGCGGTTCCGTCCGCCCAGAAACGCGCAAGGGAGGCGAATGCCTCCAGGGGTTCGGCCAGCACCAGCGCGCCGTAGTGTTCGGCGGCCAGCTGCCAGCCGGCGAACAGCAGCAACAGGCTGGCCAGGGCGCCCCAGCCGCTCCACAGGTAAGCCGGCCAGTCGCCCAGCAGGGTGCGCAGCAGTCTCATGGATGCACGTCCAGGTAGAAGCCGTCATCCGGCAACTTGCCGCCGATCAGCGCCGGGTTGCGGGCCTGCAGCTGTTCGAGCAGGAACTCCACTTCCGGGCGGGCGTCCGGTGCGGCCACCGCGCGCATCTGGCTGACCGCCATGGCGTCGCTGACCGCTTCGGGCAGCAGCGCCGGCAGGTGCGTGACCACCAACTGCCCGCACGCCTCGGCGTTGGCCTGGCACCAGGCCAGCGAGTCGGCGTAGGCGCTGGCGACGCGCGCGGCCAGCACGGCGTCCTCGCGGGCCGCGCCGACCAGCGCGATGCCGGCCTGGGCGATGCGCGGCGCGCGCTGGAAGCTCAGCCCCCAGGCCTGCTGGATGTCCAGGCTGCGGTACAGCTCCGGGGCCACCAGGCTGAGCGGGAAGGAGCCGCTCTTGCGCAGCGCCATGGACACCGCCGGCTCGGCCAGCAGGGCATGGTCGACGCGGCGCATCAGCAGCAGCTGCATGGCGTCCATCGGGTTGGCCACGTAGCGCAGCGTGAGGTCCTGACGCAGGTTCAGCCCGGCGCGCTCGGCGAGCAGGCCGAACAGCACGTCGGGCATGTCGCCGCGAAACGGCATGGCGATTTCCTTGCCCCGAAAGTCCTCGATGCGCGTCAGCCCCGGCTCGCGGGACACCATCCACAGCAGCCCCCAGGTGGAGACGTTGAGCAGCGCCACCGGGGCGCCGCGGTTGTAGAGGTTGGCGGCGACGTTGACTGGCATGGCCAGCACGTCGGCCTGGCCGTTCAGCGCCATCAGCCGCAGCTGGTCCGGGTCGCGCCAGCTGACGAACTCCACGCGCTCGGCCAGGTCGGCGAGCGCGCCGGATTCGACCATGTGGATCAGCGGGTTGGACACCGCCGACAGCGGCCCGGCCAGCAGCAGCCGCTGGCGCGGTTCGGCCTGCGTCGGCGCGCCGAGCAGCAGCAGGGCGGCGCAGGCCAGGGACAGCAAGGTCTGGCGCATCAGAAGTCTCCACTCAGGGCGAGCACGGCGCCGCGCCCCGGCATGGCCAGTTCCTGGCCGCTGACGCCGTCGGCCAGGTGTTCGTGGTAGCGCTTGTCTAGCAGGTTGTTCAGGCGCAGGTCGAGGCGCGCGGCGTTCAGCACGCCGAGGCTGCCGAAGCCCCAGCCGAGCCGGGCATCGACCACCGCGTAGCCGGGGGTGGCGTCCTCGGTGCCGTTGGCGAAGCGGGTGGCGACGCGGTCCTGCTCGGCCACCGCGCGCACCCCGGTGCGCCAGGACAGGCCGCGCTCGGCCGGCTGACCGATGCCCAGGCGCAGTTCGTGGGCCGGCATCTGGTACAGCGGCTCGTCGTACTGCCGGTTCTCGCCGCGCAGCCAGGTGAAGCCGGCATCCAGCAGGAAGGCGCCAAGCGGCAGGTCGAGGTTGCCTTCCAGGCCGTGGATTTCCACTTCGTCGATGTTCTCGGTGCGCTTGACCGGCAGGCCCGCCTGGACCTGCCCGGCAACCACGCGGCCGGCGATGTAGTCGTCGATGCGCGTGTGGAAGGCCGCCAGCTGGTAGCCGAGCGCGCCGTCGCGACCCTTGAGGCCGATCTCCACGCTGGTGGACCGCTCCGGGTCCAGTTGCGGGTTGCCGATGTGGTAGTAGCCGTCGCCGCGCGCGGCGTCCTCGAAGCGCTCGCGCAGGTCCGGCGAGCGGTAGGCCTGGCCGAGGTTGGCGTAGGCGTTGAGGGTGTCGGTCAGCGGCTGCACCACGCCGAGCGACCAGGAGAGGTTGTTGTCGCTGCTCGTCAGACCTTGGGTCTGCGCCATCGGGCCGCTGCCCTTCTTGGCGGCATCACCCTCGACCCGGTCGTAGCGCAGGCCGAGGGTGATCTGGGTGACGCCAAGGCTGAACGCGTCCTGTACAAACAGGCCGGCGGAGGTGATCTCGCCGTCCTCGAAGGGGTTGTTGAGCATGCGTACCCCGGTGGGCGACAGGTAGCGTTCCGGATCGCCGGTCATCTTCCAGCCGTCGACGCCGACGCTCAGCTGGTGGCTGTCACCCAGCGAGGCCAGCCAGGTGCTGCGCAGGCCGTGGGTGATGAAGCTGACGTCGTTTTCCACGTAGTTGCGCTGCAGCTTCGCGGAGTAGGCGCGGATCTGGCGGAACACCTCCTGGCGATACAGCTCGGTGGACAGGCTGCCGACGCCGAGCGGCGCATCCAGGCCGAGGGCATAGAGTTCGCGGGTCTGTTCCGGCGAATGCATGGTGATTTCGCCGAGCAGCGCGGCCTGGGCGGGCGGCGCGGACTTGCGCGAGGCCGGATACCAGACGTCGCGGTCGTCGTGGCGCTGGGCATTGAGGCGCAGCACGTAATCGTCGGCGAGCTTCTGCTGGTACTTGAGCAGCAGGCTGTTGGAGCGGTAGCCGGTGTTCGCTTGCGTGTCGTCGGGGCTTTCGTAGTCGCCGACGTCGCTGCCGGCCACGCCGACCAGCAGGCCGTGGCGCGGGCCGGAATCCTCGAGCAGCAGCGCGCCGCTCAGGGCATCGTCGACCGTGCCGGCGCCGAGGCCGAACCGGCCGCCCTGCTGCTGCTGATCGCTGAAGCGCGCCGGCGGGGTGAGCAGGTTGACCGCGCCGCCCAGGGCGCCGCTGCCATAGAGCACCGACCCCGGGCCCTTGACCACTTCCACGCGGTCCACCAGGCCCAGGTCGCTGAACGAGGCCAGCGCGCCCTGCGGCTGCGCGGAATTGACCCGCACACCGTCGACCAGCAGCACCACGCTTTCCTTCTTCAGCCCGCGCAGCACCGGGTTCTGTCCCCAGGCGCCGTCGCTGTGCACGGCCAGGCCGGGCTCGCCGCGCAGCAGGCTGCCCAGCGGTTCGCTGCTGGCCGGTTGCGGGCGCAGCACTTCAATGGCCTGCGGGGTGTCCTGGCTGTCGCTGGCGTAGCCGCGGGCGGTGACCACGGTGCTGTCCAGGGTGAGGGTGTCGGCGAAGGTCGGCAGGCTGGCCAGGCTCAGGGCCAGGGCGAGCGGGGTGAGGCGCAGGTGCATGTGGGACTCCCAGCGGAATGCGGTCTGGGAGCAATGCTAATTCAAACGAGAACTATTCTCGCTTGACGGAAGTCAAGTCAGGGATAGCCGAGGATGGACTTCAGTTGCGGCAGGTGCGCCTCGACCCAGCGCGGGTCGATCGGCCCCCAGTCGCGGATGCGGTAGCCGCCGCTGTTGTGGCGCTCGCCATCGCCCTGTTCGAAGACGCAGTCGATGTCCAGTTCGGCCAGCGCGTCCAGGGTGTCCTGGGCGGTGCGGCGCGGCATGCCGGTGGCGGCCATGATGGCCGGCACGCTGCTGGCGGTGTCGCTGTGGATCAGCCAGGCCACGTACAGGCGACGGTAGAAGCTGGTCCTGGTCTTGCTCGGTGGCATGGAGGTGACTTCCCTGTCAGGCGGGGCGCCGTAGCGCCCCGGAGGAGGAACATCAGAGGACGTTGATGGCCAGATAGGCGGCGGCACCACCGGTATAGCCCAGGAAGGCCAGCAGGCTGACCCGCTTGACGTACCAGAAGAAGCCGATGCGTTCCATGCCCATCGCGGCCACACCAGCGGCCGAGCCGATGATCAGCGAGCTGCCGCCGGTGCCGGCGCAGAAGGCCAGGAACTCCCAGAAGCGGCCGTCGGTGATGAACTGGGCCAGCCAGCCAGAGTCCTCGGCGGCGGCGGAAGCGAGCATGCCGTCGCTGACCAGCGGGTACATCTTCATGGCGCCGGCCACCAGCGGCACGTTGTCGACCACGGCGGAGAGCAGGCCGATGGCGTAGTTGATGGCGAAGATGTTGCCCAGGCTGTCGCGCAGCGCGGTAGCGACCTGGGTCAGGTGCCCGGCGGTGGCCAGCGAGGAGACCGCCAGCAGGATGCCGAGAAAGAACAGGATGCTCGGCGTATCGACGCGATGCAGAACGCCGATGACCGACAGCGGGTGACGGTGCTCGGCGAGCTTCTTGCGGTGCATGATTTCTGTGGCCACCCAGAGCACGCCCAGGCCGAACAGGATGCCCATGTACGGCGGCAAGCCGGTAACGGTCTTGAATACCGGCACGAACAGCAGGGCGCCCAGGCCCATGCCCAGCACAAGGTTGCGCTCGAACGGGGTGGTCACCGGTGGGTGCTTCTCGCCCAGGTGTGTCTGGGTGCGCGGGCGCGGTGCCTCGCCATGCAGACGGAAGCTGAGCACCAGCAGCGGCACCAGCAGGCAGACCAGGCTGGGGAAGAACAGCTGGGTGATCACGCCATGGGCAGTGATCTGGCCACCGATCCACAGCATGGTGGTGGTCACGTCACCAATCGGCGACCAGGCGCCGCCGGCGTTGGCGGCGATCACCACTACGCCGACATACAACCAGCGCTCCGGGCGGCCGCGAACCAGCTTGCGCAGCAGGGAGATCATCACGATGGTGGTGGTCAGGTTGTCCAGCACCGCGGAGAGGAAGAAGGTCAGCAGGCCGATGATCCACAGCAGGGTGACCCGCTTGCGCGTGTGGATGCGGTCGGTGATTACCTTGAAGCCGCCATGGGCGTCGATCAGCTCGACGATGGTCATGGCGCCGAGCAGGAAGAACAGGATCTCGGCGATCTCGCCCAGGTGGTGGCGCAGCTCGCCGACCACGAACGCGGAGGAGTCGGCCGGGTTGTGGCTGCCCAGTTCCAGCAGCGGCAGGATCTGGTCGGCGCCCAGAACAAGCACCGCCCAGGTGAGGGCGGCGGTGAGGAGGGCCGAGGCGGCCTTGTCGAGCTTGAGCGGATGTTCGAGCGCGATGCACAAATAGCCAACGACGAAGATGGCTGCCATCAGGAGGTACATGGACATGACTCCAAAGTGAAGGGATTCGTGCGCGGGAGGCTCGGCTGGCGTGGAGGTGAAGAGCTAATAGCCAGGCGCCATCATCCGTCTTGGCTGGGCATTATGCCTGCTAAAACGGGTGAGTGAAATTGTCGCAGGTCAAGCGTGCGGAAAAACCCGGAAACAGATCGCGAAGGGGTCTGTTTCCGGGTTTTGGGGATTACAGCGTGGCGATGCGCTCGCGCTGTTCGACCAGCTTGGCCAGGGCCTGTTCGGCTTCGGCGAGCTTGGCGCGTTCCTTGTCGATCACCGCCGGCGGCGCCTTGTCGACGAAGCTGGCGTTGGACAGCTTGCCGCCGACGCGCTGCACCTCGCCCTGCAGGCGGGCGATTTCCTTGTCCAGGCGCGCCAGCTCGGCATCCTTGTCGATCAGCCCGGCCATCGGCACCAGCACGCGCATCTCGCCGACCAGGGCGATGGCGGCCAGCGGCTCGCGCTCCTCGGCGCCCAGCACGCGCACCGATTCCAGCTTGGCCAGCTTGGCCAGCAGCGGCTCGAAGTCGCCCAGGCGACGGCGATCCTGCTCGCTGGCATTGGCCAGCACCACGTTGATGCGCTTGGCCATGGAGATGTTCATCTCGCCGCGAATCTGCCGCACGCCGAGCATGAAGGTCTTCACCCAGGCGATATCGGCCTCGGCGTCGGCGTCCAGCCTGGCCTCGTTCGCCACCGGCCAGGGTTGCAGCATCAGGGTCGGGCCTTCCTTGCCGGCCAGGCCCTTGATGCGCTGCCAGATCTCTTCGGTGATGAACGGCATGATCGGGTGGGCCAGGCGCAGGATGACTTCCAGCACGCGCACCAGGGTGCGGCGGGTACCGCGCAGGCGCTCGGCGGGCGCGATCTCGTCCCACAGCACCGGCTTGACCAGCTCCAGGTACCAGGCGCAGTACTCGTCCCAGATGAACTCGTAGAGGGCCTGGGCGGCCAGGTCGAAGCGGAAGGCGTCCAGGTGGCGGGTGACATCGTCCTCGCAGCGCTGCAGCGCGGAGATGATCCAGCGGTCCACGGCGGACAGCTCGACGGGCTCATCGTTGACGCCGCAGTCCTTGCCGTCGGTGTTCTCCAGCACGAAGTTGGTGGCGTTCCACAGCTTGTTGCAGAAGTTGCGGTAGCCTTCGACGCGGCCCATGTCGAACTTGATGTCGCGGCCGGTGGAGGCCAGCGAGCAGAAGGTGAAGCGCAGGGCGTCGGTGCCGTAGCTGGCGATGCCTTCCGGGAATTCGGCGCGGGTCTGCTTGGCGATCTTCTCGGCCAGCTTGGGCTGCATCATGCCGCTGGTGCGCTTGGCCACCAGGGTTTCCAGGTCGATGCCGTCGACGATGTCCAGCGGGTCGAGCACGTTGCCCTTGGACTTGGACATCTTGTGGCCCTGGCTGTCGCGCACCAGGCCATGGACATAGACGGTTTTGAACGGGATCTCGCCCATCAGGTGGGTGGACAGCATGATCATCCGGGCGACCCAGAAGAAGATGATGTCGAAGCCGGTGACCAGCACGTCGGTGGGGTGGAAGGTCTTCAGGAAGTCGGTCTGCTGCGGCCAGCCGAGGGTCGAGAAGGTCCACAGGCCGGAGCTGAACCAGGTGTCCAGCACGTCCTCGTCCTGGCGCAGCGCCTCATCGTTGCGGATGCCGTGCTTGTTGCGCACCTCCGCCTCGTCGCGACCGACATACACGTTGCCGGCCTCGTCGTACCAGGCCGGGATGCGGTGGCCCCACCACAGCTGGCGGCTGATGCACCAGTCCTGGATGTCGCGCATCCAGCTGAAGTACATGTTCTCGTACTGCCTGGGCACGAACTGGATCTCGCCGCTTTCCACCACGGCGATGGCCTTCTCGGCCAGCGGCTTGGTGGACACGTACCACTGGTCGGTCAGCCACGGCTCGATGACGGTGCCGGAGCGGTCGCCCTTGGGCACCTTCAGGGCGTGGTCGTCGATCTTCTCCAGCAGGCCCATGGCGTCGAACTCGGCGACGATGGCCTTGCGGGCATCGAAACGGTCCATGCTGGCGTAGGCGGCCGGCAGCTCAGCATCGACCTGCTCGTTGACGCTGCCGTCCAGGCTGAACACCTGGGCGCGCGCCAGCACGGCGGCGTTCTTGTCGAAGATGTTGATCAGCGGCAGGTTGTGGCGCTTGCCGACTTCATAGTCGTTGAAGTCATGGGCCGGGGTGATCTTCACGCAGCCGGTGCCGAACTCGCGGTCGACGTACTCGTCGGCAATGATGGGGATCAGGCGATTGACCAGCGGCAGCAGCACATGACGGCCGATCAGGTCCTTGTAGCGCTCGTCCTCCGGGTGCACGGCCACGGCGGCGTCGCCGAGCATGGTTTCCGGGCGGGTGGTGGCGACCACCAGATAGGTCAGCCCTTCGGCGGTCTTCGCGCCTTCGGCCAGCGGATAACGCAGGTGCCAGAGGTGGCCCTTCTCGTCATGGTTCTCCACTTCCAGGTCGGAAATCGCCGTGTGCAGCTTGGTGTCCCAGTTGACCAGGCGTTTGCCGCGGTAGATCAGGCCGTCCTCGTGCAGGCGCACGAAGGCTTCCTTGACCGCTTCGGACAGGCCGTCGTCCATGGTGAAGCGCTCGCGCGACCAGTCCACCGAACTGCCCAGGCGCCGGATCTGCCGGGTAATGGTGCCGCCGGACTGTTCCTTCCACTCCCAGACCTTTTCCAGGAACTTCTCGCGGCCCAGGTCGTGGCGCGACAGGTTCTGTGCGGCCAGCTGGCGCTCCACCACCATCTGGGTGGCGATGCCGGCGTGGTCGGTGCCCGGCTGCCACAGGGTGTTGCGACCCTGCATGCGGCGGAAGCGGATCAGCGCATCCATGATCGCGTTGTTGAAACCGTGGCCCATATGCAGGCTGCCGGTCACGTTCGGCGGCGGCAGGGCAATGGTGTAGGACTCGCCGGACCCTTGCGGGGCGAAATAGTTGTTCGCTTCCCATTCGGCGTACCAACGGGATTCAATGGCGTGCGGCTGGTAGGTCTTGTCCATGCGGCGGGACCCTTAACGGCTGGTCGGAAAAAGCCGGTGAGTATAAGGCAAAGCCGTGACGCCTGGGGGAGGGGCTTTAGCCGCACTGGCTCTGTAGGGCGGGCAACTCGCGTAGCGATTGTCCACCGCGTGGCGACGCTACGATTTCCCGGCGCGGATCAGGTTGCCCATGCGCTCGCGCAGTCGCTTGCGGATCTCGTCCTCGATACGCGGCAGGTACTCGTCCAGCACTTCCTGGAAGACCAGCTCGGCGGCATTGCGCAATTCATCGTTGCTGCGGCGCTCGGCGGGCGGTGCGGCCGGTTTCGGCGGCGTGCCGGGCTCGAGTACGTCGCTGAGCACGGGAATGCCATCGGCATCCAGGGCATCGGTGAGCAGCGGCGGTTCGGGGGCGATGCGCGGACGTTGCGCGCCTTGGCTATGCGGCGGCGGGTCGGGGCGGGGCGGCGGTTTGCGTTCCATGGCGGCAGGCGGGTCAGAGTTCAACACGCTGGGGAGCATAGCCGCGCTGACGGTACTGGCGGAAATGTTCCCGGCAGATGGTCAGCAGCTCTGGCGCCTGGTTGACGATCTCGATCACCCGACCGAAACGTTCGGGATCGGCGGGCAGCTCGGGATGCAGATTGATCAGCAGCCCCTGCGGATGGGCGGGCGGCTGGTCGATGCCGATCACCACCGGGGCATCCGCGCCGTCCTCGTGGCGGTTGTGGGGGATGAAGCTGGCGCTGCGGAAACTCCACAGCAGATCGTCCAGCGCTTCGCAGTCGGCTTCGTCCGCGCCACGGATGAACACCGTCATGCCGGCGCGCCAGGCCTTGCCCGCCAGCTGGCAGGCGACCTTGAGTCGCTGGCGCGGATCGGTATCGGGCAGGACGTAGAACTCGACGCGTGGCATGCGGCTTCCGGATCAGGTGAGGCGGGCGCCGGTTGCGGTGCCCGCGAAGGGGTATCAGACCTCGCTGCGGTCCAGCAGGTACTGGGTCAGCAGCGGCACCGGACGACCGGTGGCGCCCTTTTCCTTGCCGCCGCTGATCCAGGCGGTGCCGGCAACATCCAGGTGCGCCCAGGGATACGATTTGGTGAAGCGCGACAGGAAGCAGGCGGCGGTGATGGTCCCGGCCTTCGGGCCGCCGATGTTGGCGATATCGGCGAACGGGCTGTCCAGCTGTTCCTGGTAGTCGTCGAACAGCGGCAGCTGCCAGGCACGGTCGTCGGCGACGACGCCGGCGCTCAGCAGTTGCTGCACCAGGGCGTCGTCGTTGCCCAGCAGGCCGGAGGTCTGGCTGCCCAGCGCGACGATGCAGGCGCCGGTGAGGGTGGCGATGTCCACCACGGCCTTGGGCTTGAAGCGCTCGGCGTAGGTCAGGGTGTCGCACAGCACCAGGCGGCCTTCGGCGTCGGTGTTGAGGATTTCCACGGTCTGCCCGCTCATGGTGGTGACGATGTCGCCCGGACGGGTGGCCCGGCCGCTGGGCATGTTCTCCGCGCAGGCCAGCAGGCCGACCAGATTGATCGGCAGGCCGAGCTCCAGCACGGTGCGGAAGGTGCCGAGCACACTGGCGGCGCCGCACATGTCGTACTTCATCTCGTCCATGCCCAGGCCGGGCTTGAGGCTGATGCCGCCGGTGTCGAAGGTGATGCCCTTGCCGACCAGCACGTAGGGTTGCTCGCTCTTCTTTTTCGCGCCCTGGTAGTGCAGGACGATCAGGCGCGGCGGCTGCTCGCTGCCCTGGGCCACGGCAAGGAACGCACCCATGCCCAGCTCGCGCAGCTTCTTCTCGGTAAGGATCTCCACCTTGAGGTTCTTGTGCTCGACGGCCAGCGCCTCGGCCTGCTCGGCCAGGAAGCTGGGGTGGCACAGGTTCGGCGGCAGGTTGCCCAGGTCGCGGGCCAGCGCCATGCCGGCGGCGATGGCGCGGGCCTGGCGGGTGGCGCGTTCGGCGTCATCGGTGGCGGCGGTCAGCAGAGTGACCTTCTTCAGCTTGCGCGGCTTGGCCTTTTCACTCTTGAAGCGGTCGAACACATAGTTGCCGTCGGCCAGGCACTCGGCGATCAGGCGCGCGCGGCCGTAAGCGTCGCGGTCCTTGACCTGTACGTCGTCGAAGGCCAGGGCGGCATCGCTGCCGGCCAGCTCCTTGAGCACGCCGAAGGTCGCGCCGAGCACCTTGCGGAACTGCCTGGCGGATAGGGAGTCTTCCTTGCCGCGACCGACCAGCAGGATGCGCTCGGCTTTGATGTTCGGCAGACCCTGCAGCAGCAGGGTCTGGCCGGGCTTGCCCGCCAGGTCGCCGCGCTTGAGCAGCGCGCCGAGCGCGCCCTCGCTGGCGGCATCCACCGCACGGGCCTGTTCGCCCAGTTGCTGATCCTCGCCGACCGCCAGCACCAGCGTGGCGGTCTTCAGGGTTTCCGGGCGCGTTTGTTTGACAAGGAATTCCATTGCAGTGTGTCCCCAAGACAAAGGGTCGGCTTTGCAGGATAATCGCCGGCTGTTTTCAGTGGCTCGCCGGACGGTGGGCCGGCCCGAGAATGCGGCTAGTGTGAGCGTTGCCGCCCGCGGCTGACAACCCTGGAGTGCCCGTTGTGATCATCTTCCGCTACCTGTTCCGCGAGCTGTTGATAACCGCCACCGCGGTCAGCGCCGTGCTGCTGGTGATCATCATGAGCGGGCGCTTCATCAAGTACCTGGCGCAGGCGGCGCGGGGGGTTCTCGATCCCAGCGTGCTGCTGTGGGTGATGCTCTACCGCATGCCGGGCTTCCTGCAGCTGATCCTGCCGCTGGGTCTGTTCCTGGCCATCATGCTCAGCTACGGCCGGCTGTATCTGGAAAGCGAGATGGCCGCGCTGTCGGCGTCCGGCATGAGCCAGCAGCGCCTGCTGCTGTACACCCTGGGGCCGGCCGCGTTGCTGGCGCTGGTGGTGGGCTGGCTGGCGCTGTCGGTGGCGCCGAACAGTGCCTATTCCTCCTGGGAGCTGCTGGCTTCGCAGGACAACCTGAGCGAGCTGGAAACTCTTTCGGCGGGGCGCTTTCAGGAGCTGGGCTCCGGTGCCCGGGTGACCTACACGGAATCCCTCAACGCCGAGCGTACCGTGCTGCGCGGGGTATTCATCACCGAGCGGGACAGTGGACAGATCACCACCCTGATTGCCGAGCGAGGTCGCCACCTGATCCAGGAAGATGGCCGCCGCTATCTGGTGCTGGAGAACGGCTATCGCTACGACGGCATGCCCGGCCAGGCGGACTATCGCGTTTTGCAATACGACCGTTACGGTGTGCTGTTGCCCAGTCCCGAGGCGAATCTGGGTCCGAATCGTAGCCTGGATGACGACCCCACCTCCACCCTCTGGAGGCACCCGGGCAGGGCCCAGCAGGCTGAGCTGCAGTGGCGGCTGTCGCTGCCGCTCATCGTGCTGGTGATGACGCTGTTCGCCGTGCCGATGGCCAAGGCTAACCCGCGCCAGGGCCGCTACCTCAAGCTGCTGCCCGCGCTGTTCCTGTACATGAGTTACCTCGGCCTGCTGATCGCCATGCGCAGCCAGGTGGAAAAAGGCGGGATCCCCCCCCAGATCGGCCTCTGGTGGGTACACCTGCTGTTCCTTTGCATCGGCGCATTGATCTTCTTTTGGGAGCCGCTGTCGTTGAAGTGGGCCGCGCTGCGCGCCGCCCGGCAGGAGGGTCGCCCATGAACCGGCTGGATCGTTACGTCGGTCGCCAGGTGCTTATGTCCATCCTCGCGGTGCTGGGCGTGCTGTGGGGCCTGTCGCTGCTGTTCGCCCTGATCGATGAACTCACCTTCATGCGTGCCGCGTATGGCGTTCCCGAAGTGCTCGAGTATGTGCTGCTGACTTCGCCGCGCCGTCTGTACGAATTGCTGCCGATGGGCGCGCTGATCGGCTGCCTGATCGGTCTGGGCACCCTGGCCAGCAGCAGTGAACTTACCGTCATGCGCGCCTCCGGCGTGCCGCTGGTGCGCATCGTCGGTGCGGTGATGGCGCCCATGTTGCTGCTGATGGTGCTGGGCCTGGCGCTGTCCGAATTCGTGATGCCGAAGACCGAAGTGCTGGCCGACTTCAAGCGAGATATAGCCCGCAACGGCGGCCAGGCCATGAGCTCCAAGGGCCTCTGGCATCGCGAGGGCAATCAGTATGTGCACATCAACGCCGCGCGCAGCGACGGGGTAATGCTGGGAATCACCCGTTTCATCTTCGATGACGCCCGGGTTCTGCAAGAATCGAGTTTTGCCGAGCGCGCCGAATTTGCCGGTGACCACTGGATCCTGCATGGGGTGGCCAGCACCAGACTCACGGAGCAGCGCAGCGAGACAAGTCGTGTGCCCACCCAGACCTGGCGGGTCGAGCTGACCCCGCAACTGGTCAGCACCCTGATCACCGAACCGGACGCCCTGTCGATCAGCGGCCTGTGGCGCTACGCGCGCTTCCTCGGCGGCCAGGGGCTGGACAACGGTCCCTACTGGCTGGCGTTCTGGGGCAAGGTGCTGCAGCCGCTGATCACCGCCTCGCTGGTGATCCTGGCCATTTCCTTCATCTTCGGGCCGCTGCGCTCGGTGACCCTGGGCCAGCGCATCTTCACCGGCGTGCTGGTGGGCTTCGTGTTCCGCATCATCCAGGACCTGCTGGGCCCGGCCAGCCTGGTGTTCGGCTTTTCGCCGCTGCTGGCCGTGGTGTTGCCGGGCGCGTTCTGTGCGCTGATCGGCCTGCGCCTGTTGCAGCGCGCAGGCTGAGCGTGGGGGTCAGCGCTGGCGGCGCCAGGCGTTGCCGGCGATCACCAGCAGCGTCACGGCGGTCAGCGGCAGGGCGTAGCCAAGCAGCGCGTGGCCGAGAATGCCGGCCTGCGGCATGCCGACGCTGAACAACACCAGGTAGCTGGTGTAGGCGACGTAATAGCCCAGGAACAGCAAGCCCTCCCAGCGGTTGATGCGGTAGCCGGCGAAGAACACCGGCAGGCAGGCCACCGCCACGGCGATCATCACCGGGAAGTCGAAGGCCAGTGCGTTGGGGGAGACCGAGATCGCTGCGGGCGACACCAGCGAAGCCAGGCCGAGCACGCACAGCAGGTTGAAGATGTTGCTGCCGACGATGTTGCCCACCGCGATGTCGCGCTCGCCCTTGATGGCGGCGATCAGCGAGGTGGCCAGCTCCGGCAGCGAGGTGCCGATGGCGATCACCGTCAGGCCGATCACCAGCTCCGAGAAGCCCAGCGCCCGCGCCAGCGCCACGGCCCCTTCCACCAGCAGGTTGGCGCCGCCCACCAGCAACACCAGTCCGGCGAGCAGCAACAGCAGGTCGCGGACCCAGGCGTAGGGCTTGGGTGTCTCGTGCAGGCCGAATTCGGTGCCGAACTCGTCGCTGGCGCTGCCCGGGTCCTTGCGGCTCTGCACGATCAGGAACAGCGTGTAGGTCACCACGGCGGCAAACAGCAAGGCACCGTCGAGGCGACTCAACTCGCCATCCCAGGCCAGGGCGAACACGACCAGGCTGGCGCCGATCATGATCGGCACATCGAGGCGGATCAGCTGGCGCGATACCGTGAGCGGCGCGATCAGCGCGGTGAGGCCGAGGATCAGCAACACGTTGGCGATGTTGCTGCCCACCACGTTGCCGATTGCCAGGTCGCCGCTGCCGGCCAGTGCCGACTGCACGCTGACGGCGGTTTCCGGCGCGCTGGTGCCGAAGGCCACCACGGTCAGGCCGATCACCAGCGGCGAGATGCCGAAGCGGGCGGCCAGGCGCGCGGCGCCACGCACCAGCAGTTCGGCGCCGATCACCAGCAGGACCAGTCCCGCGATCAGATAGACGAAGGTCATCAAACTCATGAAATGCGCATCCTGGAGCAGGCCGACAGGCCCGATGGGTTTCGTTCAGCGGGCCGCGCTCACGCCGGCCACGCCATCAGGGGGAGAGGCGGGTATCAGTTGCGGCGGGTCAATCGCTCGACGCGCACCTGGGCCACGCCGCTGCGCAGCATGTCCAGGCGCTTGGCGGCGGCGCGCGACAGGTCGATCATCCGGCCCTTGGCATAGGGGCCGCGGTCATTGATGCGTACCACCACCGACTTGCCGTTCCTCAGGTTGGTGACCTTCACGCGCGTGCCGAAGGGCAGGCTGCGATGGGCCGCGGTCAGGTCGTGCTGATCGAAGGCTTCGCCGCTGGCGGTCTTGCGGCCGTGAAAGCGCGGGCCGTACCAGGAGGCCTTGCCTTCCAGGGCCTTGTGCGGACTGGCTTCGATGGGCGCTGGCAGCAGCGCGGTCTGCTGATTGCCGGGGTTGCTGCAGGCGAACAGGAGTACGGCGCTGAGCAGGATAAAGAGATAACGCATGCGAGGACCGGATGGGTTAGGCGCCCACGATGGGCAGGATAACGGCATGCCGGTGATCCACCCGGATACGGCATGCCCCGGTGCCGGCCCTCCATGGCCGGCGAGTAATCAGCCTTCGAGTTTCTTCTTCAGCAATTGGTTCACTTGGCCGGGGTTGGCCTTGCCCTTCGAGGCCTTCATGGCCTGGCCGACGAAGAAGCCGAACATCTTGCCGCGCTTGGCTTCATCGCTGGCACGGTACTGCTCGACCTGTTCGGCGTTGGCCGCCAGCACTTCATCGAGCATGGCTTCGATGGCGCCGCTGTCGGTGACCTGCTTGAGACCCTTGCTCTCGATGATCGCATCGGCCGTGGCGCCTTCCCCGGCGGCCAGGGCTTCGAAGACCATCTTGGCCAGCTTGCCGCTGATGGTGTTGTCCTGGATGCGCTGGATCAGCCCGCCCAGCTGCGCGGCGGAAACCGGAGACTGCTCGATGTCCAGGCCTTCCTTGTTGAGCAGGCTGGACAGCTCGCCCATCACCCAGTTGGCCGCCAGCTTGGCGTCGCCGCAGACCTGTTGCACGGCCTCGAAGTAATCGGCCATCTCGCGGCTGGCGCTCAATACGCTGGCGTCGTAGGTGGACAGGCCGAACTGGCTCTCGAACCGCGCGCGCTTCTCGGTGGGCAGTTCCGGCAGCTCGCCGCGCACCTGCTCGATGAAGCTGTCCTCCAGCACCACCGGCAGCAGGTCGGGGCAGGGGAAGTAACGGTAGTCGTTGGCTTCTTCCTTGCTGCGCATCGAACGGGTTTCGTCCTTGTTCGGGTCGTACAGGCGGGTTTCCTGCACCACCTTGCCGCCGTCCTCGATCAGCTCGATCTGCCGCTGCACCTCGTGGTTGATGGCCTTCTCGATGAAGCGGAACGAGTTGACGTTCTTGATCTCGGCGCGGGTGCCGAACTCGGCCTGGCCCTTCGGGCGTACCGAGACGTTGCAGTCGCAGCGCAGCGAGCCTTCGGCCATGTTGCCGTCGCAGATGCCCAGGTAGCGCACCAGCGCGTGGATGGCCTTCACATAGGCCACCGCTTCCTTGGCCGACCGGATGTCCGGCTCGGAGACGATTTCCAGCAGCGGCGTGCCGGCGCGGTTCAGGTCGATGCCGCTCATGCCGTGAAAGTCTTCATGCAGGCTCTTGCCGGCGTCCTCCTCCAGGTGCGCGCGGGTGATGCCGATGCGCTTGACCGTGCCGTCTTCCAGGGTGATGTCCAGGTGGCCCTTGCCGACCACCGGATGGTCCATCTGGCTGGTCTGGTAGCCCTTGGGCAGGTCCGGGTAGAAGTAGTTCTTGCGCGCAAACACGTTGGTGCGGCCCAGTTCGGCGTCGATGGCCAGGCCGAACTTCACCGCCATGCGCACGGCCTGCTCATTCAGCACTGGCAGGGTGCCGGGCATGCCCAGGTCGACCAGGCTGGCCTGGGTGTTGGGCTCGGCGCCGAAGGTGGTGGCGCTGGCCGAGAAGATCTTCGATTGGGTGGAGAGCTGGGCGTGGATTTCCAGGCCGATCACGGTTTCCCATTGCATGTGGGGCGTTCCTCGAATTCTGTAAGCCCCTCTCCCCTCGCGGGTTGGGGAGAGGGGGCAAGCCTTTTAAAACCCTTCCGGCGCGCGGGTGTGCCAGTCGCTGACCTGCTGGTACTGGTGCGCCACGTTGAGCAGGCGACCCTCCTGGAAATAGGGGGCCAGCAGCTGCACGCCGACCGGCAGGCCGTCGACGAAACCGGCGGGCATCGACAGGCCCGGAATGCCCGCCAGGTTGGCGGTGATGGTGTAGATGTCTTCCAGGTAGGCGGCGACCGGGTCGCTGGCCTTTTCGCCGAGCTTCCAGGCCGGGTTCGGCGTGGTCGGGCCGAGAATCAGGTCCACCTCGTTGAACGCGGCGATGAAGTCGTTCTTGATCAGCCGGCGGATCTTCTGTGCCTTCAGGTAGTAGGCATCGTAGTAGCCGGCCGACAGCGCGTAGGTGCCGACCATGATGCGCCGCTTCACCTCGGCGCCGAAGCCGTCACCGCGCGAACGCTTGTACAGGTCTTCGAGGTTGACCGGATTCTCGCAGCGGTAGCCGAAGCGCACGCCGTCGAAGCGCGACAGGTTGGAGCTGGCCTCGGCCGGGGCAATCACGTAGTACGCCGGGATGGCGTGCTTCATGTTCGGCAGGCTGATGTCCTTCACGGTGGCGCCGAGCTTCTTCAGCTCTTCCACGACGGCCAGCACGCGCTCGGCGATGCGGCTATCGAGGCCGTCACCGAAGTATTCCTTCGGCAGGCCGATGCGCAGGCCGGCCAGCGGCTGGGTCAGCACGGCCAGGTAGTCGTCCACCGGCTGGTCGACGCAGGTGGAATCCTTCGCATCGAAGCCGGCCATGGCGCCGAGCAGCAGCGCGCAATCCTCGGCGGTGCGGGCGATCGGGCCACCCTGATCGAGGCTGGAGGCGTAGGCGATCATGCCCCAGCGCGACACACGCCCATAGGTGGGCTTCAGGCCGGTGAGGTTGGTCAGCGCCGCCGGCTGGCGGATCGAGCCGCCGGTGTCGGTGCCGGTGGCGGCCGGGATCAGTCGCGCCGCCACGGCGGCGGCCGAGCCGCCGGAGGAGCCGCCCGGCACGCGGGAGGTATCCCACGGATTCTTCACCGCGCCGTAGTGGCTGGATTCGTTGGCCGAGCCCATGGCGAACTCGTCCATGTTCAGCTTGCCCAGGGTCACGGTGCCGGCGGCGGCGAGCTTCTCGACCACGGTGGCGTCGTACGGCGCCTGGAAGCCGGTGAGGATCTTCGAGGCGCAGCTGGTCAGCACGCCCTTGGTGCAGAACAGGTCCTTGTGGGCGATCGGCGCGCCGAGCAGGGCGCCGTTCTCGCCGGCGGCGCGGCGGGCATCGGCGGCGCGGGCCTGTTGCAGGGCCTGTTCCTCGGTGACGGTGATGAAACTGTTCAGTTGCGGGTCGAGCTGGCGGATGCGGCCCAGCAGGGCGCGGCTCAGCTCTTCGGCGGAAAACTGCTTGGCGGCCAGCGCACGGGCGATCTCGGCCAGGGTCAGTTGGTGCATGGGAAACCCTTTCCTTTATTCGATGACTTTCGGCACGAGGTACAGGCCGTTTTCCACGGCCGGGGCGATGGCCTGGTAGTCATCGCGATGATTCTGCTCGGTGACCACGTCGGCGCGCAGGCGCTGGGTGGCTTCCAGCGGGTGGGCCAGCGGCTCGACACCGGTGGTGTCGACGGCCTGCATGGCATCGATCAGGCCGAGGATGTTGTTCAGGGTCTCGGTGGTCTGCGGAATCTCGCTTTCGCCTAGCCCCAGGCGGGCCAGGTGGGCGATCTTTTCCACGTCGGAGCGTTCAAGCGCCATCGGGGAGTCTCCAGGAAACGCGCGGAAGGCGGGGCAGCGTCTAGGCTACCCTCGCGAAAGGCCGATGCATTGGGCCTCTGGCCCGGTCGTGAGCGTGGCAATCTAACACAGAGGCAGCCTTGCCCAAAATTCCCCCACTTTGCTAGAGTCAGCTGCCTTTTTTCCACGCGTTGCCTTTAGGGTCCCCAACTAATGTTCAAAAAACTGCGTGGCATGTTTTCCAGCGATCTGTCGATCGACCTGGGTACAGCCAATACCCTGATTTATGTGCGCGAACGCGGCATCGTGCTCGACGAACCTTCTGTCGTCGCCATCCGTAGCTCCGGTAACCAGAAGACCGTCGTCGCCGTCGGTAGCGAAGCCAAGCGCATGCTGGGCCGCACCCCGGGCAACATCGCAGCCATTCGCCCGATGAAGGACGGCGTGATCGCCGACTTCAGCGTCTGCGAAAAGATGCTGCAGTACTTCATCAACAAGGTGCACGAGAACAGCTTTCTGCAGCCGTCTCCGCGCGTGCTGATCTGCGTGCCCTGCAAGTCCACCCAGGTTGAGCGCCGCGCCATTCGCGAGTCCGCGCTCGGTGCCGGCGCCCGCGAAGTATTCCTGATCGAGGAACCCATGGCTGCCGCCATCGGTGCCGGCCTGCCGGTCGAGGAAGCCCGCGGCTCCATGGTCGTCGACATCGGTGGCGGCACCACCGAGATCGCGCTGATCTCCCTGAATGGCGTGGTGTATGCCGAATCCGTGCGCGTCGGTGGCGACCGTTTCGACGAATCCATCGTCACCTACGTGCGTCGCAACTACGGTTCGCTGATCGGCGAATCCTCTGCCGAACGCATCAAGCAGGAAATCGGCACCGCGTTCCCGGGTGGCGAAGTCCGCGAAATGAACGTGCGTGGCCGCAACCTGGCCGAAGGGGTGCCGCGCAGCTTCACCCTGAACTCCAACGAAGTGCTGGAGGCGCTGCAGGAATCCCTGGCGACCATCGTCCAGGCGGTCAAGAGCGCCCTGGAACAGTCCCCGCCGGAACTGGCCTCGGACATCGCCGAGCGCGGCCTGGTGCTGACCGGTGGCGGCGCGCTGCTGCGCGATCTGGACAAGCTGTTGGCCCAGGAAACCGGCCTGCCGGTGATCATCGCCGAGGACCCGCTGACCTGCGTGGCCCGTGGCGGCGGTCGCGCACTGGAGATGATGGACCGTCACTCCATGGACCTGCTGTCCACGGAGTGAGCCTTGTAGCGGCGTCCGGCCCCCGGGCAACGCGGCTTTGCGGCCGGACGCACTGACCAGGCACCCAGCGAGGATCCGCCCATCAAACCCTTATTCGTCAAAGGCCCTGCGCTGAGTGTGCGCCTGCTGGCGCTCACCGTGCTGTCGGTCGTGCTGATGGTGGTGGATGCCCGTTTCGAAACCCTCAAGCCGGTGCGCAGCCAGCTGGGTCTGCTGCTCACCCCGGTCTACTGGCTGACCGATCTGCCGTTGCGGGTCTGGGAAGGCATGAGCGAGCAGGTGGCCAGCCGCAGCGAGCTGATCGCCGAAAACCAGCAGCTCAAGACCGAGGCGCTGCTGCTGCAGCGCCGTCTGCAGAAGCTGGCCACGCTCACCGAGCAGAACGTGCGCCTGCGCGAACTGCTCAACTCCGCCGCGCTGGTCGACGACAAGGTCATCATCAGCGAACTGATCGGCCTCGACCCCAGTCCCTTCACCCAGCGCATCATCATCGACAAGGGCTCGCGCGACAGCGTGTTCGTCGGCCAGCCGGTGCTCGACGCCAGCGGGCTGATGGGCCAGGTGGTCGAGGTGATGCCCTATACCGCGCGAGTCCTGCTGATCACCGACAGCGTGCACAGCGTGCCGGTGCAGGTGAACCGCAATGGGTTGCGCGCCATTGCCAGCGGCAGTGGTTCCGACTACCTGGAATTGCGCCACGTGCCGGAAACCTCGGACATCAAAGAAGGCGACCTGCTGGTCAGCTCGGGCCTGGGCCAGCGCTTCCCGGCCGGTTATCCGGTGGCGCGGGTGCGCTCCGTGGTGCATGACGCCGGCCAGGCCTTCCTGCAGGTGCAGGCGCTGCCCACCGCGATGCTCAACCGCAGTCGGCATCTGCTGCTGGTGTTCAGCGATGCGCGCACGCCCGAGGAGCGCGCCAGCGCCGCAGGCCTTGCGCAGGACGATCACGAGGTGGAGCCGCCGAGCGCGCCGCTTGAGGAGCCGGATCAGGAGCAGCAGGAGCAGCAGGAGCTGGATCAGGAGCAGGAACCGTGAGCAGTGAACGTCCCAACAATGGCTGGGTGATCTGGGCCACCCTGCTGATCGCCTTGCTGCTCAGCGTCGCGCCGCTGCCGGGCAACCTGGATCTGATCCGCCCGCTCTGGCTGGGGCTGGTCGCGGCCTACTGGGCGCTGGCCCTGCCGCATCGCGGCGGCATGGTGCTGGCCTGGGGCTTCGGCCTGCTGCTGGATGTGCTGTCCGGTACCCTGCTGGGTCTCAACGGCATCCCGCTGGCGCTGATCGTCTTCCTGGTACTGAACCTGCAGCAGCGTCTGCGCATGTTTCCGCTCTGGCAGCAGGCCATGGTGCTGATGGTGATCCTCGGGATCGCCCAGCTGGTGCTGCTGTGGCTCAACACCCTGGCCGGCAACCGACCGCCCACCCTGCTGTTCCTGGTGCCGGTGCTGACCAGTGCCGTTCTCTGGTTCTGGCTGTACCTGGCCCTGCACTGGCTGCGCCGCCGCTTCGACGTCTACTAGCCGGGGCCCCGCCGCCGGCTGCGTCAGACGGATGCGCGCAGCCGGGCTCCGGACAAACAAGGATCTGACATGCCTGTGCTGTACCTCGCCTCGGCCTCACCGCGACGCCGCGAACTACTGACCCAGATCGGGGTCGCCCATCATCCGCTGCCGGTGGATATCGACGAGACGCCGCTGCCCGGCGAAGCGCCTGCCGATTACGTGCGGCGCCTGGCCCGGGATAAGGCGCTCGCCGCGCTGGCGCGCCTCGACCCTGCGCAGCCGCTGTGTGTGCTGGGGGCCGATACCACGGTCGTGCTGGGCGGACGGATCCTCGGCAAGCCGGCCGATCGCGCCGAAGGGCTGGCCATGCTCGCCGCCCTGTCCGGACAGACCCACCAGGTGCTGACCGCCGTGGCGCTGGCCGACGGCCGCCGCTGCGAGGTGCGCCTGGTGGAAAGCCGGGTGACCTTCCGCGCCATTCCGGGCGAGGAGGCCGCGCGTTACTGGGCCAGTGGCGAACCCGCCGACAAGGCCGGCGGCTATGCGATCCAGGGTCTGGGTGCGGTGTTCGTGCGCGAGCTGCAGGGCAGCTATTCCGGGGTGGTCGGCCTGCCGCTGTGCGAAACCGCCGAACTGCTGGCCGCATTCGGCGTGCCCTGCTGGTCGGGAACGTTATAGGCTGGGGACAGGATGTTCACGCGAAGCCATCTCCCCGGGCTTCGGTCATTTTCAGGAATCAGCCATGAGCGAAGAAATTCTGATCAACATCACGCCGATGGAATCGCGCGTGGCCGTCGTCGAGAACGGCGTGTTGCAGGAGGTGCATGTCGAGCGCACCCAGCGCCGCGGCATCGTCGGCAACATCTACAAGGGCAAGGTGGTCCGTGTGCTGCCGGGCATGCAGGCGGCCTTCGTCGACATCGGCCTGGAGCGCGCCGCCTTCATCCACGCCTCGGAAATCTCCCAGCGCGAAGGCAGCGCCATCGAGCCGATCAGCGCCCTGGTGCATGACGGCCAGAGCCTGGTGGTACAGGTCACCAAGGACCCCATCGGCTCCAAGGGCGCGCGGCTCACCACGCACCTGTCGATTCCCTCCCGTTACCTGGTCTACATGCCGCGTACCCGGCATGTGGGCATCTCCCTGAAGATCGAGGACGAGGCCGAGCGCGAACGCCTCAAGCAGGTGGTGGCCGAGTGCGTGGCGAAGGAAGGCATCGAGCAGGCCGGCGGCTTCATCCTGCGCACCGCCGCGGAAGGCGCCGGCGCCGAGGAAATTCTCGCCGACATCCGCTACCTGCATCGCCTGTGGGGGCAGATCGCCGCGCAGATGCAGACCGCCGCCGCGCCCTCGGTGATCTACGAGGACCTGCCGCTGGCGCTGCGCACCTTGCGCGACCTGGTGCATCCGGGCATCGAGAAGATCCGCATCGACTCGCGGGAAACCTTCCAGAAGGTCGGCCAGTTCGTCGCCGAGCTGATGCCGGAGATCGCCGACCGCCTGGAGCACTACCCCGGCGAGCGGCCGATCTTCGACCTGTACGGCGTGGAAGACGAGATGCAGAAGGCCCTGGAGCGCAAGGTGCTGCTCAAGTCCGGCGGCTACCTGATCATCGATCCGGCCGAGGCGATGACCACCATCGACGTCAACACCGGTGCCTTCGTCGGTCATCGCACCCTTGAGGAAACCATCTTCAAGACCAACCTCGAGGCGGCCATGGCCATCGCCCGCCAGCTGCGCCTGCGCAACCTGGGCGGCATCATCATCATCGACTTCATCGACATGGAGGACGAGGAGCATCGCCGCCAGGTGCTGCGCACCCTGGACAAGCAGGTGGAGCGCGACCACGCCAAGACCAACATCATCGGCATCACCGAACTGGGCCTGGTGCAGATGACCCGCAAGCGCACCCGGGAAAGCCTCGAGCAGGTGCTCTGCGAGCCGTGCAGCGCCTGCCAGGGGCGCGGCAAGCTGAAGACCGCGGAAACCATCTGCTACGAGATCTTCCGCGAGATCCTGCGCGAGGCGCGGGCCTTCCAGGCCGAGGGTTACCTGGTGCTGGCCAACCAGAAGGTGGTAGACCGCCTGCTCGACGAGGAGTCCGGCAACGTGGCGGATCTGGAGGCCTTCATCGGCCGCACCATCAAGTTCCAGGTCGAGCGCGAGTATTCCCAGGCACAGTACGACGTGGTGCTGCTCTGACGTGATCTCGCCGCTGCGTCTGTTCAATGCCCTGTTGCGCCTGTGCCTCGGCCTGCTGGCGGCGGGGCTGGTGCTGGCCGCCCTGTACGTCAGCCTGGGGCGCGAACTGGCGCCGCTGTTGGGCGACTATCGCGAGTCGCTGGAGCGGCGCGCCAGCGAGGCGCTGGGCACGCCGTTGCGCATCGGCCGTCTGAGCGCACGCATGAACGGCTTCCTGCCGGAGCTGGTCGCACGCGACATCAGCCTCGGCGAAGAACCCGGGCTGCGCATCGATGAGTTGCGCCTGCGCCCCGATCTGCTGGGCAGTCTGCGGCACTGGCAGCCGCGTCTCGACGCGCTGGAACTCGGGGGCGTGCAACTGCTGCTGCGCCAGGACGCACAGGGGCGCTGGTCGCTGGCCGGCCTGCCCCGGGGCGAGGCGCGGGGCGAAGCGGATCCCGTCCACTGGTTGCGTCAGTTGCGGCGCTTCCCGCGGGTCGCGGTGGTCGACAGCCAGCTCATCGTGCAGCCGCGCGAAGGCGCGGCCCTGAATCTCTCCTACCTGAACCTCAATCTCGACCTCGAGGGGGGCGACCGGCACCGGCTGGATGGCCGTCTGCTGCTGCCGGACGGCAAGCCGCTGGCCCTGCACCTGGACCTGCGCCTGCGGCCCAGCCGCTGGCAGGAGGCCAGCGGCGATCTGTACCTGCGTCTGCCCCAGAGCGACTGGGCACGTTGGCTGCCGGACGGCCTGCTGGGCGACTGGCATCTGCAGCGCCTGCTGGGCGGTGGTGAAGTCTGGGCGCAATGGTCCGAGCGCGCCCTGCAGCGCGCCGTGGTGCGCCTGCACCTGCCACTGGCGCAGCTCAGCTACGCCGATCGCCCGCCGGTGCGCCTGGAGGAGCTCAATCTCAGCAGCTATTTCGAGCCCGGTCCGAGCGGGCGGCGCCTGCTGGTGGATTCGCTGGCGGTCACCCTCGACGGCACGCGCTGGGGCGAGGCACGCCTGCGCCTGGAGGAGCACCGCGACGAGGGTCGCTGGGAACTGGCCAGCGATCGCCTGAACCTGGCGCCGCTGGTGCCGCTGGTCCAGCAACTGGCGCCCTTGCCGGAGCCGGCGCGCGAGTGGCTGCAGGCGCTGCGCCCGGAGGGCCGGTTGCGCAACGTCCGGCTGAGCTATCAACCGGAGGCCGCCGCGCCGGCCGAGCGCTTGCGCTATTCGTTGAATCTGGAGCAGGTGGCGTTTGCCGCCTACCATGGCGTGCCGGCGGCCGCCGGGCTGATGGGCCGCCTGGAGGGCACCCTCGGCGGGGGCGAGTTGCAACTCGACAGCCGCGACCTGCTGCTACACCTGCCGCAACTGTTCCCCGCGCCCTGGCGGTACCACCGCGCCCAGGGGCGACTGGGCTGGCGGCTGGGCGACGAGGCCTTCAGTCTGTGGGCGCCGTATGTGCAGCTCGACGGCGAGGAAGGCCGCCTGGCGGGTGACTTCATGCTGCGCTTCAGCCGCGATCCCCAGGCCGAGGATTACATGGATCTGCGCGTCGGCCTGCGCGACGGCGATGCGCGCTTTGCCGGCAAATACCTGCCGACCGCCAGCCCGGCACTCAGCCCGGCGCTGGCCGACTGGCTGCAGCGGGCCATCCGGGGTGGCCAGGTGGAGCAGGGCTTCTTCCAGTTCCAGGGTGCGCTGAACGCCGGCGTTTCGCCCGAAGCGCGTAGCCTGGCCCTGTATTTCAGGATGCGCGATGCCGAGCTGGACTATCAGCCGGGCTGGCCGGTGCTGCGCGAGGGACGCGGCGAACTGTTCGTTGAGGACAGCGGCGTGCGGGTCAGTCTCAGCGATGGCCGCCTGCTGGACAGCCGCATTCGCGAGGCCAGCCTCGCGGTGCCGCACGCCGAACCGGGCCAGCCCAGCCGGCTGCACGTGGAGGCGCAACTGCTCAGCTCGGTGGGCGACGGCTTGCGGATCCTGCAGGACAGTCCGCTGCCCACCGCCGCAGCCTTCAATGGCTGGGAAGGCGACGGCGAGCTGAGTGCGACGCTGCGTCTGGACATTCCCCTGGCCGCCGGCCCTGTGCCGCAGGCCGAGGTGCGCTTCAGCCCGAACGGCGCGCGGCTGCGGCTGCCCTATCTGCCGGGCCTGGAGCTCGACGGCCTGTACGGCGATTTCCGCTTCGATACCCGCAGCGGCCTCAGCGCACGGGGACTGCGCGCGCGCTTCCTGGAGCAGGGCGTGCAGGGCCGGATCGACAGCGACACGCAGGACGGGCGCCAGCGCACCCTGGTGGATGTGCAGGGCCGCATGCCGGTCGAGCGCCTGGCGCAATGGCTCGGGCAGGCGCGGCCACTGCCGGCCAGCGGCATGCTGCCCTACCGGCTGCGCCTGCGTCTCGACGGTGACGACAGCCTGCTGCGTGTGGACTCCAGCCTGCAGGGCGTGGCCCTCGACCTGCCGGCCCCGTTCGGCAAGCGTGCCGCCGAGGCCCGCTACGCCGACTGGCGCATGAGCCTGGGCGGCACGCAGCGGCGCCACTGGCTCGACTACAACGAATTCCTCAGCGTGGCGCTGAGCCTGCCGGGACAGGACTGGCAGCAGCTGCGTGGCGAAGTGCGCATGGGTCTGGGGCTGGCGCCGCCGCCCCGCGAAGCGGGTGTCCAGCTGCGTGGCCGGCTCGACAGTGTGGATGTGTCCGCCTGGCGCGCCTTCTGGGAGCGCTATGGTGGCGCCGGCGGGGCGGGTGGCACGCCGCCGCCGCTGCGCGAGGCGCACCTGCACATCGGTCGCCTGACCGGCGTGGGGCTCGAGCCGCAGGACCTGCTGCTGCGCGTGCATCGCACCACGCAGGCCTGGTTGCTGGAGCTGGACAGCCGCGCGGTCGCCGGCGACATCCTGGTTCCGGACCAGGCGGGGCGGCCGATCGATGTCCGACTGGGCCATCTGCGCCTGCCCGCGCCTGCCGAGGGCAAGAGGGGTGATGCGCTGGCGGGAGTCGACCCGCGCCGTCTGCCGCCGCTCGACCTGCGCATCGGCCAGGTGCTGCTGGACGACGCGCCGCTGGGCGCCTGGTCGTTCCAGGCCCGGCCCAGCGGCAGCGGCTGGGCCCTGAGTGAGCTGGCGCTCGATCTCAAGGGCTTGAAGATCAATGGCGAGGCCGGCTGGTCGCAGCTCAACGGCACGCAGGCCAGTTGGTTCCGCGGTCGCCTGCAAGGCGGCGACCTGAGCCGGATCCTCAAGGCCTGGGGCTTTGCCCCGACGGCCAGCAGCGAGAGTTTCCGCCTGCAGGTCGATGGCAACTGGCCGGGAGCGCCGACGGGCATCCGCCTGGCCAATTTCTCCGGCATCCTGGACGCCGACCTGCGCAATGGCCAGTTCTCCGAGCTGCAGGGCTCCGCCTCGGCGGTGCGGGTGTTCGGCCTGCTGAACTTCGATGCCATTGGCCGGCGCCTGCGGCTGGACTTCTCCGATCTGTTCGGCCGCGGGCTCAGCTATGATCGGGTCCAGGGCAAGCTGCTGGCCCGCAGCGGTGTGTACACCAATCTTGAACCGACCACCCTGACCGGGCCATCGGCCAACCTGGAGCTCACCGGCAAGCTGGACATGGCCAGCGAACAGGTGGACGTACGCATGCTGGTGACCCTGCCGCTGACCAACAACCTGACGCTGGCCGCGCTGATTGCCGGGGCGCCGGTGGTAGGCGGCGCGCTGTATCTGGTCGACAAGCTGCTGGGCGGCCAGATGCTGCGCTTTGCCGCCGTGGAGTATTCGATTCGCGGGCCGCTCGGCGCGCCGCGTATCACGCCCGGGAAGCCGAAGGACTGAAGCCATGAACCTAGCCGTCATCCAGATGGTCAGCGGCGCCGATGTGGCCGCCAACCTGCAGCGCGCGCGCTGCCTGCTCGAACAGGCCGCCGCCGAAGGCGCGCGCCTGGCGGTGCTGCCGGAAAATTTCGCCGCCATGGGGCATGCCGACCTGGCCGGGCTGGGGCGGTTGGAGGCGCAGGGCGACGGCCCGGTGCTGCCCTGGCTGAGCCGCACCGCCCGCGAACTGGGCCTGTGGATCGTTGCCGGCACCCTGCCGCTGCCGCCGGACGGGAGGCCGCACGCCAAGCCGCGCGCCTGTTCGCTGCTGATCGACATCCACGGTGAGCGGGTGGCGCGCTATGACAAGCTGCACCTGTTCGATGTGGAGGTCGGTGACGCCCGGGGCAGCTATCGTGAATCGGCGGACTTCGATCCCGGCGAGCAGTTGGTGGTGGCCGACACACCGGTCGGCCGTCTGGGTCTGACCGTCTGTTACGACCTGCGCTTCGCGGAGCTGTATGCGGCGCTGCGCGAGCGCGGCGCCGAACTGATCAGCGCGCCGGCGGCCTTCACCGCGGTGACCGGCGCGGCCCACTGGGAGGTGCTGATCCGCGCGCGGGCCATCGAGACCCAGTGCTACCTGCTTGCAGCCGGGCAGGGTGGCGAGCATCCGGGCCCGCGGGAAACCCACGGCCATTCGGCGATCGTCGATCCCTGGGGCGTGCCGCATGCCGCCCCGGTGCGTGGCGAGGGCCTGTGCCTGCTGCAGCGCGACCCGCAGGCGCAGGCCGGGATTCGCCAGAACATGCCGGTGCACGGTCACCGGCGCTTTTCAGTGTCGCTCGCGGCGTCGCGGGCGAAGCATTCGGAGTGACCATGAACGATCTGTTATTGCCGGTCAGCGAGCGTCTGCTGGCGCCGGGCGGCCTGAGCATCGAACACCTGCCGCGCCTGCTGGGCGAGCTGGCGGGGCCGGGCATCGATGCCGCCGACCTGTACTTCCAGTCGCTAGTGTCCGAGTCCTGGATTCTCGAGGACGGCATCGTCAAGGAAGGCAGCTTCCATCTCGACCAGGGTGTCGGCGTGCGCGCCCAGTCCGGCGAGAAGACCGGCTTCGCCTACAGCAACGCCATCGACGAGGCGGCGCTCAGCGCCGCCTGCCGCGCCGCCCGTTCGATCGCGCGGTCCGGGCAGCAGGGCAGGGTGCAGGCGTTTGCCGCGCCGCAGGTGCGTCACCTGTATGCCCATGACAACCCGCTCGACGTGCTGGAGCGCACCGCCAAGGTGGAGTTGCTCAAGCGCATCGACCGCGCCACCCGCGCGCTGGATCCGCGCATTCAGCAGGTCACGGTCAGCCTGGCCGGCGTCTGGGACCAGGTGCTGATCGCCGCCAGCGACGGCAGCCTGGGTGCCGACATCCGCCCGCTGGTGCGTTTCAACGTCAGCGTGATCGTCGAGCAGAACGGCCGTCGCGAACGGGGCAGCCATGGCGGCGGCGGGCGCACCGACTATCGCTTCTTCCTCGAACAGCTGAACGAGCATGAGGATCGGGCCATGGGCTACGCCCGCGAGGCGTTGCGCCAGGCGCTGGTCAACCTGGAGGCGATTGCCGCTCCCGCCGGCACGCTGCCGGTGGTGCTCGGCCCCGGCTGGTCCGGTGTGCTGCTGCACGAGGCGGTCGGCCATGGCCTGGAAGGCGACTTCAACCGCAAGGGCAGCTCGGCCTACAGCGGGCGCATTGGCGAACAGGTGGCCTCGCCGCTGTGCACCATCGTCGACGACGGCACGCTGGCCAAGCGGCGCGGCTCGCTGAGCCTGGACGACGAGGGCACGCCGACCCGGTGCACCACGCTGATCGAGAACGGCGTGCTCAAGGGCTACATGCAGGACAAGCTGAACGCCCGCCTCATGGGCGTGGCGTCCACCGGCAACGGGCGGCGCGAGTCCTATGCGCACCTGACCCTGCCGCGCATGACCAACACCTACATGCTGGCCGGGCAGAGCGAGCCGGAAGAGATCATCCGTTCGGTGAAGCGCGGGCTGTTCTGCGCCAGCCTCGGCGGCGGCCAGGTGGATATCACCAGCGGCAAGTTCGTGTTTTCCACCAGCGAGGCCTACCTGATCGAGGACGGGCGCATCACCGCGCCGGTCAAGGGCGCGACCCTGATCGGCAACGGTCCGGAGGTGATGAACCAGGTGTCTATGGTCGGCAACGACCTGGCACTGGACAGCGGTGTGGGCACCTGCGGCAAGGATGGCCAGTCGGTGCCGGTGGGCGTCGGTCAGCCGACGCTGAAGATCGATGCGATCACCGTGGGCGGAACGGGGAGCGCCGTAGGGTAGACACCGGCGCGCAGGCGGTGGGCAATCGCTGCGCGAGTTGCCCGCCCTACGGATTAGCGCAGGCCGCGCTGCAGCTCATCCAGCTCGCGCAGGTACTTGAACACCTTGCGCGCGGACGCCGGCGGCTTGTTGTGGGCCGCCTCGTGCTGGGCCTGGCGCAGCAGGCCGCGCAGGTGCTGGCGGTCGGTGTCCGGGTAGGCCGCCACGAAGGCTTCCAGATCCGCGTCGCCGCCGGTGAGCAGGCGGTCGCGCCAGCGTTCCAGGGCGTGGAAGCGTTCGTTGTATTCGCGGGTCGAGGCATCCAACTGGTCGACCAGGGCAAGAACGGCCGGGATGTCCTGCTCGCGCATCAGCTTGCCGATGTACTGGACGTGGCGCTTCTTGGCCACATTGGCGGTGTGCTTGGGCGCATCGGCCAGGGCGCGGCGCAGGGCCTCGGTGATCGGCAGCCGGTCGAGCAGCTCGGGCTTGAGGGTGGTCAGGCGCTGGCCCAGCTCCTGCAGGGCGTGCAGTTCGCGCTTGACCTGGGATTTGCTCTTCTCTTCGGAGAAGTCGTCGCGGAATTCAGACATGGGGCGCATCCAGTGGATAATGCGCGCCATGATAACAGCAGCCCGATCCCGCAGCGCGCGGGACGGATGAGGCGCGTGGCCAGGGGCCGCGCCCGGAGAGTGGCCATGAATGCTAGTGAAAAGGTGGGACCGCAGACGCTGCCGTCCCTGCAGGAAAAGGTCGAGCGGATCATCGCCGAGGCCCGCCGCCAGGGTGCCAGTGACTGCGAGGTATCGGTCAGTGCCGGTCAGGGACTGAGCACCACGGTACGCCAGCGCGAGGTGGAAACCGTCGAGTTCAACCGCGATCAGGGCTTCGGCATCACCCTGTTCCTCGGCCAGCGCAAGGGCTCGGCCAGCACCTCCGCCACCGGTGATGAGGCCATTCGCGAAACCGTGGCGGCGGCCCTGGCTATCGCCCGGCACGCCTCGGAAGACGAATGCGCGGGACTGGCCGCGCCGGAGCTGATGGCCCGCGAGCTGCCCGATCTGGACCTCTATCATCCCTGGGACATCGAGCCGGAGCAGGCCGTCGAGCTGGCGCTGCGCTGCGAGGCCGCGGCGTTCGAATATGACCCGCGCATCCGCAACGCCGACGGCACCAGTCTGAGCAGCTACCTGGGCTGCCGCGTCTATGGCAACAGCCATGGCTTCGTCGGCGGCTATGCCAGCAGCCGGCACAGCCTGAGCTGCGTGATGATCGCCGAGGGCGATGGCCAGATGCAGCGCGACTACTGGTACGACGCCAGCCGGATCGGCAGCGCTTTGGCCGACGGCGTCGTCATCGGCCGGCGCGCCGCCGAGCGGGCGGTCAGCCGCCTGGGCGCCCGTGCCGTGCCGACCTGCGAGGTGCCGGTGCTGTTTTCGCCGGAGCTGGCCACCGGGCTGTTCAACCACTTCCTGGCGGCGATCGCCGGCGGCAACCTGTATCGCAAGGCCTCGTTCCTGGAAGGCGCGCTGGGTCAGCGGCTGTTTCCGGACTGGCTGACCCTGGACGAGCGGCCGCACATTCCCCGCGCGCTGGGCAGCGCCGCGTTCGACAGCGACGGCCTGGCGACCTTTGCCAAGCCCTTCGTCCAGGACGGCGAGCTGGTGTCCTACGTGCTGGGTACCTATTCCGGCCGCAAGCTGGGCCTGCCGAGTACCGCGAACGCCGGCGGAGTGCACAACCTGTTCATCACCCATGGCGACGAGGACCAGGCCGCGCTGCTGCGGCGCATGGGCCGCGGCCTGCTGGTGACCGAGCTGATGGGCCAGGGCCTGAATCTGGTGACCGGCGATTACTCGCGCGGCGCCGGCGGCTACTGGGTGGAGAACGGCGAAATCCAGTTTCCGGTGCAGGAAGTGACCATCGCCGGCAACCTGCGGGACATGTTCCGGCAGATCCTGGCCATCGGCAGTGATCTGGAAATGCGCGGCACCATCCGCACCGGCTCGGTGCTGATCGAAAGGATGACGGTGGCGGGACGCTGAAGGGATTCGGGCCGGCAGGCTG
>NZ_DATJCS010000051.1:0-202809 GCF_035497915.1 Pseudomonas sp.
TCAGGAACAGCTCCTTGCGGGTCTGCTTGCGCTTGCCGGCGTACTCGGCGTCGGCGAAGGTCATCTGCTTCATCGGAAAGCTCGGGCGGGTGAAGTCGACGGATTTTGCCAAATCAGGGAGTCTTTTTCAGAGTTTCCCTAATGCTTCCTGCGCCCCCACCACCGCCACAGCCCGACCATCACTCCCATCCCAATTATCACCAGCAGTACGCCTTCCTCGTAGCGCTGGATATCGGCAAACAGCCAGTGCAGCGTCTGGCCGAACAGGTAGCCCGCGCCGCCGACCAGCAGCGCCCAAAGCGCGGCGCCGATCAGGTTGAACAGAATGAAGCGCCACGCCGGAACGTCGCTCATGCCAATGGCGATGGGTCCGGCGATGCGTAATCCGTACATGAAGCGCACGCCGATGATCACCCCCACCTGAAAGCGCAGCATCAGGCGGTTGACCTGCTGGGCGGCTGGCGTCAGTTGCGGAAAGCGCTTCAACAAGGCCGTTCCGTAGCGCCGACCCATGAAGAACCAGAGCTGATCGCCCAGCGTGCCGCCGCAGAAGGCGATGAGGACGATCCAGGGAAATGACAGATACCCCTGGTGCGCGGCGAATCCAGCCAGCAGCAAAACCGTTTCGCCCTCGAAGAGCGCGCCGGCGAATACCGCCAGATAGCCGTAGTCGGCGACCAGTTGCGTCAGCGTCATCCGGTTGTCCTCCGGCTGCCACGCACTGGCAGGCCGTCACATCCGGGGTTGTTCATGGCGGCCACGGCTGCCCCCGATGCCGCCGCGCCGCCCGCGTCGGCCGGCGCGCTTTAGCCAGCAGGTGGCGCTTCACCCATTCCGAGGTGGCGGCGTAGAGCAGGGTGAGGGTCAGGATCGCCGCCAGCAGCGGCCAGGGCAGGGGCACCAGGTCGAACCAGCCGCCCACCGGGGTGTAGGGCAGCAGCAGGGTGAGCAGCATCACCGCCAGGGTGCTGATCAGCAGCAGCCGGCCGGGGCGGCTGCGGTAGAAGGGCTTGTAGGTGCGCACCACGAAGATGATCGCCAGTTCGGTGAGCAGCGATTCCACGAACCAGCCGCTGCGAAACAGCGCCGGCTGGTCGCCGGCCACGTAGAACAGCAGCCCGAAGGTCAGCGCGTCGAACAGCGAGCTGGTCAGGCCGAACACCACCATCACGTTGCGCACCTCGCGCAGGTTCCAGTGGTGCGGGGTGCGTTCCCACTCGGGGTCCACGTGGTCGCCGGCCAGGGTCATGGCCGGCAGGTCGGAGAGGAAGTTGTTGAGCAGGATCTGCTTGGCCAGCAGCGGCAGGAACGGCAGCAGCGCCGAGGCCAGCGCCATGCTGATCATGTTGCCGAAGTTGGCGCTGGTGGTGATGAAGATGTACTTGAGGGTGTTGGCGAAGGTGCGCCGGCCCTCATCGATGCCCAGGCGCAGCAGGTCCAGGTCGTGGCGCAGCAGCACGAAGTCGGCGGCCTCGCGGGCCACGTCGGCGGCCTGGTCCACCGAGATGCCGACGTCTGCCGCGTGCAGCGCCGGGGCGTCGTTGATGCCGTCGCCGAGAAAGCCCACCACGTGGCCGGTCTTCTGCAGGGCGAGGATGATGCGCTCCTTCTGGCTGGGGTCGACCTCGGCGAACAGCGCTACCTGCGGCACGCGGTGCAGCAGTTCGTCGTCCTTCATGCGCAGCAGCTCGCCGCCGGTGATCAGCTGTTCGGCGTCCAGGCCCACCGCCTCGGCCACATGGCGGGTCACCCGGCGGTTGTCGCCGCTGATGATCTTCACCTGCACGCCCAGCCCGGCGAGGCGCTGGAGGGTGTCGGCTACGCCGGGTTCCGGCGGGTCGAAGATCAGCAGGAAGCCCTCGAAATCCAGCGCGCGCTCGTCGGCCACCGTGCAGCCGGTTGCGCCCGGCAGCCTGCGGCTGGCCACGCCCAGCACCCGGTAGCCCTGGGCGCTCCATTCGGCGAAGCGGGCATCCAGTTGTGCGCGGTGCGCGGCGTCCAGCGGCTCGCCGTGCACGTGGTCGCAGGCGTCGAGCACCTTGTCCAGCGCGCCCTTGACGATCAGTAGCGGCGCGCCCGCCGGCTCGGCCACCAGCACGCCGAGGCGCTTGCGCACGAAGTCGTAGGGGTTTTCGTCGAGCTTGCGGTAGCCGTCCAGCGCCACCTGCTGTTCCTGGGCGGCGGCGCTGATCGCCTCGTCCAGCGGGTTGGCCATGCCGGTCTGCAGCCTGGCGTTGAGCGCCGCCAGCAGCAGGCAGCGCGGCGACGGCTGGCCCTCGGCGTCCAGCGCGGCGTCCAGGCGCGCCACGCCTTGAGTGAGGGTGCCGGTCTTGTCGCTGCAGAGCACGTCCATGGCGCCGAGGTTCTCGATGGCGTTGAGATGGCGCACGATCACCCCATGGTGGGCCATGCGCTGGGCGCCCTGGGCGAGGGTGATGCCCAGCACCGCCGGCAACAGCTCCGGCGACAGGCCGACCGCCAGGGCGATGGCGAACAGCAGGGTGTCCACGGTGGGCCGCCCCAGCAGGATGTTGGCGGCCAGTACCGTGAGTACGATCAGCAGCATCAGGCGCAGCAGCAGCGCGCCGAAGTGGCGCAGGCCGCGTTCGAACTCGGTTTCCGGCGGGCGCAGGGTCAGGCTCTGGGCGATGCGCCCGTACTCGCTGGCCGCGCCGCTGCGCACGGCCAGCAGCCGGGCGGTGCCGCTGCGCAGCGAGCTGCCCATGAACAGGCAGTTGCTGCGCTCGGCCAGGCTGGCGTCGATCTTCGCCACCCCGGGCAGCTTCTGCACCGGCGCCGATTCGCCGGTCAGCAGGCCCTGGGCGACGAAGCAGTCGCGCGCCTCCAGCAGCAGGCCGTCGGCGGGCACCAGGCTGCCGGCGGACAGCTCCACCACGTCGCCCGGCACCACCTGGCTGGCGGGAATCTCCCGCAGCTGGCCGTCGCGACGCACCCGGGCGGTGACCGCCACCTGCTGGCGCAGCTGTTCGACCGCCCGCGACGCCCGGTGCTCCTGCAAGGCGGTGAGTAGGGCGCTGAGCAGGATGATGGCCAGCACGATGGCCGCGTCGATCCATTGCGCGACGATCAGGGACACCACACAGGCCACCACCAGGATCAGCATCAGCGGGCTGTGCAGCTGGGTGAGGAAGGCGCGACCGAAACCCGCCCGCCGGGCCAGTCGCTGCGGGCGGGGCTGCCGCTGCGCGGCCTGCTCGGCGGACAGCCCCGGCGGGCCGCTGTCCAGCGCGTGCCAGGCCTGCTCCGCCGTCCAGCTCCACCAGGGCTCGTTCATGGCTCACCTGCCTGCGGTAGGCGCGCAAGGGCGCCGACTATCCTGAGCAGGAACTGCAACACCTGCGAAGGAAGGGACCGTGAGCGAGCCGATTCATTTCATTCACCCCAAGCAGCGCCTGGCCTTCCATGAGATCGAGGGCTACGAGGAGCTGTTGGAGCTGGCGCTGGACATGCGCTCCTCCTGGAACCACGCCACCGACTGGATCTGGCGCCTGCTCGATGCGCAACTGTGGGCGCTGACCCACAACCCCTGGGTGGTGCTGCAGACGGTGTCGGCGGACCGGCTCCGCCAGGTGCTGGGTGACGCCGCCGTTCGCCTGCGCCTGGACACACTGGTGGAGGCCCGGCGCCGCGCGGCCGAGGCGCCGGCCTGGTTCCAGCAGGCGTACCCGCAGGCGCCGCTCGGCGCGGTGGCCTACTTCAGCATGGAGTTCATGCTCGGCGACGCACTGCCCATCTATTCCGGCGGGCTGGGCAACGTGGCCGGCGACCAGCTCAAGGCCGCCGGTGACCTCGGTGTGCCGGTGTACGGCGTGGGCCTGCTGTACCAGACCGGCTACTTCCGCCAGATGATCGATCGCAACGGCGCGCAGCAGGCGCTGTACCCCTACAACGACCCCGGCCAGCTGCCGATTGTCCCGCTGCGCCAGGCGGACGGCGAGTGGCTGCGCTTTCGCCTCGAACTGCCCGGCTACGCCATCTGGCTGCGGGCCTGGCAGGTGCAGGTCGGCCGGGTGAAGCTGTTCCTGCTCGACAGCAACGACATGGCCAACTACCCGGTACACCGCGGCATCACCAGCCAACTGTACGGCAGCGG
This sequence comes from Pseudomonas sp., assembly GCF_035497915.1. Taxonomy (GTDB): domain Bacteria; phylum Pseudomonadota; class Gammaproteobacteria; order Pseudomonadales; family Pseudomonadaceae; genus Serpens. The sequence goes on from NZ_DATJCS010000051.1 coordinate 4,115, forward strand.
CGCCGAGTTGCGCCTGACCCAGGAGCTGGTGCTCGGCCTCGGCGGCTGGCAGTTGCTGACCGAGCTGGGCCTGCGGCCGGAGGTGTGCCACCTCAACGAGGGCCACGCGGCCTTCGCCGTGCTGGAGCGGGCGCGCCATTTCAAGGAGGAGAGCGGCCAGGACTTCGAGGTGGCGCTGGCGGCCACCCGCGCCGGCAACCTGTTCACCACCCACACGGCGGTAACGGTGGGCTTCGACCGCTTCGCCCCGGCACTGGTCGAGCAGTACCTGGGCGACTATGCGGAACAGCGCCTGGGCATTTCCCGCAGCGCGCTGCTGGCGCTGGGGCGTGACGATGGCGGGTTCTTCAACATGGCCTGGCTGGCGATTCGCGGCAGCGGCGCGGTGAACGGCGTCAGTCGCCTGCACGGCGAGGTGAGCCGCACGCTGTTCGCGCCGCTGTTTCCACGCTGGCCGCTGGACGAGGTGCCGGTCGGCCATGTCACCAACGGCGTGCACATGCCCACCTGGGACTCGGCGCAGGCCGACGAGCTGTGGACCACCGCCTGCGGCAAGGATCGCTGGTCCGGCACGGTTGGCACCCTGGGCGAGGACATCAGCTGCGCCTGCGACGCCCGGCTCTGGCAAATGCGCACCTCTGCCAGCGCCACGCTGATCGACTACGCGCGGGAGCGGCTGGCCTGGCAACTGGCGGCCGCCGGGGCCGGGCCGGAGTGGGTGGAGATCGCCCGTCATGTGCTGGATTGCAACACCCTGACCCTGGGCTTTGCCCGCCGATTCGTGCGCTACAAGCGGCCGAACCTGCTGCTGCACGACCCGCAGCGGCTGATCCGCCTGCTCACCCATCCGCAGCGCCCGGTGCAGCTGATCCTGGCCGGCAAGGCGCACCCGGACGACCGGGTCGGCCAGGCGATGATCCGCCAGTGGGTGGATTTCGTGCGCCGCCCCGAGGTGCGCAGCCATGCGGTGTTTCTGGCCGACTACGACATGCAGCTGACCGAGCAGCTGGTGCAGGGCGTGGATGTCTGGCTGAACACGCCCCGGCGCCCCTGGGAGGCCTGCGGCACCAGCGGCATGAAGGTGCTGGTCAATGGCGGTCTGAACCTGTCGGTGCTGGACGGCTGGTGGGCGGAGGCCTACTCGCCGGAGGTGGGCTGGGCGCTGGGCGATGGCCGCGAGCATCCGGACGACCCCGAGGACAACGCGCGCGACGCCGAGGCGCTCTACGCGCTGCTGGAGAACGAGGTGGTGCCGCAGTTCTACCAGCGCGACGAGCTGGGCATCCCCACCGCCTGGGTGGAGCGCATGCGCCAGAGCATGGCGCGGCTCACCCCGCGGTATTCGGCGGCGCGCACCGTGCGCGAGTACACCGAGCGGCATTACCTGCCGGCGGCAATGGCCTACCGCGAGCGTGCCGCCGAGCAGGGCGCGCGGGCGGCGGAGCTGGTGCGCTGGCGGCGCGAGCTGGACGAGAAATGGACGGCGCTGCGCATCGGCGAGGTGCGGCTGTTCACCCAGGACGGCAGTCACCATTTCGAGGCCCAGCTGTACCTGGACGCCTTGAACCCCGATGCCGTGCGTGTCGAGCTGTATGCCAACGGCCTGGACGGCTGCTCCGCCGAACGCCTGGTGATGCAACGGGTGCGCCAGCTGGTGGGCGCGACCTCCGGCTACGCCTATGCCATCGAACTGCCGGCCCGCCGGCCGGCCAGCGACTACACGCTGCGCGTGATCCCGGCCCATGCCGGGGCGCAGGTGCCGCTGGAGAGCGTGCACATTCTCTGGGAGCGCTGAGCCCGCCGGCGCTTCGTTGCGAACCTAAGACTTTCTTAAGCCTGCGTGCCGAAGATACCTCTCGGATCTTTTCTGCAGAGGACTTGCCCGCATGGTTGAAATCGACACGTTGGCGCGCATTGGTCGCGACACGCCGCTGTACCTGCGCCGGGCCGAGGCCGATGGCGGCCCGTTGCGACAGACGCTGGAAGCCTTCATTCGCCAGCGCTTCGCCGAGGAACACCAGGCGCGCATTCATCATTTCCTGCCCTGCCTGCTCGGCCTGCTGGACGAGCACGGCGTGGTGCAAGGCGCGGTGGGCTTGCGTCCGGCTCGCCAGCCGCTGTTTCTCGAACGCTACCTGGATGCGCCGCTGGAGGGTGAGATCGCCCGCCGCCATGCGCGGCAGGTGCCGCGCGACGCCATCGTCGAGGTGGGCAACCTGGCCGCCACCGGCGCCGCCTCGGCGCGCCTGTTGATCGTCGCGCTCACCGACCTGCTGATCAGCGAAGGCTTCCAGTGGGTGGCCTTCACCGGCACCCGCGAACTGCTCAACAGCTTCCAGCGCCTGGGCCTGGCACCGCTGCCGCTGGGCGAGGCCGATCCGGCGCGCCTGGGCGCCGAGCGCGAGGACTGGGGCAGCTACTACGCCAGCCGGCCGCAGGTGATGGTCGGCGAGATCCTGCCCGGCCACCGACAACTGCTGCAGCTGGGGATGTATGCGCGTCTCGGCCATCAGCCGCGCTACCACGGAGGGCTGGCCCATGCCGTCGGTTGCTGAACGGTTCTGGACGCGCCTGACCGCCCATAGCGGCACGGCGCTGAGTGATGGCGAACGCCGGCTGGACTATGCCGAGCTGCTGGACGAAATCGATGCGCGGGTCGAACGCCTGCGGGCCTGGGACGTGCGGCGCGTGGCGCTGGCGCTGGACAACGGCCTGGAGTGGGCGCTGTGGGATCTGGCGCTGCTGCGCGCAGGCCTGGTCTGCGTGCCGCTGCCGGGCTTCTTCTCCGATGACCAGCAGATCCATGTGCTACAGGACGCCGGCGTCGACGCGCTGCTCGGCGCGCACAGTCCGGCCAGCCAGGCTTGCGGCTTCCGCGAGGAAGGCGGGCTGCTGCGCCGCGTGCCGGCCCGCCAGGCGGAATTGCCGCCCGGCACCTGCAAGATCACCTACACCTCGGGCACCACCGGCCAGCCCAAGGGCGTCTGCCTGGATGCCGCGACCCTGCTGCGCGTGGCCGACAGCCTGGAACTGGCCAGTCGCAGCCGCCAGGTGACGCGCCATCTGTGCGTGCTGCCGCTGGCCACACTGCTGGAGAACCTCGCCGGCATCTACGCCCCGTTGCTGGCCGGCGCCGTCGTGGAGCTGCGCCCGCTGGCGCAGATCGGACTGCAGGGCGCCAGTGGCTTCGACGTGGCGCGTTTCCTCGCGCTGCTGCATGCGGTGCGCCCCAACAGCCTGATCCTGCTGCCGCAGCTGCTGCTGGCGCTGGTGACGGCGGCGGAGCAGGGCGTGGCGCTGCCGGAGGCGCTGCGCTTCGTCGCCGTGGGCGGCGGGCGCGTGGCGCCGCAGCTGCTGGAGCGGGCCGATCAGTTGGGTCTGCCGGTGTTCGAGGGCTACGGGTTGTCCGAGTGCGCCTCGGTGGTGTGCCTGAACACGCCCGAGGCGCGCCGCATCGGCAGCGTCGGTCGACCCCTGGCGCATGTCGAACTGCGCCTGGCCGAGGACGGCGAAGTCTGGGTGCGCGGTGCGCGCATGCTCGGTTACCTGGGCGAGCCGCCGCTGTCCGGCGAGTGGCTGGCCACCGGCGACCTGGGCGAACTGCAGGACGGCTTTCTGACCCTGCGCGGGCGCAAGAAACACCAGTTCGTGACTGCCTACGGCCGCAACGTCAACCCGGAATGGGTCGAGGCCGAGCTGGTCCAGCAACTGCCCATCGCCCAGGCCTGGCTGCACGGCGAGGCGCTGCCGTGCAACGTCGCCGTGCTGGTGCCGCGCCGCGCCGACTGCCCGGACGCGCAACTGGCCGAGGCGGTCGCCGCGGTCAATCGCACGCTGCCCGACTACGCCCGGGTGCACCGCTGGCTGCGCGCCGCACAACCGTTCAGCGCCGACAACGGCCTGGCCACCCGCAACGGGCGGCTGCGCCGCGTTGCGCTGCTCGACCATTACCAAGCGGCCCTCGCGGGCCTGATGACTTCCCCCTGCGGAGAGTGACCCATGGAGTTCTTCGAAGAGCTGCAACACCAGACCGAGACCGAGCGTAGCTACCTGCTCGGCGCGCCGATCATCCAGAGTGCCCTGGATGGCACCGCCAGCCTGGACAGCTACATCGCCTTCCTGAGCGAGGCCTACCACCACGTGAAGCACACCGTGCCGCTGCTGATGGCCTGCGGCGCGCGACTGCCGGAACGGCTGGAATGGCTGCGCAGCGCGGTGGCCGAATACATCGAGGAAGAGATCGGCCACCAGGAGTGGATCCTCAACGACATCCGCGCCTGTGGCGGCGATGCGGAGGCGGTGCGCAACGGCCAGCCGAGCCTGGCCACCGAGCTGATGGTCGCCTACGTCTACGACCGTATTGCCCGCCACAACCCGGTGAGCTTCTTCGGCATGGTCAACGTGCTGGAGGGCACCAGCATCGCCCTGGCCACCCAGGCCGCCGAGGTGCTGCGCACCAGCCTGCAATTGCCGCCCAAGGCCTTCAGCTACCTGACCTCCCACGGCAGCCTGGATATCAGCCATGTGGAATTCTTCCGCAAACTGATGAACCGCCTCGATGACGCCGACGACCGCGCCGCCGTGGTGCACACCGCGCGGGTGGTGTACCGCCTGTACGGCGACCTGTTCCACAGCCTGCCGGCGGAGGTGCGTCATGCGACTCGCTGACTGCCGGTTGCTGGTGACCGGCGCCAGCGGTGGCATCGGCCAGGCGCTGGTCGAGCGGCTGTGTGACGGCGGCGCCCGGCTGCTGCTGGTCGGTCGCGATCGCCTGGCGCTGGAGCAACTGGCCGAGCGCTTTCCCGGCCAGGTGGAGACGGTCTGCGCGGACCTGGCGGACCGTGCGGACCGTCAACGGGTGCTGATCGCCGTCCGCCACTTCGAGGATTTCAACGGGGTGATCAGCGCCGCCGGGATCAACAGCTTCAGCCTGTTCGAGGAGCAGGACGAGGCGTCCATCGAGCGCCTGATCAGCGTGAACGTCACCGCCACCCTGCAGCTGCTGCGCCTGCTGCTGCCCGAACTGCGCCGCGCGCCGCGCGCGCTGGTGATCAACCTGGGCTCCACCTTCGGTTCGCTCGGTTATCCGGGCTTCGCCGCCTACTGCGCCAGCAAGTTCGCCGTGCGCGGTTTCAGCGAGGCGCTGCGCCGCGAAATGGCGGATACCGCCGTCAGGGTGCTGTACATCGCGCCGCGTGCCACGCGCACGGCGATGAACGCCGGGCCGGTGGTGGCCATGAACGATGCGCTGGGCGTGGCCATGGACGATCCCCGCCAGGTGGCCGGGCAGATCGCCCGGGCCATCGAGGCCGAGCGCGAGGAGCTCTATCTCGGCTGGCCGGAGCGCTTCTTCGTGTTCCTCAACCAGTTGCTGCCCCGGCTGGTCGACCGCGCGCTGCAGCGCCAGCTGCCGGTCATCCGTCGCTTCGCCCGTGGGGCGGAGTCTGCCTTGTCTTCTACCTCTTCCGGAGATCAACACCCATGACTATCCGACTCGGTATCGGCGCCGTCCTGCTGGCCCTGGCCAGCCAGTCCGTCTTCGCCCTCGACGCCGCCAGCGAACAGGAGCTCGCGCACCTGCAGGAGCGCTGGGCGCAGATCAACTACGAGCTGCCCGAGGCGCGCCGCGAGGCCGCCTTCGAACAGCTCGCCAGCCAGGCCGAGGCCGCCACGCGGCGCAACCCTGATTCGGCGGAGCTGAAGAGCTGGCAGGGCATCATCCTCAGCACCTGGGCCGGCGCCAAGGGCGGCCTGGGCGCGCTCGGGCTGGTCAAGCAGGCGCGCACGGTGTTCGAAGAATCGCTGGCGCTCGATCCGCAGGCGCTCGACGGTTCGGCATCCACCAGCCTGGCCACCCTGTATTACCAGGTGCCGGGCTGGCCGATCGGCTTCGGCGACAAGGCCAAGGCCGCCGAACTGTTCGATCAGGCGCTGCGCCTCAATCCGCACGGCCTGGACGTCAATTACTTCCATGCCGACTTCCTGTTCCGCGAAGGCCGCTACCCGGAAGCCCGCGCGGCGCTTGAGAAGGCGCTGGCCGCGCCCGACCGCCCGGGCCGCGAGCTGGCTGATGCCGGCCGGCGCCAGGAGGCACAGCGCCTGCTGGAACAGGTCGAAGAAGAACTGGAATAACGGCTGCGCCCGGCGTTGAATGCCGGGATTGCCCGGCATGGTGGAAACCGCGTTATGCGCATTCTGTTGGTGGAAGACGATCCGGCGCTCGGCGAGGGCATTCGCACGGCACTCAAGCCCGAGGCCTACACGGTGGACTGGCTGCGCGACGGCGCCGCGGCGCTGCACGCGCTCACTCATGAGACCTTCGATCTGGCGATTCTCGACCTGGGCCTGCCACGCCTCGATGGCCTGCAGGTGCTGCGGCGCCTGCGCGCCGCCGCCAATCCGGTGCCGGTACTGGTGCTTACCGCCCGCGACGCGACCAGCGATCGCATCGCCGGGCTGGACGCCGGTGCGGACGACTATCTGGTCAAGCCGTTCGATGTCGAGGAGCTCAAGGCCCGGTTGCGTGCGTTGCTGCGGCGCAGCTTCAGCCGCCCGCAGCCGCTGCTCGAGTACCGGGGCATCTGTCTGGACCCGGTGACCCAGCAGGTCAGCTACCAGGGGCAGGAGATCAGCCTGCCGCGCAAGGAATACTTGCTGCTGCACGAACTGCTGTCCCAGCCGGGGCGGGTGCTGACCCGCGACCGACTGGGACAGGTGCTCTACGGCTGGGACCAGGACGTGGAGAGCAATGCCCTGGAGGTGCATATCCATCACCTGCGCCGCAAGTTCTTTCCCGAGCTGATCCGCACCGTGCGCGGGGTCGGCTATCTGGTGGACAAATGCTGAGACCCTCGATTCGCAACCGCACCCTGCTGCTGGTGCTCTGCACCCTGGCCATCGGCCTGACCCTGATCGCCCGGCAGAGCTACAGCGACGCCCGCCACGAGATCGAGGAGCTGTTCGACGCCCAACTGGCGCAGAGCGCCCGGCTGTTGCAGGGCATGCTGCGCAGCGGCATGGACGCGACGGGCCTGGGTGAGCTACAGGCGGCGCTGGACGAGGCGGTGCGCTACCGGCACGACGCCGAACTGGCCGGACACGCCTATGAAAGCAAGCTGGGCTTCCAGGCCTACGACGGCCGGGGGCGGCTGATCCTGCGTTCCTCCAGCGCCCCCGCGCAGTCGTTGCTGGAACTGCTCGGCGGGGTGGGCGAGGCGCAGGCGGGCTTCCATGACCTGCGGCTGGGCGACTTCCAGTGGCGCCTGTTCCTGCTCGACGATGTCGGCGATGGCCTGCGCATCCTGGTCGGCGAGCGCGACGACGTGCGTGGCGAGCTGGTCGGCAAGATCGCCCGGCGCAGCCTGCTGCCCGATCTGCTCGGTCTGCCGCTGGTGGCGGTGCTGGTCTGGCTGGCGGTGGGCTGGGGGTTGCGACCGCTGGCGCGCATGGCGCAGTTGTTGCGCGGACGCGCCGCCGACGATCTGTCGCCGCTGCTGCTGGCGCCCCTGCCGCTGGAGCTGGAGCCGGTCGCCGCGTCGCTGAACCGCCTGCTGCATCAGCTCAACCAGTTGATGGCGCGCGAGAAGCGCTTCATCGCCGATGCCGCCCACGAGCTGCGCACGCCGCTGGCGGTGCTGCGCATCCATGCCCAGAACGCGCTCGCCGCCGCCGATGAGGCGGAGCGCGAGCGCGCCCTGCGCCTGCTGATCGGCGGCGTCGACCGCACCACCCGGGTAGTCGGGCAACTGCTGACCCTGGCCCGACTGGAGCCCGAGGCGCAGGCATTGCAGCGACGTCCCGTGGATCTTGCGCTGCTGGCGCGCGAAACCCTGGCCGAACTCACGCCGCTGGCCCTCAGTCGCGATCAGGAACTGACCTTGGAGGCTGACGGGGCCGGGGAGTGGCGGCTGACCGGCGATGCCGCCGGCCTGGCCACCCTGTTGCAGAACCTGGTAGGCAACGCGCTGGAATACACCCCGGCGGGCGGGCGCATCCAGGTGAGCCTGCGCACGCTGCCCGATGCCGTGCTGCTCGAGGTCGACGACAGTGGCCCGGGGGTGCCGGCCGAGCAGCGCCCGCAACTGCTGGAGCGCTTCTTCCGCCTGGGCGGGGGGGAGGGTGCCGGACTCGGCCTGGCCATCGTTGCGCGTATCGCCGAGTTGCACGGCGCCGAACTGGAGCTGCTGGATTCCCCCCTGGGTGGCTTGCGCGTCGCCGTGCGCTTCCCCGCGGGAACGCCGCAGCGCCATCACTAAGCTTGGGTTAAGGAAGGCCCGTTACTCTCGCCGCCGTATTCCTACCTCGAGGACCTTCCCCATGAACGCCAATCGCTACAGTCCCATGAGCATCGGCCTGCACTGGCTGATGCTGCTGCTGATCGCGGCGGTGTACGCCACCATCGAGCTGAAGGGCAACTTCCCCAAGGGCAGCGAGCCCCGCGAACTGCTCAAGCACTGGCACTTCATGCTGGGCCTGAGCGTGTTCGCGCTGGTCTGGCTGCGTCTGCTGGCGCGCTGGATCAAGCCGGTGGCCAACCTGCCGGGCTGGCCGGAGCGCTTTGCCCGCGTGATGCACCTGGCCTTGTACGCCCTGATGATCGGCCTGCCAGTGCTCGGCTGGCTGACCCTGAGCGCCGCCGGCAAGCCGATTCCCTTCTTCGGCCTGGAGCTGCCGGCACTGGTGCCGGTCAACGCCGAGCGGGCCGGGCAGTACAAGGAGCTGCACGAGCTGCTGGGCCAGGCCGGTTACTGGCTGATCGGCCTGCATGCCGTCGCGGCGCTGCTGCATCACTATGTGCTGCGTGACGATACACTGCGCCGCATGTTGCCCCGGACCTGATGGACCCTGCATGAGTCGAACGCCCGCCTGGCTGAACCCGCTGCTGCTGATCATTACCCTGCTGGCGGTGCCGGTCGGGCTGCTGGCTCCGGAACGCCAGGCGTTCTGGGTGTGGGGCGCCAGCGCGCTGCTCGCGGCGGCGGTGCTGCTGGTGGAAATCGTGCTGCGGCTGCTGCGCCGCGAGGTGGGTGTCGACCTGATCGCGCTGCTGGCCATCCTCGCCGCCCTGGCGGTCGGCGAGGCGCTGGTCGCCGCGATCATCGCCCTCATGCTGGCCGGTGGCCGCCTGCTGGAATCCTGGACCGAGCAGCGCGCCGAGCGCGAGCTGCACCGCCTGGTCGATCGCGCGCCCCGCCAGGCCTGGCGCTACCGGGGCGATAGCCTGGAACAGGTCACCATCGAACAGGTGGTACCCGGCGACACCCTGCTGGTGCGCCTGGGCGAAGTGGTGCCGGTGGACGGCGAGGTGCTGTCCGGCGAGGCGGTCCTGGATGAGTCGGCGCTGACCGGCGAGGCCCTGCCGGTGCGCCGCCAGGCCGGCGAGGCGGTGCGCAGCGGGGTGGTCAACGCCGGAGCGCCGTTCGACCTGCGCGCGAGCCGGCCGGCGGAGCAGAGCACCTATGCCGGCATCGTGGCGATGGTGGAGGCCGCGCGCGGTTCGCGGGCGCCCTTCGTGCGCCTGGCCGACCGCTACGCGCTGGCGCTGATTCCGCTGACCCTCGGGCTGGCCGGGCTCGCCTGGTGGCTCAGCGGCGACGTGCTGCGCGCCCTGGCGGTGCTGGTGGTGGCCACGCCCTGTCCGCTGATTCTCGCCGCGCCGGTGGCGATCATCGGCGGCATCTCGCGCAGCGCCCGGCGCGGCGTGCTGATCAAGGATGGCGCGACCCTGGAGGCGCTGGCGCTGGCCCGGCGCTTCTTCTTCGACAAGACCGGTACCCTGACCGCCGGCAACGTGACCCTCGACGGCGTGGAAAGCGCCGGCCGCCATTCTCCGGCCCGCTTGCTGGCCTGGGGCGCCGCCCTGGCCCAGGCCTCCCCGCATCTGGTGTCGCGGGCGCTGGTGCGCGCGGCCACCGAGCAGGGGCTGAACCTGGTCACGCCACACGAGGTGCGCGAAGTGCCGGGCGCGGGACTCAGCGGCCAGGTGGACGGCCATCACATCGCCTTTGGCAGCTTCGATTACGTGGCGTTGGGCGCCGTGGCGACCCCCGGTATCGAGGCGCTGCGCCGGCGCATGGCTTACGAGCTGGCCGCCGGCAGCTTCATTGCCGTGGACGGCCATATCGAAGGGGTGGCGCTGTTCGCCGACCGGCTGCGTCTGGAAACCCCCTATACCCTGCGGGCGCTGCGCCGCGCCGGGGTCGAACGGATGGTCATGCTGACCGGCGACCAGCGGGAGGCCGCCGAGGTGATCGGCCGTGCCGCCGGGGTCGACGAGGTGCGCGCCGGGCTGACGCCGCTGCAGAAGGTCGAGTCGGTGGCCCAAGGGCGCCGTCAGGGCCACACGGCGATGGTCGGCGACGGCATCAACGACGCGCCGGCGCTGGCCGCCGCCGATGTCGGCATCGCCCTGGCGGCGGGTGGCGGCACGGCCTCCTCGGAGGCGGCCAGCGTGGTGCTGCTGGTGGATCGTCTGGACCGCATCCCGGAAACCCTGCTGATCGCGCGCCGCTCGCGGCGCATCGCCGTGCAGAGCGTGGCGGTGGGCATGGGCCTGTCGCTGCTGGCCATGCTGTTCGCGGCGCTGGGCATGCTGCCGCCGCTGGCTGGCGCCCTGGTTCAGGAGGGCATCGACGTGCTGGTCATTCTCAACGCCCTGCGCGCCTTGCGCGGCGGCCGGCGCATCGCCGCCGCGGCGCTGGACAGCGAGCAGGTCGAGCGCCTGCGCCAGGAACATGCCGCGTTGGCGCCCTTGCTGGCACGGGTACACCGCCTGGCGGAGCGGCTGGCCGGCTTGCCGGCGGCCCAGGCCGGGCAGGAGGTGCGCGAGCTGGTGAGCGATCTGGAGCAACGTCTGCTACCCCACGAGCGCGAGGACGAGGATGCGCTGTTCCCGCGCCTGGCGGACAAGCTGGCCGGGGAAGACCCGCTCGCCGCGCTGAGCCACACGCACCGGGAGATCTTCCGCCTCGGCCACCTGCTGGGCCGCATGAGCGCCGACCTGGCCGACCCCCCGGACGCCGAGGCGCTGGCCGAGATCCAGCGGCGGCTGCTGCAGCTGGATATCGTCCTCAGCCTGCACTTCGCCGACGAAGACGAGCTGTACCACAACCTCGATAGCCGCTGAGCGACTGCCGGCCTACATTGTGGGGCCGGCTTTACGCCGGCCAGCGGAGGTCGGGTACCCGCGCGCCTTGGTGGCGCTCCCACCTCCGTAGGCCGGGATAAACCCGGCCCCACAGGCTCGTGCCGGCGCCGCAAGGCTGGTGTGGTTGCTGCCTTTGTAGGGCCGGCTTTACGCCGGCCAGCGGAGGTGGGTGCCTGTGCGCCTTGGTGGCGTTCCCACCTTCGTCGGCCGGGATAAACCCGGCCCTACAGTTTGGCGGCCGCGGTGCATACATCGCCGCGCTGGAGCTTTCCCGCGCCCTCGCCAGTCGAACGCGCAGAACCGTCTGCGTCGAGGAGGCGAGGCCATGGCCCACACCAAGATCCTGTTTCGCGGCGCGGCCCGCGACAAGGTGCTGCGCGGCGCGACGCAACTGGCCGACGCGATCCGCGTGACGCTCGGTCCCAAGTCCAAGTCGGTGCTGATCCAGCGCAGCTGGGGCACGCCGCTGGTGTGCAACGACGGTGTGACCATCGCCAAGCAGGTGGACCTGGAAGACCCGGAGGAAAACCTCGGCGCGCAGATGCTGCGCCAGGCCGCCGAACGCACCGGGGAGCTGGTAGGCGACGGCACCAGTACTGCCACCGTGCTCGCCCACGCGCTGTTCGCCGATGGCGTGCGCAACGTGGTGGCCGGGGCCAGCGCCATCGACCTCAAGCGCGGGCTGGATCGTGGCCTGCAGCTGGCTGTCGAATCGCTACGTAGCCAGTCCCGCCCGGTACGTACCCGCCTGGAGAAGGCCCAGGTGGCGACCCTCTCGGCCCACAACGACCCGAAGGTCGGCGACCAGGTGGCCGATGCGCTGGAAAAGGTCGGCAGCGAGGGGGGTGATCAGCGTTGAGGAATCCAAGACCACCGAAACCGTGGTGGAGGTGGTGGAAGGCATGCGCTTCGACCGGGGTTACGTATCGCCGTACTTCGTCACCGACAGCGAGAAGATGCAGGTGGTGCTGGAGGAGGCCTACCTGCTGCTCTGCGAACAGAAGATCGGCCTGCTCAAGGACCTGATTCCGCTGCTCGAGCAACTGGCCAAGAGCGGTCGGCCGCTGGCGCTGATCGCCGAGGACATCGAGGGCGAGGCGCTGGCCACGCTGATCGTCAACCAACTGCGCGGCGTGCTGCATGCGGTGGCGGTCAAGGCGCCGGGCTTCGGCGACCGGCGCCGGGAGCTGCTGCAGGACATCGCCATTCTCACCGACGGCCAGGTGATTTCCAGCGAGCTGGGGTTGAGCCTGGAACAGGTGACCCTGGAGATGCTCGGCCGCGCCCGGCGGGTGGTGGTGGACAAGGAGAGCACCACGCTGATCGGCGGCGCGGGCGCCCGCGAGGCCATCGACAAGCGCGTGCAGCAGCTGCGCCAGCAGATCGACAAGGCGACCAGCGACTACGATCGCGAGAAGCTGCAGGAACGGCTGGCCAAGCTGGCCGGCGGGGTGGCGGTAATCCGGGTCGGCGCCCCCAGCGAGTCCGAGATGCGCGCCCGCAAGGACGCGCTGGACGATGCCATCGCCGCCACCAAGGCGGCCATCGCCGAAGGCATCGTGCCGGGTGGCGGGCTGGCGCTGCTGCGCTGCGTGCCGACGCTGATCGAGGCGGAGGTCGGTAGCGAGGGGGACGAGCGCACCGGTTTGCAGATCCTGCGTCGCGCACTGGAAGCGCCGGCGCGCACCATCGCCGAGAACTCGGCGGTGGACGCCGGGGTGGTGGTGGCGCGCATGCTGGCCGAGGGCGGCAATGTGGGCTTCGACGCCGCCGCCAATCGGTACGTGGATCTGTACGAGGCCGGCATCGTCGACCCCACCAAGGTGGTGCGCGTGGCGCTGGAGAATGCCGTGTCGGTGGCCAGTGTGCTGCTGCTGACCGAGGCGGTAATGACCGAGCTGCCGGAGAAGGAAGCGCCGCCGCCGAGCCAACCCCATCCCGATATGTACTGATTCCGTACCGTTACGTCTGGATGCCGTAATTCTCCGCCAACTGCGCCGCGACCATCGCCGTGGAATCCAGAACGGTCAGCCGGCGCGCGGCCAATTCGGCGGGCAGGCGGAACGGCGGCACCGTATCGCACAGGACGATGCCTTCGAACAGCGGGCTTTCCAGCAGCTCGGTGCCGCCGGTGAACAAGCCGTGGGCGGCGGCGGCAAACAGGCGCGAGGCGCCAGCCTCATGGCAGGCGCTGGCGGCGCGCAGCAGGGTGCCACCGGTGCTGATCAGGTCATCGATGACGATCGCCACCTTGCCGCGCACCTCGCCGACCAGCAGGGCGCCGGTGACCACGTCATTGGCCCGGTATTTCTCCATGTAGGCGCTGCCCACCGGCCGGCCGATGCGTCGCTGCAGGGCCTGGCGGAACAGTTCGGCGCGCTTGGCGCCGCCGGCGTCCGGCGATACCGCCACCACGTCGGCCGAGGCGGCCAGCGGGGCGAAGTGTTCGGCGAACAGCTCGGCGCTGGCCAGATGCTGGGTGGGAATCCGGAAGGCGTTGTCGAAGGCCGCCAGGTTGTGGATTTCCAGGGCCATCAGGCGGTCGACGCCGCAGGCCTCGATGAGGCTCGCCAGGTAGCGGGTGATGACCGGATCCTGGTACTGGGTGCGGCGTTCCTTGCGGGCGTAGCACAGGTAGGGCGTGACCAGCTGCAGGTGGCGGGCGCCGGCGTCCTTCAGCGCGCCGCAGAAGAACAGCAGGCGGCACAGCTTGTCGTTGACGCTCTGGCGCTCGTCGCCGTAGAGGTTGTGCAGCACCACGACGTCGCGGCCGTTGACCCGCTCCAGGGCGCGGGTCTTGTGTTCGCCGTCCTCGAAGGTGCGTTCCTCGTGTTCGCCGAGGTCGCAACCGAGGCGCCGGGCGACCCGGCGGGCGTAGTCCTGGCTGCCGTGCAGGGCGAAGAAAAGCGGGCGTTCCGCAGACATGTGCCTCTCCATGATCGGGCCTGGGTTCAGCATTGCCGCTGGCGTGCCTGCGTCAAGCGCAGCGGCGGGAGTTCCAGGCTGACGCGCGCCAGGCGCAGCAGGCTGCGGGACTGGCGGGCCTTGAGGCGGGCAATGCGCGGTTCGGTCTGCCGCTTGGCGCTGCCAGCCAGGGTGAAGGCGCGCAGCGCGGCACGCAGGGCAAAGAACAGTGGCAGCGGCTGGCAGTCTTCGGCCTCGTCGCGCTGCGCCCGGTAGCTGGCCAGCAGCTGCTCGGCGTGCCTCGGCAGTTGCCGGAAGTGCAGGTCCATGAGCACGAAGGCCAGGTCGTAGAGCACGTCGATGCAGTTCAGCCGCTCGCTGAACTCGATGCCGTCGAACAGCGTCGGCCGGCCTTCGAACAGGCAGATGTTGGCCAGGCGCAGGTCACCGTGGCAGCGGCGGACCCGGCCGCCGCGCCGCCGCTGTTCCAGGCAGTCGGCCTGGCGGTCGAGCGCCTGCAGGCTGGCGCGGTACAGGGCCTGCACCGGCGCGGCGGGCAGCAGATCCGGGTGGCCGAGCAGTTCGCGGTGGTTCTCCTCGATGGCCAGGCGCATGCCTTCGACGCCGCCGTGCTCGGGCAGGCGTTCGGCGCCATTGTGGAAGCGGGCAATTTCGGCGCCGAGGCGCTCGGCCAGATCCACGTTCAGCGTGCCGGCGCCGGCCATGCGGTCGAACAGGGCGTCCTGGGGAAAGCGGCGCATCACCACCACCCAATCCAGTACCGTGCCCTCGCCATCGAAGGTCAGGTTGCCGTCGGCCTGGCGGGTGATGGCGCTCAGCCCCAGATACAGGGTCGGCGCGGTGCGGCGGTTCAGGGCCAGTTCCGCGCGGCAGGCACGGGCGCGGCTTTCCAGGCTGCGGAAGTCCAGCGAGGCGTAGGTCACCGCGCGCTTGAGCTTGTAGGCTCGATCGCCGTACAGGACGATCAGCGAGCCATGGGTGTCGATGCGCTCGATGACCCCCGACCCCGGGCCGTGGCTCTGCGGGTTGCACAGGAAGTCGATGACCTCGCGTTGTCCATTCATGCGTGTCGTCCGTCGTCAGCGCGACCCTGTGCAGCATGGGTGAAATCTCCGCCGGGCGGCCGCCGCGACGATCAACGGTCCGGGGTGTGCGCGGCTACAGTGAAAGGGCGGCCGCGTGGCGGCAGATTTCCCGGAGGCTACCCATGAGCCAGTTCCAGCGCCTGCTGGTGATCGTCGATCCCCGGATGCGTCATTCCCCGGCGCTGCAGCGCGCGGCGGCGCTGGCTCGCACGGGTGGCGCCACGCTGCATGTCGCCGCGCTGGTGGCGACGCCCGCGCTGGTGGCGCTGCTGCCCGCCGAGGTGCAGGCCAGGACCCGCGACGGCTACGCCGCGGAATGCCGCACGCGCCTGGAGGAACAGATCGAACCGCTGCGCCGACAGGGGCTGACGCTCACCAGCGAGGTGCTCTGCGTGTCCGATCGGCGCGTGGAAATTCTCCAGCACGTGGCCGAGCTGCAGCCGGACCTGCTGATCAAGGACGTGCAGCATGAAGGCGAGCTGAAACGCACCTTCATCACCCCGCTGGACTGGCACCTGCTGCGCGAGTGCAGCGTGCCGCTGCACCTGGTCGCCGCCGGCGGGCATGCCTTGCCGCGCAGGGTGGTCGCGGCAGTCGACACATCGCGGGAGCAGGCCAGGGACAGCGGGCTGAACGAGCGCATCATCGAGGCGGCCAACGCCCTGGCGATGCAGAGCGGCGCCGAGCTGCACCTGCTGCACACCTACGACCCGCTGCGCTACTACATGGCCGACGCCGGCGCGCCCAGCGAGTCCTGGAACGAGCTGCGAGACATCGCCCGGCAGGACTTCCAGGCGTTTGCCGCGGCCCAGGGGGTTCCCGAGGAGCGCCGGCATTTCCTGCTCGGCCCGCCGACCATGACCCTCGCCGAGTTCGCCCGCGAACAGCAGGTGGACGTGCTGGTGATGGGGCGCGTGCAGCGCACGGGGCTGGACAAGCTGGTCGGCAGCACCACCGAGCATGCGCTCTACCAGGTGCCCTGCAGCATCCTGGCCATCGCTCCGGAGGGCTGAAAATGCCTGTGGTGCCGAGCATCTGCACCTTCTGTGGCGTCGGCTGCGGTCTGGGCCTGCGTGTCGAGGAGGGGCGGGTGATCGGTGTCGAGCCGCAACCCGGGCATCCGGTCAGCGAAGGTCAGCTGTGTGCCAAGGGCTGGGCGAGCAGTTTCGCCGTCGAGCCGGCCGGGCGGCTGCGCGAGCCGCTGGTGCGGGAGCACGGACGGCTGCGCCCGGCCAGCTGGGACGAAGCGCTGGCCCGCACCGCCGAGGCCTTCCAGCTGGCGCTGGAGGAACTGGGGCCGGCCGGCGTCGGGGTGATCAGCTGCGCCCATGCCAGCAACGAGGACAATTACGCGGCGCAGAAATTCGCCCGCGCGGTGCTGGGCACCCACAACATCGACCATTGCGCGCGGATCTGCCACAGCCCGTCGGTGGCCGGCCTGGGCCGCACCCTGGGCTCCGGGGCGATGAGTGGCGGCATCACCGACATCGACCAGGCCGACCTGATCCTGGTGATCGGCGCCGACGTCACCGAGAACCACGCCATGATCGGCGCGCGCATGCTGCGCGCCCAGGCGCGCGGCGCCATGCTGATCGTCGTCGACCCGCGCCGCACGCGCCTGGCGCGGCTGGCGGACATCCATCTGCAGCTGCGCCTGGGCAGCAACATCGCGCTGCTCAACGGCCTGTTGCACCTCATCCTCGCCAATGGCTGGGAGGATCGCGCGTTTCTCGCCGCGCGCTGCGAAGGCGAGGCCGCGCTGCGCCATCACCTGGCCGGTTTCGATCTGGTGCAGTGCTGCGCGCAGACCGGGCTGTCGCTCGCCGAGCTGGAGCGGGTGGCCTACGCGTTCAGCCATGCCCGCGCCGCCTTCACCGCCTACGGCATGGGCATCACCCAGTTCCAGAGCGGCACCAACAACGTCATCGCGGTCTCCAACCTGGTCCTGGCCTGCGGCCAGATCGGCCGACCGGGGACCGGCATCAACCCGCTGCGCGGCCAGAACAACGTGCAGGGCGCCTGCGACATGGGTTGCCTGCCGGATGTCTATCCCGGCTACCAGTCGGTTGCCGACCCCGTGGTACAGGCGCGCTTCGCCGCTGCCTGGGGCCGCCCGGCACCGGCGTTGCCGGGGCTGACCTCGCTGGCCATGAGCGAGGCGGCCCGCCAGGGGCAGCTGCGCGCGCTGATGGTGATGGGCGAGGAGCTGGTAGTGACCGACCCGGACCAGAACCAGCTGTTGCGCGCGCTGCAGGCCCTGGATTTCCTGGTGGTGGTGGAACTGCGCCTGAGCGAGACCGCTCGGCTCGCCGACGTGGTGCTGCCGGCCGCCGCCTTCACCGAGAAGGACGGCACCTTCACCAACTGCGAGCGCCGTGTGCAGCGTATCCGCCGGGCCGTGGCGCCGCCCGGCGGGGCCCGCGCCGACTGGCGGATCCTTTCCTCGCTGGCGGCGCGCATGGGCTACTCCGGCATGGACTGGCCGGATGCGGAGGCGGTATTCGCCGAGATGACGGCGCTCACCCCGCTGTTCTCCGCCATGGATTATCCGGCGCTGGATGCCGCGCACGGCCTGCAATGGCCCTGCGACGCCGCGCATCCACAGGGTTCGCCGCGCCTGCATGAACAGGGCTTCCCGCGCGGGCGCGGGCGCCTGCTGCCGGTCAGCCAGGTGGCGCTCGACGAGGTGCCGGATGCCGAGTATCCGTTCGCCTTCACCACGCATCGCCTGCATTTCCACTACGGTGGCGGCGCGATGACCCGGCAGTCGCCGCTGCTGGAGCGGGAGACGCCGCTGGCGCTGCTGTTCATGCACCCGGCCGATGGCGTGGCGCTGGGCTTGAACGAGCGCCAGGCGGTGCGGGTGCGCTCGCGGCGCGGCCGGCTGGAGACCCGGGTACACCTGACCGACGACGTGCCGCCGGGCACCCTGGCCATGCCGTATCACTTTCGCGAGGCGCCCTGCAACCAGCTGACCAATCCGGCCCAGGACCCGATCAGCCACATGCCTGAGCTCAAGGCTTGCGCCGTGGCGGTCGAGCCGCTGGCGGCGGGAGCGATCCCCCAGGCGACGGTACGGGGAACACGCCATGGACGCCGTTGAACTCGACCGTCCCGAGCGGCTGCGCGCCTGGCTGGCTCGCCAGCGCACCGTGCATGAGGTGCGCGCCGACGGGCAGGGCGGTTGGCACTGGCAGGCGCTGGCGGCGGACGATACCGCCCCGTTCGATCCGCCTGCGGTGCTGCCGCCGTTTTCCGCCAAGGGCTTCTTTTTCGCCGAGCGCGAGCGGCTGTTTCGCTTCGATGGCGGGCAATTCCTCGGCCTGATGCCGGCGGTGCGTCCGCAGGTGCTGTTCGGCCTGCACGCCTGCGATCTGCGCGCGGTTGCCTATCAGGATCGTTTCTTCGCCGCCGATCCCCATTACCAGGCCCGCCGCCGCGCCAGCCTGCTGGTCGCGCTGGAATGCCGGCACAGTTGCGTGGGCGGCTTCTGCAGCCTGGTCGGCAGCGGACCCCGGGTGCATGACGGCGACGCCGATCTGATCCTGCTGTCCCTGTCGCAGGGCTGGCGGCTGCTGGTCGCCTCCGCAGCCGGTGCCGACGCGTTGCGCGGCTTCGATGCGCCGGCGGCGCCGGACGATGGCGAGGCGGAGCGCCAGGAAAATGCCCGGCGGGTGGCGGCCGAGCAGGGCCCGCAGACGGAGGTGGCGCGGGGCATCCAGGCGCTGCACGCCGGTCGCATCTCCGAAGACGCCTGGGAGGCGGTCGGCCTGCGCTGCCTCGGTTGCTCCGGCTGCACCACGGTCTGCCCGACCTGTTCCTGCTTCGCCCCGCTGGAAGTGGCGGACGAGGAGGGCGGCGTCGCGCGCGAGCGGGTCTGGGATTCCTGCCTGTACGAGGCGTTCCAGCGCGAGGCCAGCGGCCACAACCCCACCGCCAGCGCCGGTCAGCGGGTGCGGCGCTTCTGGTACCACAAGTTCGGCGAGGCGTTCCGCGAGCAGTTCGACGCCTATGGCTGCGTGGGCTGCGGGCGCTGCGACCGGGTCTGTCCCGGCGGCATTGGTGTCCACGGCGTCATGGGCCGGGTGGCGAAGCCATGATCGACGCGACGCCGCGCCGGCTGTGGCTTGAGCATGGCTATGCGGACAGCGAGGACACCCGCCACTTCACCTTTCGCCTGGACGCTCCGCACACCGGCGATGCCGCCGTGCGCCCCGGGCAGTTCTTCATGCTCTGCGTGCCCGGCGTCGGCGACGCGCCGTTCACCTATGTGCGGCCGCCCGGTCCGGACGGCCGCTTCAGCGCGCTGGTGCGCCGGATGGGACGGGTGACCGGCGCGCTGTTCGCCTGCGCGCCGGGTGCGCTGCTGGGCTATCGCGGCCCGTTCGGTCACGGCTGGCCGCAAGACTTGCCGGCGGGTGGCCGGGTGCTGGCGGTGGCGGGTGGTTGCGGCCTGGCGCCCCTGGCTGGACTGGTCGAGGATGCCTGTGCGCCGGATGCGCCCTGGCGCCTGACGCTGCTGTACGGCGCGCGTCACGCCGCAGCCCAGGTACTGGGCCGGGAACGGGCACGCTGGCGCACCGTGCTGCCCCTGTTCGAGAGCTTCGATCAACCACCGCCTGGCCAGCGACCCGGTACGCCCCTGGACCATCTCGATCGACTGTTCGCCGCAGGGAGCGTGGACGCGCTGCTGTGCTGCGGCCCGGAGCCGCTGATGCTGGCCAGCGCTCGCGAGTGCCTGCGGCGCGGCCTGGCCGCCGAGCGCATCTGGCTTTCCCTGGAGCGGCGCATGCACTGCGCCGACGGCCAGTGCGGGCATTGCTATCTGGGCGCCAGTTACGTCTGTCGCGACGGCCCCACCTACCGCTACGACCATTACCTGCGCCTGCTGCGGGCGAGCGGCGCCGATGCACTGCCGGCGGCGCCCGGCTATTGCTGAGACGCCGCTTGACCGGTGGCGCGGGATGCACCGGCATTCGCACCTATGCTCACAGTGCCGTCGGGCGACAAAAGGGAGGAAATGCCATGGGCCACTATCAGCGGTTGTTGACCGTCGTCGATCTGCGTCAGCGGCATTCTGCCGCTCTGCAACGGGCGGCCGTGCTGGCCAGGGAAAGCGACGCGGCCCTGCATGTGCTGGCCTGCATCGAGCCGCCCTGGTCCTGGCCGCTGCTGGAACATGAAGTGCGTGACAAGACGCGGGACGGCTTCCTGCTGGAGGCCCGGCAGCAGCTCGACGCCCAGTGCGGCCCACTGCGCCATCAGGGGCTGAATGTCACCTCGCAGGTGATCTGGGCGGCCGATCCGCACGCCGAGATCCTCCGCTATGTGGAGGAAATGCAGCCGGACGTGGTGCTCAAGGACGTCGAGCAGGTCAGCGAGCTGCGGCGCACCTTCACCACGCCGCTGGATTGGCAATTGCTGCGCGACTGTGCCGCGCCGCTGCACCTGGTGGGCGAGGGCGGTCATGCGCATCCAAAGCGGATCGCAGCGGCGGTGGACACCGCCAGCGACAAGACCCCGGACAGCCCACTGAACCGGCGCATCGTCGAGGCGGCCAACACCCTGGCGCTGCAGTGCGATGCCGAACTGCACCTGGTGCACGCCTTCGATCCGATGGCGGTGTTTCTCGGCGACTTCAGCGGCTTCAGCGCCTCCTGGGCGGACCTGGCCGGCGATCTGCAGGCCAGCGAGCGCAGCGATTTCCTGCACTTCGCCGATGAATGCGGCGTGCCGCAGGATCGCCGCCATTTCCTGCTCGGTCCGCCGACCCTGACGCTCGTCGAGTTCACCCGCGAGGTGGGCATCGACGTGCTGGTGATGGGGCGTATCCAGCGCCGGGGGCTGCAGCGTTATGTCGGCAACACCACCGAGCACCTGCTCTACCAGATGCCCGGCAGCGTGCTGGCGATTCGTCCGGAAACCACCTGATGTAGCGAGGAGAGGGCCCATGCAGAACCTGGAACCGATGTCGCTGTTCCTGACCCTCGACGATGCCGGCCTGGCGGCCGACCTGCTGCGTCCGCCCGAGGCGCGCGGGCTGGTGGTGTTCGTGCACGGCAGCGGCAGCGGGCGGCGCAGTCCGCGCAACCAGCAGGTGGCGCGGGCCTTTGCCGCGCGCGGGCTGGCCACGCTGCTGTTCGATCTGCTCACCGAGGACGAGCAGCGCATCGACGCGCTGACCCGCCGCCTGCGTTTCGATATTCCCCTGCTGGCGCGGCGCATCGTCGGGGTGATCGACTGGCTGGAGCGGGACCCGGAGCTGGCCGCTCTGCCGCTCGGCCTGTTCGGTGCCAGCACCGGTGCCGCCGCCGCGCTGATCGCCGCCGCGCAGCGCGCGCAGGTGGTGCGCGCGGTGGTCTCGCGCGGCGGACGCACCGATCTGGCCCGCGAATCGCTGGATGGCGTGGCGGCGCCGACCCTGCAGATCGTCGGCGAACGGGATCACGAGGTGCTGGCGCTCAATCGCGAGGTCGCCCATCACCTGCATGGCGTCCAGCAGGTCACAGTGGTGGCCGGCGCAACCCATCTGTTCGAGGAGCCCGGCGCGCTGGAGGAGGTGGCGCGCCTGGCCGGCGACTGGTTCGAGCGCTTTCTGGCCCAGGCGCAGGGCTGAACGGATTGGTCGCAGCCCCGCTGGCTTAACCGAAGCTGAATGGCGCGTTTTCTTGATCGCGATCCAGTGTTGCGTGCGCGGCGTTGAGTGACCCTGCCGGCGCTTCCGGGAACCTTTTACCGCCGTGTTCGTTACAGGCCCGGAGCATCCTTCCAGACGGGTGAGATGGGCGCGACATGCAACGCACGGATGAGGAACTGATCGAGCAGGCGCAGGCGGGCAATCGCCAGGCGTTCGGCCTGCTGATGCGGCGTCACCAGGCCGGGGTGCTGCGCTTCGTGCGCCGCCTGCCGGGGAGCAGCGTCGACGCAGCAGATATCGTCCAGGAAACCTTCCTCAAGGCCTGGCAGGCGATCGCCCGCTGGCGCCCGGAGGCGCGCTTTCGCACCTGGCTGTTGCAGATTGCACGTAATACCACCCGTGATGAATGGCGCCGTCAGGTGCGCCAACCCTCGGAAGCACTGGAACAGGGTGATCAGCCGGCGGACCCGGCGCCGTCGCCGGTGCGCCAGTTGCAGGTCGAACGCCGGCTGCGCCAGCTGGAGCAGCTGCTGCAGCGTCTCCCGGCCGAACAGCGCGAGATCCTCCTGCTGCGGGAAGTGGAGGGCTTGTCATATGCCGAGTTGTCGAGTGCCCTGGGTATCCCGCCGGGCACGGTGAAGTCGCGTCTGGCCAGGGCCCGCGAAGGGTTGCTGGAACACTATCGACAGGAACCGGGGGAATCCCTGCATGACTGAACATCTCGATCCGGACGCGCTGTCCGCGCTGCTGGATGGCGAGCTGGACACCTTCCAGCGTCCACAGGCGGAGGCGCATCTGCACGGCTGCGCCCGATGCCAGGCGCGTTTCGCCGAGCTGCGCGCGCTGGGCGATGCCTTGCGCGCCTTGCCGAGGCGCGCGCGACGAGCGCCCCGCGCGCGCCGCCTGCCGCTGGCCCTGGGCGCCGCGGCGTCGCTGCTGCTCGGCCTGCTGCTGGGCTCCACCTTCACCACGCCGCAGCGGCCGGATGCGTTCGCGCCGGCGCTGCTGGCGGTGCTGGGTAGCGCGCCCCCTGGCGGGCTGTGCGCCCGCCCCGAATTCTGCCAACCCCAAGGAGTTACACGATGAGTGCCCATTTTCCACGCCGCCTGCTGGCGGTTTCCCTGCTGGTCAACCTGGGCGTGCTGATCGCCGCGCTCTGGTCGCAACTGGCCAGCGACGGCTTGCCGGTGCCTTCCGGCGCCCAGACCAGCCTGACCCGCGATCTGCAGCTGAGCAGCCAGCAGCTGCAGCGCTGGCATGACGCCGAGGCGCCATTCCTGGCCCTGCTGCGGGCCTCTTCCGAGGCGATTGGCGAGCAGCGCGACCGCCTGATTCGCGGAATCTTCGCCGCCGAGACG
This sequence comes from Pseudomonas sp., assembly GCF_035497915.1. Classification (GTDB taxonomy): domain Bacteria; phylum Pseudomonadota; class Gammaproteobacteria; order Pseudomonadales; family Pseudomonadaceae; genus Serpens. Next base: position 27,266 of record NZ_DATJCS010000051.1, read on the forward strand.
GATGCCGCCGGGATCGAAGCGGCGCGGATGCGGATCGCCGAGCTGCAGGGGGAGCAGCAGCGGCTGGTGATCGAGCAGTTGCTGCGCGAGCGGGAAATTCTCCAACCGGCGCAGCGCGAACGACTGGCGACCATCCTGCTCAGCCAGCCGATCGGCCCGGTCGGTTTCGATCAGTTGCACCGGGATTGAGACGGAACATTTTCCGCCGCCCGGCGTTACAGGTTCGACACCGCTTCAGGTGTTCCATTAACGAGATAAGGACATGACCATGCATTACCGTTCGCTGTTGCTGCCGCTGCTGCTGGGCAGTCTTTCCCTGGGTACGGCCACTGCCAGCCTGGCGGCCGGCGGCCACGATCATCATCAACAACACGGCGACAGCGTTCAGACGCTGCGCCTGGACAACGGCAAGCGCTGGGTCACGGATGCGCCGCTGCGCAAGGCCATGGGCGAGCTGGGCTCGGCGCTGCATGCCACGCATGACGCGATCCACCAGGACCGTCTGCCGACGGCGGAGTACGAGCGGCTGGCGGCGCTGGTGAACGATCGGGTGGCCTACATGGTGAAGAACTGCTCGCTGCCGGAGCAGGCCGACGCGCAGTTGCACCTGGTCATCGCCTCCCTCCTGGCCGGCGCCGAGGAGATGGCCGGTCACGGCGGTGAGGGGCGGCGCGCCGGGGCGGTACGGGTCATCATGGCGCTGAACGACTATGGCAGCCATTTCGATCATCCCGGCTTCAAGCGCTTCTGATCCTCCGATCAGGGGACCGGCTGTGGCCGGTTCCCGCCTTCTATGCTGGAGCATGAACCGCTGATCCTCACCAGGTGGCCAGTCATGCCCAAGCCCTCGCTGGAAGTTCCCATCCCCGATCGTGTCGCCGCGGGCCGTGCGCTGGCCGAGCTGTTGGCCGGGCAGGGAGGACCTGAAACGCTCGTGCTGGCGCTGCCCCGTGGCGGGGTGCCGGTGGCGTTCGAGGTCGCCGAGGCACTGGGATGTCCACTGGACCTGATGCTGGTGCGCAAGCTGGGCGTGCCCGGGCATAGCGAGCTGGCCATGGGCGCGATCGCCAGCGGCGGGGTGCGCGTGCTCAACGAGGATATCCTGCGCTCCCTGGGCATCGGCGAGGTGGAGATAGAGGCGGTGGAGCGGCGCGAGGCCGAGGAGCTGGCCCGACGCGAGCGCGTCTACCGGGGTGAGCGGGCCGCGCTGGAGGTGCGGGGCAAGCGGGTGATCCTGGTCGACGATGGCATCGCCACCGGGGCGACCATGCGTGCCGCCGTCCAGGCGGTGCGCAAGCTGGGTGCCGCGCACGTCACGGTGGCGGTGCCTGTGGGCGCGCAGGAGACGCTGGCCGTGCTGCGCCACGAGGCGGACGAGGTGATCTGTCCGCTGGTTCCCGAGCCGCTGTGGGCCATCGGTCGCTGGTACCGCGATTTTTCGCAGACCTCGGATGAGGAAGTGATCGATCTGCTGCGTCGCGCCTGGACACGTCACAAGCGTTGATCTGAATCATCCCTGCGGCATGAAAAACACTCCTGCATGTCGGTAGCCGCACAGCGCAAGCGCGCTAACTAGGCGAAGTACGCGCTTTTTTGCTAGGGTTCGGCCCACACGAAGAAGCCGTCGGCTGAGCGGCCGAGTGAACGAGGTGCGTCTTGATAAGGCTGCTGGTTGTCGATGATCACGATCTGGTGCGGGCGGGCATTATCCGCATGCTGGCCGATATCCGGGATCTTCAGGTCGTGGGGGAGGCGGATTCCGGTGAGGAGGCGCTGCGCAAGGCCCGCGAGCTGAAGCCCGACGTGGTGCTGATGGACGTACGCATGCCGGGCATCGGCGGGCTGGAAGCCACCCGCAAGCTGTTGCGCAGTCATCCCGACATCAAGGTGGTGGTGGTAACCGTCTGCGAGGACGATGTGTTCCCGACCCGCCTGCTGCAGGCAGGCGCTTCGGGCTACCTGACCAAGGGCGCCGCACTGGAGGAAATGGTCCAGGCGATCCGCCACGCTTTCGCCGGCCAGCGCTACATCAGTCCGCAGATTGCCCAGCAGCTGGCGTTGAAGTCCTTCCAGCCGCAGAACCAGGGTTCGCCGTTCGATCAGCTTTCCGAGCGGGAAATCCAGATCGCCCTGATGATCGCCGGCTGCCAGAAGGTGCAGAGCATCTCCGACAAGTTGTGCCTGTCGCCCAAGACGGTGAACACCTACCGCTACCGCATTTTCGAGAAGCTGGCCGTGACCAGCGACGTGGAGCTGGTGCTTCTGGCCGTGCGCCACGGCATGGTGGATGCCACCAGCTGACATGATGCCTTCCGTGTTCGACCCGGCTGCCTTCCTGGCGGCCTGCAGTTCCCATCCGGGCGTGTACCGGATGTTCGATGTCGAGGGCAAGCTGCTCTACGTCGGCAAGGCCCGCAACCTCAAGAAGCGCCTCTCCAGCTATTTCCGCACGACTGGCCTGGCGGTGAAGACCGCCGCGCTGGTGTCTCGTATCGCCCAGGTGGAAACCACCATCACCGCCAACGAGACCGAGGCACTGCTGCTTGAGCAGACGCTGATCAAGGAGTGGCGGCCGCCGTACAACATCCTGCTGCGCGACGACAAATCCTACCCCTACGTGTTTCTCTCCGACGGCGACTACCCGCGGCTGGGCATTCATCGCGGCGCCAAGAAGGCGAAGGGTCGCTACTTCGGACCCTATCCCAGCGCCGGGGCCATTCGCGAAAGCCTGGCCTTGCTGCAGAAGGCTTTCCTGGTGCGTCAGTGCGAGGACAGCTATTTCCGCAATCGCACCCGACCCTGTCTGCAGTACCAGATCAAGCGCTGCAAGGGACCCTGTGTCGGCTTGGTCAGCCCAACCGAATATGCCGAGGACGTACGCCACTCGGTGATGTTCCTGGAAGGGCGCAGCAATGCGCTGGCCGCTGAATTGACTGGTGAAATGGAACAGGCCGCGATGAGCCTGGAGTTCGAGCGCGCCGCCGAGCTGCGCGACCAGGTCGGCATCCTGCGGCGCGTCCAGGATCAGCAGAGCATGGAAGGCGGCAGCGGCGATGTGGATGTCATCGCCGCCATCGTCAATCCGGGCGGCGCCTGCGTGCACCTGATCAGTGTGCGTGGCGGGCGGGTGCTGGGCAGCAAGAATTTCTTCCCGCAGGTGGCGATCGAGGAGGACAGCGCCAGTGTGCTGGCTGCCTTCCTGGCGCAGTATTACCTGGGCAGCAGTGAGCGGGATCTGCCGGCCGAGCTGATCGTCAATGCCCAGCATGAGGACTTCCCGACGCTGCTGACCGCCATCGCCGAGCTGCGTGGCCGCGAGCTGAGCATCAGCGTGCGGGTGCGTGGCACCCGGGCGCGCTGGCAGCAACTGGCAATCACCAATGCCGAGCAGGCGCTGGCCGCCCGCCTGGCCAATCGGCAGCATACCGCGGCGCGCTTCGAGGCCCTGGCGCAGGCGCTCGCCCTGGAGGAACAGCCGACCAGGCTGGAGTGCTTCGATATCAGTCACTCCAGCGGCGAGGCGACGGTGGCTTCCTGCGTGGTGTTTGGTCCGGAGGGGGCGCTGAAGTCCGACTATCGGCGCTACAACATCGAGGGTGTGGCGCCCGGTGATGACTATGCGGCGATGCACCAGGCGCTGACCCGGCGCTTCGGCAAGCTCAAGGAGGGGGAGGGCAAGGTTCCCGACATCCTGCTGGTGGATGGCGGCAAGGGCCAGCTCAACATGGCGCGCGACGTACTGCAGGAAATGGCCGTGGGCGACATGCTGCTGCTGGGGGTGGCCAAGGGCGTGACCCGCAAGCCGGGGCTGGAAACGCTCTATCTCAATGACGCGGAGCACGAGTTCACCCTGCCGGCCGATTCGCCGGCGCTGCACCTGATCCAGCAGATCCGCGACGAAGCGCACCGTTTCGCCATCACCGGGCATCGCGCCCGACGTGGCAAGGCACGGCGCACCTCGACGCTGGAAGGCATCGCCGGTGTCGGGCCGACGCGCCGCCGTGAACTGCTCAAGCACTTCGGTGGTCTGCAGGAGCTGAGCCGCGCCAGCATCGAAGAGATCGCCAAGGCACCCGGCATAAGCAAAAAACTGGCCGAGTCGATTTATGCCGCCCTGCACAGTGAGTAGAATGCCTGGCCACCCCGCCGCCCAAGCCTGCCCATGAATATCCCCAATCTGCTCACCGTCCTACGCGTACTGCTCATTCCGGTCTTCATCCTGCTGTTCTATCTGCCGTTCTCCTGGAGCTACTGGGCGGCTAGCGCGGTATTTGCCCTGGCGGCGGTGACCGACTGGTTCGATGGCTACCTGGCGCGGCGTCTGGAGCAGAGCACCCCATTCGGTGCCTTCCTCGATCCGGTGGCCGACAAGCTGATGGTGGCCGTGGCCCTGGTGCTGCTGGTGGAAGAGCATGCCAATCTCTGGCTGACCCTGCCGGCGGCGATCATCATTGGTCGGGAAATCGTGGTTTCTGCCTTGCGCGAATGGATGGCCGAGCTGGGCGCCCGGGCTCAGGTGGCGGTGTCCCAGTGGGGCAAATGGAAGACCGCCGCGCAGATGGTCGCGCTGGTCATCCTGCTGGCCAACCCAGCGGTGTTCACGGTCTGGGTGTTGCTTGGCTACGGCCTGCTGTTCGTTGCCGCTGGGCTGACGCTGTGGTCGATGTGTCAGTACCTGCTGGCTGCCTGGCCGCATCTGCGGGTCACCCCGGAAAAGAAATAAGTTTTTTGAATCAAAGGCTTGACGGCCTCATTGGAAACGATAGAATGGCGGCCGTCACCAAGCGGGAATAGCTCAGTTGGTAGAGCACAACCTTGCCAAGGTTGGGGTCGCGAGTTCGAGTCTCGTTTCCCGCTCCAATTTTTGATGTCGGCGCCGCATATGCGGCGCTTTCATTTGAGGCCGGGTGGCAGAGTGGTCATGCAGCGGATTGCAAATCCGTGTACGCCGGTTCGATTCCGACCTCGGCCTCCACTATTGAAAAGCCCCGTAGATTCAGGTCTACGGGGCTTTTTCATTTGCGTATCAATAATTCCCAATCGTTTCCCCCGGCACTTGCGCGCGCTGGCATTTATGGCGAGGGATCAGGATTGAGGGGAGGCTCAGCATCTCCTCTGGGGGGGGCGGAGGTGCCGTTGGGGCGAGGGATATTCTGGTGCCCGAAGCCGGACTCGAACCGGCACACTCTTGCGAGCGAGAGATTTTAAGTCTCCTGCGTCTACCATTTCGCCATTCGGGCAGCGGGGTAGAAAGACGCCGGACTATATACAGGCGCCTTGGCTTAGGCAAGGTGACGCAGGTACACGCGTTCTTGAAACTCCCGGAGTTTCAATGTGTTGTGCGTTCTTCGAAGAGACCTGGCAGAGATAAGGCTGGCAATTTTTAATACCACCCCTTATGTATACCTGGTCTTTCCCCTCTCTCCCTGTCCAAGTCGACAGGGCAGGGTTCGCTGGAGTGCGCCATGTACGATGACATCCGTAATGCCCATGCCGAGCTGCGCGAGGCGCTGGTGAGTTTCAATGCCCAGTGGCCGGAGCAGGTGGTCTCGGGTGTAGCCTGGCGGTTGCCGCTGCTTCGGGAGCAGAGGGCGCCGGATGTGATTCCGGTCGAGCGCCTGACCGGCAGCGAAGCCATTCAGGCGGCGCAGGCGGCTCTGGCCATGCTGGAACGGGAGGCGGGGCAGGCTCCGGGTACGGTGATGCGCTTGCCGGGCTTTTTCGAGGTCAGGGACTGTCTGCTGGGTCAGGTGCAGGAAATCAACCGCCTCAAGGATGCGCTTGTCGCGACGGTGGAACACACCCGCCTGGAAATGAATCTGGCGAAATCGGCGCGCCCGCGTCTGCTGCGCGCGGCCCTGGGCGCTGGGTTTTCCATGATGCAGGTGTCCCGGCACATCCAGGCCTTCGACGCGGCGCCGCGTCTGCTGGTGTTCACCTGGGCGGGGCATACCGCAGGCGCGGAAAAAATCCTGGTGAAGGACGTCCGCGAACTGCTGGCGGTGCGCGCCGAGCAGCAGGCTGCGGAGGCGCGCTGCGAGGCACGGCGTACCCCGGCGGGGCTGGAGTTGCAGGGCATTGCGAACCTGGCCGATGAGCAGGTGCTGCACCGTTACAAAAAGCTCGCGCCTCATCCGCGACTCATGCTCTGGTTCGGTGAGGCCACGCGTTACGACGCCATGGTGCATGCCAACCTGCCGGTATTCATTCGCGCGGGTGGTGAGCCGAAAGTTCGTGAGCTGGGGGATTTCGATCGCGCGGTGCGCCAGGCCGAGCGTCCGGATCGCAAGCCGAGAGTTGCGGTGATTCCGCGCCTGAATCTTTATCTGCCCACGACGTCGCCCGCGACGCCGGCGCGCGCTTCTCGCCGTCTGGAAGCGGTGGCCTCGACCTACAAGGGCTGATCAGGCGAGCGTTTGCCCGATTCCGCTGTCCATTGCCAGACGGCAGTGGTGGAGGGTGGTCGGATGATCTTCAGGCATTTCGAACGTTATGAGGCCGTGGCCTCGGCACTCCCGGTGGAGGGCGGCTATCAGGCGGTGATCGCGGTCAAGACGCGTGACCCTGACGCCAAGCCAGTGGTGCATACCCTGGCGGAGGGTCATCGTTATGACCTGGCCTTCGAGGCCGAGGAGGTTGCGCACGCCGCGCTGGCCAAGCTGAAGGAAGTGAGCGGGCAGGGGGAGTTGCTTTGGGAGTGAGGGAGGCAAAAAGGCGGGCCTTTTCTACACTGTCCGGCTCATCAGGCGGACGCACCGCTTCTTACGACTCTTTCGCGAACAAGGATGGCCATGATCAAGAAATGTCTGTTTCCGGCGGCTGGCTACGGCACCCGATTTCTTCCCGCGACCAAGGCGATGCCCAAGGAAATGCTGCCGGTGGTCAATAAGCCGCTGATCCAGTACGGGGTGGAAGAAGCGCTGGAGGCGGGTCTTACCCAGATCGCCATTGTGACCGGGCGCGGCAAGCGGGCGTTGGAGGATCACTTCGACATCAGCTACGAGCTGGAGCATCAGATTCGCAACACCGACAAGGAACGCTACCTGACTGGAATCCGCCGGCTCATCGACAGCTGCAGTTTCTCGTATACCCGCCAGATCGAGATGCGAGGGCTGGGGCATGCCATTTTGAGCGGCCGCCCGCTGATTGGTGATGAGCCGTTCGCCGTGGTGCTGGCAGATGACCTTTGCCTGAATACCGAGGGCGATGGCGTGCTGGCCCAGATGGTGCGCCTCTACAACCAGTTCCGTTGCTCCATCGTGGCCATCGAGGAAGTCCCGCCGGAAGAGACCTCCAAATACGGGATCATCGCTGGCGAGGCCATTCGCGATGACATCTATCGGGTCAGCAGCATGGTGGAGAAGCCCCGGCCGGAAGATGCACCGTCGAATCTGGCGATCATCGGCCGTTACATCCTCACGCCGGACATCTTCGAGCTGATCGAGCAGACCGAGCCGGGCAAGGGTGGCGAAATCCAGATTACCGATGCGCTGATGAAGCAGGCCCAGCAGGGCTGTGTGCTGGCTTATCGCTTCAAGGGACAGCGCTTCGACTGCGGCAGCGCCGAAGGCTATATCGCAGCCACCAACTTCTGCTTCGAGCACTTCTACAAGGCGGGCAAGGCATTCTGATTTCGGGTATCTGCGTCAGGGGGAAGACCATTCCCCATCGCTTTCCAGTGGCTGGGCGCCGGGTCCCAGTGGCTGGCCAAAGCTGAACTCCACGTAGTTCCCGGCCGGGTCACGCACGCCGCAGTAATAGCCGACCGGGAAGGGGTCGTCCCGGGGCGACCAGATCAGGCAGCCGGCCTGCTGTGCGCGCTTGGCGATCTCATCCACTGCGTCGCGGCTCGGCAAGGCGAAGCCGAAGTGGCTGTAATCGTCCGCAGCCAGGTTGCGAGGGGTGCCGCCCGGCATCATGACGATGACGAACGCCTGTTCGCGGCCGGGTTCGGCCATCCAAACGATGCGCGAACCCTTGGCGGGTCGCTGATGAATCAGCCGAAGCCCGCAGAAGTCGGCATAGAACGCCATGCAGGCGTCAAGATCGGGAACATGCAGGGCGATGTGCGTCAGTGTCGGTCCCATAAGGGTTCTCCTGAGCGAAATGCCCCAGCCCAGGGATGCTGGGGTATGCTGGCGGCCTGAATCAGGAGACAACACTATGGCCTATGATTTCGACCTCTTCGTCATTGGCGCCGGCTCCGGTGGTGTCCGTGCGGCTCGTTTCGCCGCCGGCTTCGGCGCACGAGTGGCGGTTGCCGAAAGTCGTTACCTGGGTGGCACCTGCGTGAACGTGGGGTGCGTACCGAAGAAGCTGCTGGTCTACGGCGCGCATTTCGAGGAAGAACTGCGCCAGGCCAAGGGCTATGGCTGGACGAGTGGTGAGCCTGCGTTCGACTGGTCGACGCTGATCGCCAACAAGAACCGGGAGATCGAGCGCCTCAACGGGATCTATCGCAAGCTGCTGGTCGACAGCGGCGTCAAGCTCCTGGAGGGGCATGCGCGTCTGGTGGGTGGCCAGCATGTCGAGGTGGATGGGCAGCGCTATAGCGCCAGACATATCCTGATCGCCACCGGCGGCTGGCCGCAGGTGCCGGATATTCCGGGTGCCGAACATGCGATTACTTCCAACGAGGCGTTCCATCTCGAACAGCTGCCGCAGCGCGTGCTGGTGGTGGGCGGCGGCTACATTGCGGTGGAGTTCGCCTCCATCTTCCACGGCCTGGGTGCGAAGACCTCGCTACTCTATCGGCGCGACCTGTTTCTGCGTGGCTTCGATGAGAGTCTGCGGATACATCTGCGCGATGAGATGGAAAAGAAGGGCATGGATCTGCAGTTCAACAGCGATATCCGTCGCATCGACAAGCAGGCCGATGGCACCCTCAAGGCGACCCTGGCCGATGGTCGGGTGTTGGAAACCGATTGCGTCTTCTATGCCACCGGGCGCCGGCCGATGCTGGACGATCTGGGGCTGGAGAACACGCGTGTCGAGCTGGATGAGCGGGGCTTCATCCGCGTCGACAACCTGTACCGCACCACGGATCCTTTCGTTCTGGCCATTGGTGACGTGATCGGTCGCGTGCAACTGACGCCCGTGGCGCTGGCCGAGGGCATGGCGGTGGCGCGCCGCCTGTTCAGGCCGGAGGAATATCGCCCGTTGAGTTACGAGCTGATACCGACTGCGGTGTTCTGCCTGCCGAACATTGGCACCGTGGGACTTTCCGAGCAGCAGGCCCGTGAAAAGCACCGTGTGAAGGTCTTCGAAAGCTGTTTCCGGCCCATGAAGCTGAGCCTCACGGATTCCCAGGAGCGCACGCTCATGAAGCTGGTGGTGGACGCCGACAGTGAGCGGGTGCTGGGCTGTCATATGATCGGACCGGAGGCCGGTGAAATCATCCAGGGCCTGGCGGTGGCGATGAAGGCCGGCGCCACCAAACGCGATTTCGACGACACCCTGGGAATCCACCCGACCGCCGCGGAGGAGTTCGTCACCATGCGCACCGCGCGTGAGTGATTCCCAAAAAATTTGCGGATTCAGGATGTTAGCGAAAAAACTGATTGACAGGCCGAAGGCTGTGCGTAGAATGCACGGCCATCGGAAGGCACATAGCTCAGTTGGTTAGAGCACCACCTTGACATGGTGGGGGTCGTTGGTTCGAGTCCAATTGTGCCTACCAAATTCCAAGAAAGGGTCGCCGCAAGCGACCCTTTTTTTATGGCTTGCTTGCCAGATGTCTGGCTTTCTGGAAGCATCCGCGACTTCGATTTTCCAGTGCTCCGGTTCGACGGGTCGGGCCTCAGGCCTCCTGCCACAGTGCGGCGGGTTGTTCCGGCGGATCGCTTTACTGGCTCATCCCAACCCATGTGGCCTTTGGTAGGGGTCACCACTAGGAGAGGAGGCGCCATGCCCATCATTACTCTTCCCGACGGTAGTCAGCGTTCATTCGATCATCCGGTCAGCGTGGCCGAGGTGGCGCAGTCCATTGGCGCGGGCCTGGCCAAGGCGACGATCGCCGGCAAGGTCAACGGTCGCCTGGTCGATGCCTGCGACCTGATCGAAAGCGATGCCACCCTGCAGATCATCACGTCGAAGGACGAGGAAGGGCTGGAGATCATCCGTCACTCCTGCGCCCACCTGGTGGGGCATGCGGTCAAGCAGCTCTATCCGAACGCCAAGATGGTCATCGGGCCGGTGATCGACGAAGGCTTCTATTACGACATCGCCATCGATCGCCCCTTCACGCCGGAAGACATGGCGGCGATCGAGGTGCGCATGGCCGAGCTGATCGCCAAGGATTACGATGTCATCAAGAAGATGACGCCGCGCGACCAGGTCATCGAGGTCTTCAAGGCGCGTGGCGAAGAGTACAAGCTGCGCCTGATCGACGACATGCCGGACGAGAAGGCGATGGGCCTGTACTACCACGAGGAATACGTCGACATGTGCCGCGGTCCGCACGTGCCGAATACCCGTTTCCTCAAGGCCTTCAAGCTGACCCGCATCTCCGGCGCCTACTGGCGTGGTGACTCGAAGAACGAGCAACTGCAGCGCATCTACGGCACCGCCTGGGCCGACAAGAAGCAACTGGCTGCGTATATCCAGCGCATCGAGGAAGCCGAGAAGCGCGATCACCGCCGTCTGGGCAAGCGTCTGGGGTTGTTCCACACCCAGGAAGAAGCGCCCGGCATGGTGTTCTGGCACCCGAACGGCTGGAGCGTGTATCAGGGGCTGGAGCAGTACATGCGCCAGGTCCAGCGCGACAACGGCTATGTCGAGGTGCGCACGCCCCAGGTGGTTGACCGCATTCTCTGGGAGAAGTCCGGGCACTGGTCGAACTACGCCGAGAACATGTTCACCACCTCCTCGGAAAACCGCGACTATGCGGTCAAGCCGATGAACTGCCCGTGCCATGTGCAGATCTTCAACCAGGGCCTGAAGTCCTACCGCGATCTGCCGTTGCGCATGGCCGAGTTCGGTGCCTGCCACCGCAATGAGCCGTCCGGCGCGCTGCACGGCATCATGCGGGTGCGCGGCTTCACCCAGGATGACGCGCATATCTTCTGCACCGAGGATCAGGTGCGCCAGGAGGCGGCCGACTTCATCCGGCTGACGCTCAAGGTCTACGCGGACTTCGGCTTCACCGATATCGCCATGAAGCTATCGACCCGACCGGCCAAGCGCGTTGGCTCCGACGAGCTGTGGGATCGCGCCGAGGAGGCCTTGGCGCAGGCGTTGAACGAATCCGGCCTTGACTGGGAGTACCAGCCGGGCGAGGGTGCCTTCTACGGCCCGAAGATCGAGTTCACCCTGCGCGACTGCCTGGGTCGCAACTGGCAGTGCGGTACCCTGCAGTACGATCCGAATCTTCCGGAGCGCCTGGATGCCAGTTACATCGCCGAGGACAACCAGCGCAAGCGCCCGGTCATGCTGCACCGGGCGATCCTGGGTTCGTTCGAGCGTTTCATCGGCATCCTGATCGAACATTACGAAGGCTCCTTCCCGGCCTGGCTGGCTCCGACCCAGGCGGTGATCATGAACATCACCGACAAGCAGGCGCCATTCGCCGAGGAAGTCGAGAAAACCCTGAATTCCCAAGGCTTCCGGGCAAAGGTTGACTTGAGAAACGAGAAGATCGGCTTTAAAATCCGCGAGCACACTTTGCTCAAGGTTCCCTACCTCCTCGTTATTGGAGACCGGGAAGTTGAGACACGATCCGTCGCAGTGCGCACCCGCGAAGGCACTGATCTGGGCAGCATGCCCATCGAGCAGTTCCGCGAGTTGCTGACACAGGCGGTTTCCCGGCGTGGTCGCCAAGCATCGGAGTAATGACTATTAAGCGTGAAATGAGACAAGACAAACGGGCACCCAAGCCTCCGATCAATGAAAACATCAGTGCTCGTGAGGTCCGTCTGATCGGTGCGGACGGCGAACAGATCGGCATCGTCTCCATCGACGAAGCCCTGAGAGTCGCCGAAGAGGCAAAGCTGGACCTGGTGGAGATCTCCGCCGAGGCCCTGCCTCCGGTTTGTCGCATCATGGATTACGGCAAGCACCTGTTCGAAAAGAAGAAGCAGCAGGCTGCAGCCAAGAAGAATCAGAAACAGATTCAGATCAAGGAAATCAAGTTCCGTCCAGGAACCGAGGATGGGGACTATCAGGTCAAGCTTCGCAACCTGATCCGCTTCCTCAGTGAAGGGGACAAGGCCAAGGTATCCCTGCGATTCCGCGGTCGTGAGATGGCTCACCAGGAGCTGGGCATGGAGCTGTTGAAGCGGGTCGAAACCGACCTCGCCGAATACGGCACCGTTGAACAGCATCCCAAGCTGGAAGGACGCCAGCTGATGATGGTCATCGCTCCCAAGAAGAAAAAATAACTACCAGGGCACTGGCAGGCCTTGCAGTTATTTGTAAGCACTCAGCTACGGAGTACCGAACATGCCAAAGATGAAAACCAAGAGTGGTGCCAAGAAGCGCTTCAAGCCGACCGCAAACGGCTTCAAGCACAAGCACGCTTTCAAGAGCCACATCCTGACCAAGATGACGACCAAGCGTAAGCGTCAGCTGCGGGGCACTTCGCTGATGCACCCGTCTGACAAGGCGAAGGTCGAGCGCATGCTGCGCGTTCGTTAATCCGGTCAAGATATCTAGAGGACTTTACTCATGGCTCGTGTTAAGCGTGGCGTCATCGCCCGTGCTCGTCACAAGAAGATTCTGAAGCTCGCCAAGGGCTACTACGGCGCACGCTCGCGCGTGTTCCGCGTTGCCAAGCAGGCGGTGATCAAGGCAGGCCAGTACGCCTACCGTGACCGTCGTCAGCGGAAGCGTCAGTTCCGCGCTCTGTGGATCGCTCGTATCAACGCCGGTGCTCGTCTGAACGGTCTGTCCTACAGCCGTCTGATCGCTGGCCTGAAAAAAGCGGCCATCGAGATCGACCGCAAGGTTCTGGCCGATCTGGCAGTGAACGAAAAGACCGCCTTCGCCGCGATCGTCGAGAAAGCCAAAGCCACTCTGGCCTAACTTCCCCGGCAATGCCGGACTTGTCCGGAGCGAAGCGTCAACGATAGGGGAAGAGCCTTAGGCTCTTCCCCTATTTTGTATTGGAAGGGGCTCTTGCAAAAACGCCTGTGCCGCGATGGCGCGACCCGGGTGGTTCTGCAAGATCCTCGGGAGGATGTAAATGGAAAATCTCGATGCACTGGTCGCCCAAGCGCTGGAGGCCGTGCAAGGCAGCGTAGACGTCAACGCCCTCGAACAGATCCGGGTGCAATACCTCGGCAAGAAGGGCGAGATCACCCAGATGATGCAGACTCTGGGCAAGCTCTCAGCGGAAGAGCGTCCCAAGGCCGGCGCACTGATCAACGCCGCCCGCGACCAGGTACAGGGTGCACTGGCTGCACGCAAGGCCGATCTGGAAGCATCCGCCCTGCAGGCCAAGCTGGCCGCCGAGCGTATCGATGTGACGCTGCCCGGTCGGGGGCAGGTGTCCGGTGGCCTGCACCCGGTCACCCGTACCAAGGAGCGCATCGAGCAGTTCTTCACCCATATCGGCTACAGCGTGGCCGAGGGGCCGGAAGTCGAGGATGACTACCACAACTTCGAAGCGCTCAACATTCCCGGCCACCACCCGGCCCGGGCCATGCACGATACCTTCTACTTCAACGCCAACATGCTGCTGCGCACCCATACCTCGCCGGTGCAGGTGCGCACCATGGAAAGCCAGAAGCCGCCGATCCGCATCGTCTGCCCGGGACGTGTGTACCGGTGCGATTCGGATATCACCCACTCGCCGATGTTCCACCAGGTCGAGGGTCTGCTGATCGACAAGGGCATCAGCTTCGCCGACCTGAAGGGCACTATTGAGGAGTTCCTGCGGGTGTTCTTCGAGAAGCCGCTGGGCGTGCGTTTCCGCCCCTCGTTCTTCCCGTTCACCGAGCCCTCCGCCGAAGTCGATATGCAGTGCGTGATGTGCTCGGGCAAGGGCTGCCGCGTCTGCAAGCAGACCGGCTGGCTGGAGGTGATGGGTTGCGGCATGGTGCACCCGAACGTGCTGCGCATGTCTGGAATCGATCCCGAGGAGTTCCAGGGCTTTGCGTTCGGCATGGGTGTGGAGCGTCTGGCCATGCTGCGTTATGGCGTCAATGACTTGCGCCTGTTCTTCGACAACGACCTGAGGTTCCTGGCGCAATTCCGCTAGGCCCGCGTCCGACACGAACCGAACAGGAGAGAACAGAAGATGAAATTCAGTGAACAGTGGCTGCGCAGCTGGACCAACCCCGCAGTCGATCGCGACGCGCTGGTGGCCAAGCTGTCCATGGTGGGTCTGGAAGTCGACAGCGTCACTCCGGTGGCTGGTGCCTTCCACGGTGTGGTGGTGGGCGAGATTCTCAGCGCCGAGCAGCATCCCGATGCCGACAAGCTGCGTGTCTGCCAGGTCAGCAACGGCAGCGAAACCTTCCAGGTGGTCTGCGGTGCGCCCAATGCCCGTGCCGGCATCCGGATTCCCTTTGCGATGATTGGCGCCGAGCTGGGCGACGATTTCAAGATCAAGAAAGCCAAGCTGCGGGGTGTGGAATCCTTCGGCATGCTCTGCTCGGCCTCCGAGCTGAAGGTCAGCGAAGATAACAGCGGCCTGATGGAGCTGGCTGCCGATGCTCCGCTTGGCATGGATATCCGCGAGTATCTGGGTCTGGATGACGTGGTCATCGAGATCGGCCTGACCCCCAACCGTGGTGACTGTCTGTCCCTGGCTGGCTTGGCCCGCGAAGTGGGTGCCATCTACGGCAGCGACGTGAAGCCGGTGGCGATCCAGTCGGTGGCGCCTGCCCACGATGAAACCCGTCCGGTGGAGCTGCTGGCCCCGCAGGCCTGTCCGCGCTACCTGGGGCGTGTCATCCGCAACGTCGACCTGAGTCGTTCGACGCCGCTGTGGATGGTCGAGCGCCTGCGTCGCTCCGATATTCGCAGCATCGATCCGGCCGTCGACGTCACCAACTACGTGATGCTGGAACTCGGCCAGCCCATGCACGCCTTCGATCTGGCCGAGATTCGCGGCGGCATCCGGGTGCGTATGGCGGAGCAGGGCGAGAAGCTGGTTCTGCTGGACGGCCAGGAAGCCACGCTGACGGCGGACACCCTGGTGATCGCCGACCACGAACGTCCGCTGGCCATTGCCGGTGTGATGGGCGGCGAACACAGCGGTGTGAGTGCGCAGACCCGCGACCTGTTCCTGGAGTCGGCGTTCTTCGATCCGATTGCCCTGGCCGGCAAGGCGCGTGGCTATGGCTTGCACACCGACGCGTCCCATCGCTTCGAACGCGGCGTGGATTTCGAACTGGCCCGTCAGGCCATGGAGCGCGCCACTTCGCTGCTGTTGGAAATCGTCGGCGGCGAAGCCGGCCCGGTCGTCGAGGCTGTCAGCGCGGCCGATCTGCCCAGCCGTGAAGCTGTAACCCTGCGCAACGATCGCATTACCCAGATGCTGGGTCTCGAATTGGAAGCTGCGCTTGTGGAGCGCCTGCTTAACGCGCTGGGCTTGGGTGTGAGCGCCAAGGGTGAGGGTGTATGGGAAGTTCGCATTCCCAGCCATCGTTTCGACATCGCCTTGGAAGTTGATCTCATCGAGGAGCTGGGTCGCCTCTACGGTTATGATCGCCTGCCGGTCCGCTATCCGCAGGCGCGCCTGGCTCCCCAGGCACGGGCAGAAGCCCAGGCCGAACTGCCGGCGCTGCGCCGCTTGCTGGTCGCCCGGGGTTATCAGGAAGCCATCACCTACAGCTTCATCGATCCCAAGCTGTTCGCCCAGTTCAATCCCGAGGCGAGCCCGCTGCTGCTGGCCAACCCGATCTCCGCCGATATGGCCGCCATGCGCGCCTCGCTGTGGCCGGGCCTGGTCAAGGCGGTGCTGCATAACCTCAACCGTCAGCAGAATCGCGTGCGCCTGTTCGAAAGCGGTCTGCGATTCGTGGGTCAGCTCGCCGAACTCCGGCAGGAGTCCATGCTGGCGGGTGTGATCACTGGCAACCGTCTCACCGAATCCTGGAGTCATGGGCGCGAGAGCGTGGACTTCTACGACCTCAAGGGGGATGTTGAAGCGCTGCTGGCTGCCGCAGGCGATGCGGGGGCCTTCCGTTTCGTCGCCGGTGAGCATCCGGCACTGCATCCTGGACAGTGCGCGCGCATCGAAAGGGAAGGACGCACCGTCGGTCACATGGGTGCCATTCATCCGCAGCTGGCCACCGAGCTGGGCATCGAGCAGCCGCTGTTCCTCTTCGAACTGCAACTGGCCGGTCTGGCTGAAGGCAAGCTGCCTGTATTCAGTGAGCTGTCGCGCTTCCCGGAAGTGCGTCGCGACCTGGCGCTGCTGGTGGATCGCGACACGCCGGCCGAGGAGCTTCTGAGCTGTATTCGAGAGAGCGCAGGGGATTACCTGACGGATCTCAAGCTGTTTGACGTCTATCAGGGCAAAGGCATTGATCCGCTTCGTAAAAGCCTGGCGGTCGGCTTGACCTGGCAGCATCCTTCGCGCACTCTTAATGACGATGAGGTGAGTGCCGCAACCCAGACTATCCTCACCTCGCTGGGAGAAAGGTTCAACGCCACGTTAAGGATGTAGCGTATGGGGGCTCTGACGAAAGCTGAAATGGCTGAACGTCTGTATGAAGAGCTGGGCCTGAACAAGCGAGAGGCCAAGGAATTGGTCGAGCTGTTCTTTGAGGAAATTCGTCAGGCCCTTGAGCAGAACGAACAGGTCAAACTGTCCGGGTTCGGCAACTTCGATTTGCGCGACAAACGTCAGCGCCCCGGGAGAAACCCGAAAACGGGCGAGGAGATCCCCATCACGGCGCGCCGTGTGGTGACCTTCCGCCCGGGCCAGAAGCTCAAGGCCAGGGTTGAAACCTATGCCGGAAGCAAATCCTAAAGGCGGCACGGACGACCTGCCGCCCATTCCGGGCAAACGCTACTTCACCATTGGCGAAGCCAGCGACCTTTGCGCCGTCAAGCCCCATGTCCTGCGCTACTGGGAACAGGAATTTTCCCAGCTCAGCCCGATGAAGCGGCGGGGCAATCGCCGTTACTACCAGCGCCAGGATGTGCTGGTCATCCGCCAGATTCGCTCCCTCCTTTATGACCAGGGCTTCACCATCAGTGGCGCCCGACAGAAGCTTTCGGGTCAGGAAGCCATCGACGACACCACGCAAACACGCCAGCTGATCCGCCAGACTCTCAGCGAGCTGGAAGATGTGCTGCGGGTTCTACGAAGATAATCACGGCCGGCAAAAAAAGCTTCCGTTTATCAGATGCTTACTATATAGTGCGCACCACTTCCAGCGAGGCTGGTAGTAATGTCGGGGCGTAGCGCAGCCTGGTAGCGCACTTGCATGGGGTGCAAGGGGTCGAGTGTTCGAATCACTCCGTCCCGACCAAAATCCAAAAACCCAACCATCGTCAGATGGTTGGGTTTTTTTATGTTCGTCAGGAAAGGTCGTTGACCTAGGCTGGGGGTGCGTAACCGAGCGGATCGATTGGTGGATGCCCTCCCTCCCTCCCGTCCGGGAGGTGCTTCCTTTTGAACACTCGACCCCTTGCACCCCATGCAAGTACGTATCTACCTGCCCTCCTGATCAGCCTTGCCGAAGGGCGACAGCGTTCACTGAAAATCCCGACTCCGCACGTCCAGCCCCGTCAGTAGCGGGGTGAGGTCCGTCAGCCGCCCGGCGATGACATGGCGGATGCCATCCGCCGCTTCCAGATGGCCGTCGATGCGCAGCATCTGCGACTGCACCAGCACCCGGCGTTGGCGTTCGGCCAGGTCGTGCCAGACGATCACGTTCACCAGTCCGAATTCGTCCTCCAGGGTCACGAAGATCACGCCGCTGGCGGTCTGCGGGCGTTGGCGGCCGATGACCAGACCGGCGACGCTGAGCGGGCGGCCGGGTTCGGCGTCGCGCAGTTCGCGCGAGCTGCGACAGCGCATGCTCTCGAGCTGGCGGCGCAGCAGCGCCAGCGGGTGCGGGCCGAGGGTGGTGCCCAGGGTCGCGTAATCGGTGAACAGTTCCTCGCTGACCGTGGGCGGCGGCAGGCTCACCGGGGGTTCCACGCGGGCCGTCAGGCCGGCGAACAGCGGCAGCTGCGGCTCCACGCCGGCCACGGCCCAGCGCGCCCGGTGACGATGGCCGGCGAGGCCGTGCAAGGCGCCGGCATCGGCCAGATGCTCGCGGGCGCGGGCGTCCAGGCCGGCGCGCAGGATCAGGTCTTCGACACAGGCAAACGGGCGCGCCGTCTCGATTCGCTGCGCATCGGCCTGGCGAAAGCCGCGAATCATCCGCAGCCCCAGGCGGATCGCCGGCTGCGGACCGCCGGCATCCTCCAGGGCGCAATCCCAGTCGCTGTGGCGCACATCGACCGGGCGCACCTCGATGCCATGCCGACGGGCGTCCTGCAGCACCTGGTCGGGGCTGTAGAAGCCCATCGGCCAGCTGTTGATCAGCGCGCAGGCGAAGGCGGCCGGTTCGTGGCATTTCAGCCAGCTGCTGGCGTAGGAGAGCAGCGCGAAGCTGGCCGCGTGGGACTCGGGAAAGCCGTAACTGCCGAAGCCCTTGATCTGCTCGAAGATGCGCGCGATGAATTCGGGCGTGTACTGCTTGGCGAGCATCCGCGAGCTCAGGCGCTCGCGGTGTTTTTCGAGGCCGCCGTGGCGTTTCCAGGCGGCCATGCTGCGGCGCAGTTCGTCGGCCTCGCCCGGGGTGTAGTCAGCGGCGACCATCGCCAGCTCCATGACCTGTTCCTGGAACAGCGGCACGCCGAGGGTGCGCTCGAAGACCGGCACCAGTTCGTCGGAGGGATAGAGTACCGGCTCCTCGCCGTTGCGCCGGCGCAGGTAGGGATGGACCATGTCGCCCTGGATCGGCCCGGGGCGCACGATGGCCACCTGGATCACCAGGTCGTAGAAGGTCTGCGGGCGCAGGCGCGGCAGCATGGCCATCTGCGCCCGCGACTCGATCTGGAACACGCCGATGGTGTCGGCGCGGCTGATCATGGCGTAAGTCGCCGGGTCTTCCTGGGGCAGGCTGGCCAGGGTCCAGCGCGTGCCGCGATAGTGTTCGATCAGGTCGAAGCAGCGGCGCAGCGCGCTGAGCATGCCCAGGGCCAGCACGTCGACCTTGAGCAGGCCGACCAGGTCCAGGTCGTCCTTGTCCCACTGGATCACCGTCCGCTCGGCCATGCTGGCGTTCTCCACCGGCACCAGGCTGGCCAGCGGCTCCTGGGAGATGACGAAACCGCCGGGATGCTGCGACAGGTGCCGGGGGAAGCCGATCAGCTCGCCGGTCAGCGCCAGCACCCGGCGCAGCAGGGGATTTTCCGGATCGAAACCGGCCTCGAGCAGGCGTTCGGCGGAGGGTGGCTTGTCGCTCCAGCGCCCGCAGCAGTCGGCCAGGGCGTTGACCTGATCCGGTGGCAGGCCGAGGGCCTTGGCCACGTCGCGCACCGCGCCGGCGCCATGGTAGGTGCTGACCACCGCGGTGAGCGCGGCGCGCTCGCGGCCATAGCGGCGAAAGATGTACTGGATGACTTCCTCGCGGCGCTCGTGCTCGAAGTCGACGTCGATGTCCGGCGGCTCGTTGCGCTCGCGGGACAGGAAGCGCTCGAACAGCAGCCGGCTGTGCGACGGATCCAGTTCGGTGATGCCCAGCGCGAAACATACCGTCGAGTTGGCCGCCGAACCGCGCCCCTGACAGAGAATGCCCCGCTCGCGGGCCCAGCGGACGATGTCGTGTACGGTGAGGAAGTAGCTCTCGTACTTCAGCTCGGCGATCAGCACCAGTTCATGCTCGATCAGCGCCCGGGCCTTGTCCGGCACGCCGTGCGGCCAGCGCGTGCGGGCCCCCTGGTCGACCAGCTCGCGCAGCCAGCCGGTCGCGTCGTGCCCCGGGGGAACCAGTTCCTGCGGGTACTGGTAGCGCAACTGGCCGAGGTCGAAGCTGCAGCGCTCGGCGATGCGCAGGGTTTCGGCGAGCAGCTCGGGCGGGTAGAGCTCGGCCAGCTCCTCGCGGCGGCGCAGGTGGCGTTCACCATTGGGGAACAGATGGGCGCCGGCCTCGCTCACCGGCAGGTGATGGCGGATGGCGGTCATGCAGTCCTGCAGGGCGCGGCGTCCGCGGGCGTGCATGTGCACGTCGCCGCAGGCCACCGCCGGCAGGCCGTGGGAGCGGGCGATCGCCAGCCGGTGCGTTAACCGTGCGGCATCGTCCGGACCCCGCTGCAGTTCGATGCCCAGCCACAGCCGTTGCGAAAACCGCGCGCTCAGCCAGGCGTGGCCGGCGCCATCCTCCGCCAGCCAGATGGCCAGCAGCCCGTCGAGCGGTATGTCGAAGTCCTCGCGCAACAGGCGATAGCGGCCCTTGTCGGCGCGGCGCCTGGCCTGGGTGATCAGCCGGCAGAGTGCCTGGTAGCCGGCCAGGTTCTCGGCCAGCAGGACCAGTTTCGGACCGTCCTCGATACGCATCTCGCTGCCGACGATCAGCGGCAGCGCGTGCTCCTTCGCCGCCTGCCAGGCGCGCACGATGCCGGCCAGGCTGCATTCGTCGGTGATCGCCAGGGCGCGGTAGCCGAGCCGCGCGGCGCGCGCGAACAGCTCCGAGGCGCTGGAGGCGCCGCGCTGGAAGCTGAAGTGCGACAGGCAGTGCAGTTCGGCGTAGGCGCTCATGCGAACCAGCCATGCAGCAGCAGCGGCCCGTCGCCGCCGACCGTCTGGAAGGCCCAGCCGCGCTGGCCGGCGCGGGTTTCGACCCGATAGTAGTCGCGGCGCACATCGCCGCCGTCCCACCAGCCGGACTCGATACGCTCCGGGCCGGAAATCACCTGCACGCTGCCTTCGCGCAGGGGTTGCGGCTCGCTCAGCAGCCAGCCGGGGCGGGGGCCGCAGGGCGGCAGCGGCACGTCGGCGGACTGGCTGCTCCAGGCCTGCTCGGGACGATGGTCGGCGCGGGCGCCGAGGCCCTGCACGGCGTCGTCACCCAGGCGGGCGCGCAGGCGCTCGCGCAGCTGTTCCCAGGGCAGCGATTGCTGCGGGCGTTCCTCGAACAACACCTGGTGTTCCGGCACGAACGGCGGCAGATCCCGCGCGACCAGACGCACGGCCAGCACCGCTTCCGGCAGTTGCTGCTGCTCCAGGCGGCCCCGGGTCAGTTCGAAGAGCATGGCGGCCTCGCGCTCGGCGCTCAGCAGGCCGACCGGCACCTGACTGGCGGGGCGGTTGCGGTGCTCCAGATGCAGGACGAAACGCTGCACGCCGCTGTCGCGCCCCGCCAGGTAGGCGGCCAGGTCGGCGGTCAGGCGGCGCAGCGGGAAGAGCAGCGCCTGATGCGACTCGACCTCGAAGTTCAGCTCGATACGCGCCTCGAACCGATCCGGCGGCCGGTAGAAGGCCAGGGCCAGCGGGCGCTGGCCGAGCAGCGTGTCGAGCTGAATCAGCACCTCGGCAGGGAAGCGTTTGGCCAAACCATCGCGGGGCAGGGCAAGAACCTGCGCCAGGCTGCGCACGCCCATGCGGGCAAAGGCGCTGGACGCCTCGCGGGAAAAGCCGAGGCGCTCCACCGGCAACGGAGCCAGCGCCTGAGGCAGCGTAGCGTCGTCCACCGCCAATCCATCGTGCGCATTGGCCAATACGCGCGCGGCGGCGGGATTGGGCGCCACGGTGATGCGGTGCTGGAAGCCCAGGGCGGTCAGTTCCTCACGCAGGCGCGCCTCGAAGCGCGGCCAGGGGCCGAACAGGCCGAGGGAGGATTGCACCTCCAGCAGCAGGCAGCGCGGATAGTGCAGGCTCACCTGGGCGCTGAAGCGGTAGCCCCAGGCGGCCAGCAGCTGCTGCCAGCGCTCAATCGCCGCCGGATCGTATTCGGCCGTGGCGAAGTTCTGGCAGAGCGCCTGGGCGGCGGTTAGCGACTGGCCAGGCTTCAGGCCCAGGGCGCGCGCCGCCGGGTTGACCGCCTGGATCCGGCGTCGCTGCGCCGGACCGGTCAACAGGGCCAGCGGTGCGTCCGCGTCGCTCCGTTGGCGCAACACGCCATCCATGGCCAGTTGCGGGAACAGGATGCAGGCCCAGCGCATGGCGGCCTCAGCACCCGCCGCCAATGGCGAAGGCGGCTGTGGCGATCGGCCGGGCCGGGGCCAGGCCGCCGCGACACTTGAGCACGCGCACCTCGCGGGCGTCCACCGCCAGGCGCAGGGCGGCGGGCGAGGGATTGGCCGCTTCCTGCAGCGGACGGTAGGCGAAGGCCAGGGTCTGGCCGGTTTCGGCGGCGACCTGCAGGCGACGCAGGGCGCGGTCGTCCGCCTGTTTCGGCCAGCACAGCACCGCAGCGCAACAACCCGAGCGCAGGCACTGCTCGACGGCCCACAGGGCATCGCGGCCGGTTGCCCGCACGATGCTCAGGTGACGCAGGTCGACGCCGGCCGCCAGCCAGGCGTGCGGATAGGGGATATGGGGTGGCTCGACCAGCACCACCCGCTCGCCGGCGGCGGTGAGGCGCGCCAGGGTGGGCCACAGCAGGCGCAGCTCGCCGACGCCGATGGCGGCGCTGAGGATCTCGCTCAGCGCGGCGTCCGGCCAGCCGCCGCCGGGCAGGGCGGCGTCCAGCGCGGCATGCCCGGTCGGCTGGCTGGCGGAGGAGGAGGCGATGATGGCCTGGCCGCGCCAGACGCGGCGCGTGTCGAGCAGGCGATCGAGGGCGACGACAGAGGACATGCGTGAAACTCGAATACTGTATATGAGTACAGTATTCGATCAGTGCCCGGCGCCGGTCAAGTCGAGGGCGATAAATGTCGAACCCGTCAGCGCATCGCCAGCATGCCCTTGAAGTCCGGCCACCAGCGCGGGTGCAGCAGCGAGTAGGCGAGGGCGTAGGCCAGGGCGCCGACGCAGATGTCCGCGAGCCAGTGGGCGTAGCCGCCCAGGGTGCTGTGGGTCGAGAAATACAGCACGGCGATGCTCATCAGCAGGGTGGCGAGCAGGCTGCGGTAGTTGGTCAGCAGCCAGTCGAGGGCGCCGAAACCGATGCTGCGGCGCAGGGCGGCGACATGGATCGGCACGATCAGCAGGGTGCGCGCCAGCATGGCCAGCCCGCCAGCCAGCGCGCCCAGCGGCTCGCCGAGCAGGCCGAGCAGGGCCAGTGCCAGCAACGTGGTGACCACTTCGGCGCGCACCACGGTCTGGATACGGCTCACCGCGACCAGCAGGCTTTGCGCATGCAGGGCGGTGTTGGCCAGCGCGGCCATGACGGCCAGCACCTGCAGCGTCGGCACGGCGGCCAGCCACTTGGTGCCGAACACCAGCAGCACCAGGTCCTCGGCGGTGAGCGCCAGGCCGATATAGCAGGGGGTCAGCAGGAAACCGGTCAGGCTGCTTACGGCGCCGAACAGCGACCACAGGCGTGCCGGCTGTTCGACGCGCCGGGCGAACGCGGGCAGCGCATAGCTGGCCAGGCCGTTGTGGACCGCCGTGCGCGGCAGTTCGATGATGCGCAGGGCGAAATTGAACTGGCCCACCGCCTGCACGCCCACGGTGAGCCCCAGCACCACGCTGGCCCCGCGCTGCAGCAGTTGCCCGCACAGGGTGTTGATGGCAATGGGCAGGCCGGCCACGAGCACGCCGGCCAGCCAGGGCCGATCGAACACCAGCGGCAGGCGGCGCGGGTCGTTGCGCATCAGCATCAGCAGGGACACCAGCTCCATGATCAGTGCCTGCACGATCAGCGCCCAGGCTCCGCCACCCTGCAACGCAACCAGAATGCCACCCAGCCCCCCGAGCACCTTGCCGAGCAGGGTGCGCGAGGCCAGCAGGCGGAAGTTGCCGCTGCGCCGCATCTCCGCCACGTAGATGCGCGCCATCAGGGTCGCCAGCACCTTGGATGCCGCCACCAGCACCATGGCGCGCACCACGGCGTCGTCGCTGACAACCAGGCCGCCCAGGCTGATCACCCCGAGCGAACCCAGCCCGGCCACCACGCAGGCCCAGAAGGCCGTGGCGCGCTGGCGGGGCGTTACCTGCGGCTGTCGCACCAGCGGATCTTCGATCAGCGAGCTGAACAGCAGGCCCACCAGCTCGACGATGACGATGATCAGCACGCCGACGCCGAGTTCTTCCGGGGTCAACAGGTGGGCGAACACGAAGAAGGACAGCATGGACAGCAGGATCAGCCCAAATTTCTCCGAGAAGATCCAGGCCAGCCGGGTCAGGCGTTCCCGGATCAAATCGGGTGCTCCCCGGCACCGCGCCAGTGGGTGGCGCGGGCATAGGCGTAGCGCAGCGCGGGCTTGCCCCGGGAGAACAACAGGGCACGCCAGGACACGCGCAGCATCTGCTCGAACACCTGGATGACCAGCCGCTGCTGCCCCTTGCGGGAAAAGGCTTCGAGGAATTCCGTCTGGTTGGCGAGAATGAAATCCGTCCGCTCGCGCGGGCTCATCTGCGCGCCGTAACGCTCCAGGTACAGTTCGACGAAGCGCAGTTTGTGCGGGTAGTGGCGCTCCGGCTGGGCGGTGATGTTGTCCGCGCCGACCAGGCGGTGATACAGCACCTCCGGCACCGTGTGAATTTCCGCCCGCTCGGCCACCTGCGTCCACAGCCAGCGGTCCTCGGCGAAGCGGATGCGCGCGTCGAAGCCGCCGAAGCGGGTGGCCAGCTCACGCTCCATCAGCACCGAGGAGGTGCCGTTGATGACGTTGTGCTGCTGGAAGTCGCGAAAATGCCAGCCGGCCTTGCACCAGGCGAAGGGGATCTGCCGGCCATCGTCGAACAGGCTCATGCCGAAGCAGTCGACCAGACCGACCCGTCGCCCCAATGCGCGGAGACGCGTGAAGCGTTCCAGCTGTTTTTCCAGCTTGCCGGGCAGCCAGTAGTCATCGGCATCCAGGAAGGCCAGCAGGCGTTCGCTGGCCTGGAAGATGCCGCGATTGCGCGCCGCGGCCGGCCCCTGGTTCGCTTGGCGGATCAGCGTGAGCGGGAAGGGCGCGGGATAGTGTTCGACCCGCTCCGGGCCGCCGTCGGTGGAGCCATCGTCCACCACGATGACCCGGTCGGGCCGACGGGTCTGGGCCGCCAATGAATCCAGAGCCTGACCGATGGTGTCGACGGCGTTGTAGAGCGGGATGATCACGCACACCGAGCAATCGTTCATGGCGAGGGCCTCCAGTGAGGGATGGATGGGTGCGGGGCCGCGACCGCCCGGGCGGGGCGCAGGGACAGGGCCAGCACACAGAACACCAGGAACTCGCCGGAGCGGTGGTTGGGCACCACATACGCCACGTAGTTGGAGAGGATGAACACCCCGATGATGACCAGCGCGCTGGCGTGCTGTGCCACCGCGATGCGCTGCTGCAGGGCATTGAAGTGCTTGTACAGGGCGGCGGCGAACAGCAGCGCCAGGGCGATCAACTGGATCAGCCCGCCGTTGAGCAGGGTTTCCAGATACCCGCTGTGGGCGTTGCCGATGTAGCCCCAGCGGCGCAGGAAGAAATCCGCCGCCGAGCTGGCCCAGAAAGCGCCGAAGCCATAGCCGCGCAGCAACTCGTCCTCGATGGACGGGGTCAGCAGGGCCCAGATCTGCGTGCGGTCGGTGAGGGAGCTGTCGCGACCGAGCAGATCGAGGAACAGGTGGTAGTTGGCGTACAGCGCCAGGCAGATCAGCAGGTAGACCAGGGTGCTGGTCACCAGCACGGAGCGCGAGCGGTGCAGGCGCAGGCGGATCAGGGTCAGGAAATACCAGTAGCTGGCCACGCCGGCACAGACCAGCACCAGGCCTGTGGCGGAGCGCCCCAGGGCGATGGCCACTAGGGCGAAGAAGCCGGCGAGCAGCGCCCAGCGGTTGCGCCGGCGGATGGCCGGCAGCAGCAACAGGATGGCCACGGCGTTGATGCGCGCGGCGGCGTTCTTCTCGCCGAACACGCCGCGAAAGGCCCCGGCACGGGCGCCGTCGGCGTAGAACACCAGCTCGGGGGAAACCAGCGCGAACACCAGACCGAGCAGCGACAAGAAGCCGATGGTGCAACCGATGAGCAGCGCCAGGCGTTCCAGGGGGTAGTTGTAGACGGCGAAGCCGGCGAAGAACACCACCCCCAGCAGCGCCACGAAACGCCGGAAACTCAGTCCGGGTTCGTAGGACCAGAACACCGAGAGCAGCACGCAGCCCAGGAACAGCAGCAGCACCAGGTTGTCCCGGTAGACGCTGCGGCGCTGGAAGATTCGCTGGCGAATGAACAGCCAGGCTGGCACCAGCAGGGTGATCAGCCCGCAGACCTGATTGACCGGATTGCCTTCCAGCTCCCGGTCCATGCTCAGGCCACGGCGCCCGATCATCAGGGCGATCAGGAAATCGAACGCTTTCAGGTAGAACAGCAGCCCGAACATCAGGAAGGCGAGCCGCAAGCTGGAATAGCGCACCTCGAGGGTTTTCATGTTCTGCCCTCCGGTAGCAGCACCCGCAGGTAGCTGCGCGCCGCCGCACTGCGGGTGAAACGGGCCGCGGCCTGTTGCCGGAGGCTGCGCTCCGCCTCGGGGTTGCTGGCCAGAACCTGCGCCACCGTGCGAGCCAGGGTCTTGGCATCCTCCACGGGGACCAGGGGCGCGACGAGTCCCCGGTCGAGAATCTCCTCCGGGCCGTAGGGACAGTTCGTGGCCACCACCGGCACGCCGGTGGCCAGGGCTTCCACCAGGGCATTGGGACTGCCCTCGAAACGGGAGGCCAGCACGAAGCAGTCGGCGGCGGCGATCTCCGCCTGCGGGTCAGCGCAGTAGCCAGGCAGGTCGAGGCGTCCGGCGACCCCCAGCCGGCTGGCCTGTTGCTGGAGCGCGGCGCGCTGCGGGCCTTCGCCGAGGATCACCAGGCGCACGTCCTCCGGCAATCGCACCAGTGCCTCGATGAGGATGTCGAAGCCCTTCTGCGGCGCCAGGCGGCCCACGGCCACCAGCACGCGCCCCTCTTTGTGGCGCAGCCAGGCGTGGCGCGGAGCGGACGGCGCGCGGGACAGATAGTCGTCATCCAGCACCGGGTTGTCGGCGGTGACCAGATCCTCCGGGCGCAGCGCCGGGTGGCGCAGCAGATCCTGCGCGACGCCCTGCGACACGCAGATCACCGGATTGGGAATCAGCCGATACAACCAGGGCGCCAGGGCATAGGCGGCGCGCACGCTGCGGGCGGGATTGACGGCGCGGTCCAGAGAGAAGGCATTGCGCTCGCTGACATGCAGGCGCACCAGGCTGCCGGACACCGCGGCGGCGCCGATGGCCAGCACGTTCACATGGGTCAGCGCGGCGAGCATGGCGTCGAAGCGCTCGCGGCGCAGGAACCGCGCCAGGGCGGGCAGCGCGCGGGCGGTGCGCGGACTTTCCAGGCACACCCGGCGCACACCGGGGGCCAGCAGCGCCTCGTGGACGCCGCCTTCGGTGAGGGTCAGCACCGTCACCCGGTACTCCTCGCACAGGCTGCTGGCCAGCCGCGCGAGCATCTTCTCGGCGCCGCCGCCGTGCAGGTTGTGCAGGATGAACAGGATGCGCCGGCTCACAGGTTCCACACCCGGTAGTAGGCCTGGGCGGCCTGGCGGCCGTGGAAGCGGCGCACGCTCGTGTCCGCCCGGGGCGGCGTCCATTCCAGCCCGCGCCGCAGCCCCTCGGCCAGGGCGTGAGGATCGTCCGGGCGCACCAGCACGCCGAGGCGCCCGTTCTCCAGCAGCTCGCGCGGGCCGGTTTCGCAGTCGCTGGCCACCACCGGCACCTGCAAGGCGAGGGCCTCGATCAGCACGGTGGGCATGCCTTCGTGGCGCGAGCTGAGCACGAACAGCCGGGCGCCGCGAAACAGCGGGTAGGGATTGCGCAGAAAGCCGGTGAACCGCACCCGGGAGGCGATGTCCAGGCGGGCCGCCAGGGCCTGCAGAGCGTCGCTCTCGGGCCCGGCGCCGACGATGACCAGCGCCGGCAGCGGCGCTTGCCGGCTGGCCAGGGCGTAGGCTTCGAGCAGCACATCGAAGCCCTTTTCCGGTGCCAGGCGGCCCACCGCCAGCAGGTAGCTTTCCGGCACGGGGCAGGGCGGCGGCTGGTTGGCCAGTTCCTGCAGCTCGTCGCCGATCACCGCGTTCGGGCAGTTGTGCAGGCGCTCCTGGCGCCAGAGCAGGCGCCGCGATAGCGCCCCGGCGAGCGGCTCGGACACCGCCACCGCCCGCCCGCCGCCGAGCAGGTACAGGGAGTAGAGCCAGCCCAGCAGGCGCGGGCCGAGCCGCTGACCGGTGCATTCCAGCGTGGCGTGGCGGCTGTAGATCACCCGGCAGTCGGTGCCCCGGGTGGCCAGCCAGGCGCACAGGTTGGCCTGTTCCTTGGCGGCGATCAGGTGGGTGACGCCCTGGCGGAGCACCCGGCGCAGGCGCAGGGCGCCGCCCGCGCCGCCGACGGCGGGCCAGCCGGGCACGGGGTCGCCGTTCATCACGAAGAAGCCGACCTCGTGGCCGTCGCGCGTGAACTGCGCGGCCAGCCGGCGATGCACCTGTTCGATGCCGCCGTCCATGGGAAAGTCCTTATGAATGAACAGGATGCGCATTTTTCTTGCGAGCGGGTGTGATGTGTATTTCCAGCCGTCGGCGCACCAGCAGGTAGTTCAGGCGCAGGAAATTGGCCGGGTAGACCAGCAGGTAGCGCAGGATGGTGTGCGGCTCACGGTACATGCGGTACAGGGCGCGCAGGTTGAGGCGGTTGATCAGCGACGGGTAGTAGGCGCCCTGGGCCATGGCTTCCTGGCGGATGAATGCGCCGCAGGAAAAGGCCACGCCGGCGAATCCCCCGCGTTTGACCTGGCGGATGAAGTCCTCCTGGCGGCCGGCGCCCAGCCCGACGATGAGAATGTCGCAACGGCTGTCGAGCACCGCCTGCACCACCTTGTCCGTCTCGTCGCGGCGGAAGTAGCCGTGTTCCCGCCCGGCGATGATCAGTTGCGGATAGCGGGTCTTCATCTTGCGGATGAAACCGCCCAGCTCGCGGGGCGTGGCGCCGAGCAGGAACACCCGTTTGCGGTGCTGCTCGGCGTGCAGGAACACCACCGGGGCGATGGAGGTGAAGTCGAAGCTGACTCGACTGATGTGCTGGCCGGTGAGCCGCGACATGAAATTGGACATCAGCATGCCATCACAGAAGTAGTGCAGGCTTTCCTGATCCTGGCCGGCATCCTGAAACAGCCGGCCAATCGAAGCGAAGTTGATGAAGGAAAACGCCTGGTCGCCGTTCAGCAACTGCTCCGAGAAGCTTTCCATGACCGCCATACGGATCATCGGCATATGCAATCTCCATGCATTCCCATGCTCAGTAGATGTCCCTGGACAGCAGGGTGAAGGGCGTCTTGCAGAGAATCTTCAGGTCCAGCCAGAACGACCAGCGATTGATGTAGGCCAGGTCGGCGGCGACCCGCTGCTGCATCTTCTCCAGCGTCTCGGTTTCGCCGCGGTGGCCGTTGACCTGGGCGAGGCCGGTGATGCCCGGCTTGATGCGGTGCCGGGCCGCGTAGGCCTGGATGCGCTCGCAGTAGTAGAGGTTGTGCAGCACGGCGTGGGGGCGCGGCCCCACCAGGGCCATGTCGCCGCGCAGCACGTTGTACAGCTGCGGCAACTCGTCCAGCGAGGTGCGCCGCAGCAATCGCCCGACCGGCGTCACCCGTGGATCATGCCGGCTGGCCTGGCGCACCTGATCGTCCGGATGCTGGTACATGGTGCGGAACTTCCAGATTTCGATGATCCGGCCGTTCCAGCCGTGGCGTTGCTGGCGGAACAGCACCGGGCCCGGCGAGGACAGTTTCACCGCCACGGCGATGGTCAGCAGCAGCGGGGCGAGGGGTACCAGCGCCAGGGCCGCCAGGCAGCGCTCCATCAGCGTCTTGGCCAGGCTGGCGGCCGGATGGGAGCTGGCCAGGGTTTCGTTGAGATACAGCGCCGGCAGCGGGCCGATGGCCGAATAGGACGGATTGAGCAGCGGCAGGTGGGTCAGGTCCGGCACCCAGATCACGTCCACCGGCAGGTTCAGCAATTCCCGGTACAGTCCTTCGATACGTCCCTGTAGCTCCCGGGGCAAGGCCAGGTAGACGCGACGAATGCCTTCTCGCTCGATGATCTCGTCCAGTTCTCCCAAGGTGCCCAGCAGCCGCAGGTCCGGCACTGGCGCATCGGTTGCATCGCAGGTCACCAGACCGCGCAGGGTGATCTGCCGGCTGCGCAACTGATCGGCCAGTGCCTGGGCGGTCCGGCCGGAACCGACGACCACGGCGCGTCGTTCGCGGCGCAAGCGGCGGGCCAGGCGGCGAAACAGTCCATACAGCAGCGTCTGACTCAACGCCTGCACGACCAGGCCGAAGAGCAGCCAGTCGCGCAGGAAGGCGGCGGAGAAATCCGCCAGCTGGCCAACCAGTTCAAGCAGCGCCAACAGTCCCCCGGCCAGCAACAGCCAGGCGACCATCAGGCGGCCCAGGCCCTGCGCCAGCGTGTGGCGCTTGTGATAGACCTGCAGCAGGCCGTAGCAGTACGGCGAGCCGAGGACGGTCAGGGCGCCCAGCAGCCGGTAGTCCTCGGAAAACGCCCCGGCATGCAGTGCGGCGAGCTGCCAGAGCAGCAGATGCAGCACCAGCATGGCGGCCAGCCATTGACTCCAGAAGGTCAGCCCGCGCCGGTTGACGAGCGGCGCAGCGGGCCGGCCGCTGTCCAGGGGCAGGGGATGCGCGGCATCCACGCCGAGCGGCGGTCTTCGGCGCTTGGTTGCCGTGGTCGAATCCTGCATGGCCATCAGCCGCGCGACGCCTGGGAGAGGGACGCGGACAGGTAGCCGTAGCTCTCGTAGGGCTTGCCGTAGCGTCCGGCCTTGGTCAGGTCGTACTGGTTGAGCACCACGCCGATCACCGGCGCCTTGTTGCGCAACAGGCGACCAAGGCCTTTCTGCACCAGCGGAATCGGCGTGCTTTCCGCATGAATCACGTAGATCAGCGCGTTGCTCAGCTTGGCCAGCAACAGCGCATCGCTGACCACCTGGCTGGGCGGCGAGTCGATGATGATGCGCTGGTAGCGGGACTTGAGGGCGTGGAGGATCTTGGCCAGGCGCGGGGAGGAGAGCAACTCCTGCGGGTTGGACGGAACGGTGCCGGCCGGCAGCATGGTCAGCTTGCCCACGGTGCGCACGCAGTCTTCCAGGCGGCTGTGACCGGCGATCAGGTCCGCCAGCCCGGGGGCCTTCGGCGGCAGGGTGAAGTTGCGGGCCAGGGTCGGGTTGCGCAGGTCGGCCTCGATCAACAGCACCCGCTCGATGTGCGACATGGAGAAGGCCAGGTTCACCGCCACCGTGCTCTTGCCCTCGCTGGCCAGGGTGGAGGTGACCAGCACGATCTGCCGGGGCCGGTCGATGTCCGACAGCACCAGGCCGGTGCGCAGGGTACGGATGGACTCGCAGAAGCGCGTCTCCTCGTTGAGGCGGAACAGGTGGGCGATGCGGTTGCGGCTCTTGCGGGTCACCAGCGGCACGACGCCCAGCAGCGGCACGTTGATTCGCGCTTCCACGTCCTCGCTGGTGCGGAAGGTGTCGTCCAGCGCTTCGCGCAGGAAGGCCAGGCCCATGCCCAGCACGCTGGCGGCCAGCGCGGCGATGCCCAGGACCAGGCCTTTCTGTGGCTTGCTGGGCTGGATCGGCACCATGGCGCGGTCCACCACCTGGGCGTTGGCCGAGTTGATGTCGGAGGTGGCCGCAGTCTCCTTGAGACGCGCCAGGAAGGTTTCATACAGCACCCGGTTGCTGTCCACCTCGCGCTGCAGCTCGCGCAGGCGAAACTCCTTGCGGGAAATGTCCTGGATCTGGGTCTTGTTGAGGTCGAAAGACTGGCGCAGGGACTGCTCGTTGGCCTCGGCCAACTGATAGTTGCGCTCGATGCCCGCCACCACCTGCTGCACCTGGGTGTGCAGGCTGGCGGTGGCGGCATTCAGCTCGGTGTGGGCGGCAATCATCGCCGGGTGCTTGGGGCCGTAGCGTCGCGACAGTTCGTCCACCTTGGCCTGGGCGCGCGCGCGGTCGGCCTTGAACTGCTGGATCAGCGGGTGGCCGAGCACGGCCGGCACGCTGGCCAAGCGCTCCAGGTCACCGTTGAGCGCCTGCACCTGGCGATACTGGCTCTGCGCTTCGGCGCGTTCGCGGCGGGCATCGATCATCTTGCTGCCGGTCAGGGTCAGCTCGTTGGCACTGATGGTCGACACGCCGTCCAGGTCGACCAGCCCTTCGGCTTCGCGATAGGTCTGCAGGCGATTCTCGGCGGTACGCAGGTTTTCCTGCAGCTCCAGCAGACGCTTGTTCATCCAGTCGGCGGCGGATAGCGAGCGCGTCATGTTGCTGTCCAGCTGACTGGCGATGAACCCCTCGGCCAGGGCGTTGGCGGCGTTCGCTGCCAAGTGTGGGTCCGGCAGTTCGACGTTCACTGCGATCAGCTGGCTCTTGCCGACATAGTGGGCGCTGATCGTTGGGGTGAGCGCACGAACCACCTCGCGGACCCGTGCCGCTTCGTCCGGTTGTTCCGGCTCTGTCGGCATCAGCCAGGCGGGCAGCCAGGCGCGCCAGTCGATCCAGGGCTCGCTCGGCGCTTCCGGTGCGAACAGCGGGTGGTGGGTCAGCTCCAGCTGTTTCACCACCCGTTCGGCCAGTGCCCTTGAATGCAGCAGGCCGAGCTGGGTCTGCAGGTACTCGCTGGTGTTCACGCCGGGTTCGAAGAGTTGCTGAAAGGCCAGCACCTGCGGGTTGCGCTCGGCGATCACCAGGGTGGCGGTGGCCTTGTACTGCGGGGTGACCAGTTGCAGCACCAGCAGGGTGGCGACGCAGGCCGCCAGGACCAGCCCGGCGATCATCCACTTGGCACGCCAGAGGATGTTCCACAGCTTCATCAGGTCCAGGGTGTCCTCGTCTTCACCGGGGCCGAAGGCAGGCGAGGGCAGGCGCGGGGTGTCATGCGACGGAAGCGTGTTCATCAGAAGAACCCCTGAGCGATGGTGATGGTGTCGCCGGGCAGGATCGGCGTGTCCAGGGCAGGGCGTTCGCGCTCCCGCCGATCGCCGTCGCCGCGCACGATGGTGACCCGCTTGAGCGAGGCGCGTTCGGTGAGGCCGCCGGCCAGGGCGATGGCCCGGTTCAGGGTCAGGCCCGGCTGGTAGGGGTAGCCCCCGGGCTTCTGTACCTCGCCGCTGATGTAGAACTCCCGGTAGGCGACCACGCTGACACTGACGCGGGGGTTGATCAGATAGCCGTCGCGCAGGCGCTCGCCGAGATGCTGTTCGATCTGCCCGGCGGTACGGCCGCCGGCATACACGTCGCCCAGGAAGGGGTAGGAGAAGGTACCGGCATCGTTGAGGCGAATTTCCTCGAAGCTGAGGTCAGGCTCGCCGAACACGCTGATGCGGATGATGTCGCCCGAGGCCAGTCGGTAATTGCTGCCTTGCTCGACCTGGGCGATGCCCAGCGGGGTGAACAACAGGGTGAGCAGGATCGCTAGCAGGACTCTCGACATGGGTGCAGGCTCCATACGGTTACAGGCTGCCGGTGGCCGTGAGGGTGTACAGGTTGCGCTGGAAGCGTTCGCGGTCTTCGGTGGAATCGTTGTCCCAGTGGCTGTAGCCCAGGGCCAGCTCCAGCCAGCGGCGTGGCTGGTAGCTGAGCGTCAGGCCGGCGCTGGTCAGGTCGTCCTCGCGGTCCAGTCCCTGGTAGCGCAGGCGCGCCGCGCCCAGCGTGACGGTTGTGCTGAATCGACCGGTCCATTCGTGTCGCCAATCGAGGCGGGAGCGGGTGTGCTTGATGGCGTCCGCACCGTCGTCGCCCTCGTCGTAAGCCTGGCGGGTGGTCAGGCTGAACGTGGAATAGGTGCGGGGCTTCCAGTCCAGGCCGACTTCCCACATGGGACTTTCCAGGCCGTCGCGACTGTCGTCGTCATATTCCTTGCGCTGGTAGCCGGCGCGCACGCGGCCGCTGGTTTTGGCGGTGGCTTCCCACACGGCACCGGCAAGCAGCGCCAGGTTGTGGCTGTTCAGCGGGCTGTCGGGTCGCACGTAGTCGAATTCTTCGTAGCGGGTTTCCAGCAGCGCGCGGGTTCCACCGATGCGATGGAACCAGGTGAGGCCCAAACGATTGGCGTCACGTTCCTCGCCGGCATTGGCGAGGCTGTCGTCGTGAAAGCGCAGGCGCTCGTGTTTGGCGGCCAGTTCCAGGTTGTTGCGCGCCGTTTCGGCGCCGAAGCGATAGGTGGTGCCAAAGGTCCGCAGGCTGTACTCGTCGTTCGCGCCGGGTATTGCGGTGGAGGCGGTTTCCTCCAGGCGGTCATAGGCCGCCTCGAGGGTCAGACGATGGCGGGCGGTGAATTCCAGGATGCCTTCCAGCCGCAGGCGGTGGTCCAGATGACTGGCGTCATCGTCGTCGTGGTAGGTGTTCTGGCTCCCCGCGTAGCTGAGGCGATAGGCGCTGTTGCGATCCTCGGCGACCAGCCGCAAGCGCGGCTCCAGCGTGGTGATCCAGGAGCTGGGCGCATCCTGATGCAGCTCCCGATAGTTGTCGTCGTAGCGCTCGCCAAGCAGCAGCGACGGATAGAACTGCAGACCCTGGATGTTCACAGGCTGCGGGTCGAGCGCCCAGGCCGGCGCGGCGAGCAGCGCGGGCGTCAGTAGGCATGCGGTCATAGGCCGGTTCATGGAGCGTATCCTTGCTGGGTATGGCATCCGGGCTCATTCCTGGGCGGTGTGCTACCGCCCAGGGTTGTCCGTCGGATCCCTGAGAACGAGCGATGTGCCGCTGAACTGCATGACGACAGGCAACGCAATCCCTGACCGTCAGGCTGCGGCTTCGTTTCGAGAGGGTCGACAGACGGAGCGGTGGGGGACACGAATTGTTGCAACCCCTTCGTCCGGGCGAGCGGCGGTTTCGCTACAGTGGCGTCCCCGTGATCAACACTGCCCTTCATGACCCTGCTCATCGCCTTCGCCGTTCTCTCCATCCTGGTGTCGTTCCTGTGCTCCATCCTGGAGGCGGCGCTGCTCTCCCTGACCCCCAGCTACATTGCCCAGCAACGACTCACGCGCCCGAAGCTGTATGCACGGCTGAAGGCGCTCAAGGACAAGATCGACCAGCCGCTGGCCGCCATCCTGACCCTGAACACCGTGGCCCACACCGTGGGCGCCACCGGAGTGGGGGCGCAGGTCGTGGTGGTCTTCGGCGACGGCTACCTGGGCGTTGCCTCGGCCGTCATGACCTTGCTGATCCTGGTGCTGTCGGAAATCCTGCCCAAGACCATCGGCGCCCGCTATTGGCCGCGCCTGGCGCCCATGCTGCCCGCGCTGCTGGGTGGCATGATCCTGGTGCTCAAGCCCTTTATCTGGATGTCGGACGCCATCATGCGTCTGTTCGGCGGCAAGGAGCCGGAGCTGGACGTTCGCCAGGAGATCAAGGCGCTGGCCCTGCTGGGCAGGGAGGTCGGCAAGCTCGACGAGGACGAGCAGCGGGTGATCCGCAACATTCTCGACCTGCATGAGATTCGCCTGCGCGACATCATGACTCCGCGCACGGTCTGCGAGTCCGTCACCCCGGAAGAATCGATCCGCGCGCTCAAGAAGCGGGTCGAGGAAAGCCAGTTTTCCCGTTATCCGGTGATCGACGAGAACGAAAGCCCGCTGGGCGTGGTGTTCCGCTACGACGCCCTGAAGGCCGCCGACGACGAGCGACCGGTGAGCGAGATCATGAAGCCGCTCAAGGTCGTGCAGGAGACCATGAACGTCGAGAACCTGATGACCGAGCTGATGCGCGAGCAGCAGCACATGTGCCTGGTGTACGACGAGTTCGGCGGCTGGCAGGGGCTGGTTACCCTGGAGGACATCCTCGAAACCATCATCGGCAAGCCGATCCTCGACGAGACCGATGACATTCCCAACATGCGTCGTTTTGCCAAGCGCCGCTGGGAGCACCGGGTCAAGTCGATCCAGGGGCGTCAGGACTGACGAACGCCATGCACACAAGGATGTGTGTGCTCATATTTAACATAACGTGCATTATGGGTGATCCAGATAGAGATGCTGAGGAGCCTGGGGGGACTCTCTTGGCGGCCTCGGTGTTGCCGCTGCTTTGGCACCCAAGCGATGAATGCCCGTCGTGATGAATGGCCAGGACGATCCGGGGTGTGCATTTGCGCCTGCCCACCGCCGTATCGCGCGGCCTCGGTTCGACGACCCGCTCCTGGTCGCACGGCAGATGCGAGCCGCGCCAAGCGCGCCGGGGTTCCGCCTCGGGCGAACGTCGCCACCACTGTGCCTAACCCGTTTCGGCTTCCGGAAAACAGCCAACGAAGTCCCGGCGATCCGAAGCGCTCCAGGGCTGAACCAGCGCTCCGCAATTGAAACTCGGGATTGCTCGCCTGCCTGTCAGCAAGGTTTCCCGGCGCCGGCACGCGGGACGTGGAGCCGTACATGAGGTGCACGCCTCAAATACCTCAACTAAATCAATAGGTTATGCGTAGAATCGGTTGCGTTGCGTTAGGTTGTGGCGCAGCCGACCGCAGGCAATTCATGCGTAGAGCCTGGCTTAGCCCTCGCGGGGGAAGCCCGTTACCCCATATTTAATATCCGATAACAGCCAGACCCGGATATTGCCTATACTGCGCCGGCGCTCCGCATAGCCCATGGTCTCCAGGAAGCTTCACCGTGCCGCAATCCCCGCAACCGCTGTTCGAAACATTCGCCCGCTTTCATGAGCTCAACTTCCTGCAGCTGAGCGGCGAGCTGCCGTTGGTGCGGGATTTCCTGCTGGGCTTTCCTGCGGAACGTCAGGCCGTCGAAGGCTACTGCGCGGTCAGGGGGTTTCTGAAGTCCTACGCAGGCAACGAGGCGACGTTCAATTCCTATCGGACTCACGTCGAGCGGCTGCTGCTCTGGTCGCTGCTGGTGGCGCACAAACCCCTGCTGGAGCTGCGTCGCCGGGATGCCGAGGCGTTCATGGAGTTCTGCCTCAACCCGCCCGCCGACTGGATCGGTCCGGTGGTCAAGTCGCGTTTCCTGCGGGTCGGCGGCCGGAAGCCGCTGGACAGCGATACCTGGACTCTCAACGCGCAGTGGCGGCCCTTCAGCCTGAGCATCGCCAAGCGCGAGCGCAAGATCGCCGAGGAGTCGCTGACTCCCCTGCCCCCGCGTCCCTATCGCATGGCGCAAGGCTCGGTGGCGCAGGTGTTCGCCGTGTGCGGCAGCTTCTTCCAGCACGCCATCGACGAAGGCCTCACCGAGGTGAATCCGTTCCGCGCGGTGAAACAGAAGTCCGTCTACAAGCAGCGCAATACCCTCGATGTCGCCTCCCGCTCGCTGACCCCGCTGCAGTGGAGCTACGTGATCGAAACCGCCGAGCAGATGGCCGCGCAGGACCCGGAACACGAGCGCACCCTGTTCATCGTCGCCACGCTGTTCTCCATGTACCTGCGGGTGTCCGATCTGGTGGGCCGGGACGGCTGGTCGCCGAGCATGGGCGATTTTCGCCGCGACAGCCGCGACAACTGGTGGTTTCACGTGGTCGGCAAGGGCAACAAGGCGGCGAGGATCAGCGTGCGCGACGACTATATCCACACCTACCTGGTGCGCTACCGGCGCCACCTGCAGCTGCCGCCGCTGCCCTCGGCCCACGAGAGCACGCCCCTGATCGGCACCCTCAAGGGCCGTGCCGGCCTCTCGGACCGCCATGTCCGGCTGCTGCTGCAGGCGGTATTCGACCGCGCCCTGGCGCGCATGGCCGAGGAAGGCTGGAGCGAGGATGAGATCGACCAGTTGCGTTCGGCATCGCTGCATTGGCTGCGCCACACCGCCGCCACCTTCGACGCGCCCCACCGGGACATGAAGGACCTGCAGGCCGACCTGCGCCACAACAGCCTCAGCACCACCCAGAACGTCTACTACAACACCCTGGACGACCAGCGCGCACACTCGGTGAAAGGGTTGAAGATCAAACGATAGGCCCCCCTCAGGCGCCCGCCTTGCGCAGGCGCTGGTGATACTCCGGCAGGTGCAGCAACCCGTGGCGCGCGGCGGCACGGCGCACCGCATTGCGTTCGCCGTCGAACTTCACGGTTTCGCTGACCACTTTTATGTTGCCTTCGATGCCCATGGCGCAGGCGAAACACACCACGCCGTCCATGGGACCCTCGGCTTCCGCCAGGCCGGTGTTGGCCAGCGTGATGGTCGCGGCACTGGCGCGCAGCGCGCCGACGGCCATTTCCTGGGCGACCTCCTCGCTGGTCAGCCCATGGGCCTGGATGGTCTGTAGGCTGACGCCCAGCATGGCGTGCTTGGCGCCGATGGTGTACGTCACGTAGCCGCTTTCCAGCACCTTGCCACACCCCTCAACGTCGGCCAGCAGCCCGGTCATCAGCCCGGCGGTACAGGACTCGGCGGTGGTCAGCATGAGCTGATGGCGGGTCAGAAATTCCACCACATCCTCAAGGGTTTGCATGGCGGCCTCCGGCAGTGTGCTCCTGTTCCATGGGATGCCGGCAGGCCGCGCCGGTTCATTCCGGCACGCCGGGAACCGCTGGGAGGTGAATCGAAACTTACCTGCGACCGGTCGGTCAGCCCTATGGATGGGGATCCTGAGAACTACAGTTCTTTAGCGCACTGCCGCGTGTGGCTTTTGTGCGCCTTGGCCTGACACCGGGAGGAAAAACGATGGGGAACGCAGCGGCAACCGCTCACCTAACCGAGTCGAAATTGCACAGCGCAACAACGGATCGTCCGCGACTCAGCGTAGAAAGTCTTCAGACCACTACAAAACGCATTCTGTTCGTCACCCCCGAATTCGCCGACCTGATCAAGGTGGGTGGCCTGGGCGACGTTTCCGCCTCACTGCCTCGCGCCTTGCATGCCCTTCACGACATTCGCGTATTGATGCCCGGCTACCCGCAGGTGCTGAACAGCGGCCATGAGCTGCGGGTGATTGCCACCCTGCCCGGCCATGCCGCCCTGCCCCCTTGCCGCATCGGGCGCATGGACCTTCCGGATGGCCTGACCCTGTACGTGGTGATCTGTCCGGAGCTCTACGAGCGCGAAGGCACTCCCTACGGCGACGACCGGGGTCGCGACTGGGACGACAACCACATCCGCTTCGCCCGCCTGGGGCTGGCCGCCGCGCAGATCGCCGCGGGCCAGCTGAACTGGACGCCCGAGCTGGTGCATGCCAACGACTGGCAGACCGCGCTGGCCCCGGCCTACATGCACTGGCAGGGGCTGCGCACGCCCTGCGTGTTCACCGTGCACAACCTGGCCTACCAGGGCCTGTGCGAGCTGGCCTGCTACAAGGAGCTGGGTCTGCCCGACACGGTCGCCCGCGCGGACGGCATGGAGTACTACGGCCGCCTGTGCGCGCTCAAGGCCGGCCTGGTCTACGCCAGCCACATCACCACCGTCAGCCGCAACTACGCCCTGGAAATCACCACCGCGGAATTCGGCTGCGGCCTGGAAGGCGTCCTGCGCGAGCGCGAAAGTCTCGGTCGGCTGACCGGCATCACCAACGGCATCGACGCCAGCTGGCAGCCCCACGGCGATCCGGCTCTGGCGCGCCCCTTCACGCCTGGCGACTGGCAGGCCCGCGCCGAGAACACCCGTTACGTGGAGAACCTCTACGGGCTGGAAGCGGGCGGCCCACTGTTTGCCGTGGTGTCCCGCCTGGTGCACCAGAAAGGCATCGACCTCACCCTGCAGATCGCCGATGCGCTGGTCGCCGCCGGCGGCCGGCTGGTGGTGTTGGGGCGTGGCGAGGAAGCGCTGGAGCAGGCGCTGGTCGCCCTGGCACGGCGTCATCCGGGACGCATCGGCGTGCGTATCGGCTTCAACGAGGGCGATGCGCGGCGCATGTTCGCCGGCAGCGACTTCCTGCTCATGCCCTCGCGCTACGAGCCCTGCGGTCTCAGCCAGCTGTATGCGCAGCGCTATGGCGCGCTGCCGATCGCCCGGCGTACCGGCGGACTGGTGGATACCATCGAGGACGGCGTGAACGGCTTCCTGTTCACCGAGCAGAGCGCGGACAGCTATCTGGGCGCAATCCAGCGGGCGCTGCAGGTCTACGCCCACCCGCAACTGCTGGGCGCCATGCGCACCCAGGCCATGGCGGCACCGTTGTTCTGGTCCGAGTCGGTCAGACCCTACGACCATCTCTATCGCAGCCTGCTGCCAGAGCCGGTCGAGGTCCGGATCTGAACCATGCAGGACACACGGCACCACGGGGTGCGTCTGCTGCGCGACGGCTCGGCGCGTTTTTCCCTGTGGGCACCGGATGCCACCCGGGTCCAGGTCGAGCTGGCCGACGGTGCTCGCCATGACCTGCGCCGCGAGGCGCAGGGCTGGTTCAGTGCCGAGCTCGACTGTCCGGCCGGCACCCTCTACCACTACTGGATCGACGAACGCCTGCGGGTGCCCGACCCGGCGTCACGCAGCCAGCAGGGCGACGTCGCCGGGGCCAGTCAGGTGGTCGATCCGGCCGCCTATCGGTGGCAGACCGCGGACTGGCAGGGGCGACCCTGGCACGAGGCCGTGTTCTGCGAGCTGCATGTTGGCCTGCTGGGCGGTTTCGCCGGCGTCGCGACTCACCTGCCGGCGCTCGCCGAGATGGGCATCACCGCGATTGAACTGATGCCGCTGGGCGAGTTTCCCGGCGCGCGTAACTGGGGCTACGACGGGGTGCTGCCCTTCGCCCCCGAAGCCAGCTACGGCTCCCCGGCGGACTTGCAGCGGCTGGTGGACCAGGCCCACGGCCTGGGGCTGATGGTCTTCGTCGACGTGGTCTACAACCACTTCGGCCCCGAGGGCAATTATCTGCACCAGTACGCCAGCGCCTTCTTCCGCGAGGACCAGCACACCCCCTGGGGCGCCGCCATCGACTTTCGCCGCCCGCAGGTGCGGGATTTCTTCATCGAAAACGCGCTGATGTGGCTGCTGGATTACCGGATCGATGGCTTGCGCCTGGACGCCGTGCATGCCATTCCCGATCAGGACTTTCTCATCGAGCTGGCCCGGCGTGTCCGGGCCGCCGTTCCGGCCGGGCGTGAAATCCATCTGGTGGTGGAAAACGAGGGCAACAGCGTCGACCTGCTGGAAAACGGCTACACCGCGCAGTGGAACGACGACGCGCACAACGTGCTGCATGCCCTGCTGACCCGCGAGCGCGAAGGCTACTACGCCGACTTCTGCGACGGCTGCACGGAGAAGTTGGCGCGCTGCCTGGGCGAGGGCTTCGTGTTCCAGGGCCAGGCCGACCGCCGCGGGCACCGGCGCGGCCAGCCCAGCGG
Source organism: Pseudomonas sp. (assembly GCF_035497915.1). Taxonomy (GTDB): domain Bacteria; phylum Pseudomonadota; class Gammaproteobacteria; order Pseudomonadales; family Pseudomonadaceae; genus Serpens. The sequence goes on from NZ_DATJCS010000051.1 coordinate 68,608, forward strand.
GCACCTGCCGCCGACCGCGTTCGTGCTGTTCCTGCAGAACCACGACCAGGTGGGCAACCGCGCCCTGGGTGAGCGACTGGTGAGCCTGGCCGCGCCACAGGCGCTGGAAGTTGCGGTGGCGCTGCAGCTGCTCTGCCCGATGATCCCGCTGCTGTTCATGGGCGAGGAACGCGGTTGCAGCCAGCCCTTCCTGTTTTTCACCGACTACCACGACGAGCTGGGTCGCGCGGTCCGCGAGGGTCGCCAGCGGGAGTTCGCCGCCTTCAGCGCCTTCGCCGGTATCCAGGTGCCCGATCCCAATGCCCCCGAGACCTTCGAGCGCTCGCGGCCGCAGGGGGGCGCAGGGCAATGGCAGGCGTTCTATCGGCACCTGCTGCAGGTCCGCCATCGCACACTGGTTCCGCGCCTGCGCGGCAGTCGCGCGGAGGGCGTGCAGATCCTGCAGGACAGTGCGCTGACGGTCGCCTGGCGCCTGGGCGACGGCAGCCGCTTGCGCATCGACTTCAACCTCGGCGAACGCGCCGCCTCGGCCGCGCCCCTGCCCGCCGGCGCCCAGCCGCTGTATGACCTGCGTGTCGGCGTCGTGCAGATTTCCCGGCAGCTGACCCTGCCCCCCGGCAGCCTGCTGGCCACCCTGGAGAATCCCCATGAGTGACAAGCGTCTGGCCGAGCTCGCCCGGGCCGTCGGGCTCAACACCGAATGGCAGGATGCCGCCAAACAGAAGAAGCTCGTCAGCCCCGAGGCGCAGCGCGCCCTGCTGGAGGCGATGGGCTATCCGGCGCAGACCTCGCAACAGATCCTGGAAAGCCTCGCCACGCTCAAGGATCGTCACCGCTACCGCTGCTACGGGCCGCTGCTGACCGTCGAGCAGGGCCAGTCCCTCGACCTGGGCGGGCGTTTCAAGCCGGGCAGTGCCTTTCGGCTGATCGAGGAGGATGCCCAGGCGCACAGCGGTCGCCTGGATGCCCATGCCCGGCTGCCCGGCTGGTCCAGACCCGGCTATCACCGGCTGGAGGTGGGCGACGAACAGCTGACCGTCGCGGTTTGCCCGCCCGTCTGTCCCGATGTCGCCACGCTGGCGGGCGGTCGCGATCGGCACCTGTGGGGCCTGTCTGTGCAGCTGTATGCCCTGCGCCGGCACGGCGATGGCGGCCTGGGCGACACCGAGGCGCTGGAACATCTGGTGCGCAGCGCCGCCCAGGCCGGCGCCGACGCCCTGGCGCTGAGCCCGGTGCATGCCATGTTCAGCGCCCTGCCCGAGCACTACAGCCCCTACTCACCGTCCAGTCGGTTGTTCTTCAACGCCCTGCATGCCTCACCGGGCTGCATCATGGGCGAGCATGCGCAGAGCCAGGCGCTGAAAGTCAGCGGCCTGGAGCCGGAGTTCGCACGCCTGGAGGCGCTGGAACTCATCGACTGGCCAGCCGTCGGCAATGCTCGCCTGCAGATCCTGCACCAGCTCTACCGCAGCTTCGGTGACGGCGGCAGCGAGAACCTGCTGACCCCGGACTTCGACAGCTTCTGCACCGCTGGCGGCGAAGCGCTGCGCGACCACTGCCGCTTCGAGGCGTTGCAGGCCTTCCAGCTCGCCCGTGGCCAGTCCGGTGACTGGCGCGACTGGCCACAATCCCTGCACGATCCCCGGCATGCCGAGGTGGAGCGCTTCGCCCGGGAGCATGGCGAGGAGGTGCGCTTTCATGCGTTCTGCCAGTGGCTGATCGCCCGCTGCCTGAAGCGCGCCCAGGATGCCGCCATCGGCGCCGGCATGCGCATCGGCCTGATCGCTGACCTGGCGGTGGGCGCCGAACCCACCGGCAGCCAGGCCTGGTCGCGGCAGGAGGAATTCCTGCCGGCGCTGGCGGTCGGTGCGCCGCCGGACCTGATCAACCGCGCCGGGCAGAACTGGGGTATCACCGCCTTTTCGCCGGAAGGCCTGCGCCAGCATGGCTTCCGCGCCTATCTGGAAATGCTGCGCGCCAACCTGGCCCATGTCGGTGGTCTGCGCATCGACCACGCCATGGGCCTGCAGCGGCTCTGGTTGATTCCCCAGGGGGCGTCGCCCGAGGCCGGCGCCTACCTGGACTACCCCTGCACCGACCTGCTGCGCCTGCTTTGCCTGGAGGCCACCCGTCACCAGGCGCTGATCATCGGCGAAGACCTGGGCACGGTGCCGCCCGGTTTCAGCGAGGACCTGGCGCGGCGCAACATCCTGGGCATGCGCGTGCTGTATTTCGAGCAGCATCAGGAGGGCTTCCGGCCGCTGGCGCAGTGGTCCGACGAGGCCCTGGCCACCAGCACCACCCATGATCTGCCGAGCATCATCGGCTGGCTGGAAGGGCGTGACATCGAGCAGCGCCTGGCCAGTGGCCACATCGATGAGAAGCGGGCCCGGGAGGATCTTGCCCAGCGCGACGAGGACCGCCAGGCGCTCGCCGAGACCCTGCGGGCCGAGGGGCTGCTCAAGGACGGCGAGGAACACCCGCCCCGGCTGCTGGATGCCTGCGTGGCATTTCTCGGGCGCACCCCGGCGCCGCTGGTTCTGCTGCCGCTGGAGGATGTGCTCGGCCATCCGGAGCAACCCAATCTGCCCGGTCCCGGCGATCACCATCCCAACTGGCGTCGACGCTGGCCGGTCAGCGTGGATCGCCTGCTGCGCGAACCGCAGGCCATGGCGCGCCTGCGTCTCCTGGATAGCAGCCGGCAGGCGGGTCCGCGCCCATGAGTACGTTGCTCGCCACCCTGCGCCTGCAGTTCCACCGGGGCTTCACCCTGGACGACGCCGCTCGGCGGGTGCCCTACTTCGCCGCGCTGGGCATCAGCCATATCTATGCCTCGCCACTGTTCACCGCCCGACCCGGCTCGCTGCACGGTTACGACGTGCTGGACCCGACCCGCATCAACCCGGAACTGGGCGGTGAAGAGGCGCTGCGCCGGCTGGTGGATGCGCTGCACGCGCACGGCATGGGTCTGATCCTGGACATCGTCTCCAACCACATGGCGGTCGGCGGCGACGGCAACCCCTGGTGGCTCGATGTGCTGGAATGGGGCGAAGCCAGCCCCTACGCCAAGTTCTTCGATATCCAGTGGCGCTCCCACGACCCGCTGCTGCGCGGCCAACTGCTGGTGCCCTTCCTGCGCAGCGACTATGCCGAGGTGCTGCGCGCCGGAGAGCTGGTCCTCGGCTACCAGGAAGACACCGGGCAGTTCTACGTCACCCACCATGAACACCGTTTTCCCCTGGCACCGGCGTCCTGCGCGCGCATCCTGCGACATGCAGGCCATGTCGGGCTGGGCGCGCTGGCCGTGCGCTTCGCCAGCCTGCCGCGTGGCGAGCGGGGCCGGCACCGCGCCCTCGGGCTGCGACAGGAGCTGTGCCAGCTGTGCCAGGCGCCCGAGGTGCGCGCGGCCCTGCAGCGGGGCATGGACGCGTACCGCGTGGATGGCGAGGAAGGCTTCCAGCGGCTGCACGCGCTGCTGGAGTGCCAGCATTACCGCCTGGCCAGCTGGCGCACCGCGGCGGACGACATCAACTGGCGGCGCTTCTTCGACATCAACGAACTGGGCGGCCTGCGGGTCGAACGCGCCGAGGTCTTCGAGGCCATCCATCGCACGCTTTTCGCGTTGATCGAGGAAGGCCTGATCGATGGCCTGCGCATCGACCATGTGGACGGCCTGGCCAACCCCCGCGCTTACTGCCGGCGACTGCGCCGGCGCGTCGACCGCCTGTGCCCGGACCGCCACCTGCCCATCTATGTGGAAAAGATCCTCGGCGCCGGCGAATCCCTGCCGGACGACTGGGGGGTGGATGGCACCACCGGCTACGAGTTCATGAATCAGCTGTCGCTGCTACAGCACGACCCCGCCGGCGAGGCACCCCTGACCAGCTTCTGGCGCGACGCCAGCGGCCGCGACCTGGACTTCGCCGCCGAGGTGGTACAAGCCCGCCAACTGATGCTGCAGGGCTCCCTGGCCGGTGACCTGGAAACCGTGGCCCAGGGTCTGCTGCTCATCGCCCGCCAGGACCTGGCCACCCGCGACCTGACTCTCGGTTCGCTGCGCCGCGCGCTGACCGCGCTGATCATGCATTTTCCCGTGTACCGCACCTACGCCACGGTCTGTGGCCGCTCCGCGGAGGACTGGCGATTCTTCAGCATGGCGCTGGAAGGCGCGCGCCAGAGCCTGCCGGAAGCCGATTGGCCGCTGCTCGGGCACCTCGAGCGCTGGCTGGGCGGCCAGCCGCTGCGCGAGTTGCCGCGCGGTCCGGTGCGCAAGCTGCGGCGCAAGATGCTCACCCGTTTCCAGCAGCTCACCGCGCCGGCGGCGGCCAAGGCCGTGGAGGACACCGCCTGCTACCGCTCGGCACGGCTGCTGTCGCGCAACGACGTGGGCTTCGACCCGCAGCATTTCTGTGCGCCGCCGCAGGCCTTCCACGACGCCTGCCGCGAACGCGCCGCGCGTTTTCCGGACAACCTGCTGGCCACGGCTACCCATGACCACAAGCGCGGGGAAGATACCCGCGCCCGCCTGGCGGTGCTCAGCGAGCGCGCCGCCTGGTTCATCGACGAGGCCTCGGTCTGGCTGCGCCTGGCCGAACCGCTGCGCGCCGCGCTCCACGGCCTGCCGGCGCCCTCCCCTGGCGACGAGCTGATGCTCTACCAGACCCTGCTGGCCAGTTGGCCGCTGGCCCTGGCCCCGGACGACGCGCAGGATCTGCAGGCCTATCTGCGGCGCCTGCTGCGCTGGCAGGAAAAGGCCGTGCGCGAAGCCAAGCTGCACAGCAGCTGGAGCGCTCCCAATGGCCCCTACGAAGAGGCCTGCCGGCACTTCCTGGAGCAACTGTTGCAGGCGCCGGCGGGCGCCGAGCTGCGCGGGCGCATCGCGGCGGCGGCCCACAGCCTGGCGCCGGCCGGTGCGTTGAACGGGCTGGCCCAGTGCCTGCTGAAGCTGACCAGCCCCGGAGTTCCCGATCTCTACCAGGGTTGTGAGTTATGGGATTTCAGCCTGGTCGATCCGGACAATCGCCAGCCGGTGGATTTCGAGGCGCGCCAGGCCGCCCTCGCCCAGGACGCCGCGCTGCCCGAGCTGCTGAGCCACTGGCCCGACGGACGCGTGAAACAGCGACTGATCGCCCGGCTGCTGGACCTGCGCCGCCGGCAACCCGACCTGTTCCGGCGTGGCGATTACCAGCCGCTGCCGCTGGTCGGCCGCCACGCCGACCGGGCGCTGGCCTTCGCGCGCCGCCATGGCGAGCACTGGCTGGTGGTGGTGACGCCGCGCCTGGCTGCCGAACTGCTGAACGGCCAGTCCATTCCGCTGGTGCCTGCGGAACGCTGGTACGACACCGCCGTCGAACTGCCGAGGGCACTGACCGCAACGCCCCTGTCCGGCCTGTTGGCCGGTCGGACGATGCCCGCAGAGGGTCGGCTGGCCCTGGGTGATCTGCTGGGGACGTTCCCGGTCGAGGTGCTGCATTCAGGAGAGCAATCATGAGCGACGAGCAGCGCATACGTGAGCTGGCCTACCAGATCTGGAAGGCCGAGGGATGCCCCGATGGGGAACAGGATCGACACTGGAGTCTGGCCAGCAGGCTGGCCAGCGAGGCCGTGCGCGCCGAGACGCCCGCGCCCGCGGCCCGGGTCTCGCGCAGCCGCCCACGGGCGGCTGCCGCCGCAGCGACGGACGCGCCGGCGGCGACCACCCGGGGTGGCGGTGGCAATGGTCGCCAGAAGAACGAACAACCGCGCTGATATCGCGTTCGATCGCGCCAAGGAGGGTTCACCATGAGCAGCCGCAGGCCGCGCCAACATTCCCGGGTCACCGAGGGCAATCCGTTTCCCCTCGGTGCCACCTGGGACGGACTGGGCGTCAATTTCGCCCTGTTTTCCGCCCATGCCACCAAGGTGGAGCTGTGCCTGTTCGATGACGCCGGACGGCGCGAGATCGAGCGCATCGAGCTGCCCGAATACACCAACGAGATCTGGCACGGCTACCTGCCCGACGCCCACCCGGGGCAGATCTACGGCTACCGGGTGCACGGCCCCTACGAGCCGGAGGCCGGCCATCGCTTCAACCCCAACAAGCTGCTGATCGATCCCTACGCCAAGCAACTGGTGGGGCGGCTGCAATGGTCGGAGTCGCTGTTCGGGTACACCATCGGCTCGCCGGATGGCGATCTCAGCTTCGACACGCGCGACAGTGCGCCCTTCGTGCCCAAATGCAAGATTCTCGACCCGGCCTTCACCTGGGGCGAGCAGCAGGTGGTGCGGGTGCCCTGGGACAGCACCATCATCTACGAAGCTCACCTGCGCGGCCTGAGCATGCGCCACCCGGCAGTGCCGGAGGACCGCCGAGGCACCTTCGCCGGCCTGACGAACCCGGAGCTGCTGCGCCATATCCGCTCGCTCGGCATCACCAGCCTGGAGCTGTTGCCGGTGCACGCCTTCGTCAACGACCAGCACCTGCTGGACAAGGATCTGAACAACTACTGGGGCTACAACAGCATCGCCTTCTTCGCGCCGCACCCTGCCTACCTGGCCAGCGGCAAGGTCAACGAATTCAAGGAAATGGTCGCCCGCCTGCACGACGCCGGCCTGGAGCTGATCCTCGACGTGGTCTACAACCACACCGCCGAGGGCAACGAGCTGGGCCCGACGCTGAGCATGCGCGGCATCGACAACGCCACCTATTACCGGCTGATCCCCGACAACCGGCGCTTCTATATCAACGACTCCGGCACTGGCAACACGCTCGATCTCAGCCACCCCTGCGTGCTGCAGATGGTCACCGACTCGCTGCGCTACTGGGCCACGGAAATGCGCGTGGATGGCTTCCGCTTCGACCTGGCGACCATCCTCGGCCGCCATCCTCACGGCTTCGACGAGCGCCACGGTTTCCTGGTGGCCTGCCGCCAGGACCCGACGCTGAGCAAGGTCAAGCTGATCGCCGAGCCCTGGGACTGCGGCCCCGGCGGCTATCAGGTCGGCGGTTTCCCGCCGGGCTGGGTGGAGTGGAACGACAAGTTCCGCGATTGCGTGCGGGCATTCTGGCGTGGCGACGACGGCATGCTGGCCGAGCTGGCCTGTCGGTTGACCGCCTCCGGCGACCTGTTCGACCAGCGCGGTCGTCGCGCCTATGCCTCGGTCAACTTCGTCACCGCCCACGACGGCTTCACGTTGCGTGACCTGGTCAGTTACGACCACAAGCACAACGAAGCCAATGACGAGGGCAACCGCGACGGCACGGACAACAACTTCTCCTGGAACCATGGCTGGGAAGGCCCCACGGATGACCCGGAGATTCGCGCCCTGCGCATGCGCCAGATGCGCAACATGCTGGCCACCCTCTTCCTCTCCCAGGGCACGCCGATGCTGGTGGCCGGCGACGAGTTCGGCCGCACCCAGCAGGGCAACAACAACGTCTACTGCCAGGACAACGAGCTGTCCTGGATCGACTGGGAACTGGACGAGGAAGGCCAGCAACTGCTGACCTTCACCCGCCGGCTGATCGCCCTGCGGCGCAGCTATCCGATCCTGCGCCGCGGACGTTTCCTGGTCGGCAACTACAACGAGGCTCTGGGGGTCAAGGACGTGGCCTGGCTGGTGCCGGACGGCAGCGAGATGGATCAGGATAACTGGCACGACGTGAACGGTCGCTGCATGGGCATGCTGCTGGACGGCCGCGCACAGCCCACCGGTATCCGCCGCAAGGGCGCCGACGTGACCCTGCTGGTGATCGTCAACGCCCATGGCGACGCGGTGAATTTCCTGTTGCCCGAGGTGGCCCAGGGCGCCGGCTGGAACTGCCTGCTGGACACCAATCGGCCGGAGCTGCGTGGCGGCGAATCGCATGCCTTCCACAGTGAATTCCTGGTGACCGGCCGCTCGCTGCTGCTGCTGGAACTGCAGCGTGGATCCGCATGAACGGTTCTGCGGCGATCACTGGACAGGCGGGCCCTGATGTTCTGAACCGTCCTCAATCCCTCCAGTCGGACTCATAAGGGGCGGACGGAAAGGTCCGCCAGGTGCGGCTCCAGCAACCCGGAGGACAATCGCCATGAAGATTTCCGAAGTCATGACCCGTGATGTTCAGACCATTCTCCCCGAGCAGAGCATCCAGGAAGCGGCCAGCCTGATGCAGCGCATCGATTGCGGTGCCCTGCTGGTCCATGAAGGCGACCGTCTGGTCGGCATGCTCACCGACCGCGACATCGCCATTCGCGCCGTCGCCCAGGGCCTGACGCCCGACACCCCGGTACGCCAGGTGATGAGCAGCGGCATCCGCTACTGCTTCGAGGATGAGGATGTCCAGCATGTCGCCCAGAACATGGCCGATATCCAGGTGCGCCGGCTGCCGGTGCTCAATCGCGAGAAGCGCCTGATCGGCGTGGTGTCGCTCGGCAATATCGCCAGCATCCACAGTCAGCGCGCCAGCGACACCGTGCTGCGCGGCGTCGCCAAGGCGCACTGAGCGCCCTGCCGGGCCGGGAGACTGACCATGAAGGCCGTGGTATTCCATGACGTGGGCGACATTCGCCTGGACGAGGTACCGGAACCGACGCTGCAGGCAGCCACCGATGCCATTGTGCGGATCACGGCGTCGGCGATCTGCGGCACCGACCTGCACATGGTCCGGGGCACCATGGCGGGCATGCAGCCGGGCACCATTCTCGGCCACGAAGGTGTGGGGATCGTCGAGGCCCTGGGCGATGACGTGCGCAACCTGCAGGTCGGTGACCGGGTAGTGATCGGTTCGACCATCGCCTGCGGCAACTGTGTGTATTGCCGCGCTGGCTACTACTCCCAGTGCGATGTGGCCAACCCCAACGGTCCGCAGGCCGGCACCGCCTTCTTCGGAGGGCCGAAGAGCACCGGTCCGTTCCATGGCATGCAGGCCGAAAAGGTGCGCGTGCCCTTCGCCAACGTGGGGCTGGTGAAACTGCCCAGCAGTATCAGCGACGACCAGGCGATCCTGCTGTCCGACATCTTCCCCACCGGCTACTTCGGCGCCGAACTGGCAGAGATCAAGCCGGGTGACACCGTGGCGGTGTTCGGCTGCGGCCCGGTCGGCCAGTTCGCCATTGCCAGTGCCCTGCTGCTGGGCGCCGGGCAGGTCTTTGCCATCGATCACCTGGAAGACCGTTTGCGCATGGCCCGCCAGCAGGGTGCTGAAGTGATCAACTTCGACAAGGAGGACGCGGTCGCCACCCTGCGCCGACTGACGGCGGGCATCGGTGTCGATCGCGCCATCGATGCCGTGGGGGTGGATGCCGAGCAGCCCCATCAGGCGGCGCTGCACGAAGATACCGGCCATTTCCGGGATGAAGTCGCCAGTGTGGCGCCGCACACGCATCCCGACGGTGAGAACTGGCATCCCGGCAACGCGCCCAGCCAGGCGCTGCAGTGGGCCGTGGAAGGCCTGGCCAAGGCCGGGACCCTGTCCATCATCGGTGTGTATCCGGAGCAGGCGCGCAGCTTCCCCATCGGCATGGCGATGATGAAGAACCTCACCATCAAGATGGGCAACTGCCCGCACCGGCGCTACATCCCGAAACTCATCGAGCTGGTGGTGTCGGGAGCGATCGATCCTGCGCAAATCCTCACCCAGATCAAACCCATGAGCGACGCCATCGCCGCCTTCGAGGCGTTCGACCGGCGAGAAAGCGGCTGGGTGAAGGTGGAACTGCATCCCCAGCGCCAGCATGGACGCACCGGTGATGAGGAACAGGTACACGGTGAGGAGCTGCTGGATGACGCCATCGAGGACTCCTTCCCGGCCAGCGATCCCCCGGCGATGACGGCGCCCAAGCGCTCCTGATCGATGAGCGAGATCCGCATCGGTATATCCGGCTGGCGCTACGCGCCCTGGCGGGGCGACTTCTATCCCGAGGGGCTGGCACAGAAGCACGAGCTGCATTACGCCTCGCGCACGGTGGGCAGCATCGAGATCAACGGTTCCTTCTATGCCCTGCAGACCCCCGAGCGCTACGCCGGCTGGTACGCCGACACGCCCGACGGCTTCGTGTTCAGCGTCAAGGCGCCGCGCTTCATCACCCACGTGCGGCGCCTGCGCGAAGTGGAAACCCCGGTGGCCAACTTCTTCGCCTCCGGGGTGTTGCGCCTGGAGGACAAGCTGGGGCCGGTGCTCTGGCAGTTCCCGCCGAGCTTTCGCTTCGATGCCGAGCAGTTCGCGCATTTCCTCGACCTGCTGCCGCAGGATGCCGAGGCCGCGCGCACCTGCGCCCGGCAATGCGACAGCACGCTGCGCCGCAAGGGTTCGCTGGAGTTTACCCGTGAGGGACCGCTGCGCCATGCGGTGGAAATCCGCAACCGAAGCTTCGTGGAGCCGGCGTTCGTCGAGCTGCTCAGTCGCTACCGGGTCGCCCTGGTGGTGGCCGACACCGCCGGCAAATGGCCCTACCAGGAGGACCTGACCAGCGATTTCGTCTACCTGCGCCTGCATGGCGATCAGGAACTCTACGCCAGCGGCTACGGCCCCGAGGCGCTGGATCGCTGGGCGGAGCGCATCCGGTTGTGGACCCGCGGCGAGCAGCCGGCGGACGCCCGCCTGATCGACGCCGAGCGTCGGGTGGAGCGCAAGCCGCGGGATGTGTACTGCTATTTCGACAATGATGTAAAAGTGCGCGCCCCCTACGATGCGCGCGGTCTGCTGGAGCGGCTGGGGCTGGCGGATCGCCTGGAGTACAGGCCGGGGCGCCTGGAGGGCTGGGCATGAATCCCGAGTCGCTGCGCCACAGTCAGCGGCCGGCGGTGCATCGACTGCGGCTGCTGACGGTGAACACCCACAAGGGTTTCACGGTGTTCAACCGGCGCTTCATCCTGCCGGAGCTGCGCGACGCGGTGCGCATCCTGTCCACCGAGCTGGTGTTTCTGCAGGAGGTGCATGGCACCCACCATCGTCATGCGCTGCGCTGGAAGGATTGGCCGCCGACGCCACAGTACGAGTTCCTCGCCGACAGCATGTGGCCGGAGTTCGCCTACGGGCGCAACGCGGTCTACCCGGACGGCGACCATGGCAACGCCCTGCTCTCCAAGTTTCCGATCCTGGCGTTCCACAACCACGACGTATCCATCGGCGATCACGAGGTGCGCGGCCTGCTGCATGCCGAGCTGGACGTGCCCGGCGAGCGCGAGGTGCATGCCATCTGCGTGCACCTGGGGTTGCGCGAGAGTCATCGCCGCCGTCAGCTGCGCCTGCTGTGCGGCCTGCTCGCCGAACTGCCCGACGATGCGGCGGTGATCGTCGCGGGGGATTTCAATGACTGGCGCCGTACCGCCGATCCGCTGCTGGCCGAGTCCGGCCTGCATGAGGTGTTCACGCGCCGTTACGGCGCACCGGCGAAGAGCTTTCCGGCGCGCTGGCCGCTGCTGCCGCTGGACCGGGTCTACCTGCGCAACGCCAGCGGGCATGACGCGAGAGTGCTCACCCGTCGCCCCTGGTCGCACCTGTCCGACCATGCCCCGCTGGCGGTGGAGGTGCATCTATGAACGCGGCCTGGCTTGAGCAGAACCAGGTGGAGCTGCTGATCAACGGCGAGGACTACTTTCCACGGGTGTTCGAGGCGATCCGCGCGGCGCGTCACGAGGTGCTGCTGGAAACCTTCATCATCTTCGAGGACCCGGTCGGCCAGGCGCTGCAACAGGCGCTGGTCGAGGCGGCCGAGCGTGGCGTGCGCATCGAAGTGACCGCCGACGGCTACGGCACCGCCGATTTGAGCCGGGCCTACATCGAAGCCCTGACCCGCGTCGGCGTACGGGTGCACCTGTTCGACCCTCGCCCGAAGATGTTCGGCATGCGCACCAATCTGTTCCGTCGGCTGCACCGCAAGATCGTGGTGGTCGATGGCGAGGTCGCCTATGTGGGCGGCATCAACTTCTGCCTGGACCACCTGCAGGAATTCGGTCCCATGGCCAAGCAGGATTACGCCGTCGAGGTGCGCGGTCCGGTGGTCGCCGACATTCATCGCGCCGCCGTGGAGCTGCTGGCCCAGTGCGGTGTGGATGCCCCGGGCGCCGGGCTGCGTCCGCACCCCGGCAGCCGGGGACGCAGTGCCATGCTGCTGGCGATCCGCGACAACGATGCCCACCAGGACGACATCGAGGACCAGTACATGGCAGCGATCCGCAACGCCCGCGAGCGGCTGCTGGTAGCCAACGCCTACTTCTTCCCGGGCTACCGGCTGCTGCGCGAGCTGCGCAATGCCGCCCAGCGCGGTGTGCAGGTCATCCTGATCCTGCAGGGGCAGCCGGACATGCGCTGGGTGTGGGTGCTGGGGCGCCTGCTCTATGACTACCTGTTGCGCGACGGAGTACGCATCTACGAGTACTGCGAGAAGCCGCTGCACGGCAAGGTGGCGCTGGCCGACCGGGAATGGAGCACGGTGGGCTCCAGCAATCTCGATCCGCTGAGCCTGTCCCTGAACCTGGAGGCCAACCTGTTCATCCGCGATCCAACCTTCAACCAGCGGTTGTTCGCACACCTCAGCGAGCTGGCTGAAACCCGCTGCAAGCCGGTCACCCGCCAGGTGCTGCGGCGTGGCTACTGGTGGCGCGCGCCGCTGATGTTCCTGGGCTTCCACGCCGCCCGGCATTTTCCCGCGGTGCTGGGCTGGTTCCCGGCCCACCGTCCCAAGCTGGCCACCGTCGCCGCTGAATCGCCGGATACGGTTGCGTGCGGGTCCGGCAAGTCATGAACGGCGAGACGGCACGCGGCGTGCCGCGCGGCCGGCGCCTGTTGCGGCGGTTGGTTACCCTGGCGCTGGTCAGCCTGCTGGCCGTGCTGCTGTTCAATCTGATCCGCCATGTGGACTGGCGCGAGGTCTGGCAGGCGTTGCGCGGCTTCAGCCTGGCGACGCTGGCCCTCGGCGCGGCGCTGGTGCTGGTCAGCCATCTGCTGTTCAGCGCCTTCGATCTGCTCGGGCGTGCCTACACCGGGCACCAGTTGCCCACGCGGCAGGTGCTGCGGGTGGCGTTCGTCTGCTACGCCTTCAACCTGAACCTCGGCTCCTGGGTCGGCAGCGTGGCCATGCGTTACCGGCTGTATTCCCGGCTGGGCCTGGATCTTTCCACCATCACGCGGATCCTCAGTACCAGCATCATTACCAACTGGCTGGGTTACATACTGATGGCCGGACTGGTGTTCACCTTGGGCCTATTGGAGCTACCGGAACACTGGCGCCTCGGCAGTGAGGGGTTACGTATTGTCGGCGTACTGCTGTTGCTGGCCGGCGCCGCCTATCTGCTGGCCTGTCGCTTCGCCACCCATCGCACCTGGCACTGGCGCGCCCATCGCATCACCCTGCCCTCGCTGCGTTTCGCCCTGTTGCAGGCCGGGATGGGCGCCCTGAACTGGTGTCTGATGGCGCTGCTCATCACCCTGTTGCTGCCCGAGCGCGCGGGTTTCGCCACGGTGCTGGGCATCCTGCTGATCAGCGCCATCGCCGGCGTGGTCACCCACATCCCCGCCGGCCTGGGGGTACTGGAGGCCATCTTCCTCGCCATGCTGCAGCACCAGATGCCGGCCAGCGCCCTGCTGGCTGCGCTGATCGGCTACCGGGCGCTGTACTTCCTGCTGCCCCTGCTGGTGGCCTGCGCGCTCTATCTGCTGCTGGAGCGCCGGGCGGGCGCACGATTCCAGGCATCGCGCTGACGCCGAAACGGCGCTAGTTCTCAGCCGGCTTGAGAACCAGGCTGCCCAGCGGCGGCAGGTCGAGGATCAGCGAATGGGCTTCGCCATGGCTGGCCTGCTCCTCGCTCTGCAGTTCGCCCTGGCTGCCGGCGCCAGAGCCGGCGTACAGCTCGTCGTCGCTGTTGAGCAGCACTGTCCAGCGGCCGGGCAGCGGCACGCCGATGCGGTAGGCGTTGCGCGGCACCGGGGTGAAGTTGTGCACCACCAGCAGGGTTGCGCCGTCGCGGTCATGGCGCAGCCAGGCGTACACGCTGTTGCTGTGATCGTCGCCGATCACCCAGCGAAACCCAGCGCTGTTGCCGTCCAGGCGGTGCAGCGCCGGTTCTTCCCGGTGCAGCTGGTTGAGGGTGCGCACCAGGCTCTGCACGCCGACGTGGTCGCCGTAGCGCAGCAGATACCAGTCCAGTTCCTGGTCGTGGTCCCATTCGCGCCACTGGCCGAACTCGCAGCCCATGAACAGCAGCTTCTTGCCCGGATGGGTCCACATGAAGCTGTAGAACAGTCGCAGGTTGGCGAACTGCTGCCAGCGGTCGCCGGGCATCTTGTCCAGCAGCGAGCGCTTGCCGTGCACCACCTCGTCGTGGGAGATGGGCAGGATGAACTGCTCGGAGAAGGCGTAGAGCAGCCCGAAGGTCAGCTCGTCGTGGTGATGGCCGCGATGGACCGGGTCCTCGGCGATATAGCCCAAGCTGTCGTGCATCCAGCCCATGTTCCACTTGTAGGCGAAGCCCAGCCCGCCTTCACGGGTCGGTCGGCTGACCCCCGGCCAGGCGGTGGATTCCTCGGCGATCACCAGCGCGCCGGGCACCTCCAGGTTCACCACGTCGTTGAGGTGGCAGAGAAAGTCGATGGCCTCCAGGTTCTCGCGGCCACCGTGGCGGTTGGGAATCCACTCGCCGGCTTCGCGCGAATAGTCCCGGTAGAGCATCGAGGCCACGGCGTCCACGCGCAGCCCGTCGATATGGAAGGTGCGCAGCCAGTGCAGCGCCGAGGCGAGCATGAAGCCGTGCACCTCGGTGCGCCCGAGGTTGTAGATGTAGGTGTCCCAGTCGCGGTGGAAGCCCTCGAACGGGTGGGCGTACTCGTACAGCGCGGTGCCGTCGAAGCGCCCCAGCCCATGGGGGTCGGTGGGGAAATGTGCCGGTACCCAGTCGAGGATCACCCCCAGTCCGGCGCGGTGGCAGGCGTCCACGAAGGCGGCGAAGTCCGCCGGGCTGCCGTGGCGGGCGGTGGGGGCAAACAGGCCCAGCGGCTGGTAGCCCCAGGAGCCGCCGAACGGATGCTCCATGATCGGCAGCAGCTCGATGTGGGTGAAGCCCAGGTCCAGCACATAGGGAATCAGCTGTTCGCTGAGTTCCGCCCAGCTCAGTTGCCGTCCGTCCCGCTCGCCATGGCGGCGCCAGGAGCCGACGTGCACTTCATAGATGGCCAGCGGCTGGTCATGGGCCTGGCGCTGCGGGCGCTGTTCCAGCCAGTCGGCATCGCCCCAGGGGAAATCCAGCGGCGCGGCGACCACCGAGCCGGTGGCCGGCGGCGATTCGCTGGTGCGCGCCAGCGGGTCGGCCTTGAGCGGCAGCAGGCCCTCCTGGCCGAGGATCTCGTACTTGTAGACCTCCCCCACGCCGAGGCGGGGAATGAACAGCTCCCAGACTCCGGCCGGATGTCGCAGGCGCATCGGGTGGCGGCGGCCGTCCCAGGCATTGAAGTTGCCGACCACCGATACCCGCCGCGCGTTGGGCGCCCAGACGGCGAAACGCACGCCGTCGACATCCTGATGGCGGGCCAGCTGGGCGCCGAACACCTCGCCGAGCTGGCGGTGATTGCCTTCGCTGAACAGGTAGATGTCCAGATCGCCGAGCAGCGGGCCGAAGCCGTAGGGGTCCTCGGTTTCCTGCACGCTCTCCGGCCAGTGGATGCGGTAGCGGTAGTCGCAGGGCGGCTCGATGCGCAGGCAGAACAGCCCCGGGTGAGGCTGGGTCATCTCGCCCAGCAGCTCACCAGCGGGTGCGGTCAGCAGCTCGACACGCTGCGCGCCGGGTAGCCAGGCGCGGATGAGGGCGCCCTCGCCGTCGCGATGCGGGCCCAGGAAGGCAAACGGATTGCCGTGCTCGCCCTGCTCCAGGGCCTCGATGGCGGCACGTTCGGTGGCTCGCTGAGCGGCGGGGGCCAGGTCGTTCATGGGTGCGGTTTCTCCAGCAGCGGGCTGCACAGATCGACCAATCCGTGCAGCGGGACTTCCAGCCAGTCTGGCCGGTAACGCGCCTCATAGCGAAGTTCGTAGGCAGCTTTTTCGATGCTGAACAAGGTCAGCGCTGCCTCTTCGCCGCCCTCTTCCTTCCAGGCGTGCGCCAGGTCGGCGGCCGCCCGGCGATAGGCGGCCAGGAACGCCGTGCGCGACTGTTGCAGGTAGCTGCCGGCGATGGCGCGGCGGGCCCTGGCGGCTTCCTCGGAACTGTCGCTGCCCTGGGCGTTGCGCATGGCCAGGGCGGCTGCGTAATCGAAGGAGCGCAGCACGCCGGTGACATCCTTGTAGGGGCTGTGCTTGGCGCGGCGCTCCTCCAGGCTGCGCTCCGGTTCGCCCTCGAAGTCGATCAGGTAGGCGTCGCCGCCCACCACCAGCACCTGCCCCAGGTGCAGGTCACCGTGCACGCGCATCACCAGTCCGCCGGCCACCTTCCTGGCGAGACGCCGCACCAATGCCTCCAGCGCGTCGCCCTGCCCGCTCAGCCAGGCGGCCTCGGTGCGTACCTCGGCCGGCAGCTGCGTGCGCTGGCTGTCCAACAGGCGCAGCGCCTCGCGTAACTGTTCGGCGATGTCCGCCGCCCAGGCGTTGCACAGGGCGCTGTCGGAGGCGCTGGCGCCGAATGCGGGATTGCTCGAGGGGCGCGCCAGCACCTGGTGCATTTCGCCCAGGCGCCGGCCCAGCATATGGGCGAAGGCGGACAGCTCCTCCAGCGCGCCGAACTGGTTCTCCTGGCTGGACAGGCCGCCGGCCAGCTCGTCGCGGATGGCGCGCTCCAGGTTGTTCTCCGTCCAGCTCCAGGCGTCGCCCTGGCTGTCCAGATAGCCCTGCAGCAGCATCAGGGTGTGCGGGGTGCCTTCGGCATCGATGCGCTGCACCTCGCCCAGCAGCGGAGCGATATGGGAAAAGCCCTGCTCGGTGAGGTAGCCGCCCATCTCGGCCTCCGGATGGATGCCGGGACGGATGCGGCGGATCACCTTGAGCACCATGCGATCGCCGATGAGCACCGAGCTGTTGGACTGCTCGGCACTCATCGGTTCGATGGGCTCGTCCTCGATGATCGCCAGCTCCGCCAGCTGCGCGGTGCCGTGGAAGCGCAGCCGGCTGTAACGCCAGTCCATTTCACGCTGCGTGCGCAGGGCCTGCAGCACCTCGCGGGTAAAGCCGGGCAGGCTCACGGCGTCGGTGAGCAGGCCGGCCCGCTGACGGCGGCGCAGGCGGCCCAAGGCCAGACGCTGAGCCAGGCTGGCGCCCGCTTGCGCGTCGCTGAGGAAGGCCAGCGGCAGCTGGTAGTGGGCGGGGCCGTCGTTGCCCAGCACCTCCAGTTCGCAGAGCGCATAGGACTCGCTGACCAGCGGCAGCAGATAGAGCAGATGCAGGCGGCCCCGCAGGTTGCCGCCGAACCAGCGGCGCTTGGCCAGGTAGGTCGGCAGGATGTCGTTCTCCAGCGTTTCGCGTAGCGGCGGTTCGAGCAGCTCCTGCAGGTCGCGCTTGATCACCAGGGTCATCAGCTCCGGCATGCGTTCCAGCGCTGGCTGGTGCCAGCTGGGCATCTGCGTGGCCTCGGCCAGCAGGAACCAGTAGAAGCCGTAAGGTGGCAGCGTCAGCAGGTAGGGCAGCTCGCCAATCGGCGGGAAGGCGGCGCCGCCGAGCATTTCCACCGGTACCTTGCCATCGAAGGCGGACAGCTCCAGCTCGGCGGCCTGGGCGGCGCGGGACAGGTTGGCCACGCAGAGGATGATCTCGTGCTTGCCATCGACGCCGGTGTATTCGCGCAGGTAGGCGAGGACGCGCCGGTTGCTCGGCGCCAGCATCTTCAGCTCGCCGCGTCCGAAGGCCTTCTGCTGCTTGCGCACCGCCAGCATGCGCCGCGTCCAGTTGAGCAGCGAGTGCGGGTCGCGCAGCTGGGCTTCCACGTTGACGCTCTGGTAGCCATACAGCGGGTCCATGATCGGCGGCAGCACCAGGCTGGCCGGATCGGCGCGCGAGAAGCCGCCGTTGCGGTCGCTGCTCCACTGCATGGGGGTGCGCACGCCGTCGCGGTCGCCCAGGTAGATGTTGTCGCCCATGCCGATCTCGTCGCCGTAATACAGCGTCGGCGTGCCGGGCATGGAGAACAGCAGGCTGTGCAGCAACTCGATGCGCCGGCGGTCGCGCTCCACCAGCGGCGCCAGTCGCCGGCGGATGCCCAGGTTGAGCCGGGCACGGCGGTCGGCGGCATAGACGTTCCACAGGTAGTCACGCTCGTGGTCGGTGACCATCTCCAGGGTCAGTTCATCGTGGTTGCGCAGGAAGATCGCCCACTGGCAGCTGTCGGGAATCTCCGGGGTCTGGCGCAGGATGTCGGTGATTGGGTAGCGATCCTCCTGGGCAATGGCCATGTACATGCGCGGCATCAGCGGGAAATGGAAGGCCATGTGGCATTCGTCGCCGTCGCCGAAGTACGGCCGGGTGTCCTCCGGCCACTGGTTGGCTTCGGCCAGCAGCATGCGGTCCGGGTAGTTGGCCTCGATCTCGGCGCGGATCTTCTTCAACACCTCGTGGGTTTCCGGCAGGTTCTCGTTGTTGGTGCCGTCGCGCTCGATCAGGTAGGGGATGGCGTCCAGGCGCAGGCCGTCGATGCCCAGGTCCAGCCAGAAGCGCATGATGCTCAGCACGCCGCGCAGCACCATGGGGTTGTCGAAATTCAGGTCCGGCTGGTGGGAATAGAAGCGGTGCCAGAAGTACTGCTTGGCCACCGGGTCCCAGGTCCAGTTGGAGGTTTCCGTGTCCAGGAAGATGATCCGCGTGCCCTGGTACTTCTGGTTGGTGTCCGACCACACGTAGAAGTCGCGCATGCGCGAGCCCTTGCGCGCCAGCCGGGCGCGCTGGAACCAGGGGTGCTGGTCGGAGGTGTGGTTGATGACCAGCTCGGCGATCACCCGCAGCCCCCGGCGGTGGGCTTCGTCGATGAAGCGTCGCACCGTGGCCATGTCGCCGTAGTCGGGGTGTACGGCCCGGTAGTCGGAGATGTCATAACCGTCGTCGCGGCGCGGCGAGGGAAAGAACGGCAGCAGCCAGATGGTGTTCACACCCAGGCTGGCGATGTAGTCCAGGCGTTCGAGAAGCCCCTGGAAATCGCCGATGCCATCGCCGTTGGCGTCGTGGTAGGACTTCACGTGCACCTGATAGATGACGGCGTCCTTGTACCAGAGCGGGTCGTCGATGAAGGCCGCCGGGCGCGGCCGGGGTCGTTTCGCCATGTGCCTTGCTCCCTCAGGTTCCGTGGGGGCGGATGCGCCAGATACCGAACGGCAGCACCCAGGGTTCGATGCGCATCCACTGGACCTTGCCGTGCCAGGTCCAGCGCTTGCCGTTCATCAGGTCCTCGCCGTCCAGGCTGGCCTCGTCGGGCAGGTCGAACTCCCACAGCGGCAGCTCGAAATGCGCCTCCTGAGCGTGGTACGGATCCAGGCTGATGGCCACCAGGATGAAATTGGACAGGTCTTCGCTGCGCTTGCCGAAATACAGGATGTTGTCGTTCCAGACGTTGTAGGGCGTGAAGCCCAGGTGGGTCTGCAGCGCGGGGTTGTTGCGACGGATCAGGTTGAGCCGGGCGATTTCCGCCACGATGTGGCCGGGCTGGCGATAGTTGCGCGGCTTGATCTCGTACTTTTCCGAGTGCAGGTATTCCTCCTTGCCGGGAATGGCCTCGCCCTCGCACAGCTCGAAGCCGGAGTACATGCCCCACAGCCCCGAACCCATGGTGGCCAGCGCGGCGCGGATCAGAAAGCCGGCGCGCCCGGCGCTCTGCAGGAAGAACGGGTTGATGTCCGGCGTGTTGACGAAGAAGTTCGGCCGATAGCAGTCGCGCCAGGGCGCCTCGTTCAGCTCGCTGAAATACTGGCTCAGTTCGCGCTTGGTGTTGCGCCAGGTGAAATAGGTGTAGCTCTGGCTGAAGCCCAGCTTGCCGAGGCGCGCCATCATCGCCGGACGGGTGAAGGCCTCGGAGAGGAAGATCACCTCCGGGTGATGACTGCGGATATCGGCGATCAGCCATTCCCAGAACGGCAGCGGCTTGGTGTGCGGGTTGTCGACCCGGAACAGCGTCACGCCCTGCTCCACCCAGAAGGCCACCACGTCGCGCAGCGCCTGCCAGAGCCCTGGTTGGGCGCCTTCGGCATAGAAGTCGACGTTGACGATGTCCTCGTATTTCTTGGGCGGGTTTTCCGCGTAGCGCAGGCTGCCGTCCGGGCGCCAACTGAACCACTCGGGGTGCTCGCGCAGCCAGGGGTGGTCCGGCGAGCACTGGATGGCGAAGTCCAGCGCCACCTCCAGGCCCAGGGAGCGGGCCACCGCCACCAGCTCGCGGAAGTCCTCCGGCGTGCCCAGCTCGGGATGGATGGCGTCGTGACCGCCTTCCTCGCTGCCGATGGCATAGGGGCTGCCGGGGTCGTCCGCCGCCGCCGTCAGGCTGTTGTTGCGTCCCTTGCGGTGGGTGTGGCCGATGGGGTGAATGGGCGGGAAATACACCACGTCGAAGCCCATGGCGACGATTTCCGGCAGGCGCCCGATCACGTCGCGAAAGGTGCCGTGGCGGCTGGCGTCCGTGGTCACCGAGCGCGGGAACAGCTCGTACCAGCTGGCGAACTGCGCCAGCGGGCGTTCCACCTCCAGGGGGTAGTCGAGGCTGCGCAGGCGGAAGGCGCGCTCGCCGGTATCGTCCATCACCTGGCGGGTCTGCTCGTCGAGCAGCAGCGCCACCCGGGCGTCCTGCTCCTCGGTCTGCGCCAGCAGCTCGAGCAGCTGGCGCAACTGCTCGGCCTCCTGGCCATTGGCGCGGTTGATGGCGCCGTGCAGGTGTCGACGGCCCTCCTCGATTTCCAGATCCAGCTGCAGGCCGGCGGCATGTTTCTTCTGCAGCTCGCTGCAGAAGGTGCCGTAGTCGTCCCACCAGGTCTCGATGGCGAACACCAGCCGGCCGGTCTCGCTCGGCAGCAGGCGCGCCTGCCAGTGATCGTTGCCCAGCAGCGTCATCGGCTGGCTGTGCCAGTCGGAGCGCTCTGCGTGTCGCCACAACAGCTCGGCGGCCATCAGCTCATGGCCATCGGTGAAGATCACCGCGCTGACGGTCACCGGCTGGCCGACGATGGCCTTGGCCGCGAAACGACCGCCCTCCACGACCGGTTCGACGCTCTCGATGGCGATACGCGGCAGGGTCAGGGCTTCCTGCAGGCCGACCCGGCCACTCAGGCGCCAGGATGCAGCGAAAGGCTTGTCCAGCATCGTGTCGATTCCTTGCCACCAGGGGTATGCACCGGCCTCGGCCGAGTTCTATTACCGAGCCGTGACCCGTGGGAAAGTTCAGGCTGACCGGCCGGTCGCAGTGGCCCGTATACTCGCCCCTTTCGTTTTCGGGATGCCGTTCATGTCCTCGCCGCTTGCCACCCTGTACCGCCACGCCATCGACACTCAGGGCTTCGTCGCCGACCCGGCCCAGTGGCAGGCCGTCGAACTGCTGGATGACTGCCTGCAAGCCCTGCATGCCGATGAGGCGGTCGGCGGCGTGTACCTGTGGGGGCCGGTGGGACGCGGCAAGACCTGGCTGATGGACCGCTTCCAGCAATCCCTGCAGCTGCCTTCGCGCCGCCAGCATTTCCACCACTTCATGCGCTGGGTGCACCGCCGGCTGTTCCAGCTGACCGGCACCGCCGACCCGCTGCAGGGGCTGGCAGACGAGCTGGCCGCCGAGGTGCGCGTGCTGTGCTTCGACGAGCTGTTCGTCAATGACATCGGCGACGCCATCCTGCTCGGCGGCCTGCTGCAGAAGCTGTTCGCCAACGGCGTGGTACTGGTGGTCACCTCCAACCAGCCGCCCGCGCAGCTGTACGCCGACGGCTTCAACCGCGAGCGTTTCCTGCCGGCGATTCACGCCATCGAGCGGCACCTGCAGGTGTTCGGCCTGGACGGTGGGCAGGACCATCGCCTGCATCCGGGACGCGAAGTGCAGCGTTACTGGGTGCGCCAGCCGGAGCAGGCGTCCGCCCTGCCCGGGCTGTTCGCCTCGCTGGCCGGCGGAAAGCTGGTCGAACACGCGCCGCTGGAGCTCAACGGACGAAGCCTGGAGGTCATTGCCCGAAGCGCAACCACGCTGTGGGCCAGCTTTGACGCCCTGTGCGAAGCGCCGTGGGCGTCACAGGACTACATCGCCCTTTGTGATCGCTTCACCGCCATCCTGCTCGGTGACGTACCCGTGCTGGGCGGCGAGCAGCGCGAGGGCCGCATCGCCCGGGGCACCGAGGACGCCAGCGAACAGGTGCAGGCCGGCGACCGCCAGCTCCCCGCCCTCGCCCGCAACGACAACGCGGTGCGGCGCTTCATCGCCCTGGTGGACGAGTGCTACGACCGCGGCGTGCCGCTGTATATCGAGGCGGAGGTGGACATGGCGCAGTTGTACGAGCGCGGCTACCTGGCCTTTCCGTTCCGGCGCACGCTGAGCCGTTTGCGCGAGATGCAACTGGAGCGGTTTGGGCGTTGAGCCCCTTCTTAGCGCGGAATCTTCACCCGATCGTCATCGAAGTCGCCGCGTTCGGCATCGCGGTGGCAGGCCACGCAGTTGGCGCGGCCGCCGACCGCTTCGCGGCGGAACTTGGCTTCGCTGACCTCGTCGTGCTTGTGCTCGAACCAGCGCGTCTGGCTGATGCGCGGCGGCTCGCCGGGGATGGATGAGGGTTCGACGGGCAAGCGGTTGACCGCCGAGGCGCGCACCAGGAACTCGAGGATCTGCTGTTCCAGCTCCGGCTCCAGCGTGGCGTTGCTGCCGTAGTGGTCGTCGAGGGTGGCCATCTGCTGACGCCAGGCATCGGCCGGCAGCAGGCCCGGTACGTAGAGCATGTGGCAGGCGGCGCATTCCTCTTTCCACACCAGCGGCGCATCGCTTGGCACCGCCAGGCGCTTGGGACGCTTGTAACGCCGGTCGTGGCCATCATCGTCATCGGCGAAGCTGTAGCCGACCAGCCCCAAGGTCAGTGTCAGTCCAGCGGTGGCCGCGATGCGGGCGATGTTCATGGGCGCGCTCCTACTTCAGACTGTTGATCCAGGTGATGAAATCGCCCTTTTCCTGGGCGGTGCATTCGCGGGCGAACACATCGTCGCAGTTGCGGCGGAACCACTTCTCGACCTTCTTCGGGTCGGTGAAGCGTGCCGGATTGGCCACCGGCGCCAGTGGCTTGACCGTGCGATGGGCCGGTGTCTTGCCGGTCTGCCGAGGATCGGCGGTGTGGCAGGTGGTACAGCTCATGGTCTTGCCGTTGCGTTGCTCTTCCGCGTAGTACAGCGTCTTGCCGCGTTCGGCGGAAAAGCCGGCAAAGGCCGGATCCTGCTGGCGCGCCTGGGCGGCGTAGCCCGGCAGCAGCGGGTGTTCGGTTTCCGCCAGCGCCGGCAGGCTCAGACAACAGGCAAGGGCAATCCAGTGGGCTTTCATGGTGCGCTCTCCGGGAAGGGATGCGCGCAGCCTAGGCTCGCCAGCTGAAGCGAAGCTGAACAGCGTCTGGCCGGGGCGTTCAGCTTCGCTTCAGGTGATGGGCCTACAAGGGGGCAATCCATTCGTAGAGGATCGCCGCCGTGGCTGCCTTCAATCGCTTTCGCCTGTTCCACTGGCTACTGGCCGGATTTTTCATTGCCGTCTACCTGAGCGGCGACGATGCCGAACTGCTGCATATCTGGCTGGGCTACGGGCTGCTCGTGCTGCTGGTGGCGCGCCTGCTGATCGCACCGCTGCGCCTGCGCGGCTTTCCGAAGCTGCTTCCGCCGAAGGCCGAACGCCGCAAGCCGTCCGCAGTCGGCACCTGGCTGACCTTCGGCGCCCTGGCGAGCTTCGCGCTGGCCAGTCTGATCGGCCTGGGCATGGTCGACAACGGCGACGTGCTGGCCGCCCTCCCCGGCGTGCAGCCGGATCTGTTCGGCGCCGCCAGTGACCTGAATTTCGTCGGCTGGCTCGGTGATGCCGAAGAGGTCCACGAGTTCTTCGCCAACCTGGGGCTGTGGCTGATCGGCCTGCACATCGCCTATGTCCTGCTGTTTCGCCGCAAGTCCGTGGGGCCGATGCTGCGCGGCATCAAACCGGTGCCGAGCCCCGCGCCGGCCAGCGACTTCACCCGCCTGCAGGTCGTCGCGCAGCACAGCGAGACGGCCGATGCCTGCTCGTTCGTCCTGCAGCCGCCGGCCGAGCAGCGTGCGCGCTTCGCCGCGCAGCCGGGGCAGTTCCTCACGCTTAGGGTGCCGTGCGCCGAACCGCCGCTGCTGCGCTGCTATTCGTTGTCGCACGACACTGAGCTGCGCATCACGGTCAAGCGTGTCGCCGGGGGACGGGCCGCGAACTGGTTGCTCGACCATCTGGAACCGGGCGACACGCTCGAGTCGCTGCCGCCGGCCGGGCAGTTCGTGCCGCGCAGCCTGGACGAGGATCTGCTGCTGCTCGGCGCCGGCAGCGGCATCACCCCGCTGATGGCGATCCTGCGCGCGGCCTTGGCTCGGGGCAGCGGCCGGGTGTGCCTGTTCCATGCCAACCGGGACGTCGACGCGGTGATCTTCGCCGAGGAGCTGGCGGAACTGCAGCGGGCCTATCCGCAGCGGCTGGTGCTGCACGCCTGGTTCGATGCCAGCCAGGGGCTGCCGGATGCGCGGGCCATCGCCACGCAGCTGGCCGACTGGCGCGGCGCGGACTGCTTCATCTGCGGTCCCCAGGCATTCATGGACACGGCACGCGCCGCGCTGGAGGAACTGGGCGTCGTCGACGCACGCATCCATCTGGAGCGCTTTGGCGCCGTTGCGGGCCCGAAGGCGCAAGGCGGTCATAGCAGTCGCTTGCGCGTGGAACTCGACGGCAAGCGCCACGAGCTGAAGGTCGCTAGCGGCGAGGTGCTGCTGGACGCCATGGAGCAGGCGGGCCTGCAACCGCCGAGCGCCTGCCGTTCGGGCATCTGCGCCGCCTGCAAGTGCCGGGTGGTGTCCGGTAGCGTGACCATGCGCAGCAACCAGGTGCTCAGCGAGCAGCAGGTGCGCCAGGGCTGGGCGCTGGCCTGCCAGGCCGAGCCGAGCAGCGCCGAGCTGCAGGTGGAGTACTAAGGGGGCGAGGCCGGGCGGCGCTTCAAGGTGTCGTCCGGCCTCGCGCCGCCTCGATTGCCGCGATGTCGATCTTGTGCATGCCCATCATGGCCTCGAAGGCGCGCCTGGCGGCCGCGGGATCCGGATCGGCGATCGCGGCCGTCAGGGCGCGCGGCGTGATCTGCCACGACAGTCCCCACTTGTCCTTGCACCAGCCGCAGGCGCTTTCCTGGCCGCCGTTGTTCACTATCGCGTCCCACAGGCGGTCCGTTTCGGCCTGGTCGTCGGTGGCGATCTGAAACGAGAACGCCTCGCTGTGGGTGAACGCCGGCCCGCCGTTCAGCCCCAGGCAGGGGATGCCCGCGACGGTAAACTCGACAGGCAGCACATCGCCCTGCTTGCCGGCGGGATAGTCGCCCGGAGCGTGGGTGATCGCGCCCACCGCGCTGTCCGGAAAGGTCTGCGCATAGAACGTTGCCGCTTCCAGGGCGGTGCCGTCATACCACAGGCAGATTCTGTTCTTGCTGTTCATTTCCGTTCTCCATGCCAAAGGATCGAACAATCAACTCTAGTTGCATGGGTTGACCGGCCTCCCCTCCGGTCGTTCGCTTTTGATCTATGGACGCAGTTAGTCTAAAGTTGCGCCTATGGAATCAATGATGGAGTTCAGCATGGCCACCCTCGCAACCGCACGTCCCGCCCGCGATCTCTCGAAGGATCAAGGCGTCACCGGCCTGCGGGCGGCGCTGAACATCCTGGACAAATGGCAGGCGTCCTCGGAGCAGGCCTGCCGCATCCTGCGCATCTCGCGCAGCACCTACACCCGCGCCCGGCAGCGCGACCCGGCCTGGACCGTCGGCCTGGACACCGACCAGTTGCAGCGCATCAGCATGGTGCTGAACATCCATGCCGCGTTGCGCCTGCTGTTCGACAATCCCGACAACGTCTATGGCTTCCCGGCGATGGCCAACCACAACGCGTTCTTCAACGGCCGCGCGCCCCTGGAGATCATGGCCCAGGGCGACATGATCTCCCTGTACGAAACCTACCGGCGCATCGACGCCCTGCGCGGCGCGCAATGGTGAGCCTCGCCAGCCTCGCCAGCGCCGCCGGCGAGCCGCTGCAGGCCTACCGGCTGGTCAACTCCAAGTTCCCGCCCATCCACCTGTTCGACGACGTGGCCGACGCCGAAGACTTCGACGCGCTTTTTCAGCTGCAGGCGCTGACCAATCCCCGGCTGCAGAACGAGCTTGGCCGCCTGGAGCTGATCGCTCGGGAGGAAATTCCCTTCGGCATCCCCGGCTGCTCCTACGCGACGGCGCCCTTCACCCACGTGAACCCCGAGGGCTCGCGCTTCAGCGACGGTAGCTTCGGCGTGCTCTACCTGGCCGACACCCTGACCACCGCCATCGCCGAGGTGCGCTACCACCAGGAGCGCTACTGGTCGCAGGTGCCGGGACTCAATTACGAGCGCTTCGTCTTTCGTGGCCTGACCTGTCGCTTCAACGACGCCGGCATGAAGGACGCCACCACCGTGCCGCTCTCCGACCCCCTCTACGCTTCGGACGACTACAGCCAGGCCCGCCAATTGGGGCACGCGCTGAAACGCAGCGGCTGCCCCGGCCTGCGCTACCTCTCGGTGCGTTCCCCCGGCAACCATTGCTGGGCGCTGTTGACGCCTAGGCCGGTCACCGCGATTCAGCAGACGGCACATTACGAGATGATCTGGAACCAGCGGATCGTCGGGGTGAACCGGCTGGCGGGGCTTTGAGGGGTCGTTGCTCGGCGCGTAAAGCCTCCTGACTCAAGTATCAAGCATGTCCCACTCATCCCCCAGTACCCAGCGAAGTGCGGATAGCTTCCCGTTGAGCATGCCCCACTCGAAGTCATCCCAAGGACCAACTTCCTTGTATTTGGTTCTTACTTTCTCAGCAGCAGCCAAAGCCCCGTTCCATATATGCTGATGGATTTCGTTAGGGTCTCGTTTTGCTCCTTCAGGAATTAACTTGATGATTCCCTGTTCGATCTGATACGCCCGATACATATGCCTGTTGTACCAGATCTTATCGACCAGCTCATCCATTGAATTCAAGATCTCTTGAAGTCCGCGGGTCTGATCAATCCAGCTCATATCATGTTCATAGTGAAACTCATCCAAGTCTAAAAATTCTGCTATAGCTTGGCTTGTGGAGTTGTAGAACCTGGTGTTGCCTTCGAAGATATCCGCAAAGTCAGAATGAGGCAGGCGGTGATCTTTCGCTGAAAAATCATTTACGTTGTGGGTGACGAATCGAAATGTTTCATATCGGCCGAGGTTGGCCAGCCGATACTCTTGGAATGATTCAATGATAACTGCATCGGCAATGCTGTTCTTTTGGTTTTGAAACGGGGCCTTCTTTGATAGCGCACGCTCAGCTGCTTTTATTTTCGCCTCATCGCTAACCGCAACGATTAGCGATGAGGCGAACAAATCAGTGACGCGGTGAACGATACTTTCCGTAGCCTCTGACAGAATTGGTAGTCGGTGGTTAACATCGTCCAGCGCTGCAAGTGCCTTTTCTTTTCCAGGGCCGCCGAATGACTCAATTGCGTTTTTTACGACTCTGAATTCGCTGCTCAAACGTTTGCGGGTGGCTTCAACTACGCGATCCTTATTTCTTTCATACTCGGCCCGTATCAAGTCGGGCAAAAGTATTTTAATGGATCCATTCCCCACTAGATGCTCAAGCGCTAAGAGAATCGGCAGCTCTGATTTCTTGGATGAAATATCAAGCCACACACATGTATCAAGCATTACCAGGTGCATTGAAACTCCTTTACAGAGCTGATATATCGTGCCGTCCCGTGAGCGGCATAAATTACCGGGTGCAATAATCAATACGTCACCCAGCAACAGCTTCTAATGACACGATTAGAAGGTCAATGTTACCTTCGGACTCACCGCCAGATCATCGAGCCGATTTCCCCCGGGTACGCCAGATGACTACCTCCGAATCATCGAAAAACTGGTTCACCCAAGGCGGCCAAGCCTACGCCCGCTTCCGCCCCGAATATCCCCCTGAGCTGGCCGCCTTCCTCGCCTCCATCCCCCCCAACACCCACCTCGCAGTGGATATCGGCTGCGGCAACGGCCAGCTCACCCGACAACTGGCCGAGCATTTCACCTCCGTAACCGGCCTCGACCCGAGCGCCGAGCAGATTGCCCACGCCGCCTTGCGGGAGAACCTGACCTATTGCTGCGCGCCCGCCGAATCCCTGCCCCTGCCCGACCACTGCGCGAGCCTGGTGACGGCCGCCCAGGCCGCGCACTGGTTCGACCTGCCGGCGTTCTACGCCGAAGTGCGCCGCATCGCGGTGCCCGAGGCCGTCGTGGCGTTGATCAGCTACGGCGCCCTGCATCTGGAAGGCGAGCTGGGTGCCCGCTTCGACAGGTTCTACGCGCAGGAAATTGGCTCCTACTGGCCGGAGGAACGAAAGCTGGTGGACAGCGGTTATGCCACGCTGGATTTCCCGTTCGCGCCGGTCGAATTACCCGCGCTGCAGATCCGCCTCGACTGGAACCTGGAACAGTTCCTCGGCTATCTCTCGACCTGGTCGGCGGTGCGCCGTGCCCGCGAGGCAGGAAAGGAAGACGTGTTGCAGCGCTTTGCCAGCGATATTGCGCAGCTCTGGGGCGCTGCCGAGGCGAAGTGGGAGATTTGCTGGCCCATCAATGGGCGGGTTGGGCGGGTGTAGGTATCGCCGCTACCCCTCACACCGCCCCTTCTCCTCCCGATCCCGCTCATATCGCCGACCCAGCGGAAACACCGGCAACCAGCGTTCCCGTCGGATCACCCAGCTCTCGTAGGTCGGCATCAGTTGATCGGGTGCATCCAGCGCACCGAGATGCACCTCGATCTCGTCGCCGGTGCGGGCGAACACGGAGGAACCGCAGTGGGGGCAGAAGGCCCGCCCGGCGTAGTGTCGGGTTTCGCCTGCGATGCGGACTGCGGCCTGCGGGAAGATCGCCGAGGCGCTGAACAACGCGCCGTGGTGTTTACGGCAGTCCAGGCAGTGGCACAGGCCCACCCGGTATGGTTGGCCTGTGGCCACGAGGCGGACCTTGCCGCACAAACAGCCGCCGCTGAATCGTGCAGCGTCACCCTCAGCCATTCACCACACTCCCCCCGTTCACATGAATCACCTGCCCGCAGACGTAGGAGGAATCGTCGCTGGCCAGGTAGACGAAGGCCGGCGCCACTTCGGCGGGCTGGCCAACGCGGCCCAACGGGGTATCGGTGCCGAAGGTGGCCACCTGTTCTGCCGAGAAGGTCGAGGGAATCAGCGGGGTCCAGATCGGGCCCGGCGCCACGCCGTTCACGCGGATGCCCTTCGGCGCTAGGTTGATGGCCAGCGAGCGGGTGAAGGCGGTGATCGCGCCCTTGGTGGAGGAATAGTCCAGCAGGATCGGGTTGCCCTTGTAGGCGGTGATCGAGGTGGTGTTGATGATGGTCGCCCCGCTCTTCAGGTGCGGCAGCACGGCGCGGGTCAGCTGGTACATGCCGAAGGTGTTGGTGCGGAAGGTGCGCTCCCACTGCTCCGGGCTGATGTCCTCGAGGCTTTTCTGCGGGTGCTGTTCGCCGGCGTTGTTGACCAGGATGTCGATGCGCCCCCACTGCCTGAGGGTCGCCTCGACCACGGTGCGGCAGAAGTCTTCGCCCGCCACGTCGCCGGCGAAGTCGATCACCTCACCGCCGTTCTTCCTTATTTCCTCCTTGGTGACTTCGGCGTCCTGGTACTCGCTCAGGTAGAGCAGCACGATCTTTGCGCCCTCCAGGGCGAAGTGCACCGCCACCGCCCGGCCGATGCCGCTGTCGGCGCCGCTGATGATGGCGACCCGGTCCTTGAGCTTGCCGGCCGGGCGGTAGCTGTCGGACAGGTAGACGGGCTGGGGGGTCATCTCCTCTTCGGAGCCGGGGCGCTGGTCCTGGTGCTGGGGCGGTAGGGCTTGCTTCTGGTCAGGCATTGGACGAGTCCCCTTCGGTGAGGTGTGTCTGGACACTCGACTCGGCCGGACGCACGGGGTTCGGGTTCAGGGATGCATGGCGCAGGGTGGTCGGTGCTGTTCCGGCCGCCGGGGTTTTATGTAGGGCCTACTGGCGGACAAGATGTCCGGATTTCAGCTCCGCTGGCCGGCGTAAAGCCGGCCCTACAGGTTCGATGGGGTCGGTGGCCGGTTGCGGTTGCGCTGGGATTCAGGTTGGCGGTTTGGCGCCGAGCTGTTTCCACATCTTCGCGGTGAGGGTCTGGCGGTTTTCGTAGCCTTGCCAGGGATCGCCCACGAGCGCATCCAGGCGCTCGCGCAGGTTGAAGATGTTCCACTGGGCGGCGCCGTGCAGATCGTGCAGTTCGTCGCGGGCGATGGGCACCGACACCGCCAGGCCGGGACGTGCCCGCACCGAGTAGGCACACACGGTGCTGGAGCCGCGATTGTTGCGCAGGTAGTCGATGAAGATCTTGCCGATGCGGTTCTTCGGGCCGGAGGTGGCGCTGAAGCGGTCCGGCAACTGGTGGGCCATGAAGCGAGCGAAGGCCTTGCTGAACGCCTTCACTTCGTCCCAGCCGGCCTTGCGCTGCAGCGGCACGATGATGTGCAGGCCCTTGCCGCCGCTGGTCTTCAGGTAGGCGTCCAGTCCCAGCTCGTCCAGCACCGACAGGCACAGCTGGGCGGCTTCCTGCATGCTGCGCCAGGGCAGCGCGGGGTCGGGGTCCAGGTCGAGCACGAACAGGTCGGGGGTTTCGATGCGGTCATGGGTGGCGCCCCAGGTGTGCAGTTCGATGGTGCCCATCTGCACCGCGCCGATCAGCGCCTGGAGCGAGTCGATTTCCATCAGGCGCGGGTGACCGGGGTCCAGGCTCTGGTCCAGGTGGCGGATGTTGGGAATGGACAGGCGTTCGGCGTGCTTCTGAAAGAACTGCTCGCCTTCCACACCGTCCGGCGCACGGACCAGTGACACCGGGCGGTCATTGAGAAACGGCAGGATCCAGTCGGCGATATCGGCGTAAAAGCGCGCCAGGTCCTGCTTCTTGCCGCCGCTTTCCGGGTCGATGACCCGCTGCGGGTTGCTGATTGGCACGCCGGCCACTACGACTTTCCCGTCGGGACGCGGGGTCAGGCTTTCCGCCGGCTGCGGGGTTTCATGGCCGATCTCCCCAGCAGGCTTGTCGCTGCGCAGAGCAATGAAGCTGGCCTGGCGCACCACGCCTTCGCGGGTCCACTCGGCGAACTCCACTTCCGCCACCAGCTCCGGCTCGACCCAGTGCACGTCGCGGGCGTCGGCGCCGGTCGGCGGCTCGTCGAGGGGGGGCGTCGGGCGCTCGCGTTCCTTGAGACGGGCATGCAGTTCCCGCAGGCGGGCTTCGTTGAAGCCGGTACCGACGCGCCCGGCGTAGTGCAGCACGCCCTTCTCGTGCACGCCGAGCAACAGCGAGCCGAAGCCAGAGCGGCTGCCCTTGGGCTTGCTGAAGCCGATGATCACGAACTCCTGACGCAGTCGGCACTTGAGCTTGATCCACTCCGGTGTGCGCCGCGAAACATAGGAGCTGCCTTCGCGTTTGCCGATGATGCCCTCCAGTTTCAGCGCGCAGGCGCTTTCGATGATGTCCTGGGGCGCGGCGCTGAAATCTTCGGAGAAGCGCAATGCGGCGCTGCGGTTACTCTCCATCGCGGCCTTGAGGGCGGCTCGGCGTGCTTCCACGGGCTGTTCGCGCAGGTCTTCGCCGTTCAGAAACGGGGCGTCGAACAGGTAGAAGAGGATCTCCTTAGGTGCGTTGCGCTCGAAGGCGTTCTGCAGCGCCTGAAAGTCCGGCAGACCGTTGTCGCCGAGCACCACGACTTCACCGTCCAGCCAGCTGTCGCCGCAATCGAGCGCGGCCAGCGCCTTGGCCTGCTGCGGCAGGCGCTCAGTCCAGTCATGGCCGTTGCGGGTATATAGACGCACGTCCCTGCCTTGCTTGCGCGCCAGAATGCGGTAGCCGTCGAACTTGATCTCGTAATGCCAGTTCCCGGCCGGCGGGCGATCCACCAGGGTCGCCAGGGCGGGTTTGAGCGTGTCGGGCAGCGGCGCGGCGGGACGTGCCGGGCTCTTCTTGCCCGGTGCCGGGCTTGGCTTGGCGGATTTAGCCGGCCTGCTGGGTTTGGCCGGAATGCTTGCTTCGCTGAGCACGCTATCCGGCAGCGCCTCGACGATGTTGTAGTCGTCAGCGGAGCGCGCCTGCTGGTCGCGTTCCTTGATCAGCAGCCACTGTTCCTTGTCGCCGCTGCCGCGCAGATGGGTGCGCACCAGGGTCCAGTCGCCGGCGAGTTTTTCGCCCTGCAGGCTGAACTTGAGCTTGCCGCTCTGGTAGCTGGCATGCGGATCGCCATGGGGCTGCCAGATGCCCCGGTCCCAGACGATCACATCACCTGCCCCGTACTGGCCGGCCGGAATGTTGCCCTCGAAGCTGCCGTAATCCAGTGGATGGTCTTCCACATGTACGGCCAGGCGCTTGTCGCGGGGATCGAGGCTGGGCCCCTTGGGCACCGCCCAGCTCTTCAGAGTGCCATCCAGCTCCAGGCGGAAGTCGTAGTGCAGGCGCCGGGCTGCGTGCTTCTGGATGACGAAGCTCAGGGCGCTGCGCTGGCGTGGCTTGCGCAGGGGCACTTCGTCCGGTTCCCGGGTAATGGTGAAGTCGCGTTTGCGGCGGTACTCGTCGAGCTTGCGATTCATGGGCGCTTACCGGGCCTGCTTGCGAGGGGTGCGCCGCTTCGGCGCCGCGGGTTTCTCCTGCTCGTCTTCGGCGGCGGCCTTGCCCTTCCCGCTGCCGCCCCGCGCGCTGAGGCTGCGCTTGAGCAGTTCGGTGAGGTCGATGACATCGGCGCTGCGCCGGGTTTCGGCTTCGCCGGACACCGCTTCCACTTCGTGGATCTTGCCCTTCTGCGCCTTCTCTTCCACCAGGTCCATGATCTGCTCCTGGAACTGGTCGCGGTATTCCTCGGGCTGCCAGTCACCAGCCATGTCCTCGATCAGGCGCCTGGCCATCTCCAGTTCGCTCTTGGCCAAGTTGGGCTTGGTCACCGTGGGGCCGAGTTCCAGGGTCGCCAGGCCGCGCACCTCGGCCGGCCAGCGCAGCTTGACCAGCACCAGGGCGTCCTCCAGGGGCATCAGCGCCGTCAGGTACTGGCGGGTGTGCAGCACCACTCGGGCCAGGGCCACCTTGTCGCTCTGACGCAGCGCTTCGCGCAGCAGCGCGTAGACCTTCTCGCCGCGCCGTTCCGGGCTCAGGTAGTACGGGGTGTCGATGTTCTGCAGGGGAATGGCGCTGCGCTCAACGAACGAAAAGATGTCGATGGTCTGCGTGGCTTCCGGGTGCGCGGCGCGGATTTCCTCGTCGCTGAGCACCACGTAGCGACCCTTCTCGTACTGCACGCCCTTGACGATGTTTTCGCTGGTGATTTCCTTGCCAGTGACCTTGTTTATGCGCTTGTAGCCCACCGGGTCCATGCTGCGCTTGTCCAGCCAGTCGAAGTCGACGCCCTGTTTCGAGGTGGCGGATACCAGGCCGACGGGTATGTGCACCAGGCCGAAGCTGATCGCGCCTTTCCAGATTGAGCGTGGCATTGCGGATACCCTCCCCGCTCCGGGCCGCGCTGTTGTCGCTAGTCCCTGTGGCGTTCGCAGCGATCGACCAGGCGCGGCACGATGTTCAGGATGAACAGGCCCAGCAACGTGCCCAGCAGGGCGATGAGGACACTCCCCAGGCCGGTGGCGATGCCGATGGCGGCGGTCAACCATACGCCGGCGGCGGTGGTCAGCCCCTTCACGTCGCGGTCGTTGTCGCTCTTGATTATGGTCCCGGCACAGAGAAAGCCCACACCAGCGACGACACCCTGAATGACGCGACTCATGGCGTCGTCCTCGGAGCCGCCCAGGCTGGGTGCGAGGACGAACAGAGCACTGCCCACCGCCACCAGCATGTGGGTGCGGACCCCGGCCGCCTTGCCATGGTGCTCACGCTCGAAACCCAGCAGCGCGCCGAACAGCGCAGCCAGTCCCAGGCGCAGCACGATGCGTACCGCATGGTCCAGGTCGTGGGTGTCGCTCAGCTCATTGGCCAGGGTCTCGACAAGGGCCGCCCATGCCTCCATTTATGGTTCGTCGTCAGGTCGGTATCGCTTGCTTGCGCAGCGGCTGCAGCGCTGGCACAGGAGGGTTTCGGAGCCCAGGCGAACACGGATCGGCTGCATCCACAGGCAACCGACAAGCAGGCAACGCAAGCACATGACGAACCTCCAGGGCCAGGCCTCTGTTCAAGGTCGGATCCTGATATTGGACTGCCGAGGCGGTGAGAGGTTTTGCGGCTGGAGGATGAATGGAAGGAAGGCGTTTCCGTGGGGTTCATGCCATCCAGGGCGGAAGCATCCGGCTTCCGCCCATGGCGCTAATCAGCTATTGCTGCCGCTGCGACCGCCGCCATGGCTTTGCTGTCCACCCTTCTTGCCTGCTTCGGAGGCACGTTGCGGGTCGTTCTTGAAGTTGCCGCCACTGGCTTGGCCGCCCTTTTTGCCAGCTTCGGAGGCCCGTTGAGGATCCTCAGCGAAGTTGCCTTTACCACCTTGATGCTGAGCCATTTTCGATGTCCTCGTTTTCAGGATTTAATGCGGGCGCCTTGCAGCACCCATAGCTCTGAAAACGAGGTTTCGCGTTAGTTCGACGCATTTTTATAGCGTTTTATTCCTAATGACACTCTGTGTGGGGCCTGCGGTAACAAGACGGCCGGTCGGCTCACTCAGGCTTGCCCGGCGGGCTGGCATTTACCCGCCAGATATCGGCGGCGTACTCGCGAATGGTGCGGTCCGAGGAAAACCAGCCGGCCCGCGCGCAGTTCAGGATCGCCGAGCGCCACCAGCGGTCCGGTTCGCGCCAGCGGTCCTCGACCTGCTGCTGGGCCTCCCAGTAGGCGTCGAAATCGGCGCAGACCAGGAAGGTGTCCTGATGCTGCAACCCCTGCACCAGGGCGGCGTAACGGTGCGGTTCATCGGGGCTGAACACCCCGCCGCGGATGGCTTCCAGGGCCTCGCGCAGACGCTCCGAGCCGGCAATCAGGCTGGTCATGTCCAGCTCGCCGGCGTGGCGGCGCAGGTTCACCTCCTCGGCGGTGAGGCCGAAGATGAACATGTTCTCGCGGCCGATCTGCTCGCTCATTTCCACATTGGCGCCGTCCAGGGTGCCGATGGTCAGGGACCCGTTGAGGGCGAACTTCATGTTGCTGGTGCCCGAGGCTTCCATGCCGGCGGTGGAAATCTGCTCGGACAGGTCCGCGGCGGGGATGATGGTCTCGGCCAGGCTGACGTTGTAGTTGGGCAGGAACACCACCTTGAGCCGGCCATGCAGCGTGGGGTCGTTGTTGATGGTACGGGCGATGTCGTTGGCCAGTTTGATGATCAGCTTGGCCTGGTAATAGCTGGCCGCCGCCTTGCCGGCGAAGATCTTCACCCGGGGCGCCCAGTCCACCGTCGGGTCGTTGCGGATCGCCTGGTACAGCGCCACGCAGTGCAGCAGGTTGAGCAACTGGCGCTTGTATTCGTGGATGCGCTTGACCTGCACGTCGAAGATCGCCCGGGTGTCCAGGCTGATGCCCATCCAGCTTTTCACCAGGCGTGCCAGAGCCTCCTTGTTGCCCTGGCGCATGGCCATGAACTGCTTGCGAAAGGCGGCCTTGTCGGCACAGGGCTCCAGGTCCCGCAGCCTGACGTCCGGCGCGTCCAGCAGCGACGCGCCGAGCTTGTGGACGAGCAGGTCGGTCAGCGCCGGGTTGGCCTGGTACAGCCAGCGGCGGAAGGTCACGCCGTTGGTCTTGTTGTTGATGCGCTCCGGGTACAGCCGATGCAGCTCGCGGAACACGGTGTCGCGCATCAGTTCGGTATGCAGCGCCGACACGCCGTTGATGCTGTGGCAGCCGAGAAATGCCAGGTTGCCCATGCGCACCCGCCGGCCCTGGTCCTCCTCGATCAGCGACACGGCGCGCAGCAGCGCGAAATCATGGATATCGCGGGCGCGCAGCGCGTCGATGTGCTCGGCATTGATCAGGTAGATGATTTGCATGTGGCGCGGCAGCAGGCGCTCCATCAGCGACACCGGCCAGGACTCCAGCGCCTCGGGCAGCAGCGTGTGGTTGGTATAGGCCAGGGTCGCCACGGTCAGGCGCCAGGCGTCGGACCAGGGCACGCCGTGTTCGTCCACCAGCAGGCGCATCAGCTCGGCGACGGCGATGGCCGGATGGGTGTCGTTGAGCTGGATGGCCACCATGTCCGGCAGGCGTTCCAGCGGGTAGTGGCGCAGGTGGCGGCCCAGCAGGTCCTGCAGCGAGGCAGACACGAAGAAGTACTCCTGGCGCAGGCGCAGTTCCTGGCCGGCTTCGGTGACGTCGGCCGGATACAGCACGCGGGAAATACTGTCGGCCTTGACCGCCTCGGCCACCGCGCCCAGGTGATCGCCGGCGTTGAAGCGTTCCAGCTGCAGGTAGCGTTCGGCGCGGGAGCGCCACAGGCGCAGCGCGTTTACGCTGTGGCGCCGCCAGCCGATGATCGGCGTGTCGTAGGCGATCGCCCGGACCGTGTCGTTGGGAATCCACTCCTGGCGCGTGTCGCCGTTCTCGCCGGTGCTGATCACGCTGCCGCCGAAGCCCACCGTATAGCTGACTTCAGGACGTTCGAACTCCCAGGGATTGCCGAACTCCAGCCAGGTTTCCGTGTGCTCGTGCTGCCAGCCGTCAATCAGCACCTGGCGGAACAGGCCGTGTTCGTAGCGGATGCCGTAGCCGTGGGCCGCCATGCCCAGGGTGGCCATGCTTTCCATGAAGCAGGCGGCCAGCCGGCCCAGGCCGCCGTTGCCCAGTGCGGCGTCGGGTTCCAGCTCGCGGATCCGCTCGAAATCCACCCCCAGCTCGCCCAACGCCGCCCGGGCGGTTTCCAGCAGACCCAGGTTGCTCAGGTTGTCCACCAGCAGGCGACCGATGAGGAATTCCAGCGACAGGTAATAGACGCGCTTCTCCTCGCTGCGGTCGATCTGCAGGGCCGCATCCTCCCAGCGGTCGACGATGTGGTCGCGCGCCGCCAGGGCGGTCGCTTCGAACCAGTCGCGGTCACAGGCCGTGGTGATGTCCTTGCCGGTGGCGTACTTGAGCTTGTCCAGGATGCGGGCGCGAAAGCCCTCCACGCTTTCGCTGGGCTGGTCGGCGGACTGGGACATGGTGCGCTCCTCGCTGCGAATCCGGGTGTTCTCGTCCTTCTGAAAGCCGATCCGGGCCGACGTTCCCGCTCCGCCTGTCCGATCGGAAAAACCAGGGGCTCTGGAGGACGATCCAACGCCTCTCGTGACCTGGAGCCACTACCATGCCTCGTGGCAGTAAAGACAAGTACACCGACAAGCAGAAGCGCAAGGCCGAGCACATCGAGGACAGCTACAAGGCCAAGGGTGTGTCCGAGGATGAGGCTGAGGCCCGTGCCTGGGCGACGGTCAACAAGCAGTCCGGTGGCGGTGAGCGGGCCGGCGGCTCGGGACGCAAGAAGAGCGCCGCCGCCAAGGCCGATGATCGCGAGGAGTCGGCCCGACGGGCTGTGGCCACCAAGCGCGGCGTGCCCCGCTCCAGCTCGACTCCGGGCCGGGACGAGAAGACCCGCGCTCAACTCATGGAAGAGGCGCGGGCCAAGGGCATTCGTGGTCGTTCGACAATGCGCAAGGCGGAGCTGATCGAGGCGTTGAAGAAGGCCGGTTAGCTGCGCGCCGACTCGGCCGCCAATGCGGGTTTCCGCAGGGCGGTCGCCGCGCCGCGCTGCAGGAAGGCGCCCGAGGCGACGGCGGACAGCAGGATCATCACATCACCCAGCAGCTCGGACATTTCCTCGAAGAACACATGGTGCGGGACGCTGCCCAGCACCTGTTTCTCGAACACATCGCCCAGCAGCAGGAAGCCCAGCCCGCTCAGCAGCAGCAGGCCGGCGCGCGAGCGGGCGAAGTCCAGGCCAAGGCGCAACTGCGCGCGAAAGCCGGCGAACAGCGCGCCGAGGCACAACAGGATCAGCCCGACCGCCAGCGAGGCATTGCGGCCGGTACCCGAGCCGAGCAGGATCAGCAGATCGGGGATATCCAGGGTTTCGACGTCGACTTCGCGCAGCACGAAGCCATAGCACAGCAGCGCACAGAACAGGACCACCAGGCGTCCCGTGCCCTTCTCCCAGGTCGCCGTGGCGAGAAAGATCAGGCAGGACAGCGCCAGCAGGACGGCCTGCAGGGTTTCCAGGATGCCGTTCTCGGCATAGACATTGACGTTGCCCTCCACGAACAGCGAATAGCTGGCCAGGGCACCGAAGCCGAGCCAGGCGCCCAGGATGGCCGATACCACTGTCTTCTCGTCGAACCTTCTTTCAAACATCGCACACCTCATTACTACCCTGGGGGGTACCGGGTCGCCACTATACTTGCGGCGCTGGTATAGATAATCGAGGCAAAACGCTAAAGTGCGTTGCAGTTCTGCAACGAAACGAGCAGTCATGAGCAATCTGAGCGATCTCGAACTTTTCGCCCTCGCCGTCAAGCACGGGGGATTCAGCGCTGCCTCGCGAGCCACGGGTATCGAGAAGTCGCGCCTGAGCCGCCGGGTAACGGCGCTGGAAAAACAGCTGGGCGTGGCTTTGCTGCACCGTACTACCCGCACGGTGGTGCTCACCGAGGCGGGCGAACATTTCTACCGGCACTGCCTGTCGACCCTGGAAAGCATGCGGGCGACCTACGAATGCCTGGCCGAACTGCAGGCCGAGCCCTCCGGTACCGTGCGCGTCAGTGCGCCGCTGCTGCTCTCCGAAAGCTATCTGGCCCATGTGCTGCCGGAGTTCCTGCGCGCTCATCCGAAGGTGTCGGTGGTCATCGAGGCCACCGACAGCGATGTGGATCTGTTTGCCGACCGGGTCGACATCGCTCTGCGGGTCATTACCCGCGAGCGAGTCGGCGAACCGAGCGGCGTGGTGGTCCGGGAGCTGGGGCATTCCTGTCCGATCCTGGTCGCCAGCCCAGAGTTCCTCGCACGCCACGGAGCCCCCCGCACGCTGGATGAGCTGAGCGCTTTTCCGACCCTGTGCCGGCCTGAGCAGATCTCCGAGGGCGCCGGCTACTGGGAGCTGTATCGGGAGCGCGCGGTGCCGGTGGTGGTCAACCACAGCCCGGTGCTGGTGACTCGGAACATCCGGGTGCAACTGGAGGCGGCTATCCACGGCACCGGGATCGCCTTTCTGCACGGCACCCTGCTCAAGGCCAGCCTGCGCGACGGCTTGCTGGTGCGCGTGCTGCCCGAGTGGAGCGGGCAGACCAGCGTATTGGGCCTCACCTACCCCAGCCCGCGCGGCATGCTGCCCTCGGTGCGCTGCCTGATCGATTTCATCCTGCTCAGCCTGCCAGGCATCCTGGATCAGGATTTCTATGCCGAGGCGGGGCGTGAGCGTTAGGCCGGGCAGGTCCGGCCCCACAGGGGGTTATCCGGGCTCCTCGTCCATCCGCCGGTCCTGACCGGGACGTTGTAGGGCCGGCTTTACGCCGGCCAGCGGGGTTGCAGGCGACCCCAGGCTCTCGGTTGTGAGCCGCTCCTGCGGCCGCTGCTCAACCGCCAGCCCACCAAACGACGCCGTGGCATCCACATAGCGCAGCGCCGATTTCATGTCCTTCCAGCCGACATATTGCATCAGCGCCTTCATATCCCAGCCGCTGCCCGCCGCCCAGGTGGCGAAACCACGGCGCAGCGAGTGGCTGCTGTAGGCCTCCGCCGGGATGCCGGCCTGTTCCAGGATGCGGCGCAGCAGTGCGATCAGGCTATTGGGGTTGAGTCCCTCCTCCGCCAGGCGCCCCCAGCGGTCGATGCGGCGAAACACCGGGCCGTGACTGATTCCGGCGGTGCCGATCCAGTCCAGATACGCCTGTACCGGACAGAGCCGGCGCAACGCCGGGGCCTGGTGGGTAACGCCCAGGTTGTCGCGATCGCCCTTGCTGCGCGGCAGGTACAGCGTCATGCCGGCGCCGGGCACCGCCTCGATGTGTTCCGCCCGCAGGCGGCACAGCTCGTCGCTGCGAAAGCCGCGCCAGAAACCCAATAGCAGCAGCGCGCGGTCCCGGCGCACGCGCAGCAGTACGCTTCGATCCCCGTCCTGCAGCGCCTGTTCGGCCTGGCGCTCCAGGACGTCAGCCGCCTGCTGTAATTGCTGCAGGCGCAGCGGCGCGGCCTGCTTTTCCCGGGCTGGATGCAGGCTGCGAATGCCTTTGAGCACCTGGCGCACCAGCGGCGCCTTGGTGGGATCGGGAAAGCCCTGGCTGACATGCCATTGCGACAACGCGGCCAGGCGCAGCTTGAGCGTGTTGAGCGCCAGCGTGCCGGCGTGTTCGGCGAGGTAGCGGGCGATGCTGTCGCTGGTGGCCGGCAGGAAGCCACCCCAGCTCACTTCGTAGTGCTCGATGGCGGCCTTGTAGCTGCGCCGGGTGTTGTCCCGGGTGCCGGCCTGCAGATAGCGCTCGACGTCGCTCATGTCCTCTCCCGCTGTACCGCGCAGCCCTGATTGTGACCTGAAACGGCGTTAACCTGTGATAAGCCTCCATTATCTTATCTTTAATCGCTGTTAGTCATTGCTTAAATTATCGGCATACTGGTATGTATATATGTAATACGTAAAATCGCTACGAAATAATAGGAGCACACATGGCACGCAGCGGCATCAACAAGGCACTGGTGCAGAAGGCAAGGGACGCCCTGCTCGCTCGCGGCGAGCATCCCAGCATCGATGCAATTCGCATCGAGCTGGGCAATACCGGCTCCAAGAGCACCATTCATCGCTGTCTCAAGGAGCTGGAGGGCCGTGGCGTCGCCCTGCCCGCTGCCGACCCGGGTCTGCCGATCAGCGAGCGCCTGGGTCAGGTAGTGGCGCGTCTGGCCGAGGCGCTGGAACAAGAGGCCGCCGAAAGCGTGGCCGATGAGCGCGCCGAGCTGGCCCGCGAGCGCCTGGAATGGCAGACGCGCCTGCAGGACAGCGACGTGCGGGCAAGCCAGCTGCAAGCGCGACAGGCCGAGCTGAGCACCCTCCTCGCCGAGCGCGAGCAAGCCCATGAACAGTTGCGCGAGCAGCTGCAACAGCGTGACCTGGAGCTGGCCCGCGCCCTGCAGGCCGCGCAGGACCTGCAGACGCGGCTGGACGACCGTGATGGGCAGATCCGTTCGCTGGAGGACAAGCACCAGCACGCCCGCGATGCACTGGAGCACTACCGCCAGGCCAGTCGCGAACAGCGCGAGCAGGATCAGCGTCGCCATGAGACCCAGCTGCAGCAGCTGCAAATGGAGCTGCGCCAGTCGCAGCAGAGCCTGCTGGTCAAGCAGGATGAACTGACCCGCCTGCACCGCGACAACGAGCGACTGCTCACCGAGGCGGCGCAGTTGCGGCGCGAACAGGAGCGCCTGTCCGCCGAACTGCCG
This sequence comes from Pseudomonas sp., assembly GCF_035497915.1. Classification (GTDB taxonomy): domain Bacteria; phylum Pseudomonadota; class Gammaproteobacteria; order Pseudomonadales; family Pseudomonadaceae; genus Serpens. The sequence continues at coordinate 110,163 of NZ_DATJCS010000051.1, forward strand.
ACCTTGCAGGGACGCCTTGCCCAGGCCGAAACGTCCGCGCAGGTGCTGGACGTGCGTCTGGAAGCGGCGCAGCGCGAGATCGACAAGCTGGAAGCCGCGCGCCAGGAATACGCCGAGCAGTTGCGCCTGGCCCAGGCGAGCGCGGCACGCCCCACGGCGCCGGGCCTGTATCAGGCACTGGCGTTGCGCCCCGACGACTGTCGTCCGTTGTTGGAGGCCGTACTGCCGCTGGCCGCAGAGGCCGGCTCGCGCCTGGCGGTAGCCTTCGCCAGCGATGTCGAACGCCTGCGCACCGAGCGTGAGACCGAGCAGTTCCTCAAGGAGCGTCTCGAAGCCCTGCTGCCCTGCCAGGCGGAAGGCAGCCAGCGCACGGTGTGGACGGTGGAAGGCTGTGTCGGAGCCGCGTTGCATGGCGGCGCCTTCAGCATCGCACTGCTGCGCGACGGCAAGCCGATGCTGGCGTTGGTCATGGCGCCCGAACTGGCGGATTGCATCGCCTGGGCGTCGGGCCTGGACGGCCTGCTGCGCAACGGCTCGCCAGTGGCCCCGACCCTGCCCCGGATGCGCCTGGAGCAAGGGGTTCAGGTCCTGGCTGATCGGGCGGACGAACGCCTGCGGCAATGGAGCGCGCCGGCCGAGCTCGAGCTGGTGCCGCATCCGGCCTACCGTCTGGCGCGAGTCGCCGCCGGTGACGGCGTGTGCGCGCTGGGCAGCCAGAGCGTGCCGCAGCGCACCCTGCGCGCCGCCCTGGCGTTGCTCAAGGCTGCCGGGGGCGTGCTGCTGGATCCGCGCGGTCAGTTGATCGAGCCCGGGCGCGAGACCCTGGACGGCTTCTGGGCCGGCTCGTCGAACGCCTGCGCCCTGCTGGTGGAACGCAGCCGCCAGGTGCGCCTGCGCTAGGCGCGGCGCATCAGGAGGCTTTTTTCAGCCCCTTCTTCATGGTTTCCATTTCCGCGCCCAGCTCTTCCAGGCGCGGCTTGCCGAGCAGCTTGTCGGCTTCGGGGAAGAGTTCGCCCTCTTCCTCCTCGATATGGTGCTCAAGCAGCTCCTTGAGCACCTTCACGCGGCCAGTGAAGGGAATGCTCGCCGGGTCAGTTTGCAACAGGTCCGGCAGCACCAACGCCTCCACGGTCCGGTGCTCTTCACGGGCCTCGGCGTCCATGATGGCCGCATCCTTGCCGCCTGCCTGCTTGTAGGCGGGATAGAAGATCTGCTCTTCCAGTTGGGTATGCACGGTCAGCTCCTGTTCGATCCGGTGCAGCAGCTCCTGGCGCGTCTTGACGGCCCGCTCGGTGGTGGAGCTCAGCTGCTCCAGCAGTTTGCGCACGGTGTCATGGTCCTGCTTGAGCAGCTCTATGGCGTTCATGGCGACTCTCCACGGCGATGGGTCTCGGGATAAGGGGCAGACCGCCAGCCCTGCGTGCGGTTCGAGACGCGGGATGGATGGCCTTTTCGGTCGGGCCCGCACGCTGCCAGGCGGCGAACAGCCCGGACGGTGCCCGGAAGCCTTGCGTCCCAAGGGCTGCAGCCGGTCGCATGGCGTGGGGAAGGTCCCGACCCACTGCTACATTCAGGAATGTCACTGCTGCATCACAGAGGGACGAGAACATGTCAAAACAAGAAAGCCCTGTTGATTATCTGATCGAAGTGCTCTCCAAGGATTACCGGATCACCCGAGAATTGCGCCCGGATGCTTCACTGGTTCTTTCCCTGCACCGTCGTTCCGACGACACCCAGGTGCTGCGCCGGGTCGTGACGGCGCAGGAACAGCGCAACCCTGTGCTGATCAACGACGTGCTGGAACGCGTGCGACGCGATCTGCTTGCCCACCAGGGCCCCCTGCAGAAAAGCCACATCGGCTATTTCCATAAACGCCTGCAACTCCCCTACTTCTGACCCCTCCGCGGGCCGGCCGTCTGGCCGGAATCATTCGTCTGGGCTGTTGCCCAACCCTGCACGCCCCGTGCAGGAAGGGTCAGCCCATGCGCTCGGATGACTTCAGGCCCCGCGATTATCCGGTCGAGGACGACATCGCGTTCCAGCGCAAGCTCTGGAAACTGGAGCGCGTCGGCTGGCTGCTATTGCTGGGGCTGATGGTACTTGCGCTGCTGGGGCTGTTTTCCCGGGGGCCGCTGAGCACTCAGCAGCGCCTGACCGCCGATGAAGCACTGCAACTTCGCTACCAGCGGTTCCAGCGCCAGGATGCCAGCGACACCTTGCAAGTGACGCTGCGGGGCGCGCCTGGCGAAATTCGGCACCTGCTGCTGGAAGCCCCGTTCTTCGACACCTACAACATCGAGACCATCCAGCCACAGCCCCTGGCAGCCGCCAGCGAGCACGGCGGACTGAAGCTGACGGTGCGTCTCGACCCTGGGGGGCAGGCGTCGGTGCATTTCGGCCTGCGTCCGCAGCAGATCGGCCCGGTGCACCATCGGGTGCGCGCCGGCAACCAGCAACTGACGTTCTGGCAGTTCATCTATCCCTGAGGAGGGCCGCCATGGACGCAGTGCTGCGGGCCGTGTCCATCTATTTCGCGCTGCTGTTGCTGTTTCGCCTGGCGGGGCGTCGCACCATGGCGGAGATCACGCCGTTCGACCTGGTCCTGTTGCTGATCATCGGCGAAGCCACCCAGCAGGCGCTGCTGGGCGATGATTTTTCCATCACTAACAGCGTGCTGGTGATCAGCGCGCTGATCGGCGTCGATATCGGCTTGTCCAAGCTCAAGCTGCGCAGCAAGAACGTGGAGCGCTGGCTGGACGGCACGCCGACGCTGCTGGTCGAGAACGGCCGGCCGCTCAGGGCGCGCATCGAAGAGGCCCGCCTGCAGGACGAAGACATCCTCCAGGCGGCTCGCGAGGGCCAGGGATTGGAGCGCATGGACCAGATCAAGTACGCCATCCTGGAACGCAACGGCAAGATTTCCATCATTCCCTATCGCTAGACGGCGCCACGCCCGCAGGTCAGTCGCGCACCAGGCGCAGGCGTTCGCCCACCACCATCTCGGTGATCCAGTTGACCAGGATATTGGTGTAGGACTCCTGGGCCATCCGGTCACTCAGGGAATGGTCGGCGGCATCAATGATCCGGTGACTCAGGGAATGCGCCTGGCGGAAAGCGGCGCGGTAGCTCATCAGGGTCGCATGGGGCACATGTTCGTCATGCTCGGACTCGACCAGCAGCACATCGCCGCGGAATTCGGCGCAGGCGCGCAGGGCGCGGTTGTCCGCGACCGGAATCGCTTGTTGGCGGTAGCGGGCTAGATCGACCTTGTCCAGCTGGCGCTTGGGAATGTTCCACTGCTCGTCCCGGTAGATGGCGGGCACCCGCAGGGCCAGCCATTTGACCGGCCGCAGGCTGGTGAGGATGGTGGCCAGGTAGCCGCCATAGCTGGTGCCGACCACGGCGATGGCATCGGTGTCGATCGCCGGATGGCTGCACAGGCGCTCGTAGGCGGCCAGCAGGTCGCGCAGGTTGTCTTCCCGGGTCACCTGCGCCAGGCGCGCCTCGGCGGCGGCATGGCCGCGCAGGTCGAAGGTCAGGCACACGCAGCCCAGCCCGGCGATTCCCTTGGCGCGCACCAGGTCGCGCTGCTGGCTGCCACCCCAGCCGTGCACGAACAGCACGCCCGGCACCCGGGCGCGCGGGCTGAGGAAGGTGCCTTCCATCACCTCCTGTTCGATCCGGATGCGGATCGTTTCACTCCTGGCCGTCATAGGCTTCCACCATGGCGTACTTGAGCAGGAAGCCGAGCTCGTCGTCCTCGCCGCGAAAAATCACCGTGGCGTTGGTCGGCAGCGGCTTGTCCTCGAAGCGTTCGAACGACGAGGCGCGCACCACGCGCAACTGCGGGTTGTCGATGAAGGCCTGCAGCGCGGCCACCTCGGCGCTGCTGGCTCCGCCCAGGCGCCACGACTGTTCGAGCACCCCGGCGCGCGTGCGCCCCTGGGCATCCAGGCCCAGCGCCATGTCGTAGTTGCGCCGCGAAGCAAAGAAACCGGGTAGCAGGGCGTTGGCCGCGGCGTCGAAACAGCGGGCCTGGGCGATGGCCAGGCGAATCGGCTCGGCCAGATCCAGGCGCAGCAGGTCGTCATAGTCACCCTGTGCCACCACCAGATCGGAGCCGCCGTAGGCGAGCCGGCCGGCATGGTCGGGGGTGAGGTGCTGACTGCCGAAGTAGCTGAGCAATCGGCCATCCACCCACAGCTGGCCCACGCTGAACGTCTGGCAGTCGGCCAGGTCCTCCTCGAGCACTACGCCGCCTTCCAGCATCGCGGTGCTCTCGGGCACCGTCAGCCAGGCGCGGAACTCGCTTTCGTCCGTGACCCGCCACTGCTCGCGGCCGCCACTGGCCCGCGCGGCCTTGATGCGCAGCGGGCCGTGCGGCAGCAATTGGCGCGCGGCCACCTCTGCGTCCTCGCGGGAGAACACGCTGAATCCCGGCAGCGCGCAGTCGTGAAGGCGCGCCGCGAAGGCATCGATCCAGCCCTCCGGGCGTGTCGCCCGGGGCGATACCAGCGGGTGGGTGATGACCTTGCTGGCCATGAAGGCCCGCTCCACGTAGCCGCCGAACAGATCGTCCGGCCCGCGCACGTTGAACGCGCGGGCCTGCTCCGCGCCTTTCAGGGTCTGCGCGGGCACCAGGTAACAGCGCTGGCCGGCATGCCGCTGCGGGTCGTAGTCACCGCCGTATTCCAGTCCGCGAATGTCGGCCAGCCAGCGGGCGAGCGCGCGCGTGGTTGCGGACTGGTGCCGGGGCGCCTGCGCAGAGTCGATATGAGACACAACAATCGGTCGTGGGGTGATGGGCATGGCGATTCCCCCTCGATAAGCGGCACGGAAACGACAGTGCGTGAGTGAGTGACCATGAGGTTTCCGGCCAGTTCGTCACGGCGGGCCAACGCCGGGCATGGCTTGCCTATAGTCAACTGCGATCGCCCCTTCGGAGCCTCCGCCATGCTGACCGCGGCCCTGCAGCGCTTTCCCCGCCTGGAACTCGTCCCCACCGCCACGCCGCTGGAGCGCCTGGAACGTCTCTCCGCCCACATGAGCCGCGACATCTGGATCAAGCGCGACGACCTGACGCCGCTGGCCCTGGGCGGCAACAAGGCGCGCAAGTTGGAATTCCTGGGCGCCGATGCCGTGCGTGCCGGCGCCGACACCCTGGTGACCGCCGGTGCGATCCAGTCCAACCATGTGCGCCAGACCGCTGGCCTCGCCGCCCGCCTCGGCCTGGATTGCCAGGTGCTGCTGGAAAACCCCATCGGCACCAGCGACGACTGGTACCTGCATAACGGCAACCGCCTGCTGCTCGATCTGTTTGGCGCCACGGTCGAGGAGGTCGACGCACTGGACGAGCCGGATGCGCAGCTGGAGGCACTGGCCGATCGGCTGCGGGCGCAGGGCAAGCGCCCCTACGTGCTGCCGGTGGGCGGTTCCAATGCGCTGGGCGCTCTTGGTTATGTGCGCGCCGGGCTGGAGCTGGCGCAACAGCTACGCGGCCTCGGGCAGCGCTTCGCCGCCGTGGTGGTGGCCTCCGGCAGCGCCGGCACCCAGGCCGGGCTGAGCCTGGCGCTGGCCCATGACCTGCCGGAGCTGCCGGTCATCGGCGTCACCGTGTCGCGTCCGGAGGCCAGCCAGCGGCCGAAAGTCGAAGGATTGATCGAGCGCTGTGCGGCCCTGCTCGGCGTCGAAGTCCCCAGCCGTCTGGACGTGCAGCTGTGGGACGAATATCACGGGCCGCGTTATGGCGAGCCCAACGAAGGCACCCTGGCCGCGCTGCACAAACTGGCGCGCTGCGAGGGGCTGCTGCTCGATCCGGTGTACACCGCCAAGGCCATGGACGGTCTGCTCGACGGCATCGCCCTGACCCGCTTCGCCGAGGGCCCGCTGCTGTTCCTGCACACCGGCGGCACGCCGGCCCTGTTCGCCTACCCTTCCTGATCGGAGCCTTGCCATGCGCCACAGACTGCTGCTGTTGCTGTTGATCCTTGCCTGCCCCTTCACCGCCTCCGCCGGGGAGCTGTTCGAGCAGATCCGCCAGCGCGGCGAGATTCGCATCGGCCTGGAAGGCACCTATCCGCCGTTCAGCTTCCAGGACGAACGTGGCCAGCTCAGCGGCTTCGAGGTCGAGTTCGCGCAGGCGCTCGCCAGGGAACTGGGCGTGCGCGCCGCCCTGCAGCCCACCAAGTGGGATGGCATCCTGGCGGCCCTGGAGTCGGGGCGACTGGATGCGGTGATCAACCAGGTGACCATCACCGAGGAACGACGGCGCAAGTACGCTTTCAGCGATCCCTACACGGTGTCCGGCATCCAGGCCCTGGTGCGCAAGGACCAGGCCGGTATCGCGAACCCCGCCGAGCTGGCTGGCAAGCGGGTGGGTGTCGGCCTGGGCACCAACTACGAGCAATGGTTACGGGAAAACGTGCCCGACGCCGTGGTGCGCACCTACGATGACGACCCCACCAAGTACCAGGACCTGCGGGTCGGGCGCATCGATGCCATTCTCATCGACCGTCTGGCTGCCTTCGAGCTGATACGCCAGACCGGCGGCGCCCTGGTACTCGCCGGCGAACCATTCGCCCGGCAGGAAGCCGGTGTGGCGCTGCGCAAGGGCGACCCGGAGCTGCTGGCCGCGATCAACGCCGCCATCGGCAAGCTGCGCGCCGATGGCACCCTGGCCGCCCTGTCGAAGACGTGGTTCGAGGCCGATGTGACGCAATGAACGACGGGCTGCTGGGGCTGCTGCTCGACTCGGCGCCCTACCTGCTGCGCGGCGCGCTGTACACGGTGCTGCTCAGCCTGGGCGGGATGTTCTTCGGCCTGCTGCTGGGCTTTGCCCTGGCGCTGATGCGCCTGTCGCGGTTGCGTCTGCTGCGCTGGAGCGCACAGGCTTATGTGTCCTTCATCCGTGGCACGCCGCTGCTGGTGCAGCTGTTCATGATCTATTACGGACTGCCGCAGCTGGGCATCCAGCTCGATCCCATCCCCTCCGCGCTGATCGGTTTTTCCCTGAACATGGCGGCCTACCTGTCGGAAATCCTGCGTGGGGCCATCGCGGCCATCGACCGGGGCCAGTGGGAGGCCGCCGCCAGCATCGGCATGACCGGCAGCCAGACCCTGCGCCGGGTCATCCTGCCCCAGGCGGCGCGCACCGCCCTGCCGCCGATGGGCAACAGCTTCATTTCGCTGGTCAAGGACACCTCGCTGGCGGCCACCATCCAGGTGCCCGAGCTGTTCCGCCAGGCGCAGCTGATCACCGCGCGGACCTTCGAGATCTTCACCCTGTATCTGGCTGCCGCGCTGATCTACTGGGTGCTGGCCAGCGGCCTGTCCTGGCTGCAGAACCGCCTGGAACTGCGCGCCAGCCGGCATGCCCGGGAGGCGGGATGATCGAAGTGCGGCAGTTGAGCAAGGCGTTCCGGGGCCAGACGGTGCTGGATCGCATCGATCTGGACGTGGCCGCTGGCGAGGTGGTGGCGATCATCGGACCCAGCGGTTCCGGCAAGACTACCCTGCTGCGCTGCCTCAACCTGCTGGAAACGCCGGACGCCGGCAGCATCCGGGTCGGGGACATTCGCATCGAGGTCGGCCACCCGCTGCGCGGCCATAAGGAACAGGTGCGCCGCCTGCGTCAGCAGGTCGGTTTCGTGTTCCAGAACTTCAACCTGTTTCCGCACCGCACGGCCCTGGAAAATGTCATCGAAGGGCCGCTGATCGTACTCGGCGAACCGCGCGACCAGGCGTTGGCGCGGGGCCGCGAACTGCTGGCCAAGGTGGGGCTGGCCGGCAAGGAGCAGGCCTATCCGCAGAGCCTGTCCGGTGGGCAACAGCAGCGGGTAGCCATCGCCCGCGCATTGGCCATGCGGCCGCAGGTGATGCTCTTCGACGAACCCACCTCGGCACTGGACCCCGAGCGGGTCGGCGAGGTGCTGGCAACCATCCGTACGCTGGCCCTGGAGCATCGCACCCTGGTGATCGTCACTCACGAAATGGGCTTTGCCCGCGAGGTGGCTCACCGGGTGGTGTTCATAGACCAGGGCCGCATCGTTGAGCAGGGCGAAGCGCGGGAAGTCTTCGAGAACCCCCGCCAGGCCAGAACCCGGCAGTTTCTGCGCACGTTCTCCGGTGATCGCCTCGCCTAACACGCCGCCCGTCATCTCGCGGCTTCGCCCGCACGCTGGTGGCGAACTTCATCGAATCCTGCGTGCCTGAAATTCAACTCGGCCAGGTTCAAGGATGAACGGGTCAAGTATTACCGTGCGTGGCCGTCAACAAAGGATGCGGGTCCGCGAAGGGATTGCGCATCGATGGAGATCGAATGGAAATGGACATGCATTCGCGCAACGTCACCAAGGCGCCTCCCTGGAATCTGCTCGGCTGCGCTCAGCTCGAGCGGGTACCGCTGATCGAGTTCGACCGTCTGTTGCGGCCCTGCCAGCGCGCCGTGATCCTGGCCACCCACCCCTTCGACGAGGTTCTCGCCTGCGGCGGGCTGCTGCAGATTCTCAGCCTGCGCGGCCATGCCCTGCAGCTGATTTCCGTGACGGACGAAATCTGCGCTGGCGACCCTCCGCCGCAGGGCCGCAGCGTCGCGCAGGCGCTGGAAAATTCCGACTCGCTGCGTCGCCTGGGCATTCCAGCCTTGCAGATGAAGTGGGTGCGCGGCCGCTTCCCGCCGAACCGGCTGGCCGCACGGCATGACAGCCTGCTGGATTTCCTGCTCCGCTACCTGCGCCCCAACGACGTGGTCTTCTCACCCTGGCGATACGATGGCGACCCCGATCGCGAGGCGGTGGCCAATGCCGCGCGCGACGCCTGCGAACTGCTCGGCACGCGCCTGGTGGAGATGCCGATCCAGGCCTGGCAGTGGGCCTCCGGCGAGGATGTCAGTCTGCCCTGGCGGCAGTCGCGCAAGCTGGTGCTCGACCATCCGACCCTGGCGCGCAAGCGCCACGCCATCAACTCCCAGGCCAGCGGAGCGCTGGACTGGCTGGCCTGCCGTTCCGACGAACGCCGGCACCTGCAACTGCATTACGAGCTGTTCATCCTTTGATTGGTACGGGTCTGCCCCTGCCAAGTGTGGGGCAACTCCGCTAGACTTGCGCACGTTTATCCGGGCTCGCTTGCCCCCTGTTGGAGTCTTCATGGAGAAGCTGAAAACCGCGCCGGCCGTGGATGCCGGACAGCTCAAGGGTCGTACCGGCCTGGCGCGCATTCTCAATGCCACCGGCTATTCGATGGCCGGGCTGAAAGCCGCGTTCACCGGCGAGGCTGCGTTTCGTCAATTGCTGCTGATCAACCTGGTGCTGATTCCCCTCGCCTTCTGGCTGGACGTTTCCCGCGCCGAACGCGCCATCCTGGTGGGCGTGGTGTTTCTCGGACTGATCGTGGAGATCCTCAACTCGGCCATCGAGGCCGCAGTGGACCGTATTTCCCTGGACATCCATCCGTTGGCCAAACGCGCCAAGGACATGGGCAGCGCCGCCCAGTTCCTGTCCCTCAGCCTGATCGCGCTGGTGTGGAGCACCATTCTGCTCTGAAGCCGTGGCCGTTCCTTCAGCGGAACGGCCACGTTGACCCGGGCGCGCAATCTGGCGGAAATGCGCCACTTTTTGTTAGCCCGATGGCAGATCGCCGCCAAACGACTGTCCCGCTCCTGCCCCTCGCCGACCGCTCTTCCGTGCGCTTTGTCCCAGAACAGAGCGGTTCGCGACTGAAGACAAGAATGATTCCGGAGTCTGGCACAGGGCTTGCGACACACGCCCGGCTCGACCGTGACCCCAGCTGGTGGTCGACGCCCTCTTCCAGAAACAAGAAAAAGGAAACTCCGTGATCAAGACAGTCATGGCAGTTTGTCTCGGCATCGCCATCCTGGCCGGTGCCGTTGAAACGAATGCCGCCCCGATCGTCATCCGCTTCTCCCATGTAGTCGCCGAAGACACACCCAAGGGCAAGGGCGCGCTGCTGTTCAAACAACTGGTGGAAGAACGTCTGGGCGACCTGGTGAAGGTCGAGGTTTTCCCCAACTCCAGCCTGTACGGCGACGCCGATGAGCTGGCCGCGCTGCGTGACAACAAGGTGCAGTTGCTGGCGCCGTCGCTGGCCAAGTTCGAGACCTATACCCACCAGTTGCGGGTCTTCGACCTGCCTTTCCTGTTCGACGACCTGGAAGCGGTGGACCGCTTCCAGAAGCGCGCCAAGGGACGCCAGCTGCTGTATTCGATGGAGCAGCACTACATCCTCGGGCTGGGGTACTGGCACAACGGCATGAAGCAGCTTTCGGCGACCCGCGCGCTGCGCCTGCCGGCCGACGCGGCCGGGCTGAACTTCCGCATTCAGCAGTCCGATGTGCTGGAAACCCAATTCCGTCAGGTGAAGGCGCAGACCACCCGCCTGGCCTTCTCCCAGGTGTTCGAGGCCCTGGCCAGCGGCCAGGTGCAAGGCGCCGAGAATCCCTGGTCGAACCTCTACAGCCAGCGCTTCCACGAGGTGCAGCCGTACATCACCGAAACCAACCACGGCGTGCTGGATTACATGCTGGTGACCAATGCGCGCTTCTGGTACGCCATTCCGCATCGCATCCGCACGCAGTTGGAGGCGATCATCGACGAGGTGAGTTACGCGGTGAACCGCGAGGCCGCGCAGCTCAACGAGCAGGACCGGCAGCGCGTGGCGGCCTCCGGGCGCAGCCAGATCATCAGCTTGAGTCCCCGCGAGCGCGAGGCCTGGCGGGCCGCGATGGAGCCGGTCTGGCGGCATTTCGAAGCGGACATCGGCCCCGACGTGCTCAAGGCGGCGCGCGCTTCCAACCGGCGCGAGGAATAACCGGACAATGGTGGGAATCCTGGCCGGCCTTGCGTGACTCGACTCCGTCGGCCGGCGTAAAGCCGGCCTAGGCGATCCTGCTTGCGCCGATGCTGCAACGCCGAACCTGTAGGGCCGGGTTTATCCCGGCCGGCGGTGGTGGGAGCCCCGCCCTAGCTGGGAATTTGACTCCGTCGGCCGGCGTAAAGCCGGCCCTACAGGGGATGGTGCAAAGCCGATCCCCGAAGTGGGCGCTCTTATTGCTCTGCCAGTTCCCTGGTTTCCCAACCGCCACCCAGCGCGGCGACCAGTTGCACGCTGGCGCGCAGGCGGTTGCCCAGCAGCGTCAATGCCGAGCGTTCGTTGTTGAGCGCTGCCGCCTGCACAATGACGACACTGTTGAAGTCCACCGTACCGGCTCGGTACTGGTTTCCTATCAGGCGCAGGGACTCCCGGGCGGCGGCCACGGCTTCCTGCTGCAACTGTTGTTCGCGCTCCAGCACGCTCAGCTCGACCAGTGCGTCTTCCACCTCGCGAAAGGCGTCCAGCACCGTCTGCCGGTATTGCGCCACCGTCTGGTCATAAGCCGCCTCGGCGCGTTCCAGCTCGGCGCGCCGTGCGCCGCCATCGAACAGCTCCAGAGCCAGCGCCGGCCCCAGCGACCAGTAGCGATTCGGCAGGCTGATCCAGTCGGCAAAGCTGCTGCCGCGATAGCCGCCCAGGGCCGACAGGCTCAGGTCGGGAAACCAGGCGGTCCTGGCCACGCCGATTCCGGCGTTGGCCGCTATCACGCTGCGCTCGGCCGAGGCCACGTCGGGGCGGCGCTCCAGCAGCTGTGACGGCAGCGCCGGTGGAACATCCGGGAGTTGAGGTACGCCCTGACGGACGCTGATCGAGAATTTCGCTGGCGGCAGTCCGATCAACACGGCAATCGCATGTTCCAACTGGGCGCGCTGCCACTCCAGATCCACGGCCTGCGCCTGGGTGCTTTTCAGCTGGGTCAGCGCCTGGCTGACGTCGGATTTCGGCGCGATGCCCGCCCGGTACTGGTTCTCGGTCAGAGTCAGCGAACGCTGGTAGCCCTCCAGGGTGGCATCCAGCAGGCGGCGCTGTTCATCCAATACGCGCAATTGCAGGTAGTTCTGTACCAGCTCGGCCTGCAGGCTCAGCCGCGCGGCGGCCAGGTCGGCCTGGCTGGCCTGGGCGTTGGCACGCTCCGACTCGAGAGTGCGGCGCAAACGGCCCCACAGGTCCAACTGCCAGTTCAGGCCCAGATTGGCATCGTAGGAATCCTGACGACTACTTGACGTCACGCCTTGGGAACCCGACCCGGAGGAGCTGCGTCCGGCCTCGACGCCGGCGCTGACGGTCGGATAGAAGGCAGCCCGCGCGCCCCGCACCAACGCGCGCGCCTGACGGTACTGCGCCTCGGCCGCCGCCAGGTTCTGGTTGGACACATTCAGGCGCTCGACCAGGGCATCCAGCTCCCAGTCGTCGTACCGCGACCACCAGGCGCCGCGCTCCAGGGCGTCGGCGGGCGCGGCCGGCTTCCAGCCCTGCACCTGGCGGTACTGTTCGGGAATGTCCAGTTCGGGGCGCTGGTAGTCCGGTCCCAGCGCGCAGGCGCTCAGGCTGCCGACGAGCAGGGCCAGGGTGAGTAATCGAAAGGGAGCGTTCATCAGGCGGCATCCACTGCGGTGTGTCCGCGCCGGCGGGCGAAGCGCTGGCGCAGGCGGTCGAAATACAGGTACACCACCGGCGTGGTGTACAGGGTGAGCAGCTGGCTGAGCAGCAGGCCGCCGACGATGGCCAGGCCCAGCGGCTGGCGCATCTCGCCGCCTTCGCTGCTGTCGAGCAGCAGCGGCAGCGCGCCGAGAATCGCCGCCAGGGTGGTCATCAGGATCGGCCGGAAGCGCAGCAGGCAGGCCTCGCGAATGGAGGCCAGGGAGTCGCGCCCCTCGCGCTCCAGCTGCAGGGCCAGGTCGATCATCAGGATGGCGTTCTTCTTCACGATACCGATCAGCAGGAACAGGCCGAGCAGCGAGATCAGGCTGAACTGCCCGCCGGTGAGCTGGATGGCCAGCAACGCGCCGACGCCGGCCGAGGGCAGCGTGGAGAGGATGGTCAGCGGGTGCACGTAGCTCTCGTAGAGCACGCCCAGCACGATGTAGACGATTACCAGCGCGCCGAGAATCATCAGCGGCTGGCCCTGCTGGGTCTGCTGCAGCATGCCACCGGTGCCGCCGATCAGCCCCTGCACCTCGGTGGGCAGGCCGACCCGCGCCACCGCCTCGTTGATCGCCGCCACCGCCTGATCGGCGCTGTAACCGGGCGCCACCGAATAGCCGATGCTCTCCGCGGCGAACTGGCTCTGGTGGCTGACGCGATCCTCTTCCAGGCTGCGCTCCCAGCGCGAAAAGGCCGACAGCGGCACGCGGCTGCCATCGGCGGCGATCACCTGCACGCGATCCAGGGCCTCGGGATGCTGGGCATGGCGCGGATCGATCTCCATCACCACGCTGTACTGGTTGAGGGTGTCGTAGATGGTGGAGATCTGCCGCTGGCTGAAGGCGTTGTTCAGCACGCTGGTCACCGTGGCCATGTCCACGCCTAGGCGCTTGGCGGTTTCGCGATCCACCTGAAGGGTGATCTGCTGGGCGCCCTCGCCTTCGCTGGCGTCGATATCAGTCAGCTGCGGCAAGGCACGCAGCGCTTCGCGCACCCTGGGCAGCCAGATGCGCAGGTCCTCCAGGTCGCTGGCCAGCAGCACGAATTCGTTTTCCGTGCTGCGCTGGCGGCCGCCGATCTGCAGGTCCTGGTTGACCATCATGAACAGCCGCGCCCCGGGAATCTTCGGCAGCTCGCGACGCAGGCGATCGACCACCGGCTGGGCGCCGATGCGTCGTTCGGCCAGCGGCTTGAGGCGCACCATCATGAAGGCGTTGTTGATGCCGCCACTGCCGCCGATGAAGCCGGCCACGCTTTCCACCGCCGGATCGGTCAGCACGGCCTGGCGGAACTGTTCCATCTTCGGCTGCATCACCTGGAAGGACAGGCCGTCATCGCCGCGGATCATGCCCATCAGCAGGCCGGTGTCCTGCTGTGGCAGGAAGGTCTTGGGCACCGCCACGTAGAGGTAGACATTCAGCGCGATGGTGCCCAGCAGCAGGAGCAGCATCAGGCGGGTATGGCGCAACGCCCAGTCCAGGCTGCGTGCGTAGCCGGCCAGCACCCTGCCCTGCAGGCGCTTGCCGGCCCGCCGCACGGTGCTTGCCTCGCGTTCACTGCCGGCCTTCAGCCAGCGCGCGCAAAGCATCGGTGTGAGGGTCACCGAGACCAGCAGGGAAATCAGGATCGCCGCCGCCAGCGTTAGCGAGAACTCGCGGAACAGCCGCTCGACGATGCCGCCCATGAACAGGATGGAGATGAACACTGCGACCAGCGACAGGTTCATCGACAGCAGGGTGAAGCCCACCTCCTTCGCACCCTTCAGTGCCGCCGCCAGCGGCTTGTCGCCGTTCTCGATGTGCCGGGCGATGTTCTCCAGCACCACGATGGCGTCGTCCACCACCAGACCGGTGGCTACGATCAGCGCCATCAGCGACAGGTTGTTCAGCGAAAAACCCCACAGGTACATGGCCGCGAAGGTGCCGATCAGCGAGACCGGCACCGCCAGCGCGGGAATCAGCGCCGCCCGCCAGTGGCCGAGGAAGGCGAATACCACCAGGATCACCAGCCCCACGGCGATCAGCAGGGTGCGTTCGGCCTCGCGCAGGGTGGCACGGATCACCGAGGAACGCTCCATGGCCACATCCAGTTCGAGGCTGGCGGGAATCACCGCACGCAGCGCTGGCAGTTGGGCGTTGATGGCCTCGATCGTCTCCAGGATGTTGGCACCGGCCTGGCGGTTGATCACCACCAGCACCGCTTGCTCGTCGTTGTAGAAGCCGCTGTTGTAGCGGTCCTCCACCGCGTCGCGCACGCTGGCCACATCGCCCAGACGAATCGCCGCGCCGTCCTGGTAGCGAATGATCAGGGGAATGTAATCGGCGGCCTTGCGCAACTGGTCGTTGGCCTGGATCTGCCAGTGGCGCTGCTCATCCGACACGGCGCCCTTCGGGCGCTGGCGATTGGCGTCGGCGATGGCCTGGCGCACCTCATCCAGGGCCACGCCGTACTGGTCCAGCAGCCGTGGCTGCAGCTCGATGCGCACCGCCGGCAGCGAGCTGCCGCCCACCTGTACTTCGCCCACCCCGGGAACCTGGGACAGTTTCTGGCCGACGATGGAGCTGGCGATGTCGTACAGCTCGCCCTGCCCGAGCACCGGCGAGGTCAGCGACAGCACCATGATCGGCGCCTGGGCGGGGTTGATCTTGTTGTAGGTGGGCATGCTGCGCATGCCGCTGGGCAGCAGCGGGCGCGCCTCGTTGATCGCCGCCTGCACTTCGCGGGCGGCGGCGTTGATGTCGCGGTCCAGGTCGAACACCAGGATGATGCGGGTGTTGCCCTGGCTGCTGCGGCTGGTCATCTCGTTGATGCCGGCGATGCCGCCCAGCGCCCGCTCCAGGGGCGTGGCCACGGTGGAGGCCATGATCTGCGGACTGGCGCCCGGCAGGTTGGCCTGCACGGTAATGGCCGGGAAATCCATGTTCGGCAGCGGCGACACCGGCAGCAGGCCGAAGCTCAGCGCGCCGACCAGCAGGATGGCCAGGCTGATCAGCAGCGTAGCCACCGGCCGAACGATGAACGGCGCGGAAAGATTCATGGTCGGGCGCCGTCCGCGGCGACTCCCGCCGCGCTTCGCCCGGTGAAGCGCCGGCTCAGGCGGTCGAAGTACAGGTAGATCACCGGCGTGGTGAACAGGGTCAGCAGCTGGCTGAGCAGCAGGCCGCCGACCAGCACCAGACCCAGCGGCTGGCGCAGCTCGGCGCCGGAACCGGTGGCGAACATCAGCGGAATGGCACCGAACAGCGCGGCCAGGGTGGTCATCAGGATCGGCCGGAAGCGCAGCAGCGCCGCCTGGTGGATGGCGGCCTGCGGGGCCATGCCCTGATGGCGCTCCGCCTCCAGGGCGAAGTCGATCATCATGATGGCGTTCTTCTTGACGATGCCGATCAGCAGGATGATGCCGATGATGGCGATCAACCCCAGGTCGTTGCCGGTCAGCAGCAGCCCGAGCAGCGCGCCGACCGCCGCCGACGGCAGCGTGGAGAGGATGGTGATCGGGTGGATGTAGCTCTCGTAGAGCACGCCGAGCACGATGTACATGGTCACGATGGCCGCCAGGATCAGCAGCAGCGTGCTGGACAGCGAGGCGCGGAAGGCCTGCGCGGCGCCCTGGAACTGGCGGACGATGCCGGCCGGCAGGCCGATTTCCTGCTCCACCCGCTCGATGACCGCCACCGCCTCGCCGAGGGACACGCCCGGGGCCAGGTTGAAGGACAGCGTTACCGCCGGGAACTGGCCGATGTGATTGATGAGCAGCGGCGTGGCCCGCTCTTCCGGGCGCACCAGTGCCGACAGCGGCACCTGGCCGCCGTCGCGGGTGGCCAGGTGCACCTGGCGCAGCGCCTGGGGCCCCAGGCGGTCGGCGCCGGTGGTTTCCAGCACCACGCGATACTGGCTGGCCTGGGTGTAGATGGTGGAGATCTGTCGCTGGCCGAAGGCGTCGTACAGGGCATCGGTGATGTCCGCGACACTGATGCCCAGCCGCGCGGCGACATCGCGATCGATATCCAGGAACAGCTGCAGCCCCCGGTTCTGCAGGTCGCTGGCCACATCGCTGAGCTCCGGGCGTGCGCGCAGGGCTTCGACCAGCCGCGGTGTCCACTCCTCCAGCAAGGCGTCATCCGGCGATTCCAGGCTGAACTGGAACTGGGTGCGGCTGACCCGGTCCTCGATGGTCAGGTCCTGCACCGGCTGTAGGTACAGCTCAATGCCGGGAATCGCCGCCAGCTGCGGGCGCAGCCGCTCGATCACCTGGCTGGCGGTCACGTCGCGTTCGGTGTGCGGGATGAGGTTGATCAGCAGGCGGCCGCTGTTCAGGGTCGGATTGTCGCCATCCACGCCGATGTACGAGGACAGGCCGGCCACGGCCGGATCCTGCAGGATCACCTCGGTCAGACGCTGCTGGCGTTCGCCCATGGCCTGGAAGGAAATGCTCTGCGGCGCCTCGGATATGCCCTGGATCAGGCCGGTGTCCTGCACCGGGAAGAAGCCCTTGGGCACCATCAGGTACAGCAGCACGGTCAGTCCCAGGGTGGCGATGGCCACCAGCAGGGTCAGTGGCTGATGGCGCAGCACCCAGTGCAGGCCCTTGTCGTAGGCGGCGATCATGCGCTCGATGACGTCGCCGGCGGCGCGGTAGAAGCGCCCCTGGCCGCCCTCGCGCTCCTGACGCAGGAAACGCGCGCACATCATCGGCGTCAGGGTCAGTGACACCACCAGCGAAATCAGGATCGCCACCGCCAGGGTGATGGCGAACTCGCGGAACAGTCGCCCGACCACATCCTCCATGAACAGCAGGGGAATCAGCACGGCGATCAGCGAGAAGGTCAGCGAGATCAGCGTGAAGCCGATCTGCTTCGCGCCCTTGAGGGCGGCCTGCAGCGGCGTTTCACCCGCCTCCAGGTGGCGGGCGATGTTCTCCAGCATGACGATGGCGTCATCCACCACGAAGCCCGCCGCCACGGTCAGCGCCATGAGCGTCAGGTTGTTGATGGAGAACCCCGCCAGGTACATGACCCCGAAGGTGCCGATCAGCGACAGCGGCACGGCGATCGAGGGAATGACCGTCGCCGACAGCCGGCGCAGGAACAGGAAGGTGACCAGCACCACCAGGCACACCGCCAGCAGCAGCTCGAACTGCACATGGCTGACGGCGGCGCGAATGGTCTGGGTGCGGTCGGTGAGCACCGTCACGTCCAGGTTGGCCGGCAGGCTGGCGGTGATCTGCGGCAGCAGCGCGCGGATGCGATCCACCACCTCGATGACGTTGGCCCCCGGCTGACGCTGGATATTCACCAGCACCGCACCACTGCGGTTGGCCCAGGCGGCCAGGCGTTCGTTCTCGGCGCCGTCGACGATGCTTGCCACGTCCTTCAGGCGCAGCACGGCGCCGTTCTGGTAGCTGATGATCAGCTCGGCGTACTCCTCGGCCGAACGCAACTGGTCGTTGGCATCCAGCTGCGAGACCCGGGTCGGGCCGTCGAAGTTGCCCTTGGGCTGGTTGACGTTGGAGGCGCCGATCAGCGATCGCACATCGGCAAGGTTCAGCCCGTAGGCGGCCAGCGCCTCGGGATTGACCCGGATGCGCACCGCCGGCCGTTGCCCGCCGGCCAGACTGACCAGGCCGACGCCGCTGATCTGCGCCAGTTTCTGCGCCATGCGGGTGTCCACCAGGTCATGCACCCGGTACAGGGGCATGCTTGGCGAGGTGATGGCCAGGGTCATCACCGGGGTATCCGCGGGGTTGACCTTGTTGTACACCGGCGGGGCCGGCAGGTCGTTGGGCAGCAGGTTGCTGGCCGCGTTGATGGCGGCCTGCACTTCCTGTTCGGCCACGTCCAGTTCGACTTCCAGGCTGAAACGCAGGGTGATCACCGAGGCGCCACCGGAGCTGGTCGAGGACATCTGTTGCAGGCCGGGCATCTGCCCGAACTGGCGCTCCAGCGGCGCGGTCACCGCGCGGGTCATCACCTCGGGACTGGCGCCTGGGTACAGCGTCATGACCCGGATGGTCGGATAGTCCACCTCCGGCAACGCGGAAACCGGCAGCATCCGGTAGGCGATCAGTCCGCTGAGAAAGATGGCCACCATCAGCAGGGTGGTGGCCACCGGGCGCAGGATGAAGGGCTGCGAGATGTTCATGCGTCGCGCTTGGCGGTGGCCGCCGGCGTGTCTTCGATCACCTGTACCGGCGAACCGTCGCGCAGGCGGTCGGTGCCTTCCAGCACCAGGCGCTCGCCGGGCTGTACGCCGGACTCGATGACCGTCAGTTCACCGCTGCTGGGCCCGGCGCTGACCTGGCGCAGCTCGACGGTGTCACCCTCGCCCACCACATAGACGAAGGTGCCGCGCGAGCCGTACTGCAGGGCGGCAGCGGGAATCAGCATGGCCTGCTGGCGGGTGCTGACCCGCAGGCGCGCGTTGACGAACTGGTTGGGGAACAGGCGCTGGTCGCTGTTGGCGAAGCGGGCCTTGAGGCGCAGGGTGCCGGTGGCCGTGTCGATCTGGTTGTCGAGGCTTTCCAGCTGTCCTTGCGCCAATACCTGGCGCTCGGCGCGGTCCCAGGCCTCCACGTTCAGTGTTTGGCCGGCGCGCAACTGCTCCAGCACCGGGGGCAGCTCGCCCTCCGGCAGGGTGAAACTGACCGCGATGGGCTCGGTCTGGGTGATGGTCACCAGCACGGTGCTGTCGTTGCTGGTCAGCAGGTTGCCCAGATCGACCTGGCGCAGGCCGAGGCGCCCGGAGATCGGTGCGCGGATCTGGGTAAAGTCCAGGTTCAGGCGCGCCTCCTCGACGGTGGCCTGCTGAACCTTGAGCTGCCCCTGGTACTGGGCGACCAGCGCCTGCTGGGTATCCAGGGTCTGACGGGCAATGGAGTCTTCCTTGTACAGGCCCTGATAGCGGGCCAGGTCGATCTCGGCGTTCTTCAGCTGGGCGCGGGTCTGCTGCAACTGACCCTCGGCCAGGCGCAGCGCGGTTTCGTAGGGGCGCGGATCGATCACCGCCAGCAGATCGCCGGCCTTGACGCGCTGGCCTTCCTCGAACAGCACCTTGACCAGCTCGCCGCCCACCCGCGTCCGTACATGGGCGGTGTTGTAGGCGGTGACGGTGCCCAGGGCGCGCAGCTCGATGGGGAAATCACCCCGGGTCACCGGCGCGACGCGCACCGGAACCGGGCCGCCGAACCCGAAGCGTGCCGGACCGGCGCCAGGGCCACCCAGTCCGCCCGCACCGGTCGGTGCTTTGCCGGCGGGCCACAGCCACCAGGCCAATAGCGCGAGCAGAACCAGCAATACCAGCAGCCCGCCACGGCGAAGGTTGCGCGACAGGGTGGAAGGAGACTCGGACATGACGGATTGCGCCTGGGACAAATCGAATGGCCGCACCATAAGGACTGTGCGAGCGCCTGCAAAGGCTCTTTACCGCAGTTTTACCTGCGGGTGCGGCGGGAATTGTAAGGAGGGGTGAATCGCCGGAAGAAAGCGCCCCGGGAGACCGGGGCGCAGGTGACTCAGCGCAGCGCAGCCAGAGCGGCCTGGTAGTCGGGCTCCTGGCCGATTTCCGGAACCAGCTCGCTGTGCAGGACCTTGTCCTGTTCGTCCAGCACCACCACGGCACGGGCGGTCAGGCCGACCATCGGGCCGCTGGCAATGGCGACGCCATAGTCCTGCAGGAACTCGCGGCCGCGCATCGTGGACAGGCTGACCACGTTCTGCAGCCCTTCGGCCCCGCAGAAACGCTTCTGGGCGAACGGCAGGTCGGCGGAGATGCACAGCACCACGGTGTTTTCCAGGCCGGAGGCCTCGGTGTTGAACTTGCGCACCGAGGTGGCACAGGTCGGCGTGTCGATGCTGGGGAAAATGTTCAGCACCTTGCGCTTGCCGGCGAAGCTGGCCAGGGTCACGTCGGCCAGGTCGGTACCGACCAGGCTGAGCGCCGGTGCCGGTTGACCGGGCTGCGGCAGGTTGCCGGAGATCTCGATGGGGTTGCCACGCATGGTCACTTGAGCCATTTGCTTAATCCTTCTAGTGGGATTGGGGGGTTGCGAAGCTGGCAATTTAAGCATGGCAGCGTGCGGATCACACCCGCACCGGCGCCGGGTTGGCGAAATACGCGCGGGTCAGGCGCACCACTACCGGGCTCAGCAGCAACAACGCCACCAGGTTGGGAATCGCCATCAGACCGTTGAGGGTGTCGGCCACCAGCCAGGTGAAGTCCAGCTGGGTCATCGCACCGATCGGCACCGCCAGTACCCAGACCACCCGGAACGGCCAGATGGCCCGCGTGCCTATCATGAACTCCCAGCATTTCTCACCGTAGAAGCTCCAGCCCAGGATGGTGGTATAGGCGAAGGTGACCAGCGCCACGGTCAGCAGCGCGCCGCCGAAGCCCGGCATCGCCGACTCGAAGGCCGCCGCGGAGAGCGCCGCCCCGCTTACCCCGCTGGACCACACGCCGGAGCAGATGATCGCCAGGCCGGTCATGGAGCAGACGATGATGGTGTCGATGAACGTACCCAGCATGCCGATCAGGCCGGAGCGCACCGCACTGTCGGTGGTGCCGGCCGCCTGGGCGATGCCCGCAGTGCCCAGGCCCGCCTCGTTGGAGAAGATACCGCGCGCCACGCCGTAACGGATGGCGGCCATCACGGCCGCGCCGGCGAAGCCGCCGGTGGCGGCGATGGGACTGAAGGCATGCTCGAAGATCAGCGCGAAGGCGCCGGGAATGGCGTCGATGTTGATGATCAGCACGACCAGCGCGGCCAGCACATAGGCCACGCACATGAACGGCACCAGGGCCGCGGCCACCAGGCCGATGCGACGGATGCCGCCGAGGATCACCAGGCCGGTCAGCAGCATGGCAGCCAGGCCGGTCACCCACAGGGGCACGCTGAACGTGGTTTCCAGCGCGTGCGCCATGCTGTTGACCTGCACCATGTTGCCGATACCGAAACCGGCCAGTCCGCCGAACAGCGCGAAGGCCCCGCCCAGCCAGGCCCACTTGCGGCCCAGGCCATTGCGGATCGCATACATGGGGCCGCCAACGTGCTCGCCCCGTGCGTCCTTCTCGCGGTAATGCACAGCCAGTACCACTTCGCAGTACTTGGTGGCCATACCCACCAGCGCGGTCATCCACATCCAGAACAGTGCGCCGGGCCCGCCCAGAAAGATCGCAGTGGCTACCCCGGCGATGTTGCCGGTACCCACGGTCGCCGCCAGGGTGGTCATCAGCGCCTGGAACGGGCTGATCTCGCCAGTGCCCTCCTCGCCCTTCGCCCGCCCCTGCCACATCAGTCGGAAACCGGGGCCGATCTGCCGCAGCGGCATGAAGCGCAGGTACAGCATCAGGACGAAACCGGTACCCAGGATGAGCACCAGCATCGGTGGCCCCCAGACGAGGCCGTTCAGTTTATTGACCAGATTCTGTATCGCTTCCATGGCATTTCTCCCTGTGGGTTGGACCCGGTGGAGAATCGGGCCACTTTCGTCGATCGGCAAGCCATTTCCGGTGATCAGCGAGGCGATTGCTCAAAAATCCCGGCGATAGAAGATATCCAGTGAGCTGGCCAGACCACTGGCCGCCTCCAGGAACACCCGACGGCTGAGGCGATAGCGCAGCGCCAGGGTGTTCACCGAATCGAACACGCCGACCCCGTAGCTCAGGGTCAGACGGTCGGACAGGCGTCCGCTGGCCACCACGCTGGTCTGCGCCCCGCTGCCCTCGGTTTCCAGCAGGAAGTCCTTGATGCCCAGCTGCCGGGCAATATTGCCGGTGATGCCGGCGCTGCCCGCCAGGCCCAACCCGATGGCCGCCTGGGCCAGCAGGGCACCGTCACCCACGCCGTCATCGCCGCTGCCCAGCGGACGCCCCAGCACCAGATAGGAAAGCGCCTGTTCCTGGGCCATGGCCGGCTCGGAGAACACCTCGACGCGGGGCGCGGCGGCGCTGCCGGTGATACGCAGGCCCGCCACCACCTCGTCGACCCGGCGAATCGCCTCCACGTCGAGGAACGGCTGGTCGATGGGACCGACGAACAGCAGGCGCGCCCGGCGAATAGTCAGGCGTTGCCCATAGGCCCGGTAGCGGCCGCGGGTCAGGGCCAGCTCGCCGCGTGTATCCAGCTGGTTGCCGATGTGGATATCACCGGCCACATCGGCGGTCAGGCCGAAGCCGGAGAAGTTCAGCTCCTCCTGGCCGACCACCACGGTGATGTCCATGCGGATCGGCACGGCCTGGCCCGTGTCGGCGGCTTCCTCGCCGACGATGACCACGTCGGGCGACACCTTCACCGTCGAAGGTGGCAGTTCACGGATGGTGATATCGCCGCGCGGCACGGCGATGCGCCCGCTGAGCGACAACCCCTGCCCCGCCAGCTGGATGCGCAGGTCCGGCGCCACCTCCAGATCGGCATAGGGCGGCACCACCACGGGCAGGCGCGTGCCGGACACGCGGATGTCGGCGGACGGTGCGCCCTGCCACGACAGCCAGCCAGCGATCCGGCCTTCGCCGCGTTCACCACTGCGCCAACCGCCGTCCAGGTCCAGGCGCTGGCCGCTGAGGGTACCGAGGATCTGCAGATTCTCCAGCGGGGTCGGCAGCTCACCGCCAGCCACCCGCCCTTCGCTCAGGCGCAGCTGGCCGTTGACCTGCGGTGCCTGAAGCGTGCCGGCCAGTTGCCCGTTGCCGTTGATCTGGCCTTCCAGTTGCCCGACCTGGGGCACGAATGGCCGGGCGACCGCCAGGTTCAGCCCGCGCAGGGCGAAGGTACCCGTCAGCGGTTTTTCCTCGCCACGCGGATCGATGCGCGCTTCCAGGCGCAGTTCGCCCAGTTCACCACCGTCGAAGCGCGCCTGCACATCCACCTGCTCCGGTCGCAGCTGGCTGTCGAGCTGCAGCGCCTGGTAGGGGAAATCGACCCATTCGCCGCCTTCGCGGACCCGCAACGTGCCGCGCCCGGCATCCAGACGCACCCGGCCTTGCGGGCCGCCCTCCGGCAGGTCCAGTTCGACATCGCCGTTCAGCTCGCCCTGCCACTGGAAATCATCCGGCAACCAGCGCGCCAGGCTGGCCAGGTCGAAATCGCGCAGTCGGTAGCGCAGGCTCGGCTCCGGCAGCAGCCGTTGTTCGCCTTCACCGCACAGGCTCGCGCTACCCGACCGCCAGCATTGCGGCCCAAGCGTCAGACGCCCATCGGCAAAACGCTCCAGCGCCGCGGGCGCCTGCAGTTGCCAGCGCTGTTCCTCGGCGGCCAGGCGCGCCTCCTCGAGCTGGCCTTGCCAATGCCAGCCGGCGTCGCTCTGCTCCAGACGCCCCGCCACGCCCAGCTCGGCCTCCAGCAGGTCGCCACTCAGTTGCAGCGCCACGGCCTGGGTTTCGAGATCGCCATGGCCGGTGAGGGTCAGGCGGCCCCAGTCGGAGTCGCCGGTCTGCAATCCTTCGGCAACCAGGGCGAGGCGCGCCTGGTTCTGCTCCACCAGGTTGCCCTGGATATTCAGGGTGGCGATGCGGGAGTCGCCATACGCGAGTCGGCGCCCTGCAAGGTCCAGCACCCCGCGCGGCTGTTCCCGGGTGCCGCTCAGGTCCAGTCGCCCCTGTAGGGCACCCTGCAGATCCGGCCACAGCTGGTCCAGGCGCGGCAGGGCCAGCTCCAGCTCGGCGGCCAGTTCGCTGTTCAGCAGGCCGCGGCCCTGGATACGGTTGTCACCCAATTGCAGATTCAGTTGCGGCAGCACCCAGCGCTGCCCTTCCACCCGGCCGTCCAGCGCCAGGGTTGCCGGCAGGCCGCGCAGTTCGCCGCGCAGTTGCAGATCGGCCTGGGCATCCAGGTTTTCATCCTTGAGCGCGCCCTGGCTGACCAGTGTGCCGTCGAGATTGCCCGGTAGGTCGGCCACCCAATAGGCCGGGTTGAGCGCGGACAGTACCAGGCGGGTATTCCAGCGGATGGCGTCGGCGAAGCCGAGGCTGAGCTGGCCTTCGGCGCTGCCCTGCCCGGCCTCCAGGCGCAGCGACGGCAGGTGCACTTCGCCCAGGTTGCCGCTGACCGGGCTGGACAGGCTGAACGGCCCCCCCGGGCCGTCCAGGTTGCCGCTGAAATGGCCCAGATAACCGCCGTCCAGATAGCTGATCTGCGCGTCCAGCCGGCGCAGGGTCACCGGCGGCGGTTCCATCGGGTACAGGCGCAGCCAGGGAAAATCGCGCCATTGCAGCTGCGCCTCGGCGCTCAGCGCCTCGCGCCAGCCGAGCGTGCCGTTCAGCTGCACGGATTGCGCGCTGCCGGCGTCCAGGCGCAGCTGCTCGATCTGCGCCTCAGCTGCAGTCACCCGTCCTTGCAGGGCAACTGCGATCGGCCGTTCCTCGGCCGCCAGTTGCGCCCCGCCGCTGATGCGGTAGCCGGCCTGCAGATCACCTTCGGCCTGCAGACGCAGGTGGTTGAGGGTCAGCGTATCGGGCAGTGCGCCGCTGGCCTTGAAGCCCGTGGCGCTCAGCAGCAGGCTGGCGGGCAGGTTGGGCTGCAGGGGCTGCACCTCGCCTTCCACCCGGCCTGCCAGGTAGCCGCCGCTGTCGATGACCAGGTGCAGCGTGCGCTGCAGTTCGCCTTCGGCCCGCAGCGCCAGGGCCCAGGGACGCTCGTCCGGTGCCGGCAGGATCAGGTCGCCGTTGAGTTGCAAGGGCCACTGCCCGCTCGGTTTCAACTGGCCCGAGGCGACCAGGCGCAGCGAATCGCCCTGCTCCACCCGCAGCGTCTCGATGCGCAGGCCCTGGTCGTTCCAGTAGGCATTCAGCTGCAGGTCATGCAGCAGTTCGCTGCCGTTGAGCGATAGGCTGCCGATGGCGGCCTGGCGCAATTCGATGCGCAGCGGCAGGTCCAGCGCCGGTAACTGAATGGCCTGCGCTTCTCGAAGGGGGGCCTCAGCAGACGGCGGGAATACCAGCTGCACGTCCTGGGCCTCGAGGCGCTTGATGCACAGGCGCAGCTGAAAAAGGCAGCGGGCCGACCAGTCCAGCTGCGGGGCCACCAGGGTCACGCGCCGTTCGTCCTGCTGCCATTCCAGGCGATCCGCCCGCCAGTCGCCGGCCAGGCGGCCCTCGAAGCCCTGCACCTGCAGGCCCGGCACGTGGCCCAGTAGCCAGCGACTGCCAGCGCCCGTGCCCAGCGCCACGGCAGCGGCCGTCACCGCCACCAGGCAGAGGACCAGCAGAGCCAGCAGGCTCCATTTGACGACACGCATCACAATTCGGGACCCATGGAAAAGTGCAGGCGCAGACCGCCGTTGCCATCCAGCGGATGCGCCAGATCCAGACGCAGCGGGCCGACCGGCGACACCCAGCGTACGCCGAAGCCGACCCCGCTCTTCAGCGAGGGAATTTCCAGCGAGTTGAACGAGTTGCCGTGATCGGCAAAGGTCGCCAGGCGCCAGGTCGGCGTCAGGGAGAACTGGTATTCGCCGCTGACCGCCAGCATGTAGCGACCGCCGACGCGGTCGCCCTGGGAGTTGGTCGGCGACAAGCTCTGGTAGTCGTAGCCGCGCACGCTCTGGTCGCCACCGGCGAAGAAGCGCAGCGAGGGTGGTACCGAGGAATAGTCATCGGTTTCAGTACCGCCAAACTGCACCCGGCCGAGAAAGCGGTGCCGTTCGGCCAGGGTGATCAGTCCGCGCAGGCTGACCTCGCCATGCACCACGCTGGCATCCGAGCCCAGCCCTTCCTGGGCGCCGGCGATTTCGAATTGCACGCGATAGCCCCGGTTGGGATCGAGGCGGTTGTCGCTCTTGAGGTAGGAATAACCGACGCCCGGCAGCAGCAGCGTGCTGATGCCTTCGTCGTCGCCCAGCCGGTATTCCTCATGCTGCCACTTGAGCGACAACACGCGCTGCCAGCCGTTGGGGCGCAGACTGTGCCACTCCGGACCGATGCTGATCAGCTTGCTCAGACTGTCGGTGTCGGCCAGTTCCTCGTATTGGTAGCCGCCGGCCAGGCGCAGCTTGTCGGTGAGCGGCTTGTCGCCCGGCATGTCGTACCAGAGCCCGACGTTCTGACGGGGCGCGGACCACTCGGTATCGATGCCGTAGCTGTGCCCCTGGGGATTGCGCCAGTGACGGGTCCACTCGAAGCGCCCGCGCGGACCGACGTCCGTGGAGTAGCCGAGGCCGACACCGAAGGTGCGCGGCTTGCGGGTATCCAGGCGCACTTCCACCGGAATCACCCCGGCCTGCGCCAGGCTCGGCGCGGCGTCCACGCGGATGCTTTCGAAGTAGCCGCTGCCCTGCAGGTTCTGGTGCAGCTCGGCGATCAGCTCGCTGTCGTAGGGCGTTCCCGGCTCGAATGGCAGCATGCGGCGCAGCAGCTGGTCCTCGAAGGGGTGCTTGCCCGTGAAGGCAATTTCACCGAATCGGTGGCGCTCGCCGCTCCGGTAGATCAGCTCGATGTCCGCATGGCTGGCGACCGGGTCCACCTGGATGCGTTGCTGCACAAAGCGTCCGGCAAAGTAGCCGAAGCGCGAGGCCTGGCTTTCGATGCGGCCCTTCACCGCCTCGTAATCACCGTGGTTGAGCACCTGCCCCGGGCGCAGGCGCTCCAGATCGAGCTTTTGGAAACCCGCCTGACTGGCGGCGGGACCTTCGATGCGCACCGTGACATTGCGCAGGCGCACCGGCTCGCCGGCATCGATGCGTACCGTCAGGCGCGGCGTCGCGGAGGTGCTTACCTCGGTGCGAATCTGCGCACGGTAGTAGCCCAGGGCCTCGGCGGCCTGGCGCGCCTGGGCGCCGGCGATGCGGCTCAGGCGCAGCAGTTCGTCGCGGTCCTTGTCCTCCAGTTCGCCGATGTAACCCTCGACATTCGCCTTGAGGTCCGGGTTTTCCGGGGTGATGCGTACGCGCAACTGCTCGGCCAGTACAGGGCTGGCCAGCAGGTACAGCAGCAGGCTCCATCCTGCTCCACGCCGCATCCTCGTGGACCATACGAACACAGGGTCGCCTTCTCCGCGAAAAAGGTAGCAGCCGCGCTATCCGGAGACGCCAGCCAGAGGTTGGGGATTGGGGTGGAAGAATACATGTTCTCGCACCGGTCCGATGGCCACCTCGCCGATTTCCCGGTAGCCGTTGCGCCGGTAGAACTCCAGGTACTGCTGATTGCCGGTGTCCAGCACGATGCCATGGGACTGACTGTCCTCGGCGCACCAGTTGTGCAGCGCGGCCAGCAGCTGCTCGCCGTAGCCCCGGCCCTGATAGTCGGGCAGCACACCCAGCAGCGGCAGCAGGTGATGCGGGCCGGGCGGCACGCAAGCCATCACCGCTGCATAGAACTCCAGGTAGCGGCGCGTGGCGCGACGGCCGGCGCCGAGCAGCATGCGCAGCCGCCAGCCCCAGCTTTCCGTCACTTCCAGGCGACGCTCCGGCGGGGCGACCAGCGCGATGCCGATCAGTCGATCGTTCTGCACCAGCCCCAACGCCGGGCGCTGCTCATCGATGTGATTGCGCAACAATTCACGCAAGGTGGTGCGCAGCCGGTGGTCATAACCCGGCCGCTCGGCATCCATCAGCCAGCGGAAGGTCGGGTCGTTGCGATAGGCGCGAAACAGTAGCGAGGCGGCTTCCGGTCCGTAGCTGCTGTCCAGCAGGCAGACTTCGGCGGATTCGGTGGCGTGGCGGGTGGGCATGCGGTCTCTCCCTGGTCGGTGCTGAAGCGCCTCGGACGGGATCGGGTGGTCGCCGCAAGCTCCCTTGGGCTAGCATCGCGGTTTTGACTCGGGACCCGCCGTCATGAAGTTCGTTTCATTCAACATCAATGGCCTGCGCGCCCGACCGCACCAGCTGGCGGCGCTGATCGAGAAGCATCAGCCCGATGTGATCGGCTTGCAGGAGACCAAGGTGTCCGACGAGCAGTTCCCGCTGGAGATGGTCGAGGCGCTGGGCTATCACGTGCACTACCACGGGCAGAAGAGCCACTACGGCGTGGCGATGTTGTCCCGCCAGGCGCCGCTGACCGTGTTCAAGGGCTTCCCCTGGGACGGCGAAGAGTCGCAGAAGCGGCTGATCGGCGCCAGTTTCGCGATGCCCGACGGGCAGATCGTTCAGGTGCTCAACGGCTACTTCCCCCAGGGCGAGAATCGTGACCATCCGCTGAAGTTTCCGGCCAAGACGCGCTTCTATGCCGACCTGCAGCGGCTGCTGGAAGAAC
This sequence comes from Pseudomonas sp., assembly GCF_035497915.1. Taxonomy (GTDB): domain Bacteria; phylum Pseudomonadota; class Gammaproteobacteria; order Pseudomonadales; family Pseudomonadaceae; genus Serpens. The sequence goes on from NZ_DATJCS010000051.1 coordinate 138,873, forward strand.
AGTACCGCCCTGACCAGCCCCTGGTGGTCATGGGCGATTTCAACATCTCGCCACAGGACTGCGATATCGGCATCGGCGCGGAAAACGCCAAACGCTGGCTGCGCACCGGCAAGTGCAGCTTCCTGCCCGAGGAGCGCGAGTGGATGGAGCGTCTGAAGGCCTGGGGCCTGGTGGACAGCTTCCGCCACCTGCACCCCGAGGTGAGCGACCGCTTCAGCTGGTTCGACTATCGCAGCCGCGGCTTCGAGGACGAGCCGCGTCGCGGCCTGCGCATCGACCTGATCCTGGCTTCCACGGCCCTGCAAGGTCGCTTCCGGGACGCGGGCGTGGATTACGACCTGCGCGCCATGGACAAGCCTTCCGACCACGCGCCTATCTGGCTGGAAATCGCCTGAAGTGCTCCATCTCGCATCGTTCGGGTGTGCAACCGCGTTGTAACGCAACCGTCATGAAGCGACTCTAGCCTTGCGCGGCATCAGTCTGCCGGAGTCGCCGCATGTCGCTGCTGCGTGCCTTGCTTGCCGTTTTCCTGCTGTCCGCTGGCGTGCCGAGCGTCGCCAGCCCACAAGCCACTCCCCTGCTGCGCATCCAGGGTTCCAATACCGTCGGGGCCGCCCTGGCGCCCGCGCTCGTCGAGGGGCTGTTGCGTCAGCAGGGCTTTCAGGACATCACGCGTCAGCCGGGGGCGCTGGAAAACGAACAGACCGTGCGGGCCCGCCAGGCGGAGGGGCCCTGGGTGCGCATCGCCATCGCCGCGCATGGCTCCAGCACCGGTTTCCGGGCGCTGCGCGAGGGCAGCGCGGAACTCGCCGCCTCCTCCCGACCGGTGAAGGACGCCGAGGTGCATGCCCTCGCCGCACGCGGCGACCTGCGCTCGCGGGCTTCCGAACAGGTGATCGCTATCGACGGCCTGGCCGTCATCGTTCACCCCACCAACCCGCTGCGGAGTCTGGCCGTCGACCAGTTGGCGGCGCTGTTCTCCGGAGAACTGCGCAACTGGCGGGCACTGGGCGGACCGGATGCGCCGGTGCGTCTGTATGCCCGCGACGATCAGTCCGGCACCTACGACACCTTCAAGGAGCTGGTCCTGGTGCCCCAGGGCCAGCAACTGGACGCCGGCGCCCGGCGCTTCGAGTCCAACGACCGGCTTTCCGAGGCCGTCATGGCCGATCCGCTGGGCATCGGCTTCGTCGGCCTGGCCTCGGTTGGCCAGGCGCGCGCGCTGGCCATTTCCGCCGGCGGTGCCCAGGCGCTGCTACCCAGTCCGGACAGTGTCGCCACCGAGGACTATCCACTGTCACGCCGCCTGTTCCTCTACCGTGCGCCTGACGACGCCAGCCCCTGGGCGCAGGCACTGATCGATTACGCCCAGAGCGCCGAAGGCCAGCGCATCGTCGAGCGGGTGGGGTTCATTGGCCAGGCCGTGCGTGCCATCCCGGTCGAGGCGCACGCCAACCTGCCCGGCGACTATCGCGAGCTGGCGCAAACCGGCCGGCGCCTGTCGATCAATTTCCGCTTCCAGGAAGGCAGCGCCCAGCTGGACAACAAGGCGATGCGTGATCTGGAGCGCGTGCGCGACTACCTGAATGCGAGCGCCGGGGAGGATGCCCAGCTGGTGCTGGTGGGTTTCGGTGACGCCAAGAACGACCCGAGCCGCGCCCGCCTGTTGTCGCGCCTGCGCGCCGAGACGGTGCGCCGCGCGCTGTCGCGCCTGGGCGTGACGAATTCGCAGGTGCTGGGCATCGGCGATGACCTGCCGGTGGCCGACAACCAGGCCGAATCCGGGCGCATCCGCAACCGCCGGGTGGAAGTCTGGATTCGCTGAAAGCCGACCGTTGCATTGCCGGAACTACGCGCATAGCCTATTGCGCGCAGTGACGCCGGGCCCCTCTGGCGGTGGGCTTCCCACCGTGATGTCGGAGTCAGCTGTTTCCGACAATCCAATGCTGGAGGGCCTGACCGATGCATCCGTTCGACTTCTTATCGACCCCCTTCCTGGGCACCCCGGCCTGGTTCTGGCTGGGTTTCCTCGCCATCGTCATCCTGCTGCTGGTCCTTGACCTCGGCGTCCTGCACCGCGAAGAGCGCGAAATCGAAATGCGCGAAAGCCTGCTGCTGTACAGCGGCTATTTCAGCGTCGGCGTGCTGTTCGGTGCCTGGGTATGGTTCGAGCTCGGCGCGCAGAGCGCCATGGAGTTCTACACCGGCTTTCTGGTCGAGCAGTCGCTGTCCATGGACAACGTGTTCGTGATGGCGATGATCTTCGGCGCCTTCGGCATTCCGCGTCGCTATCAGCACCGCGTGCTGTTCTGGGGCATCATCGGTGTGGTGGTGCTGCGCGCCATCATGATCGGCCTGGGCACCGCGCTGGTGAAGGAGTTCGAGTGGGTGCTCTACCTGTTCGGCGCCTTCCTGCTGCTGTCCGGGGTGAAGATGCTGTTCCAGAAGGATGAGGAAGCGCACCCGGATCTGGAAAACAACCGCATGATCCGCTTCGTGCGTCGCCACCTGCGCATGACCGACTCCCTGCACGACGGCCGCTTCTTCGTGCGCCTGAAGCCGGCGGGCGCCGAACGTGCCCTGCTCTACGCCACGCCGCTGTTCCTCTGCCTGGTGCTGATCGAGCTGGCTGACCTGGTGTTCGCCGTGGACAGCGTGCCGGCGGTGTTCGCCATCACCCAGGACCCGTTCATCGTCTACACCTCGAACATCTTCGCCATCCTCGGCCTGCGTTCGCTGTACTTCGCCCTGGCGGCGCTGATGCACCGTTTCGTGTACCTCAAGTACGCCCTGGCGCTGGTGCTGATCTTCATCGGCGGCAAGATCTTCGCCCATGGCTTCATCGGCAAGGTGCCCGCCGTGCTGTCGCTCGGCGTGACCCTCGGCCTGCTGGCCGGCGGCGTGCTGCTCTCGCTGCTCAAGACCCGCGACACGCCGGCGCGGCACTGACCGGTCGAACATGACAAGGGCGCCTGACGGCGCCCTTGTCATTTCAGGCGGATCAGATCGCCTCGTCGAGCGGCTCGGCGGCCTGGCGCAACCGGGGCAGCAGCATGGGCACGCGGCGCCGGTAATCGGCGTACTCGGGATGCGCGGCGAGCAGGTCGTGCTCCTCGAAGCTGATCGCCGCCAGGATGTAGGCCGCGGTCACCAGGGCGAACAGCATGTGGGTGACGCTCATCTGCGGCGTGCACCAGATGGCGAAGAACCAGCCGACGTACAGCGGATGCCGCACCAACCGGTAGGCGCCCGGGGTCTTGAACGCCAGCGGCCGGTAGGCCTGGCCGCGCAGCTGCAGCCAGACCTGGCGCAGGCCGAACAGATCGAAGTGATTGATCAGGAAGGTGCTGTACAGCACCAGCGCCCAGCCGAAGGCGAAGCCGGCGTACATCAGCACCTGCCCGGCGGTGCTCTGCAGCGACCAGACCTGCCCGCCGAGCGGCTGCCAGAAGCGGAAGAGCAGGATCAGCGCCAGGCTGGAAAACAGCACATAGGTGCTGCGCTCGGCGGCCGCCGGGATGATCCGCGTCCACAGCGCCTTGAAGGCCGGCCGCGCCATCAGGCTGTGCTGCACGGCGAACAGGGTCAGCAGCAACAGGTCGATGAGCAACGCCGGCGTGGTGGCCATCCGCGGCGCGCCGTCGATGGTGCGCGGCACGCCGGGCAGATCACCGACAAAGGCGATGGCGTAGAGGAAGGTGGCGAAGAATACGGCGTAGCAGAGGATGCCGTAGACGAAGAGGGTGAGGCGTTTCATCGGAACCTCCCGGGCATCAGCCGGCGTGACGCTGGCTTTCGGCCAGGTAGATGAAGAACAACTGGTCGGAATCGAGGTACGCGCGCAGCCAGTGCATGGCGCGGGTCAGGGATGAGCGGTGCATGGGAACCTCCGGTGACGGCTGCCTTGGGTGGCAGTCGAGGCCAGTATTTGCCCCGTGCGTATCGCGTCGATGTCGGAGTGCTGCGACTGTGTTGCCGAAGGGTTTCAGCCTGGCAGCCGATCACTCAGCCAGTCGTGCAGCACCGGCGCGGCCACCGGCTTGTGCAGCAGGCTGAGGCCGAGGCGCCGCGCGAGGCGCTCGTCGTCCGGATCGCTGAAGCCGGTGTGCAGGGCGATCGGCAGCTCCGCGCGTACCGCCAGGACCTGCTTGGCCAGCGCCAGGCCACACAGGCGCGGCATGCTCTGGTCGAGGATCAGCGCATCCCACGCTCCGGGCTCCGCCAGCAACGCCGCGCGCGCCTGCTCGGCGTCGTTCCAGACGGTGACCTGCAGTCCCCAGCGACTCAGGCAATCCTTCAGGTACTCGCCCACCAGCGGATCGTCGTCCACCACGCCGACCCGCCCGCGCAGCTGCTCACGCGGCGTCTCACGGTCGCCGGCCGGCTGCGCCGACACGGCCGGTGAACCCTGCAGGCCGGGCAGCAGCACCTCGAAGCGGGCGCCTTGTCCCGGCTGGCTGTACAGCAGCAGGTGGCCGCCGTACTCGTGGACCAGGCCGTGCACCATGGACAGCCCCATGCCACTGCCCTGCCCTGGCGGCTTGGTGGTGTAGAAGGGTTCGAAGATGGTGTGCTGAACGGGCTCGTCGATACCGGGACCGCTGTCTTCCACGCACAGCGCCTGGAAGTCGCCGGCGATACGCTGCTGGCAGGACGCGCACAGGCCGTCCACCAGGCTGCGCGCGCGCAGTGCGACGCGCAGCCGTCCGCTGCCGCCCATGGCGTCGCGGGCATTGATGCACAGGTTCATCAGCACCTGTTCCAGTTGCAGCGGGTCGATCCGCACCGGCGCCAGGCCCTGATCGAGCCGCACGTCGAACTCGATGCCCGCCGGCAGGGCGGACTGCAGCAGCGGGCGAAACTCCTCGATCAGCGCGGCCAGCGACACCACGCGCGGCTGGCCCCGGCTGCCACGGCTGAACACCAGCATCTGGCGGATCAGGTCGCGGGCCTTCTCGGCCGACTGGCGGATGCGCCCGAGGTAACGGCCGAGCGGCGCGTCGCCGCGCTCGCCCGCCAGTTCCTCGGCCATCTGGGTGTAGCCGAGCATGCTGGTCAGCAGGTTGTTGAAGTCATGGGCGATGCCGCCGGTCAGGTGACCGATGGCTTCCATGCGCTGGGCCTGGCGCAACTGCTGTTCGAGCGCCTCCCGTTCCACCTCGGCGGCGACCCGCACCGAGAAGATGCGCAGCACCGACTCCACCCGTTCGCGTTCCGGCAGCCCGGTGGCATGGCCGACGGCGATCAGCCCCAGCGGCCTGCCATCGCTGGCGAACAGCGGGTAGCCGGCATAGCTGTCGATGCGGATGTGCCCTAACAGCGCATCCAGCGGGTAGCGTTCACCCAGGCCCCGCGGGATGTACAGGAAGCGCTGGCCGAACACCTCCGCACAGGGGGTGCCCTGCAGCACGTAATCGAAGTTGTCGATGGGCTCGCCCTGGTAACTGGCCGCCAGGGTGGCCAGGTGGGTGCTGTCCGGCCGGCTGGCGTGGCTGACGAAGGCGAAGTCCACCTGCAGGGAAGACGCCAGATAGCGCACGGTGGCGGGAAACACCGCGTTGCCGGTGCTCCGTGACACGCCCAGGGCGACATGCCGCAAGGCGTCCTCGGTGCGCTTGCGCTCGCTGATATCGGCGGCGATGCCCCCTACGCCCACCAGTTGGCCATGGTTGTCGCAGATCGGGAATTTGGTGGTCAGATAGGTGTACTGGCGCCCCTGCCAGAGCACCTGTTCCTCCACTTCGATGGAGCGTCCCTGCTCGACCACGCGGCGGTCGTTGCACAGCAGGGCATCGGCGATCTCGCTCGGAAACAGCTCATGGTCGTCGCGGCTCAGCACCCGCTCGGCGGACACGCCGAACAGGCGCTCGAAGGCGGGATTGACCAGCCGGTAGCGGCCTTCGATGTCCTTGATGAAGATCACCGCGCTGCTGTTGTCGACGATCTGCCGCAGCGGATTGCCCGCTTCAGGCCAGGTGCGCTTGCCCATGACGCCCACCCCGCGTGCGGTGTGTCAGTTCAGCGCCAGTATAGGAAGCGCCCCGCCGCGCCGGCCGGCCGGAAACCGGACTGAAACAATTGAAACCTTCAACGCCGTCCGGTCACCAGCATGTAGCCGACCCCGCGCAGGGTGCGGATGATCTGCGGCTTTTCCGGGTCGTCCTCGAGCTTGCGGCGCAGCCGGGCGATGCGGATGTCGATGGAGCGGTCGAACGGGTTCCAGTCGCGGTTCTGGGTCAGGTTGAGCAACTGGTCGCGGCTCAGTGGCCGGTTCGGGCGCTGGGCGAAGGCCTGCAGCAGGTCGAACTCCATGGCGGTCAGCTCGATGTCCGCGCCCTGCTCGTCGAGCAGCCGGCGACTGTCCAGCTCCAGACGGAAGCGCCCGAGCGGAATGCCGGTCGGCACGGCCGGTTGCGGCTCGACCGGTTCCGGCGCAGCCGGAGCGGCGCGATAGCGACGCAACACGCTGCGCACCCGCGCGAGCAGTTCGCGCAGCTCGAAGGGCTTGGCCAGATAGTCGTCGGCGCCGACCTCCAGGCCGACGATGCGGTCCAGCGGCGTACCGGCGCCGGAAATCATGATCACCGGCAGGTCGTGATGCTCGCGCAGAAAGCGCGCCAGGCTCAGGCCGTCCTCGCCGGGCAGGCCGACATCCAGCAGCACCAGATCGGGCACCTGCGCGGCCAGGGCCTGACGCAGGGCGGCGCTGTCGGCGCAGCCGTCCACCCGGTAACCCTGGCCGCCGAGGTAGTCGCCCAGCAGGCGGCGCACCTCGGCGTCGTCATCCACCACCAGCAGTCGCGCCTGTTCCGCCATACCCCTGCCCTCGCTGCACACTCTCAGCTTAGACAGGGTGCGTCCGCCTCAGCGACCGCGCAGCGCCTCGCGCGGCACGTACTTGGCCAGTTCATGCTTGCCGATGCTCGCGCGGTGCACCTCGTCCGGGCCATCGGCCAGGCGCAGGGTGCGCTGCATGGCGTACCAGTAGGCCAGCGGGAAGTCCTGGCATACCCCGGCGCCACCGTGCATCTGGATGGCGCGGTCGATCACCCGCAGCGCCACGTTGGGCGCCACCACCTTGATCTGCGCGATCTCGCTGGCCGCCACCTTGTTGCCCACGGTGTCCATCATGTACGCGGCATTCAGGGTCAGCAGGCGGGCCATGTTGATCTCGGTGCGCGAGTCGGCGATGTGGTCCAGGTTGCCGCCCAGGCGTGCCAGTGGCTTGCCGAAGGCGGTGCGGCTGACCGAGCGCTTGCACATCAGTTCCAGGGCGCGTTCGGCCATGCCGATCGAGCGCATGCAGTGGTGGATGCGCCCCGGCCCGAGGCGGCCCTGGGCGATCTCGAAGCCGCGACCCTCGCCGAGGATGACGTTCTCGTAGGGCACGCGCACGTTCTCGAACAGCACCTCGGCGTGGCCGTGGGGCGCGTCGTCGTAGCCGAACACGTGCAGCGGGCGCACCACGGTCACCCCGGGCGTGTCCTTGGGCACCAGGATCATCGAATGCTGCTGGTGGCGCGGGTTGTCCGGGTTGGTCAGGCCCATGAAGATCAGCACGGTGCAGCGCGGGTCGCTGGCGCCGGAGGTCCACCACTTGCGGCCGTTGATTACCCACTCGTCGCCGTCACGCCGGGCGCTGGCCTGCATGTTGGTGGCGTCCGAGGAGGCCACGCCGGGCTCGGTCATGGCAAAGCCGGAACGGATCTCGCCGGCCAGCAGCGGTTCGAGCCAGCGCTGCTTCTGTTCGGCGCTGCCGTAACGGACCAGCACCTCCATGTTGCCGGTGTCCGGGGCGGAGCAGTTGAACGGCTCCGGACCGATCAGCGAACGGCCCATGATCTCGGCCAGGGGAGCGTATTCCAGGTTGGAAAGACCGGCCCCGTATTCCGATTCCGGCAGGAACAGGTTCCACAGCCCCTGCGCCTTGGCTTCGGCCTTCAGCGTTTCCATGATCGCCGTGGGTTGCCAGCGATCACCCTCGGCCACCTGTTGCTCGAACACCGACTCGGCGGGATAAACGTGTTCTTCCATGAACGCGGTAAGCCGCTCACGCAGCTGTTGCACCTTGGGCGAGTAGGCGAAATCCATGCTGATACACCTTGTGCTGATCGAAGATGATCGAATCCTAGGTCAGCCAGATGGATTTACCCAGCCTATTTTTGGCGTGTATAAACATTCATAACCTGGATAATATTCGGCACGCTCGTTTTCAGAAGGGAATTCCGCCATGGCACCTGGCAAGGTCGATCTCAACCTGTTCATCGTTTTCGATGCCATCTACAGCGAAGCCAACCTGACCCGCGCCGGGCAGATCGTCGGCATCACCCAGCCGGCGGTGTCCAATGCCCTGGCGCGCCTGCGCGAGACCTTCAACGACCCGCTGTTCGTGCGCACTGCCCAGGGCATGGTGCCCACCCCCATGGCGCAGAACATCATCGGGCCGGTGCGTCAGGCGCTCCAGCTGCTGCGGGTGTCGGTGCAGGAAAGCCGCACCTTCATCCCCGCCGAGGCCGCCAAGACGTTCCGCATCGGCATGACCGACCTCAGCGAGGCGCTGCTGCTGCCGCCGCTGTTCCAGCGTCTCGGCCGCCTGGCGCCGCAGGTGCGCATCGAAAGCACCCTGGCGCGGCGCCGGGAAACCACCAGCGAGCTGGCCGCCGGCAAGCTGGATTTCGCGGTGGACGTGCCGCTCAACAGCGACCCGCAGGTGCGCCACGTCAAGCTGCTCGAAGACCGTTTCGTCTGCGCCATGCGCCCCGGACATCCGCTGGCCGCCGGGCCGCTGACCCTGGAAAACTACCTGGGCGCGGGGCATATCCAGATATCCAGTCGCCGCAACGGTCTGGGTTATGTGGACCTTGCGCTTGGCAAGCTGGGCCGGCAGCGACGCATCGCCCTGCGCTCGCCGCATTACCTGATGGCCACCCGGGTGCTGCACGACACCAACCTGCTGCTCACCGTGCCGGAGCGCTTCGCCCGTCAGCAAGCGCTGCATGTGGTCGAACTGCCGGTGACGGATGTGCCGACGCTGGCCAGCCATCTCTACTGGCATGAGAGCACCGATCAGGACCCGGCCAACCGCTGGATGCGTGAGCAGCTGATCGACATTGCCGAACGTATTTCCTGAGGCCATTTCTGGGAAATCGTCTCAGGTGGCTGATTTAGCGCGGAAAAACACTTCTTGATGTTTTACGTGAACTGCCGCGCTCAGTCCGAGGGCAGACCGGCAACTGGCGCGCCGGGCGCGACGCCGCGCTGGGCAAACCAGCCCTGGTTGGCCTCGACGGCATAGCGCGCCGGCGCGCTGGAGCACTTCACGGTGAGATCGTGGGGCTGCAGGTCAACCAGGTTGATGACCCGCCCCTCTTCATCCAGAAACGCCGCCGACAGGGGCAGGGGCGTGTTCTTCATCCACAGGCACTGGCTCTTCAGCTGCGGGAAGCGAAACAGCATGCCGGCGGACTCGGCCAGTTCGGTACGCTCCATCAGGCCGCGCTGGCGATCCTTGTCCCTGAACACGTATTCGGTCTGCAGCGGGTGGCCGTTGAAGGTCAGCGTCAGCGTGCGCGGTTCGGCGAGCGCCGGGCCGGCGCCGCACAGTACGCCGATGAGCAACAGCCTGCGCATGGCTCAAGCCTCCCCGAGCAATCGATGACTCACTATAGCCAGCGCGGGCGTCAAGCCTTGCCCTGACGCAGTTGCACGAACAGCGCCTCGACCTTTTCCCGCGCCCAGGGCGTCTTGCGCAGGAACGTCAGGCTCGACTTGATGCTCGGGTTGCTGCTGAAGCAGCGGATATCGATGCGTTGCGCCAGACCCGGCCAGCCGTAATGGGCCACCAGCTCGGTGAGCAGCTGTTCCAGAGTGACGCCGTGCAACGGGTTCTTCGTGCTGGGATTCATGTAAGGCATGTGACGTGTGGGTGAGGTCGGCAGCTTAGTGGCGCGTGGCGCCTGCCTGCCAGCGGTTTTTCGGTGGCGCGCGTTGAGCCGGTGCCGCGAAGCCGGCAGAATGCCGCCCCCGCCACGAGGAGCATCGACAATGGCCAAAGCCATGGCACGCCACATCCTGGTCAAGACCGAAGCCGAAGCGGCGCAACTGAAGAAGCGCCTGGCCGCCGGCGAGCCGTTCGACAAGCTGGCGAAGAAGCACTCCACCTGCCCGTCCGGCAAGCGCGGCGGCGATCTCGGTGAGGTGCGGCCGGGACAGATGGTGCGCGCGATCGACGAGGTGATCTTCAAGAAGGCCGTGGGCGAGATCCACGGCCCGGTGAAATCCCAGTTCGGCTATCACCTGGTGCAGGTGTTCTACCGCGAGTAAAGGCGCCGCGTTGCGGCGCCCTGCCCTGCGTTAAACGAGAACGCCCTGGCTGCGCAGGTAGTCGTCGTAGCTGCCGCTGAAGTCGGTCACGCCGTTTTCCGACAGCTCGATGATGCGTGTGGCCAGCGAGGAGACGAACTCACGGTCATGGCTGACGAAGACCAGCGTGCCCGGGTAGTTCTCCAGCGCCAGGTTGAGCGCCTCGATGGATTCCATGTCCAGGTGGTTGGTCGGTTCGTCCATCACCAGCACGTTGGGCTTGTTCAGAATCAGCTTGCCGAACAGCATGCGACCCTGCTCGCCACCGGAGATGACCTTCACCGACTTCTTGATCTCGTCGTTGGAGAACAGCATGCGGCCCAGGGTGCCGCGCACCAGCTGCTCGCCGCCCTGGGTCCACTGGGACATCCAGTCGAACAGGGTGACGTCATCCTCGAAGTCCTCGGCATGGTCCTGGGCGAAGTAACCGACCTCGGCGCTTTCCGTCCACTTCACCTCGCCGGCCATCGGCGGCATCTCGCCGACCAGGGTACGCAGCAGGGTGGTCTTGCCGATGCCGTTGGGGCCGATTATGGCCACGCGCTCGCCGGCCTCGATCTGCAGCGACAGGTTCTTGAACAGCGCGGTGCCGTCGAAGCCCTGGCTGACCTTCTCCAGGGTCACCGCCTGGCGGTGCAGTTTCTTGGTCTGTTCGAAACGGATGAACGGGCTGACGCGGCTGGACGGCTTGACCTCTTCCAGCTGGATCTTGTCGATCTGCCGGGCACGGCTGGTGGCCTGCTTGGCCTTGGAGGCGTTGGCCGAAAAGCGGCTGACGAAGGTCTGCAATTCGGCGATCTGCGCCTTCTTCTTGGCGTTGTCGGACAGCAGGCGCTCGCGGGCCTGGGTCGCGGCGATCATGTATTCGTCGTAGTTGCCCGGGAACAGGCGGATCTCGCCGTAATCCAGGTCGGCCATGTGCGTGCACACGCTGTTCAGGAAGTGACGGTCGTGGGAGATGATGATCATGGTGCTGTTGCGCGCGGTGAGCACGCCTTCCAGCCAGCGGATGGTGTTGATATCCAGGTGGTTGGTCGGTTCGTCGAGCAGCAGCACATCCGGATCGGAGAACAGCGCCTGGGCCAGCAGCACGCGCAGCTTCCAGCCCGGGGCCACCGCGCTCATCGGCCCGAAGTGCTGATCCAGCGGAATGCCGACACCCAGCAGCAGCTCGCCGGCGCGGGACTCGGCGGTGTAGCCGTCCATTTCGGCGAATTCCACTTCCAGCTCGGCCACCGCCATGCCTTCTTCTTCGCTCATCTCCGGCAGCGAATAGAGACGATCGCGCTCGGCCTTGACCTTCCACAGTTGCTCGTGGCCCATGATCACGGTGTCGATCACCGTGTTGTTTTCATAGGCGAACTGGTCCTGACGCAGCTTGCCCAGGCGCGTGTTGGGCTCGAGCATCACCTGACCGGCCGAGGGTTCCAGCTCGCCGCCGAGGATCTTCATGAAGGTGGACTTGCCGCAGCCGTTGGCGCCGATCAGGCCGTAGCGGTTGCCATTGCCGAACTTGACGGAAACGTTTTCGAACAGCGGCTTGGCGCCGAACTGCATGGTGATGTTGGCGGTGGAGATCACGACGGAGAGTACCTGCTAGAACGGCCGGGGGCAAAAAGGGGCGGATTGTACGCCCTTCCCCCGGTTAAAGCAGCCCGCAGGGAAGCGTCCGGTCAGTTGAACAACTGAAGCTCGGCAGGAAGCAGCCAGTACACCCAGAACATCTGGTGCAGGGCCACGATGCCCCAGAACGGCATCAGAAAGCGCAGCTTGCGGGTCTTGTGGCGCAAGCGCAGCTGGGCGATCAGTGCGCCGGGCCAGCCGCCATACAACGCCGCCGCGTGCAGCAGCTTTTCTGGCACGCGCCACCGCCCTTGCCGGGCCTGGCGCTTGTCGTGGCGGTACAGCCAATAGGTCGCCAGGCTGATGAGCAGGTACGCCACCAGCGCGATGGGCAAGCCCAGCAGCAGAGCGCTGCCGACCGGCAGCGCCATCAGCGCGGCAAACAGGACGTAGTGAGCGGGTTTCAACCTTGCGCGGTGCTCCAGTCGATCCATTCGAACTGCCAAGTGGCGAGAATCAGCAAGCCGAACGCGATGCGGTACCAGGCGAACGCCGCGTAGCTGTGATTGCCGATGAACTTTAGCAGCGCCCGTACTGCCAGCATGGCGAAAACGAACGACACCACGAAACCGAGGGCAAACACCGGCAGATCGGCGGGCTGGAACAGGTCGCGGTACTTGTAGCCGGAGTACACCGCCGCGCCAACCATGGTAGGCATGGCCAGGAAGAAGGAAAACTCCGTGGCCGCCTTGCGCGACAGGCCGAACAGCAGGCCGCCGATGATGGTCGATGCCGAGCGCGACGTGCCGGGAATCAGCGCCAGACATTGTGCGCAACCGACCTTGAGCGCCTGGGACCAGCGCATGTCGTCAACCGTTTCGGCATGCACGGCATGGGGACGGTTTTCCGCCCAGAGCATCACTACGCCACCCACCACTAGAGCGGCCGCCACGGTGATGGGGTTAAAGAGAAACGCGTGAATCAGATCGGAAAAAATCACGCCGATCACGGCCGCCGGCAGAAAGGCCAGCAACAGGTTAAATGTGAAGTTTTGTGCGGAGCGCTGGCGCGGCAGGCCAACTACCACATCGAGGATCTTGCGGCGGTACTCCCATACCACGGCCAGGATGGCGCCCAGCTGGATGATGATATTGAAGGCCCTGGCCCGTTCCCCCCCGAAACCGATCAGGTCGGCCACAATGATCTGATGGCCGGTACTTGAAATGGGCAGAAACTCGGTAATCCCCTCAACAATGCCTAGCAGCAGAGCCTGAAAGGCGGTCCAAAGATCCATAACGCTCCTTAGTGGGCGGCGCGCAGCGCCCGTTGCGAATGAGCCGGTATCAGGGCCGGCGGCAGGCGCGCAATGCTAGCAGAGCTGGCGGGCGACGGAAAAACGTTGTTTTCCCGACATTCGGCTATCAGGCCGCCATTATTTTTACTACTTGAGCGGAACTTTATTTGATAGGCGCAGTTTCGCTTCGCCTAAAGGGTAATGGACGAAATGTCGCACCTTGATGCAACTTAGACAGACTTCCGGCAACCTGTTGGCGCGAACACGCCAAAGTTGAACCGTAAAATAATGATCAGGGTTAATACACATGTCGCTGCGTTCCTTGCCTATTCGTCACAGACTTTGGCTTATTCTCGCTCTTTTCCTGCTGATGCTGGTCTTCCAGGGCGTATTCCAGCTCCAGCAGCTCTACGATGATCTCCATCGCGGAAAGGCGGAAAAGACCCAGCACCTGGTGGAAAGCGCCATCGGTATTCTCCGGCAGTACCACCGGCTGGAGGTCGAAGGGGTAATGGATCGGGCGCAGGCCCAGGCGGAAGCGCAGAAGCTGCTGGGTCAGCTACGTTATGGGGCGAACGACTATTTCTGGATCAACGACCTGCATCCGCGCATGGTCATGCATCCGACCAACCCGAAACTGAATGGCGAATCCCTGCAGAACTACAAGGACCCGGACGGCACCGAACTGTTCAATGTCATGGTCCGCGTGGTCAAGGAGCACGGCGCCGGCACCGTCGATTACCGCTGGCCAAAGCCCGGGCATGACACGCCGGTGCCGAAGATTTCTTATGTTCAGCTGTTCGAGCCCTGGGGCTGGATTCTGGGTACCGGCGTCTACATTGACGACATTCGCCAGCAATTCGTGCAGCAGACCTTCAAGGCTTCGGGCATCGGCCTGGTCATCGTCCTGCTCAGTGGCGTGCTGCTGACCCTGATTGCCCGCAGCATTACCCGTCCTCTGCAGGACGCGGTGCAGGCGATGGCTGGCATCGCCAGCGGCGACGCCGATCTCACACGGCGGCTCGAGACCCGCGGCCGGGACGAGATTCGCGACATGGCGGAGCATTTCAACCATTTCACCGACAACCTGCGCCAACTGGTCGAGCGCCTGCTCAAGGACGCCGCTTCCCTGCAGCAGTCGGCCGATGGTCTGAACCTGGTGGCGGGCGACAGTCAGCAGTTCTGCCAGAAGCAGTCCTCGCAGATGGAACAGGTCGCCACCGCGGTCAACGAGGTCAGCTACGCGGTTCAGGATGTAGCGCGCAACGCCGAGCAGGCCTCCAGCGAGGTCAACCAGGCCGAAGCCCAGGCCCGCCAGGGCCGGCAGAACATCGACCGCAGCCTGGAGCAGATCGAGCAGTTGTCCGCCCGGATCGGCCAGGCGGTGGATGTCATCCAGGGCCTGGCTGACGAAAGCACGCAGATCGGCACGGTCGTGGAGGTCATTCGCGGCATCGCCGAACAGACCAACCTGCTCGCGCTCAACGCGGCCATCGAAGCGGCGCGTGCCGGTGAACAGGGACGCGGTTTCGCGGTGGTGGCCGATGAAGTGCGCCTGCTGGCCCAGCGCACCCAGCAATCGACCGCCGAAATCCAGCAGATGATCGAGCGCCTGCAGAGCAACTCCGGCAACGCCGTCAAGGTCATCGCCGAAAGCAACCAGGCCACCCGGCTGACCGTCGAGCAGGCCGGCCTGGCCCGCGAGACGCTGGAGCAGATCACCGGCGCCCTGCGCAACCTGGCCGGGGTGAATGCCTCAATCGCCAGCGCCACCCTGCAGCAGTCGCACGTGATCGACGACATCAACCGCAATGTCACCGAAGCCGCCGGGCTGGCGCAGGAGATTGTGCAGTCCGCCGACAAGACCAGCGATGCCGGCCAGCACCTCAATCAGTTGGCCGCACACCTGAACCGCCTCCTCGGTCAGTTCCGCGTCTGATTCCCCTCCCCCCAGGGCTTCCCGAATTCCGGAGAAGCCCTGTCCCTGTTTCGAGTTATTGACACTTCGGGCGAGCGCACCCCACGTCTCGCCTGAAGCGCCCGCTGTTGTCTCGAAAATGATACGGCCCCGCGGCTCGTTCTGTTTCATCCACGCTACGCCCAGCCGGATCCGCAACCCGCTCCATTTCATAACGTGCTGTTTCTAAAGCTTTTTTTGGGATCGGCACGACTTCTGCGTTAGTGAGCGGAAATGGATGCTCAAGGGATCTGACATGTATCGCCAAGGCGTGGGGATTATCTGGTGCTGAAGCAATGCGTACTTGCAATGGGGGCGGTACTCATCGCGGTGGAAGCGTGCGCGGCAGGTGACGGCAGCATCGTCATCCAGCGCGAAGTGCAACCGCGTGTGGCGTTTCGACAAACCCTGGTTCCCGATCCCAACCCCATCGCGGTCAATCCGAACGTCTCGTCCCAGGTCCGCCATCAGTTGCGTGGGCTCGAACTCAGCGACGGGGATTTTGCCCATGTCATCAGTGGGCAACGTCTGGGCAACAGCATCCCGCTCGATGGAGGCCTTCCCGGCATACCCGCATCCGAGGGCCCGCGACTACCCGGCGTTGCAGCTGGCCGAGCCGGTGCTTCAGGCGGCGGCATATCCGGCCAGGTCAACCGCAGTGTGCAGCGTGGCCTGGCCCCTCTCCAGAACCTGACCGGAGGCCGTTGAGATGATTCGATGGACACCGTTGCTTGCCCTGCTTGTCACCTTTCGCGCGCTGGCCGTCGACCCGGCCATGCATTCCCAGAGTGTTATCGAAGACACGGGCATCGACAGCCAGGGCCTGGTCTCGGTCAATGCGGGCGCCGGCGAGCTTCACCAGCAGATCAACGCCCGGGCGATTGCCATCGGAACGGAACTGGCCACGGCCCGACTCCAGCTACGGCAGGAACTGGAACTGCAGGCGCTGGACCTGAATCAGGACGCGCAGGTCAACCTGTTGGGTGAATCCTTCGGCCGCAGTTCCGGCCTGACCGGTGTCAATCAGGCCGCCGGATCAGGCAACCAGCAAATCAATTCCTTCCGCCTCAGCCTCGGCCGACAGCGGCAGGATCTGGATGACAGTGTGCTTGCTCAGCAGTTGGTGGCACCTGCACAACCCTCCGGGGCGACTGAACAACCCAAGGGCAGCCGCATCGTCGTCACCGACGACAAGGCCTTTGCCGGAAGTCGGGGTGTGGTTCAGCTGAACCAGAGTGCTGGGGTCGGCAACCTGTCGGTGAACAGCCTCAGCATGACAGTAGTGGATTGACCCCCCTTCGCAACCGCGAAATGACTACGTACCGCAAGGAGAAACCCATGAAAGTTATGTGGACACTGAAGCCCCTGGCATTCGCCGTTGCCGCTGGCCTGGCTGTCACGGCCACCGCTCAGGAGGTTCCGCCTCCCACCACTCCCGGCTCTTCGGCCCTGGCTACGGTCAATGACACCCAGACCAGTGCCGGCAACTATGTGCTGAACCAGGGCACCGTCAACACCGGCAGCCTGGAGAGCTCCCTGGACGATGCGGCCGGTAACGTCGGGGTGAACATCGCCGGGGGCGATCACAACCAACAGGCCAATTCCGCCGCCCTGTCCACCGCCGATGAGTTCTTTGTCTTCGGCACAGCCACGGCCGCAGTCAACCTGAGCCAGACCGGCACCAATGTGGTGGACAATTACTCGGTCACCAACACCGCAAGCGTTCTGAATTCCGGTAACAACGCTTCGGGCAACATCGGCATCAACGTTGCCAGTGGTGTGTTCAACCAGCAGAAGAACGACTTCGCAACCGCGACTTCTGGCGGTTTCGTGGCCACCGCCAGTAGCACGGCCACACAGAGCTCCACCGGCAACATCACTAACAACCGGGCTGTGCTGACCGAGTCGGCCGTTGTGGCACTCACCCTCAACGGCAACGT
This sequence comes from Pseudomonas sp., assembly GCF_035497915.1. Lineage (GTDB taxonomy): Bacteria > Pseudomonadota > Gammaproteobacteria > Pseudomonadales > Pseudomonadaceae > Serpens. The sequence goes on from NZ_DATJCS010000051.1 coordinate 155,989, forward strand.
AACGGGCACCTATGAGGGAATTTCGGATCAGGTGGGTGACGTTTATCTGGAAGTCTGGAACAGCCCCTTCCACCCGGATGGCACAACGCAGCTCGCCCACGTCGATGTTGACAGTGACAACCAGGGCGCTCAGCCCGGCCCCAACGGCACTGGCTCCTTCCTGTTCGAGGAAAGCGGTGAAATCGATCTGGCCGGCACGCTGACCGGTACCGTGCCGCTGGTTTCCTTGCAGCAGGCCGTTAACAACTCGGCAACTGTCAGCGGCTCGCTCAATGGCGCCTCCGGCAATGTCGGACTGAACGTCGCCGCCGGCTCGGGTAATCAGCAGAGCAATTCGCTGGCGATCGCTGCCGGCTGCAACGCCTGCTCGGGCAATGGAGGAACCCCCACCGGGCTCTGACCCTGACAAGGGCTCCAATCGGAGCCCTTTCCTTTGGACGTGCAGGGACGCTAACGAATGCGCGCTCGTATTCTTGCCCTATCGCTGGTGCTGCTCGGTGCCGATGCTCTTGCCGCTCGCCTGCCCTTTCCGGTCCTGCCGGGAGGCAACATGGCGTTTCTCGAGGTTCAGAGCATCCACGAGCGTCGCTTCAGTCACCTGGTACAGCAGCAGACGGATTTCAGCTGCGGCGCCGCCTCGCTGGCCACGGTCCTGCGGGAAGCCTATGACTTCGATGTCAACGAGCAGATGGTCATCGAAGGCATGCTGGCCGGGGCGGACCAGAACATCGTTCGCACCCAGGGCTTCTCCATGCTGGACATGAAGCGCTATGTCGAGGCCATCGGTCTGCGGGCCCGGGGCTACCGCATTGCGCCCGCGGGATTGCAGCAACTGAAGGTCCCCGCCGTGGTGCTCCAGGAAGTCCGCGGCTACAAGCATTTCGTCGTGCTGCTACGCAGCGATGAGCGGCATGTCTATATCGGCGACCCGGTACTGGGTCACCGAAGGTACCGCCTCGATGAATTCGTCAGCGGCTGGAACGGCATCGTGTTCGCCGTCATCGGGCCTGGTTACAACCGCCTTAATGCCTTGCTCGACCCTCCCGAACCTCTCACTGCCAAGGAGCGCGTCAATGCCTTCCAGCCCGTGCGCGATGCTGAGCTCATGGAGTTCGGCTTCATCCAGAGCGACTTCTTTTAACGTGAACGGGTGTTCCTGGAGGTCTCCATGAACAAACGGATTCTGGCGTGTGTGCTGCTGGCCCCAGCGCTGGCTGTGGCCGGCACTCCTTTCAAGCCTGTCGAGCTGACGGACCCGGAACTCGCTCAACTGCGTGGCCGCTATGTGCTGCCCGATCATATCGTGCATTTCGGCGTCACCATGACCAGCAGTTGGGAGCAGCCCGGCCAGCAACTGGGAGCTTCCGTTTCCCTGCAGGCCCAACAGGGCGCGCAGCCGGTGCTGAACATCACGCCCATCTCCGGCGGCGGCGGATCCGCGCCGCAGCCAGGCTCCGGAATGATCATCGGCGGCCAGGGCCTGGCCAATGTCGACGGTATCAGCCAGAGCGTGCGTACTGCCGGCGACCTGAACTCGGCCGTGAACGGCATCCAGATCAATATCGAGCGCAACGGGCAGGCGCCGGATCTGGCGGGTGGAACGCCGCTTGGCGACGGTTACAGTCAAAGCAACGGGCTGGGCACCGTCTCGGTCAGCGCGGCCCAGGGCAAGCTGCAGCTGGGTATTGCCACCCGGGGACAAGGTAGCAGCCTCCAGCAACTAGGCGGTGGCCTGCTGCAGGACACCCGCATCGTCAGTTCGCAGAACACCGTCATTAATACTGCCAGGCTGGATGTGGTGATGCAGCAGGGGAACCGGAGCATGGATGTGCTGAATTGCAACCTGGACCCGCTGCGCACTCTGAGGCCGGCGGGATATTGATCTACGCTTGACTCTTCATCGTTCAGCTAGACAGGGATTGTCAGCATGCTTCGCACGGTTCGTCCGCATCTGCTTGGAATCACACTGCTGGGGTCGTTCGCTGTCCCGCTGGCGTTCGCGTCCACCCAAGCCGAAATCGAAACCCTGGAGCAGGAAATTCAGGACCTTCGCGACCAGTATGATCGCTACCGGCGGGCCCTTGAGGATCTGGCCTCCAGTGCCGCCCGGGAAGATGCGCGGGCTGCCGAGGCCGAGAAAGTCATCGAGGAGGCCAAGGCCAAACCGGTCCCTGCACCGCTTGTTCCGACGGCGCAAACTCCTATGCCCGCCCCTGTACCCCGTGGCCTGAGTGCCGGCACTCCAGCACAGACAGTTTCCGCGCCCGCCGCGGCAACAGCGGCAACAGCGGCAACAGCGGCGAGCGTCCCGCTCGCACCTGCCACGAGCGCAATGCGCATGCCGACCCCGGTGATGGCCACACCTGCGGCGGAACCAGGCACCCGGCCGGCGACTGGCATCCCGATTCCGCCCAAGCTGCCCCGAGCTGCACAGAACCCGGGGCTACAGCTGGCACAGTCACCTGCCCCCCGCACTGTGCAGTCCATTCAGGCCGAAGGTTACGGCGCAAGCCTGAAGGACGATGCCGAGCCGATCCGCAGTGTCGAAACCCTCTATGACGAGGCGTCGGGCTTCTTCGGCGGCGGCACCTACAGCCTGGAAACCGGCCTGAGCTACAGCCATTACGACACCCGCCAGATGATCCTGAATGGCTTCCTGGCCCTGGACTCGATCTTCCTGGGCAACATCAACATCGACCAGATCAATGCCGACAACTTCACACTGGATCTGACGGGCCGCTACAACCTGCACAACCGGCTGCAGCTCGACCTGAACGTACCCTTCCTCTACCGCGACGTAACCTATGAATCGGCGGGCGCGGGCAATTCGAGCGCACAGGTTTCTGATCGCACGGTCCAGGCAGGACCAGAGATCGGTGACGTCAGTGCTGGTTTCTCGTACAAGATCCTGGATCAGAACGCGGATCGCCCCGACACCATTCTCAGCCTAAGGGTCAAGGCGCCCACGGGTCGGCACCCGTATGGCATCAAGATGACCCGGGTGGCCGACAACGACAACATCACCGTTCCGAAGGATCTGCCAACCGGCAATGGCGTCTGGTCGGTGACCCCGGGCATCTCGATGGTGAAGACCGTCGATCCCGCCGTCTTGTTTGGGAACCTGTCCTACACCTACAACTTCGAGGAAGAGTTCAGCGACATCAGCGCACAACAAGGCACCCGGATGGGTGGCAAGGTTCGCCTAGGCAACTGGTGGCAGTTCGGGATGGGCCTGGCGTTCGCTCTCAATGAAAAGATGAGCCTATCGATGTCCTACTCACAGCTGATCAGCCGCAGCAGCCGCATCCGCCAGGAAGGCGGCGACTGGCTCACCATCGTGGGCAGCGATGCCAATGCCGCCTACTTCAACCTCGGCATGACCTATTCCGCCAGCGACAATCTGGCCATCGTGCCCAACCTGTCCATGGGACTGACCCCGGACGCCCCGGATTTCACCTTCAGCCTGAAATTTCCCTACTACTTCTAGGCTGGTGCGGGACCGGCGGCAACAACTGCCGCCCGAGCCGCTCAATGCAGGCCGTGCTTGTGCAGCAGACGGTAGAAGGTCGGTCTGGAGATACCCAGCACGCGGGCCGCTTCGCTGAGGTTGCTTGCGTATTGCCGCAGCGCCTCACTCAACGCCTGGCGCTCAGCCTGCAGCCGATAGGATTGCAGGGTCTGCAGTGTGCCAGGCTTGTCTGTCGGAGGTTGCAGGCCTAGGTCCTCTGCCTCGATCTGTCTTCCTTCCGACAGAACTAGCCCTCGCCGCACCCGGTTGGCCAGTTCACGAATGTTCCCGGCCCAGGTATGGGCCAGCATGGCCTGGGTGGCACCTTCACTGAAGCTGCGGGGCCGTCTGCCGGTTTCGCTGCTATACAGGCGGGCAAAATGGCCCGCCAGCTGCGGCAAGTCAGCCAGCCGCTCTCGCAAGGGGGGCATGCGAATCTGCAAGACATTCAGCCGGTAGTAGAGATCTTCGCGAAACCTGCCATCCTGGATTGCTTGCTCCAAGTCGATATGGGTGGCGGAAAGAACCCGGACATCGACGGGGATCGGCCGACCGCCCCCGACGCGCTCGATGTGCTTTTCCTGAAGAAAGCGCAGCAGATTCGCCTGCAACTCCAGCGGCAGATCGCCGATTTCATCCAGCAGCAGCGTTCCGCCGTTGGCAGCCTCGATTCGCCCCACCTTGCGCTGATGGGCCCCGGTGAAGGCGCCCTTCTCGTGGCCGAACAACTCCGACTGGATGAGGTTCTCAGGAATGCCGCCACAGTTGATGGCAACGAAAGGCTGATCCGAGCGGCGCGAGAGATTATGCAGTGCGCGCGCAACCACTTCCTTGCCGGTACCGCTTTCGCCGCGAATCATCACCGGCGAGTCCGTGGGAGCAAAGCGTGCGACCAGCCGGCGCGCTTCGGTCATCGCCCGGCTCTCCCCCAGCAGATCCTCCCAGGGGCCTCGCTGTGGATCGGGCTTGCGGCGCAAGCGTGACATGCCGTAAGCCCGACCCAGGGCGATCTTGATTCGCGCCTCGTCGAGCGGAAGGGTATGGAAATCGAAGAACCATTCGTAGATGAAATCGCGTACCCGCTGCACGGGCAGCAGCTCCGCACCCAGTACCGCAATCCACTCCCCTGCGCCTTGCAGCAGCAGGGTGCGAAGCGACTCGAGGCGTTCCGGGCTGCGGGCGTCCAACCGGACCATTCCCACCTGAAAGCCCCGTGCGCAAGCGGTCTCCAGGCTTGCGCTGCTCACCTCCCAGCCTGCAGCCTGGAGCGCGGGAAGAAGGTTCCTGCAGGCATCGCATGGGTCAACCATGAGCAGCCGGCGGGCGCTCTTCGTTACATCATGCATGTCCGTTCCCTGGTGATGGCGTTGCCCCTTGGCATAGCGAGATAACGGTAGCAAGGAATCGCCGCCTGACTCGGCCGTCCGTCCAGGCGGCCTGTCGTAAACGCGTCAAAAAAAGCGATTATCGCGACCGGCATGTGACCTTTGGATAATTGACACTATCTACAGATGGTAAGTCGCAACGTTGACTGTTTCCCTGGATCAGTTCTGGAGAGTAATCGCATGACAGCGCTCCGCACCAATGAAGCACTCCTGATCGCACACCGCGCCTTCCAGCCGTTGCAGTGCATTGCCTGGGCGACCGACTCGGGCGAGCTCAGCCTCACTGTCATAGACAGAACCACGGCCAGTGTCGTGGGCCGGTCGCGGATGTCGCGAACCGATTACGCCGATACGGAACACCTGGGCAATGCATTGAATGAAGCGCGCCGGCAACTGACCGATGAGGGCATCAGACTAGGTCCGTGGCATATGGTCGAATAACCGGATGCGGTATGAAAAAGGGCCCTGGCGCTTGCGCGGCAGGGCCCTTTTTCTACAAGCGAAGAATCAGAAGCGCTCGATATCCGACTCGCGCTGCAAGCGCGTCCGGTAGGCGGCGAAATCCTCCTGGCCGGCGCGCGAGGCCAGGAAGCGCTGGTACATCCGCACTTCATTGGCGTCCACTACTTGCGCAGGCTCACTGACGCCGGTCAGACGCAGCAGCACGTAATCACCGTTAGCCAGGGCGACACCGGCAAATCGCGGCGCCTGTTCAGGCCTCGGCATGCGGAACAGCGCCTGCAGCACCTGCGGCTCGACACCTTCCAAGGAGCGGGTAGCGGCCTCGAACACCTGCCAGCTGCGCTCTTGCGCGGCAGGCGTCTGACCTTCACGCAGGCTGGCCAGCAACGCCTCGCCCTGCTGCCTGGCCGCTTCGGCGGCAGCCTCGCCGCGCAAGGTCGCACGAATCTCGCCCGCCACCTGCTCCAGGCTCCTGCGCTGCGGCTGGCGATGCTCCTTGACGCGCATCACGATGACGGTTTCGGCATCCAGTTCCAGTGCCTGACTGTTCGCGCCGCTCTCCAGCAAGTCCGCACCGAAGGCCTGCTGAATCACCTGACGATTGGCGGTGACGCCAGAACTGCCACCTTCGCGCCCGAAGGGCTCGCTGGTACGCACCTGCAGTCCCAGCTCCTGCGCCGGTTGCTGGAGATCCGCAGCTTCGAAGGCGAGGTTTTCCAGTTCACGAGCCGCCTCGACAAAGCGCTGCTCGACCTTTTCCGCTTTAAGATCACGCTCCAGCTTGTCCTTGAGGGCAGCGAAGCTTGGAACATCGGCGTCCTGGGAATCGAGCAACTTGATCAGGTGCCAGCCAAATTCGGTGCGCACCGGCTCGGAGACTTCGCCCTTCTTGAGCGCGAACAGTGCCGCTTCGAATTCGGGGGCATACACACCCGGACCGGCGAAACCGAGGTCGCCACCATCGGCGGCCGAGCCGGTATCTTCCGATGCCTCCCTGGCCAGCGCTGCGAAATCCTCACCCTTGTCCAGCCGCTGACGGAGCGCCTCGATGCGCGAGAGCGCTTCGTCGCCTCCGGACTCGATCAAGATATGCGCTGCCCGGCGCTGCTCGGCCAGATTGGCGATTTCGGTCTGGTAGCGGGACTTCAGCTCTTCCTCGCCGATGTCCACCTGATCGAAGAAGCTGTCTTTCTTGAGCTCCACGTATTCGATCACGACCTCTTCAGGGGTCATGAAGCGCTGGGCATTCCGCTCGTAATAGGCAGCCACCTGCTCGTCCGTAACGGTAGCGCTGCCGGCATCGGGCTTGATGCGATACAGGGCGAAATCGCGGGTTTGCTTGTCCAGACGCACGAAGTCGCGCACCTGCTGTTCGGTCACGAAGCCACTGCCGGCCACAGCGGCCTGCAGCTGGCCGATGAGCATTTCTTCTTCGAGCATCTGACGGAATTGCAGCCGACCATAGCCCATCTGGCGGATGACCTGATCGAAGCGGGCCGGGCTGAAACGGCCGTTTTCCTGGAATTCGGGGGTCTGCAGAATGATCTGATCGAGCGCTGCCTGCGACAGGGCAAAATCGGATTCCCGGGCGGCCTGCACCAGCAAGCGACGATCGATCAGATCGCTGAGCGCGGCGTTGCGCAGCAGGTTGTCATCGATCAGGGAGGTATCGAAATCGCGGCCAAACTGCTGTGCCAGTTGTCGACGCTGCATTTCCACGGCCTGGCTCAGTTCGGAAAGACTGATTTCCTCACCATTCACCTCGGCGGCGGTCTGCTGGTTACCGACGCTGTTGAAGATGGCTTCGAAGCCGGTCAGCGCCAGCAGTACGATGATGAGACCGATGATGGTCTTGGCAATCCACCCCTGTGAATTGTCCCTGATGTTTTGCAGCATGCATCCCCCAGTAACGACCGTTGTGCGGCCAGACAGCGCGTGTGGAGCCCGAAAAGGACGAAGGCGCACCGGGAGGGATGCGCCTTCGCGTTAACCACGGAGTGGAGGGACTGTAGTTCAGGTTCCCGTTCTGACAAGCCAAGCTGGCCAGACTGCTCCGTTACCAGGCCGGTCGGGCCTGGCCTGGCGGAAAGACGCTTAGTTTACGGCGTCCTTCAGTGCCTTGCCCGGCTTGAAGCTCGGGATCTTGGCGGCTTCGATCTTGATCGGCTTGCCGGTCTGCGGGTTACGACCGGTACGGGCAGCGCGTTCCTTGACAGCGAAGGTACCGAAGCCCACCAGGACCACGGAATCACCTGCCTTCAGAGCACCAGTGACGGATTCGATCACAGCGTCCAGCGCACGACCAGCAACGGCTTTCGGGATATCAGCAGATGCGGCGATGGCATCGATCAGTTCCGACTTGTTCACTCTAAGTCCCCTTATCTAACTTTAATGAAGTTATTTTTTACCAACTAAAACTTGATTCCGCAGACCAACCTGTACTCGCGGCGACAACTAACCAGCGCCGGCAAACGGGTCGAGGAAGGTCTTTCGGTTAATGCGTGCTGACTCTCTCCTTGGAATCAGTCTCGCGGGTTTCATCCTTAGCTACCATGTCCGGAGCCGCATCGGGCAAGGGCTCCGGGGCGTATTGCAGCGCAATTTGCAGGACCTCGTCAATCCATTTGACGGGCTTGATTTGCAGATCCTGTTTGATGTTTTCAGGAATCTCCTTCAAATCCCGCACATTTTCCTCGGGAATGATCACCGTCTTGATGCCGCCACGACGCGCCGCCAGGAGCTTCTCCTTCAGACCGCCGATGGCCAGCACCTGACCGCGCAAGGTGATTTCGCCGGTCATGGCGACATCGGCGCGCACCGGAATCTGGGTCAGCGCCGACACCAGGGCCGTGCACAGGCCGATGCCTGCGCTGGGGCCGTCCTTGGGGGTCGCCCCTTCCGGCATGTGGATATGCACATCGCGCTTCTCATGGAAATCCAGCGGGATGCCCAGACTCTTGGCGCGACTGCGCACCACGGTCAGGGCGGCGGTCATGGACTCGGCCATGACATCGCCCAGCGAACCGGTCTTGATCAGCTGTCCCTTGCCCGGCACCACGGCGGTTTCGATGGTCAGCAGTTCGCCACCGACCTGGGTCCAGGCCAGGCCGGTGACCTGCCCCACCTGGTCTTCCTGCTCGGCCAAGCCGTAGCGATACTTGCGTACGCCCAGATAGTGTTCAAGCGAGTCCGGCGTCACCTCGACCTGGAAGCGCTTTTCCTTGATGTTCTCTTTCACCACCTTGCGACAGACCTTGGCGATCTGACGCTCCAGGCCGCGCACACCTGCCTCGCGGGTGTAGTAGCGAATGACATCGCGGATCGTTTCCTCGCAGACAGTCAGCTCACTCGGCTTGAGACCGTTGGCGCGAATCTGCTTGGGCAGCAGGTACTTGATGGTGATGTTGACCTTCTCGTCCTCGGTGTAGCCCGGCAGGCGAATCACCTCCATGCGGTCCAGCAACGGCGCCGGAATGTTCATGGAGTTCGAGGTGCACACGAACATCACATCCGAAAGGTCGTAATCGACCTCCAGGTAATGGTCGTTGAAATGATGGTTCTGCTCGGGATCCAGCACCTCAAGCAGCGCGGAGGCTGGATCGCCGCGCATATCACTGCCCAGCTTGTCGATTTCATCCAGCAGGAACAGCGGGTTGCGTACACCGCCCTTGGTCATCTTCTGGATCAGACGGCCCGGCATGGAGCCGATGTAGGTGCGACGGTGGCCACGGATCTCCGCTTCGTCGCGCACGCCACCCAGCGCCATGCGCACGAACTTGCGATTCGTGGAACGGGCGATGGACTCGGCCAGCGAGGTCTTGCCCACACCGGGCGGGCCGACCAGGCAGAGTACCGGCCCCTTGAGCTTCTTCACGCGCTTCTGCACGGCCAGGTACTCAAGGATGCGCTCCTTCACCTCCTCCAGGCCGTAATGGTCGGCGTCGAGGATTTCCTCAGCACGGGAAAGGTCCAGACGAACCTTGGTTTCCGCCTTCCACGGCACATTCAGCAGCCAGTCGAGATAGGAGCGCACCACCGTGGCCTCGGCGGACATCGGCGACATCTGCTTGAGCTTGTTCAGCTCGGTCAGTGCCTTGGCATGCGCCTCCTTGGGCAGGCCGGCATTCTCGATGCGCTTCTTCAGCTCATCGACTTCATTGTGGCCCTCGTCGATGTCGCCCAGCTCCTTCTGAATGGCCTTCATCTGCTCATTCAGGTAGTACTCGCGCTGGCTGCGCTCCATCTGCTTCTTGACGCGACCGCGAATGCGCTTTTCGACCTGCAGCAGATCGATTTCCGAATCCAGCAGACCCAGCACGTATTCCACGCGGGCCGGCAGTTCGGTGATCTCGAGGATTTCCTGCTTCTGTTGCAGATTGAGCGCCATGTGCGCCGCCATGGTGTCGACCAGGCGGCTCGGCTCGTCGATGCTGTTCAGCGACGCCAAGACTTCCGCCGGAACCTTCTTGCCCAGCTGCACATACTGTTCGAACTGGTTCAGCAGGGTACGGCAGAACACTTCCGCCTCGCGTTCGGAAGTGGCCAGCTCGTCGAGCAGCGCGACCTCGACGCAACTGTGATCGTCGAGGGTGACGAAACGCTCGACGCGACCGCGCTGCTCGCCTTCCACCAGCACTTTAACGGTGCCGTCGGGCAGCTTGAGCAGTTGCAGGATGGTGGCGACCGTACCGACCTGGTAGAGCGCTTCCTGATCCGGATCGTCATCGCCGGGATTCTTCTGGGCCACCAGAAGGATCTGCTTGTCGCCCTTCATGGCTTCTTCCAGCGCCGCGATGGACTTTTCCCGCCCGACGAAAAGCGGAATCACCATGTGCGGATAGACCACGACATCACGCAACGGCAGGAGTGGCAATTCGATGGTTTTGTTCATAACTCGACTCTGCGACGGCCGACGGCCGTGATCGGTGGGTTGCCCTTGCCGCCAAGATGAGGGCGAACCTGGAAAAACACAAGCAAGGATCCGGAATGAAGAAGGGGCCCGCAGGCCCCTTTTTCTCACGCGTCCGGCGCTGCCTTGGCGGTAGGCTCGCTGTTCTCGTAGATGAGCAGCGGCTTGGAGGTGCCTTCGATGACATTCTCGTCGATGACCACCTTGCTGACGTCGCCCTGCGAGGGGATCTCGTACATGGTGTCCAGCAGGATGCCTTCGAGGATGGAGCGCAGGCCGCGCGCGCCGGTCTTGCGCTCGAGCGCGCGACGCGCCACGGCGCGCAACGCGTCGGGGCGGAACTCCAGATCCACGCCTTCCATTTCAAACAGCTTGGCGTACTGCTTGGTCAGCGCGTTCTTCGGCTCGGCGAGGATTTCGATCAAGGCCGCTTCGTCCAGCTCTTCGAGCGTGGCGATCACCGGGAGGCGACCGACGAACTCGGGAATCAGTCCGAACTTGACCAGATCGTCGGGCGTCACTTCACGCAGCGAATCACCGACCGACTTGCCGGCATCCTTGCTGCGCACCTCGGCGGTGAAGCCGATGCCACCCTTGGTGGAGCGGCCCTGGATGACCTTCTCCAGGCCGGCGAAGGCGCCGCCGCAGATGAACAGGATGTTGCGGGTGTCCACCTGCAGGAACTCCTGCTGGGGATGCTTGCGACCACCCTGCGGCGGAACGGAGGCAACCGTGCCTTCGATCAGCTTGAGCAGCGCCTGCTGCACGCCCTCGCCCGACACGTCGCGGGTGATTGAGGGGTTGTCCGACTTGCGCGAGATCTTGTCGATCTCGTCGATGTAGACGATGCCCATCTGGGCCTTCTCCACATCGTAGTCGCACTTCTGCAGCAGCTTCTGGATGATGTTCTCCACGTCCTCGCCCACATAACCGGCTTCGGTCAGTGTGGTGGCGTCGGCGATGGTGAACGGCACATTCAGCAGGCGCGCCAGGGTTTCGGCCAGCAGGGTCTTGCCCGAGCCGGTCGGGCCGATCAGCAAAATGTTGCTCTTGCCGAGCTCGACATCATCCTTCTTGTCCCGCTGGTTGAGGCGCTTGTAGTGGTTGTAGACGGCGACGGCCAGAATCTTCTTGGCACGCTCCTGACCGATCACATACTGATCGAGGATCGCACTGATCTCCTTGGGCGTCGGCAATTTGTGCGCATTGCTCTCGGCCTGTGCTTCCTGCACCTCCTCGCGGATGATGTCGTTGCACAGGTCTACGCACTCGTCGCAGATGAAGACAGAGGGTCCGGCGATCAGCTTGCGCACTTCATGCTGGCTCTTGCCGCAGAAGGAGCAATAAAGCAGCTTGCCGTTGTCCTCGCCATTGCGGGTATCAGTCATTCGGTCAATCCAATACGGTAGGCTTGAAACACAAGATGAGGGCAATCAGGGGCATTTTCAACCCTGCGGCGACCGGATATCCGACCGCCGCACACAGAATTACAGCGCCAGTCGACGCTCGAGCACCTGGTCGATCAGTCCGTATTTGACCGCTTCTTCGCCGCTCATGAAGTTGTCCCGGTCGGTATCGCGGGCAATCACATCGATCGGCTGGTTGCAGTGGTGGGCCAGGATCCGGTTCAGACGCTCGCGGATGGTCAGGATTTCGCGGGCATGGATCTCGATGTCCGACGCCTGACCCTGGAAGCCGCCCAGCGGCTGGTGAATCATCATGCGCGAATGCGGCAGGCAGTAACGCTTGCCGGCGGCGCCGCCAGCCAACAGCAGCGCACCCATGCTGCAGGCCTGGCCGATGCAGTAGGTGGTCACGTCCGGCTTGATGAACTGCATGGTGTCGTAGATCGACATGCCGGCGGTCACCGAGCCGCCCGGCGAGTTGATGTACAGGTGGATGTCCTTGTCGGGGTTCTCCGCCTCGAGGAACAGCAGCTGCGCAACCACCAGGTTGGCCATGTAGTCCTCGACCTGGCCGACCAGGAAGATCACCCGCTCCTTGAGCAGGCGGGAATAGATGTCGTAGGCGCGCTCGCCGCGAGCGGACTGCTCGATCACCATCGGCACCAGGCCACCGGCGGCCTGGATTTCAGGCATTTGCATAAAGGAATTGCGGGACATTTCCAGCGATCGCTCCCTATTGAACGGTCCTAAAGACACATAAGCCAGCGCTAGGCTGGCTTATGCGGTGCTCGAGCGGGGGAAGAATCAGGCGACTTGCGGAGCTTCCGCGGGCTTGACAGCTTCTTCATAGGAAACCGACTTGTCGGTCACCTTGGCCTTGCCGAGGACAGTATCTACAACTTGTTCTTCCAGTACAACCGAGCGAACTTCGTTCAGCTGCTTCTCGTTCTTCAGGTACCAGGCCACTACCTGCTCGGGCTCCTGGTAGGCCGAAGCCATTTCCTCGATCAGCGCGCGGACGCGGCTCTCGTCCGGCTTCAGTTCGTTCTGCTTGACCACCTCGGCGATGATCAGGCCCAGCACCACGCGACGCTTGGCCTGCTCTTCGAACAGCTCGGCCGGCAGGTTTTCCGGCTTGATGTTGCCGCCGAACTGCTGCACAGCCTGGACGCGCAGACGGTTCACTTCGTCGGCGATCAGGGCCTTCGGCACTTCGACCGGGTTGGTTTCCAGCAGACCTTCCATGACCTGGTTCTTCACCTTGGTCTTGATGGCCTGACGCAGTTCACGCTCCATGTTCTTGCGGACTTCGGCGCGGAAACCTTCCAGGCCGCCTTCCTTCACGCCGAACAGGGCGAAGAATTCGTCGTTCAGCTCCGGCAGAGCCGGGGCGGCAACGGCAGTTACATTGACGGTGAACTCGGCAGTCTTGCCGGCCAGATCGAGGTTCTGGTAGTCCTCGGGGAAGGTCGGGGTGATGACGCGCTCTTCACCGGCCTTCACGCCAACCAGGGCGTCTTCGAAGCCCGGGATCATGCGGCCCGAACCCAGCACCAGCGGCACGCCCTTGGCGGAGCCGCCAGCGAAGGCTTCGCCGTCGATCTTGCCCACGAAATCGATGGTGATCTGGTCACCATTCTCGGCGGCACGGTCGGCGGCCTCGAAACGGGTGTTCTGCTTGCGCAGGACGTCCAGCATGGTGTCGACGTCGGCATCGCCGACCTCGGCTTGCTGACGCTCGACGGCAATGCCTTCGAAGCCGGCCAGCTTGATTTCCGGGAACACTTCGAAGGTGGCGACGTATTCCAGATCCTTGCCCTTCTCGAACACCTTCGGCTCGATGGACGGGGCGCCTGCCGGGTTCAGTTTCTGCTCGACCACGGCTTCGTAGAAGGTTTCCTGGATCAGATCGCCCAGAGCCTCCTGACGGGCAGCACCTTCGTAACGCTGACGAATGACGCTCATCGGCACCTTGCCCGGACGGAAGCCCGCAACCTTGGCGCGACGGGCAGTCTGCTGCAGGCTCTTGTCGACTGCGGATTCGATGCGTGCGGCCGGCACGCCGACAGTCATCCGGCGCTCAAGAGCGGAGGTGGCTTCTACAGAAACTTGCATGGATATTCCTCGTTGCACAGACGTGGCGCCGGCCGTTCCGGCTTGATCAAGGGCATGCATTCTAGATGCACCCCGGGTGGAAGTCACCCCACGGAACGGATCGGCAGAAAGAGGCGGCGGGAACGGCGCGGCGGCATTTCCCGACCTGTCAAAAATCGCAGGGCGGCGATTCTAGCCGGCGAAAGAGTGGCTTGTATACCGAGGCGTTGGCCTCAAGCGTGCACGCTGGCGCTCATCGAGCCCTGCGGCATGCGCAGCTCGTCGACGGCATGGATCAGACCACAGGCCAGTGCCTCGTCCGGCCCGAGAATGCGCGGTGACGCGGTGAGATAGGTGGTGACGTCAAGCGGCTCGGCCGCACCCTGGGTGCGGTCCATGACGATCTGCTCATAAAGGAAGCGGTCGTGATCCATGCTCATGGCGTATTCGATCATGCGCGCATGATCGACGGCGCCATGCAGAGTCCAGTGGAACGGGTGAAACAGGAACTTGCTGAAGCGGCTCGCGGTGCGGCGCTCTCCGGCAAGAAAGATGATGTTGCCCATCGATTCGACGGTCCCCAGGTTATGGGTATGCACCGGCACCGGTAGCGACATCAGGAAATTGAACAGCGAAAAGCCGTAGCTGCACTCCCCACCCATGGTGGCGATCTTGATCACCAGCTCGCTGGCCTCCTGCTGGACGGCCTTGTTGCACTTGTCGATCAGTTGCCCAGTGGTCGAGGAGTTGATCGGGCCGGTGAAATGCACGACATAGGGAGTCATGGGGTTTACCGACTCAACGGGCGCCATAGCGTTTCAGGATGTCCGCCATGCTGCCGAAGTCCTGTGCAGGCAGAGCTTCGAGCATGCGCAGCACCGCTTCACTGGCGCCATTCTCCTTAGCCTTGCGAATCAGCCGGTCACGATCGGCGGGAAAATCCAGGCCATGCAGGTAGCGACTGACCTGCTCATCGGCCGCAGGTCCTTTCTCAAGGCTCATACACCACCCCTCTATTCAACTTTCCTTCAGATGTATGGAGCCGCCACCCACGTAGGCAGTTCGACAGACCTAGCCGCTGGCGGACGGGCGGTGAGCCCGGTTTGCCCGCCGGGACTTCGCTGTCTACGCTGAAAAGCACTTTGGTGCCGCCCCGGCTGTGTGGCGCCTGCGCAGGCAAGACCACTCGGGCGCCGCGCCCGATGCAACGGGACGGGAGCAAGCACCATGCCGATGCCTATGCCGGTCTCGCGACGGGCTCAATATCGCGCGCTGACGCTGTCCACCTTCGCCTTCACGCTGTGCTTCGCGGTCTGGACGGTTTTTTCGATCCTTGGCTTGCAGATCAAGGAAGAATTCACCCTTAGCGACACCCAGCTCGGTCTGCTGATGGCCACGCCGGTGCTGTCCGGCTCGCTGACCCGCCCCCTGCTCGGCTGGCTGACCGATCGCTACGGCGGACGCTGGGTGTTCGGCTTGCTGATGCTGATCTCCGCCCTGTGCATCTACCTGCTCACCTTCGCCGACAGCTATCCCCTGCTGCTGATCGGCGCTCTCGGCATTGGCCTGGCCGGCGGCGGCTTCAGCGTTGGCGTGGCCTACACGTCCGCCTGGTTCGAACCCGAGCGCCAGGGCACCGCGCTGGGCATCTTCGGTGCAGGCAACGTGGGCGCCGGCCTGACCAACTTCGTCGCGCCCTTCCTGCTGCTGGCCCTCGGCTGGCAGGGCACCGCCCTGGTGTATGCCAGCGTGCTGGCGGCCACCGGCGTGGGCTTCATTCTGCTCGCCCGGCCCGACCCGCAAAGCGGCATGCGCCGGGCAGAAGCCATGCCCCTCGCCCAGCAACTGGCGCCGCTCGCCGAGATGCGCGTCTGGCGTTTTTCCCTGTACTACTTCTTCGTGTTCGGCGCCTTCATCGCCCTGGCGCTGTGGTTGCCCCATTACCTGATGCAGGTCTACGGCCTGAGCCTTGCCGCTGCCGGCACGGTGGCGGCCCTGTATACGGTTCCGGCCTCGGTGTTCCGCATTCTGGGCGGCTGGCTGTCGGATCGCTATGGCGCGCGCCGGGTCATGTACTGGACTTTGACCGCCTCGGTGCTCTGCACCTTCCTGCTCAGCTATCCCCCGACCCGCTACACCGTTACCGGCGTCGAAGGCGAGATCAGCTTCTCCCTGACCCTGAACGTGGTCGGCTTCGCCCTGTTGACCATGGTGCTGGGCTTCTTCATGTCGCTGGGCAAGGCCGCCGTGTTCAAGCACATCCCGGCCTACTATCCCCGGCACGTCGGTATCGTCGGCGGCGTGGTCGGCATGGTCGGCGGCCTGGGCGGCTTCTTCCTGCCGCTGACCTTCGGCATGCTCAACGACGTGGTTGGCATCTGGCAGAGCACCTTCATGCTGCTGTTCCTGATCGCCGCCGGCGCCCTGGCCTGGATGCATTACGCGATCCGCATGGCCGAGCGGGTGGAATGGCCCGCACAGCGCGAGGTCAGCGACCTGCCGGAACTGTCCACCCCCGGCAGCCTGGTGCTGACCGACTGGCGACCGGAAGACGCGACCTTCTGGAGCGATACCGGCGAGCGCATCGCCCGGCGCAACCTGTGGATCTCCATCCCCAACCTGCTGCTGGGCTTCGCCATCTGGATGGTCTGGTCGGTGGTCATCGCCCGCCTGCCCCAGGTCGGCTTCGACTACACCCCCAACCAGCTGTTCTGGCTGGCCGCCCTGCCCGGCCTGTCCGGCGCGACCTTGCGCATCTTCTACAGCTTCATGGTGCCAATCTTCGGCGGTCGGCGCTGGACCGCCCTGTCCACCGCATCTCTGCTGCTGCCGGCACTGTGGATCGGTGTCGCCGTGCAGGACCCGGAGACCCCCTATCTGGTGATGCTGATCCTTGCCCTGCTGTGCGGCCTGGGCGGCGGCAACTTCTCTTCCAGCATGGCCAACATCTCCTTCTTCTATCCCAAGGCCTCCAAGGGCAAGGCCATGGGCCTGAACGCCGGGCTCGGCAATCTGGGCGTCAGCGTCATGCAGTTCCTGGTGCCGGTCGTCATCACCATGGGGGTATTCGGCGCCCTGGGCGGCGAACCGGCGTTAACCGCCAGCGGCCAGCAGCTGTGGCTGCAGAACGCCGGGTTCATCTGGGTGCCGTTCATCATCATTGCCACCCTGGCGGCCTGGTTCGGCATGAATGACATCGCCAGCGCCAGGTCCTCGTTCGCCGACCAGCTGGTGATCTTCAAGCGCAAGCACACCTGGCTGATGAGCGTGCTGTACACCGGCACCTTCGGCAGCTTCATCGGCTTCTCGGCGGCCTTCCCGCTGCTGTCCCGCAGCCTGTTCCCCGAGGTGGATGTCCTCAAGATCGCCTTCCTTGGCCCGCTGATCGGTGCCCTGAGCCGGGCCTTTTCCGGCGGTCTGGCCGATCGCTTCGGCGGCGCGCGGGTCAGTTTCTGGGTCTATGCGGCGATGGCCATCTGCGTGCTGGGCGTACTGTTCTTCCTCGAAGCGCGCAGCTTTGCCGGCTTCTTCGTCATGTTCCTGCTGCTGTTCTTCTTTTCCGGGGTGGGCAACGCTAGCACCACGCAGATGATTCCAGCGATCTTCCGTCACCAGACGCCGCGCCTGCACCCGCACCTGCCACCCGCCGAGCAGCAACGGCAAAGCGAGAAGGAATCCGCCGCCGCGGTGGGCTTCATTTCGGCGGTGGCCGCCTATGGCGCCTTCTTCATTCCCAAGGCCTACGGTACCTCCCTGGCCATGACCGGCAGCGCGGCGCCGGCGCTGTACGGTTTCATCCTCTTCTACTCTCTGTGCATCGCGCTGACCTGGTTCTATTACACCCGCCGCAATGCGGAGGTGCCCTGCTGAAGTCTCAGCACCCAACGGGGTCTGCCTGAGCCCCGTTCAGGAGGAAACAAATGAGTCATTTCATTGACCGCCTGAGATACCTCGTCAAACGCCCGCCGGAATTCGCCGACGGCCACGGCGAAACCCGTGACGAAACCCGCGAGTGGGAAGATGGGTACCGCCAGCGCTGGCAGTACGACAAGATCGTGCGCTCCACCCACGGGGTGAACTGCACCGGCTCGTGCAGCTGGAAGGTCTACGTGAAGAACGGCCTGGTCACCTGGGAAACCCAGCAGACCGACTACCCGCGCACCCGCCCCGACCTGCCCAACCACGAGCCGCGTGGCTGTCCGCGCGGGGCCAGCTACAGCTGGTACATCTACAGCGCCAACCGTCTCAAGTACCCGCTGATCCGCAAGCCGCTGATCCAGCTGTGGCGCGCCGCACTGGCGCAGCACGCGGACCCGGTGGACGCCTGGGCGAGCATCGTCGAGGACCCGGCCAGGACCAAACAGTACAAACACGACCGTGGCCTGGGCGGTTTCGTGCGCGCCGACTGGGACGAGATGCAGACCCTGATCGCCGCCGCCAACGTCTACACCATCAAGCAGTACGGCCCGGACCGGGTGATCGGTTTCTCGCCAATCCCGGCCATGTCCATGGTCAGCTACGCCGCCGGCACCCGTTACCTGTCGCTGATCGGCGGGGTGTGCCTGTCCTTCTACGACTGGTACTGCGACCTGCCACCCTCCAGCCCGCAGACCTGGGGCGAGCAGACCGACGTGCCGGAATCCGCCGACTGGTACAACTCCGGCTACATCATCGCCTGGGGCTCCAACGTCCCGCAGACGCGCAGCCCGGACGCGCACTTCTTCACCGAGGTGCGCTACAAGGGCACCAAGACGGTGGCGATCACCCCGGATTACGCAGAAGTCTCCAAGCTCTGCGATGAATGGCTGAGCCCGAAACAGGGCACCGACTCGGCGCTGGCCATTGCCATGGGCCATGTGATCTTCAAGGAATTCCACCTGGAGAAGCCCAGCGCCTACTTCACCGATTACGTGCGCCGCTACACCGACATGCCGATGCTGGTGGAGCTGGAAACCCGCGCCGATGGCAGCCTGGTGCCCGGCAAGCAGCTGCGCGCCAGTGACTTCGCCGACCACCTGGGCCAGGCCAACAATCCCGAATGGAAGACCCTGGCCTGGGATGAAACCGGCGACCGCCTGGTGGTGCCTCGCGGCTCCATCGGCTTTCGCTGGGGCGAGGACGGCCACTGGAATCTGGAGCCAGTGGATGCCGACGGCCAGGAAGTCTCCCTGACGCTGTCACTGCTCGGTCGCCATGACGAGGTGGCGCGGGTCGGCTTCCCCTACTTCGGCGGTATCGAGCATCAGCACTTCCCGCACCTGAAGGTGCGCGACGTGCTCTATCACCATGTGCCAGCCAAGCGTCTGCAACTGGCCGATGGCCGCAGCGTGCTGGCGGTGACGGTGTTCGACCTGATGGCCGCCAACCACGGCATAGACCGGGGCCTGCTGGCCACGACCGGTGGCAGCGGCACCGACGACGGCGCCACAAGCTACGACCAGCCCAAGCCCTATACGCCGGCCTGGCAGGAAGCCATAACCGGCGTGCCGGCCGCCCAGGTGACCCGCCTGGCCCGCGAATTCGCCCAGAACGCGGACAAGACCCGGGGCCGTTCGATGATCATCGTCGGCGCCGGCGTCAACCACTGGTACCACATGGATATGACCTACCGCGGCCTGATCAACCTGCTGATCCTGTGCGGTTGCATCGGTCAGACCGGCGGCGGCTGGGCGCATTACGTCGGCCAGGAAAAGCTGCGCCCGCAGACCGGCTGGACGCCGCTGGCCTTCGCGCTGGACTGGCACCGCCCGCCGCGGCACATGAATGGCACTTCGTTCTTCTACAACCACTCCAGCCAGTGGCGTTTCGAAAAGCTCAAGGTCAAGGAAATCCTCTCGCCGCTGGCGCCGCCGGAGAAGTACAGCGGCAGCCTGATCGACTACAACGTGCGCGCCGAACGCATGGGCTGGCTGCCCAGCGCGCCGCAGCTGGACCGCAACCCGCTGCGCCTGGCCGCCGAGGCCCAGGCCGCCGGCAAGAGCACCAAGGACTACGTGGTCGAGCAGCTGAAAAGCGGCGCCCTGCGCTTCGCCGCGGAAGACCCGGACAATCCGGCCAACTTCCCGCGCAACCTGTTCATCTGGCGTTCCAACCTGCTCGGTTCCTCCGGCAAGGGCCACGAATACATGCTGCGCTACCTGCTCGGCACCCGCCACGACCTGCTCGGCAACGACCTGGGCAAGAGCGGCGAGGAAAAGCCCGAGGAAGTCGTCTGGCGCGACGAACCCGGCGAAGGCAAGCTCGACCTGCTGGTGACGCTGGATTTCCGCATGTCCACCTCCTGCCTGTACTCGGACATCGTGCTGCCGACCGCCACCTGGTACGAGAAGAACGATCTCAATACCTCGGACATGCACCCCTTCATCCATCCGCTGACCGCCGCCACCGACCCGGCCTGGGAGGCACGCAGCGACTGGGACATCTACGACGGCATCGCCCGGGCGTTCGCCAGGGTCTGCGTCGGCCACCTGGGCGAGGAAACCGATCTGGTGACCGTGCCCCTGCTGCATGACAGCCCCGGTGAACTGGCGCAGCCCGAGGTGCTCGACTGGAAGCGCGGCGAGTGCGAGCCGATTCCCGGCAAGACCATGCCCTCGCTGGTCGAGGTCAAGCGCAACTATCCGGAAACCTACGAGCGCTTCAGCTCCATCGGCCCGTTGCTGGACACCCTGGGCAACGGCGGCAAGGGCATCACCTGGAAGACCGAGGAGGAAGTCGAGCTGCTCGGCAAACTCAACTACCGCAAGCCGGACGGCGCGGCCAAGGGCCGCCCGCGCCTCGCCTCGGCCACCGATGCCGCCGAGATGATCCTCACCCTGGCGCCGGAAACCAACGGCAACGTGGCGGTCAAGGCCTGGGCGGCGCTGTCGAAGATCACCGGCCTCGACCACACGCACCTGGCGCTGCCCAAGGAGGACGAGAAGATCCGCTTCCGCGACCTGGTCGCCCAGCCGCGCAAGATCATCTCCAGCCCCACCTGGTCAGGTCTGGAAGACGAGCATGTGTCCTACAACGCCTGCTACACCAACGTCCACGAACTGATCCCCTGGCGCACCCTGAGCGGCCGCCAGCAGTTCTACCAGGACCATCCCTGGATGCGCGATTTCGGCGAAAGCCTGATGGTCTACCGCCCACCGATCGACACCAAGGCGCCGGCCGGCGTGGCCGAGCACAAGGCGATCAGCAACGGCAACCCGGAGATCATTCTCAACTGGATCACCCCGCACCAGAAATGGGGCATCCACTCCACCTACAGCGACAACCTGATCATGCAGGTGCTGTCGCGCGGCGGTCCCATCGTGTGGATTTCCGAAACCGACGCCAAACGCATCGGCGTCGAGGACAACGACTGGATCGAGCTGTACAACGCCAACGGTGCGGTGTCGGCCCGCGCGGTGGTCAGCCAGCGGGTCAAACCCGGCATGGTGCTGATGTACCACGCCCAGGAACGCATCCTGAACACCCCCGGCAGCGAGATCTCCGGCACCCGTGGCGGCATTCACAACTCGGTGACCCGCGTGTGCCCCAAGCCCACCCACATGATCGGCGGCTACGCCCAGCTGTCCTATGGCTTCAACTACTACGGCACGGTCGGCTCCAACCGCGACGAGTTCGTCATCGTGCGCAAGATGAAGCACGTCAACTGGCTGGACGGTGAAGGCAATGACTACACCCAGGAGGCCGTGAAATGAAGATTCGTTCGCAAGTCGGCATGGTCATGAACCTGGACAAGTGCATCGGCTGCCACACCTGCTCGATCACCTGCAAGAACGTCTGGACCAGCCGCGAAGGCATCGAATACGCCTGGTACAACAACGTCGAGACCAAGCCCGGCATCGGCTACCCCAAGGAATGGGCCAACCAGAAGAAGTGGCGCGGCGGCTGGGTGCGCAACGCCGACGGCAGCATCAACCCGCGTATCGGCGGCAAATGGCGGGTGCTGGCGAACATCTTCGCCAACCCCGACCTGCCGGAAATCGACGACTACTACGAACCCTTCACCTTCAACTACCAGCACCTGCACACCGCCAAGGCCGGCGAGCACCAGCCCACCGCGCGGCCGCGCTCGCGCATTTCCGGGCAACGCATGAAGAAGATCGAATGGGGGCCCAACTGGGAGGAAATCCTCGGCACCGAATTCGCCAAGCGCCGCAAGGACATCAACTTCGATCAGATCCAGGCGGACATCTACGGCCAGTTCGAACATACCTTCATGCTCTACCTGCCGCGCCTGTGCGAGCACTGCCTGAACCCCAGCTGCGTGGCGTCCTGCCCGAGCGGCGCGATCTACAAGCGCGAGGAAGACGGCATCGTGCTGATCGACCAGGACAAGTGCCGGGGCTGGCGCATGTGCATCTCCGGCTGCCCGTACAAGAAGATCTATTACAACTGGAAGAGCGGCAAATCCGAGAAGTGCATCTTCTGCTTCCCGCGCATCGAGGCCGGCCAGCCCACGGTGTGCTCGGAAACCTGCGTGGGGCGCATCCGCTACCTGGGCGTGCTGCTGTATGACGCCGACCGCATCGGCGAAGTGGCGGCCGCCGAGGACGAGCGCGACCTGTACCGCCGCCAGTGTGACATCTTCCTCAACCCCAACGCCCCGGCCATCATCGAGCAGGCCCGCAAGGACGGCGTGCCGGACAGCGTGATCAAGGCCGCCCAGGCCTCGCCGGTGTACAAGCTGGCCATGGACTGGGGCCTGGCGCTGCCGCTGCACCCGGAGTTCCGCACCCTGCCAATGGTCTGGTACGTGCCGCCGCTCTCCCCCATCCAGTCCGCCGCCGAGGCCGGACACGTGGAGTTCGACGGCGTGCTGCCGAAGATCGAGTCGCTGCGCATCCCGGTGCGCTACCTGGCCAACATGCTCACCGCCGGTGACGAGGCGCCCGTGGTGCTGGCCCTCAAGCGGCTGATGGCGATGCGCGTGTTCATGCGCGGCAAGCACGTGGACGGCACCGTCGATACGAAGGTGCTGGAACAGGTCGGTCTCAGCCAGGCCCAGGTCGAGGACATGTATCGCTACCTGGCCATCGCCAACTACGAGGATCGCTTCGTGATCCCCACCGCCCACCGCGAGATGGCGCGCGATGCCTACCCCGAGCGCAATGGCTGCGGGTTCACCTTCGGCAATGGCTGCCAGGGTGGCAAGAGCGAGACCAGCCTGTTCGGCGGCCGCAAGGCCACCACCACCCTGGTCAAGCCCGCCGAGGAGTTCGACCCGCTGGAGGACATGCGCCGTGACTAGCACCGACACCGTTCAGGGTCTGCGCAGCCTGCGCGTGCTGGCGCGCCTGCTCGACTACCCGACCGCCGAGCTGCAGGCGGCCGCCGATGAACTGGCGGCCATCCTGCACGGCGAAACCCGCCTGCAACCCGGCCTGCGCCAGCGCTTCGCCGACTGGTGCCAGCGCCTGGCCGACAGCGAGCTGCTGGACCTGCAGGCCGAATACGTCGAGCTGTTCGACCGCGGGCGCGCCACCTCGCTGCTGCTGTTCGAGCATGTGCACGGCGAGTCGCGGGATCGCGGCCAGGCGATGGTCGATCTGCTCGCCGAGTACGAGACGGCGGGGTTCCGGCTTTCCGCCCGGGAACTGCCGGACCACCTGCCGCTGTTTCTCGAATACCTGTCGACCCGCGACGAAGCGGACATCGGCCGCTGGCTGGGCGAAATCAGCCACATCCTTGCCCTGCTCACCGCGCGCCTGGAGGAGCGTGACGCCGAGCACGCCCTGGTGCCTCACGCACTTCTGGCGCTGATCGACGCCACCGACCTGATCGACCAGCACCGCCCCACCGTGGCCGCCGAGGAGCCGGACCATACGCCCCAGGCGCTGGACAAGGTCTGGGAGGAGGAAATGGTGCGCTTTTCCGCCGAGTCCGACGACGACTGCGCCCTGCAGTCCGCCGAGGGACGCCGGCTGGCCGAGCGCAAGTATCAGGCCACAACGCAGGTCGTCACCCTCATGCCCGCCAGTCCGTCATCGGATAGCCAATAGAAGGAGAGCCCCCATGTTCTTCGAATACCTGCAGCACCTGATCTATGGCTATTACCCCTACCTGGCCGGCACCGTATTCCTGGTCGGCAGCCTGCTGCGCTTCGACCACGGGCAGTACACCTGGAAGGCGCACTCCAGCCAGATCCTCTCGAAAAAGAACATGCGCCTGGCCAGCAACCTGTTCCATGTCGGCATCCTGGTGATCTTCTTCGGCCACCTGTTCGGCATGCTCACGCCGCACTGGATGTACGGACGATTCATCAGCGCCGGCGACAAGCAGCTGCTGGCCATCATCATTGGCGGCATCGCCGGGGCCATGGTGGTGGTCGGCGGCGCCATGCTGCTGTACCGGCGCTTCTTCAACCCGAGGGTCAAGGCCACCTCGGGGGTCATGGACAACCTGATCCTCGTGCTGCTCGTCTTCCAGGCCGCCCTGGGCATGGTCACCATCATCTTTTCCCTCGGCCACCTGGAGGGCGACGTGATGCTGACCCTTGCGTCCTGGGCGCAGGCCATCGTGTTCTTCAACGGCAACGCGGCGAATTACCTGGAAGAAGTCTCGTGGATCTACAAGGTGCATATCTTCGTCGGCCTGACGATCATCTTCCTGTTCCCCTTCACCCGGCTGGTGCACATCTGGAGCATTCCGCTGGGCTACCTGGGGCGCAACTACCAGATCGTGCGCAAGCGCGGCTGAACGGGAGGCCCGCGATGGAACTGATCGATATCCAGAACCTGCAGGACGCGCCCGTTCCGGTGATTCGCGTTGGCGCGGTGGAATTCGGCGAGGCGGATATCGCCCGGGAAACGCCCTTCCACCCGGCGGCGACCCTGGCTGAAGCACAGCTGCAGGCCGCCCGCGCCCTGGTGGTGCGCGAATTGCTGCGGCAGCGTGCCGAGGTGCTGGGACTGTCGCTGCGCGACGCCGATGACGACCAGACGCTGGCCGCGCTGCTGGAACGCGAGCTGCAGGTTCCCGAACCGGACGAAGCGGCCTGCCGGCGCTTCTTCGAGCACAACCGCCAGCGCTTTGCCGAACCCTTGCTGCTGCGGGTGCGGCACATCCTGCTGGCGGCGGCGCCGGACGATGCCCGCGCGCGGGATGGGCAGTATCGGCTCGGTCAGAAGCTGCTGCGCCAGTTGCGCGAGGCGCCGGAACGCTTCACCGAGCTGGCGCAGCGCCATTCGGCCTGTCCGTCGAAGACGGATGGCGGCGAGCTGGGTTGGCTCGCGCCGGGGCAGACCGTGGCGGAACTGGACCGCGCCCTGCTCCATCTGCCCATCGGGCTGCACGAACGGCCGCTGGCCTCGCGCTACGGTTGGCACCTGATTGCCATCGATGAACGCCAGGAAGAGAAGCCGCTGCCCTACGAGCAGGTCGCCGAGCGGGTACGCCACAGCCTGCGTGAGCAGGCCACGCGCCGTGCCCTGCGCCACTACCTGCTGGCCCTGGAGGAAGAGATCGGCGTCGAAGGCCTGAAACTGGACGCCGACGCCGATGGTGCGCTGATGCGCTGAGCGCCGCCCGGGAGCCGGGCGGCGTAGGCCGGATCAGACGCGCTCGATGCGCACCGGCAGGGCCTGGCGTACCGCCGCGCCCGAGACCCAGTCGATCCACACGTTGGTGTCCGGACGGGTCGGATCGCCGAAGCCGAGGTCGTTGAGGTTGACCCCCGCCCCCAGCGCCGGGTTGTGCGGCATCGGCTGGCCATTCACCTGATGGGCGCGCGCGCCCAGCTCGGTGTGGCCGTAGCCGTGTTCCACGGCGATGGTGCCACGCATCAGCCCGTCACGGACCAATGCCACTCCTTCCCGTGCACCACCCGGCGTGACCAGGCGCACCGTGTCGCCATGACCGATGCCCAGGCGCGCCGCGTCGTCGCGGTGCAGGTACACCGGATTGTGCGGGTGCACCTGACGCAGCCGGTCGGCGCCGATGGAAAACGCGCTCATCAGGTGCGATTTGAAGGAGATCATCAGCAGCGGCCACTGGTCTTCGCCATACAGCTCCCGCATGGAACGGCCGTCGGCCATGCGCACCGGGTACCAGGTCGGGCAGCCGCTGTAGCGCTCGCCGGTCAGCGAGTGGCGCATCTTGGCCAGGTCCTCGTACCAGATCTGCTGCGGCTTCGCGTAGCCCTGACGCAACTGGCCCTTCTCGTTCCAGGCATCATCGATGCGCGCGAAGCGTCCGCCACGGCTCATCAGCAGCGCCACGCGCCGCCATTCCTCGGGCTTGAGGCTGTGCTGCAACTGCTCGGCGTAACGTTGCGCGCCGGTCAGCGCCAGGTCGTCATCGCTGGCTTCCGGCACCGGCTGGCCGCCGGCGTAGGCGATGTTGGCGAAGCCGCGCAGGTAGAAGTCGGCGGCGCTGTTCAGGTCATAGTGGTTGCCCTGGGCGTCGCGAATCGCGCCGGCGCCGAAGCCCGGCATGCCGAGGCGCTTGGCGGTGGCGATCAGGAAGCTTTCCAGGCTGATCGGCTGCCCCTCGGCGGTCTTCGCCACGCGTGGCTCGACCACCGGCCAGCGCACGCTGGAGGCCTTGGCCACCACGCCGTTCCAGGGCGCGGAAACGCCCCAGCTCTCGTAGGTCAGGGTGTCCGGCACGATGTAGTCGGCCAGCGCGCTGGTTTCGTTGATGAACGGGTTCACCGCGATGCTCAGCGGAATCAGCTTCGGGTCGCGCAGGCGCTCCTCGATGACGTGCCGCCAGCCGGCGATGCCGTACACCTGGTTGCCCATGTGGTTGATCCACACCTTGGCGCGGTACGGGTAGCCGTCCAGGGCGGCGGCGATCATCTCCGAGCTCAGCCCGCCGACCGCCGGGTACCAGGGCGCCTTGGCCGGATACGGCGACTGGCCCGCCTCCTTCTTGCGGCGGTATTCGCTGCTCTTCTCATAGGGGAAGCGGTGGCGCGACAGCGCCACGCCCTTGGGATCCACCTTGCCGGCGAAGCCGCCGATGTTGTAGCGCGGCCCCGGGCCGAACGGCGGAAACAGGCCGGCGTCGACCACCAGGCCGCCCTTGACGTTGAGGTTGCCGATCAGCGTGTTGAGCATGCCAATGGCATAGGCGGTGTAGAAGCCGGCGCCACTCATGGTGCCGCCGTGGGAGTTGGCCACCGCCTGCTTGCCGTAGCTCGCGAAGCGTTCGGCCAGGGCGGTGATCTTCTCCACCGGCACGCCGGATTCGCGGGCGTATTCCTCCAGGCTCATGCGCCGGGCTTCGGCGTGCAGGCGGCTCAGCGAACTGCTGACCCGCACCGGCTGACCGTCCAGGGTCACCGTGCGCTCGACGAACAGCTCCGCCGGTTCAGCCTGGGTGTGCGCGGCCAGCTCGCCGTCGGCGCGTTGCACCACATAGGCTTCGGCATCGCTCCAGCCCAGGTCGGCGCCGCGCAGGAAGGTGCCGAAACGCGGATGCTCGGGGTCGTTCACCAGCAGGTGGGTGGCGTTGCTCCAGGACGCCTCGCCGGCCGCCTGCATGGCCGCCGGCCCCGGCTGGGACAGCATGCCGGCGTCGTGGCGACGGTTGTCGAGGATCCAGCGGATCATGCCCATCACCAGCGCCAGGTCGCCGGCCGGCTTGACCGCTAGCCATTCGCTGCCGTCGCTGAGCACGTTGGAGGTCGCCGGCAGGGTCGGCGACACCACCACGTACTCGAACACCGGCTTGTTGGTGCGCGTACGCGCCTCGGCCAGTTGCCGGCCCTGGCGCTGGAACGGGTTGCCGGCCTGGGCCGGCGCGGTGCCGATGAACAGGCCGAAACGGGCATTGTCCCAGTCCGGCTTGCCGTGGGGCATGCCGGCCAGGTCGCCGAGCGCCGCCGAGGTGCCCACCCGGTAGGTCTGGCCGCAGTAGGAGCCGTGGTTGGAGAAGTTCACGCTGCCGAAGGACTGCTGGGTGAAGCGGCGCACGAACGGCGTGCGGCCTTCGTTGCCGGCATCGGTGAACAGCAGCTGGTTGGTCAGCGGGCCGTATTCCGGGTTGGCCGGGTCGATCAGGGTTTCACGGTCATAGATGGTGCGCAGGCCGTCCACATGGCCTTCGCCGAACAGATCGCCACCCTCGCAGATTTCCTCGACCAGCTGTTCGAAGGAAATCGTCTGCCATTTGCCCTCGCCACGCTTGCCCGCGCGCTTGAGCGGTTGCAGCACCCGGTAGGGGCTGGTCAGTTGCTCGAACATCGCCGAGCCACGCCCGCAGGCGGTGGCGCGACCTTCGATGCCGGCATCGCCGCCCAGCGCGGTGTACACATCGCGCACCGGGGTGCGCATGTCCGCCGGCTGGGTGGTGGCCAGCGGGTGATACGGGTTGCCGGCCACCCGGATGATGCAGTTGGCCTCGTTATCCACCCGCACACGAATGCCACACTGGGTCCAGCAACCCAGGCACACCGACGGGCTGACGGTCTGCCCCGGCTGGGTGGACAGCGCGCCGCTCAGCGGGTCGATGCGAAATTCCGGGGTCAGCGAATTGCCGCGCACCGCGTCGGCGGTGGGCGTGCCGGCGGTGCCGTGCACCAGCCCGGTCACCGCCCGGCTGACGGTTTCGCTGTAGCCGGCGGCGAACACCGCCAGCCCCCCGGCGACGGCGGCGCCCTGGGTGATCACCTTGCGCCGGCCGGCGTCCTGCAGCGCTTCCTGTTGCTTGGTCTTGTCGGTCATGTCATCGACTCCAGATCAGTGACCGGCGCGGGCCGGGTTGTAAGAGGGAAAGCGTTCCAGCACGAACACCACGGCGACCAGCAGGGCCAGGCACAGGCCGAACATGCCGACGATGCCCAGCAGGCCGTCACCGCCCAGCGGCATGCTGTACAGGTACAGGCCGGCGCCGTACTTGGGCACGCCCTGCACGCTCATGAACACCACCCAGCGGAACACCCAGGCCGAGACCAGCATGGCCAGCGCCACCAGCAGCGAATAACCGCAGCCACTCAGGCGCGCAGCCGGGCGGGCGAGCATGACCAGCAACAGCAGGCCGCTCAGCGCGGCGCCGAGCAGGCTCAAGCGCCACACCGGGAAGTCCTCGAACAGGCGCAGCGCCGCCGGGAACGACGGATCCAGCCCCAGGCTGCCGGTGGCCACCCAGACCAGCACGCCCAGCACCACCAGCAGCAGCGCGCTGATACCCAGGCGGCGCAGCAGTTCCAGCGGCATCGCCGGCAGACCGCCGGGCAGCCAGCGACCGACCAGCAGCATGGCGCCGAGGGCGGCCAGCCAGCCGGTCACGGCGAAGTTCCACGGCAGCAGCAGCGTGTTCCACAGCGGGCGGGCACGCACCACCATCACTTCGGCGCCGGTGTAGACCAGGATGCCCACCGCCAGCAGCGCCATGGCCAGGCCGGTCAGGCGCAGCAGGCGCTCGCGGCGCAGCCACCAGAGCAGGCAGAAACCCAGGGCCAGCATCACGAACAGCGGCAGCAGGTAGGCACCGATGGACATCCACGACCAGGGCGTGAAGTGCGCATAGAAGTGCCAGAAACGCCCCGGCTGATGGAGGTCGGCCAGCAGCGAGACCGGCGCGGCGATGGCCGTGACCAGCAGCACCACCACGGCCGCCGGCAGCAGGCGCGCCGACGGCGAGCCTGCCTTGCCAAACGCCAGGACGGCGGCGGTGAGCGCCGTGGTGGCGGCGATGCCGATGAAGAAGAAATACTGCACCGCCCAGGGCAGCCAGGCGGCTTCGTAGTCGGGGGTCAGCAGCTCAACGATCTGCATGGCAGCCTCCTCAGTGCTTGGCGATCAGACGGATACCCGCCTGGCCGTCCACTTCGTTGACGAAGGCCTCGGGCAGGCCGATGTAGTACACGTGCGGGTCGGTGTTCATCCCCGGCTTGAGTACGCGGATCTCGTCCTTGTGGGCGTCCAGCCGGCGGGAAATCTCGCTCTGCGGATCGTTCAGATCGCCGATCACCCGCGCGCCGCCCACGCAGCTTTCCACGCAGGCCGGCAGCAGGCCGACCTCCAGGCGGTGCTCGCAGAAGGTGCACTTGTCGGCGGTCTGGGTCTCGTGGTTGATGAAGCGCGCGTCGTAGGGACAGGCCTGCACGCAGTAGCCGCAGCCCACGCAGCGCTCGTTGTCGACCAGCACGATGCCGTCGGTACGCTGGAAGGTGGCCTGCACCGGGCAGACCGGCACGCACGGCGGCTCGTCGCAGTGGTTGCACAGGCGCGGCAGGTTGATCAGCGCCGAGGGGGCGTCCGGGGTCTCGGTGACTTCGTACTGCAGCACGGTGGTGCGGAACTGGCCGATCGGCGGCAGGTTCTCCACCGAACAGCTCACCGTGCAGGCCTGGCAGCCGATGCACTTGCGCAGGTCGACCAGCATGCCGTAGCGCTTGCCCTCGATGCCCGGGCGCCGGGGTGGCTGGTCGCCGATGCCGGCCTGGGCGGTACTGGCCAGGGGCAGCAGGCTCACGGCGGCACTCAGGCCCAGCAGGTCCTTGAGCAGGCCGCGCCGGCCGGTCGAAGGCGTTTCATCAGACTTACTCATGGCGTTTCCTCGCAAGCACTACTCAAAGCATTCCGGGATCGCGGTATCGCAAGCCCTTGGGTTCATGGGCGGGGCGGTGGATCGACAGCGATGCGCTCCAGCGCGTGAGCCAGGCTGGCGCGCGACAGCTCGCCCAGATGGCTGCCGCGCTGCCGGCCTTCTGCGTCGTAGAAGAGCGTGGTGGGCAACATGCCCGAGCCGACCTGGGCGCCCAGGCGGCTGCCGCCGTCCAGCAGCACGTTGTCCAGCCACAGACCTTGACTGGTCAGGTAATCGCGCACCGTTCGCGCGCCCTCGCCCTGGTTGACGAACAGGAAGATCACGCCGGTTTCCCGTTGCTGGGCCTCGGCAAGCACCGGCATCTCGCGCCGGCAGGGCGGGCACCAGGTGGCCCACAGGTTGATCACCAGCGGCTGACCGCGGAAATCGCCGAGCTGCACCGGTAGCCCGTTGAGGTCCATCAGCACCTGCTCGGGCAGCCGGCTGGAACGTTCCAGGGCCTGCAGCAGCAGGTGACCGCCGCTCCAGCAGAGCACGCCGACCAGCAGCCCCAGCCACAGCGGACGCCGCAGGCGGGGATTGCGCCAGGCCTGCCAGAGTCCCAGGGCGAGGCCGGCGAGCAGACCGGGCACGGCCAGGAAACCGCCATCGCGGATATCCAGCAGGCTCCAGGGGGAATCCCGGTAAAGGTCGAAATAGAGGGCGACAAAAGACAGCCGTGCGACCAGCAGGCTTACCAGCAGCAGGCGAAACAGTTGGGGTTCAGGATTGCAGGCGGAGCGTCGCCCGCTCCACCAGCCCACCAGCAGGGCCAGGAGAAAGCTGACAATCAGCAGCACATGAGACATACCCAGGGCCAGGGGACCCGCACTCACACTCAGCATCGGTTCGCTCTATTGGGAATCACGGATTGGCGGACATCCTGTCCCTGCCGGTGAATGTGCCTCGGGGAGGTTAAGGGGCGATTAAAGCCCTTGTTACCATGTGGATTTGGTGACGGGACCGGATGACGCACCCTAGTCCCGCGAAGGTGCGATTCAACGCTATCGTCATACCTGTCCCATCGAGTCCAAGAGGGTGCAACCATGCGATACGGTCTGTTGGACAGCCAACGCGACGCCATTCTGCTGCTGGCCCGCCTCCTGCTGATGCTGCTTTTTCTCCTGTCAGGCTGGAGCAAGCTGATCGGTTTCAGCGGTACCGTGGGCTATATGGAATCGCTGGGTGCGCCCCTGCCCTGGCTCGCCGCAGCGATCGCGGTGGTCATGGAGTTATTCGTCGCCATCGCGCTCATGCTCGGGTTCTATACCCGACCGCTGGCGTTGCTGTTCGCCCTGTTCGTGCTAGGCACCGCGCTGCTCGGCCATCCCTTCTGGGAGATGGCCGGCGCGGAGCGGGCAGCCAACATGACGCAGTTCCTGAAGAACCTCAGCATCATCGGCGGCCTGCTGGTGCTGGCTGTCACGGGGCCGGGACGCTATTCGCTGGATCGCCGCTAGCAAGTGCCTGCGCTCAGCGCT
Source organism: Pseudomonas sp. (assembly GCF_035497915.1). Lineage (GTDB taxonomy): Bacteria > Pseudomonadota > Gammaproteobacteria > Pseudomonadales > Pseudomonadaceae > Serpens. The sequence goes on from NZ_DATJCS010000051.1 coordinate 187,764, forward strand.
GTTCGCGCGCGGGCGTCTTGCCGTTGTCGAGATCGCCCAGGTCCGGGTCGACGCCGACATCGTCTTCCTCACGGTCCTCATCCGGCACCTGCTCCACGCCGGGTTCGCGGCGCGGGACTTCCTGCTCGGGCGTGCCGGGGAAATCGATCTGGTTGTCGCCCGGGTCCCGTTGGGCCTGGATCCGCTCTGAATGCCTCATGCTGCACCTCGCCTGCGGGGAAACTGTGCAGGCTTTGAGTGCTTGCCAGGGCTTTCGATGCAGCGGACTGCCCTGTGGTCATGGCGACCGCAGGGCAAGCGGAGATCAGGCCTCGGCGGCCTTTTTCAGCACCACGTGCATCTGGTCCTTCAGGCGCAGCTTTTCCTTCTTCAGGCTCTCGATCTCGGCGGCCGTACCGTGCTCGATGCGCGCCTCCATGTTCTTGATGCGCTGGTCCAGCTCGTTGTGTTCGTCAAAGAGACGGGAGAAGTGCGCATCATCGTTCTTCAGGCGGCTGATCAGATCGCGATATTCGGGAAACATGGGAACGCTCCTTGTGTAGTGGCAGGAAGATCCTACGGCCGTGACCCTGCGGTCGGATAGGCGGCCAAGCCACTATCCGCCGTTGCATTGACATCGATCATGCCGGGCATCGCGCGCCACGGCCGTTCCGCTGCGTCCTGTCCGGCTCGCCTTGCCGCGCAGACGGCGCCTCGCGTACTGTATAAAAAAACAGCTTCGCACCCTCTACATGCCTCCCGAACTGTATTACCTGAGCAACTTCCAGAAGGGCCTGGACTGGCTGGTCGAGCGCTATGCCGACCTGCTGGACGACGCCGAGCGCGCCTTCATCGAGCGCTTCGGCGGCCTGGCGCAAGCCTCCCAGGCCCTGCTGGTGCGCATGATCATGCGCAAGGGGCCGCATTTTCGCGCCAGCAAGCTGGATTACCCGGAGATCGGCTGCGCGCGGGACGCTGCCGCACCCTTGCTGGATGCCGGCTGGCTGGACCCGCGCGCCGGGCTGAGCCTGGCCGAGCTGTTCGAACAGCTGCGCAAGGACGAGCTGACTCGCCACCTGCCCGACGCCCTCCCCCATGCGCGCCTGAAGAAGGGCGAGCTCTTCGATCTGCTGGCCCCGCAGCATCCCGCGCCCCGGCCGTTCGCCGACTGGTGCCCGGCGCTGGACGATCCGCTGTTCAGCCTGACCATCGGCGAGCTCTGCGAACGGCTGCGCCTGATGTTCTTCGGCAACCTGCGCCAGGACTGGTCGGAGTTCGTGCTCGCCGACCTGGGCATCTTCCGCTACGAACAGGTACAGATCGATCCGGAATCGCGGGGTTTTCGCCGCCGCGAGGACCTGGATACCTACCTGGCCGTACAGCGCTGCCGCGACGCCTGGGAAGCGGGCCAACCGCTGGATGACGTGCTGGCGGCGCTGCAGGCGCTGGATTGCGCGAACCCCTATCTGGCGCGCCGGCGCGACAAGCTGCGCTTTCACATCGCCCAGCACCGGGAACGCGAGGCCGAGCTGGAACAGGCCCTGGGCCTGTATGCCGAATGCGGCTACCCGGGCGCCCGGCAGCGCCGCGTGCGGGTACTGGAGCGCCTGAACCGCCCGGCGGAGGCGCATGCCCTGGCGCTCGAGGCGCAGCGCAATCCGGAAAACCAGGCCGAGCTGCAACTGATCGAGCGCGCCCTGGTGCGCCTGGAGCGCCAGCTCGGGCTGGGCAAGCGGGCGCGCCCTGCCGAAGCACCGGTCGGGCGCCTGGATTTGACCCTGCCGGCCTGCGCAGACGGCGTCGAGCTGGCCGTGGCCCGGCACCTGACCCTGGCCGAAGCGCCGGTGTATTACGTGGAGAACAGCTTGGTGTGCGGCCTGTTCGGCTTGCTGTGCTGGGAAGCGCTCTTCGCACCGGTGCCGGGTGCCTTCTTCCATCCGTTCCACAGCGGGCCGACCGACCTGTACAGCCCGGACTTCCGCAGCCGGCGCGCCGAGGTGTTCGAGCGCTGCCTGCAGCGCCTGGACAGCGATGCCTATCGCCCGCACCTGCGCCAGATGTACGCCGCCAAACAGGGCCTCCAGTCGCCGTTCGTGCACTGGGGCGTGCTGGACGAAGCCCTGCTGGAACTGGCGCTTCAGTGCATTCCCGCCGCGCACATCAAGGCCTGGTGCCTGCGCCTGCTCGGCGACCTGCGCGCCAACCGCGCCGGCATGCCGGACCTGATCCAGTTCTGGCCGGCCGAAGGACGCTACCGGATGATCGAGGTGAAAGGCCCGGGCGACCGCCTGCAGGACAACCAGCACCGTTGGCTGGCCTTCTGCGCCGAGCACGGCATGCCGGTGGACGTCTGCTACGTGCAATGGGCAACAGCGTGAGCTACCGCGTCGCCGTGCGCGCGCTGTGCGAGTTCGCCGCCAAGGTCGGCGACCTGGACCTGCGCTTCACCCCCTCGCCCACCGCCCAGGAAGGCATCGCCGGACACCAGGCGGTGGTGGCACGGCGCGGTGCGGACTACCTGGCCGAATACCGCCTGAGCGGCGACTACCGGCTGCTGACGGTGACCGGCCGCGCCGACGGCTACGACCCGGCGCAGAACCTGCTGGAAGAGATCAAGACCCATCGCGGCGCGGTGGAGCGCATCCCCGACAACCATCGCCAGCTGCACTGGGCGCAGGCCAGGGTCTACGGCTGGCTGCTGTGCCAGGAGCGCGACCTGGAAACCATCGAGCTGGCGGTGGTGTATTTCAATGTGCTGAGCAAGAAGGAGACGGTTTTCCGCGAGACCTTCCAGGCCGACGCGCTACGCAGCTTCTCCGAAACCCTCTGCGAGCGTTTCATCACCTGGGCCGAGCAGGAAGTCGCCCACCGCCGCGCCCGCGACAGCGGGCTGGAGCAGCTGCGCTTCCCTCATCCGGCCTTCCGCACTGGCCAGCGCGAACTGGCCGAGGCGGTGTACCGTGCCGCCCGCGACGGCCGCTGCCTGATGGCCCAGGCCACCACCGGGATCGGCAAGACCCTGGGCACGATCTTCCCGCAGCTGAAGGCCTTTCCCGGGCAGCAACTGGACAGGCTGTTCTTCCTCACCGCCAAGACCACCGGTCGGCATCTGGCGCTGGAAGCACTCGGCACGTTGCGTGAACAGCCGGCCGCCCAGCCCTTGCGCGTGCTGGAGCTGACCGCCCGCGACAAGGCCTGCGAGCACCGCGACAAGGCCTGCCACGGCGACTCCTGCCCGTTGGCCAGGGGCTTCTACGACCGCCTGCCCGCCGCGCGCCAGGCCGCCGTCGAACAGGGCTGGCTCGATCAGGGCAGCCTGCGTGAAATCGCCCTGCGCCACGAGATCTGCCCCTATTACCTGGCCCAGGAAATGGCCCGCTGGTCCGACGTGGTAGTCGGCGATTACAACTACTTCTTCGATCTCAGCGCCCTGCTCTACAGCCTGACGGTGCTCAACGACTGGCGCGTGACCCTGCTGGTGGACGAGGCCCACAACCTGATTGAGCGTGGCCGTTCCATGTACAGCGCCGAGCTGGACCAGCGTGCCTTCCGCGCCCTGCGGCGCATCGCCCCGGCCGGCCTGAAGTCCGCGCTGGAGCGTGTCAACCGCCACTGGAATCAGCTGCACCGTGACCAGGAAGTGCCCTATCAGGTGTATCCCGCCGCACCGGACCTGTTTCTGCTCGCCCTGCAGAAGGCGGTCAGCGCTATTACCGATCACCTGACCGACCAGCCCACCGGCAACGATGCCGAGCTGTTGCGTTTCTACCTGGACGCCCTGGTGTTCTGCCAGCTGGGCGAGGCCTTCGGCGACCATTCGCTGTTCGATATCACTCGCGAGGAGGACACGGCGCGCCAGTCGACCTCCGTGCTGTGCCTGCGCAATGTCGTACCGGCGCATTTCCTGGCCGAGCGCTTTCGCGCCGCCCACAGCTGCACGCTGTTTTCCGCCACCCTCAGCCCGGCCAGCTTCTATGCCGACCTGCTGGGCCTGCCCGAGGGGACGCCTTGGCTGAACGTTGCCTCGCCGTTTCGTGCCGAGCAGTTGCAGGTGCGCGTCACCCGCGACCTGTCCACCCGCTACCAGCACCGCGCCGACTCGCTGCAGCCGATCAGCGACCTGCTGGCCCGCCAGTTTGCCGAGCGTCCCGGCAACTACCTGGCGTTCTTCAGCAGCTACGCCTATCTGCAGCAGGTACTCGAGCAGTTCCAGGCCGAGTATCCCGAGGTGCCGGTATGGGTGCAGTCGCGGCAGATGGACGAAGCCGAACGGCAGCGCTTTCTCGGACAGTTCCGCCCGGGCGGACGCGGCATCGGTTTCGCGGTGCTGGGCGGCGTGTTCGGCGAGGGCGTGGACTTGCCCGGCGACCGGCTGATCGGCGCCTTCATCGCCACCCTCGGCCTGCCGCAGATCAACCCGGTCAACGAGCAGATGAAGCAGCGCATGCAGGCGATGTTCGGTCGCGGCTACGACTACACCTACCTGTTTCCCGGCCTGCAGAAGGTGGTGCAGGCCGCCGGCCGGGTCATTCGCACCCCTGCGGACAGCGGCACGCTTTACCTGCTGGATGACCGTTTCGCCCAGCCCGAGGTGCGCCGCCTGCTGCCGGCCTGGTGGGAGGTGCAAGGCATGCGTCTGAAGGGAAGCCCTTGGTGAAGGAAATGGCTGGTGCGCTGCGCGCCGCTGCGGGATCATGTGCAGCCCTGCTGGCTACCTGACATATCCCCTTCACGATGTGCCTGTTCGAATCCGCCGGCCCTGGCCGGAAACACCCTGCAGCTGCGCCCTGCGGCGCGCGAGAGGCCTGACGATGGCGGGTCGCCTGGTTTATCTGATCGGTCCTTCCGGTTCGGGCAAGGACAGTCTGCTGCGCGCCGCCGCCGAGCCGCTGGCGGGCATCGGCGCCTGCATTGCCACACGGCTGATTACCCGACCGAGCGGTAGCCTCGGCGAGGAACAGGCCATCGGCCTGGAGCCGCAGGAGTTTCATGCGCGGCGGGAGCGTGGCGAGTTCGCCCTGCACTGGCAGGCCAATGATCTGCACTATGCGATTCCCCGCGAGATCGACGACTGGCTGGCGGCCGGTCGCACCGTGCTGGTCAACGGTTCACGCGGGCATCTGCGCGAAGCGCGACGCGTCTATCCGGCGCTGCTGCCGATCCTGCTGCAAGTGGAGGAAGCGGTCCTGCGCCAGCGACTGCAACGTCGTGGCCGGGAAACCCCGGAACAGATCGAGGCGCGCCTGCAGCGCAGCCGGCAGATGGCACGCGAGCTGGCCGACGAGACCGATCTGCACATCCTGGACAACTCGGGTGCGCTGGACGACAGCGTGCGCCGCTTGCTGGCGCTGATCGCCGAGCCGCCCGACGACCTGTCTCGCTAAGCCACCGCGACTTGATTCCGGTCAAGGTTGGCCGGGTCCATGCGGCGGAGCATGGCAGCGCGCAGCGAGGTAACGTACGTCATGGCCAAGAAATTCCCGCTCAACCCCGCCCATCCCGAGCGCATCTGCTGGGGATGTGATCGCTATTGCCCGACCGAATCCCTGGCCTGCGGCAACGGCGCCGACCGCACCCAGCATCCCAGCGAAGTCTGGGGCGATGACTGGCACGCCTTTGGCGGCTGGAAGGTGGAAGGCGACTCGGCGGTGGCCGTCGAGCCGCAAGACCTGATTTTCCGCGGCTGACGCGCGCTCCACCGGCTGGAATCACCGCCGATGGGGTTCATCGTGGTTACAGCAGCTCGGCGCGCAACTGCTCGGGCGTCTTGATCGACAGCAGGCCGGGCGCCACATCGAAGGCTGTCCTGGCGCCGATCTGACCCTGCTGGTTCAGGCGATACCCCGCGCGGGCATAGGCCACCAGTACGCTGGCGGTGAACTCCGGGTTGCTGTCCAGCTGCAGGGAATACTCGATCACCTGGTTGTGCGCCTCGTGGGTGCTGCCACTGCGGATCACGAAACCACCGTGGGGCATGCGGTCATGCTCGCGGCGCAGGGTGTCCTCGCTGATGAAATGCACGCGGGTGTCATAGTCGGCGAAGTAGTTGGGCATGCTGACGATAGCCTGCTCGACCGCCGCGCCATCGGCGCCCTCGACCAGCACCACGTAACACTCGCGGGTGTGCTTCTGGCGGGTGGTCAGTTCGGGACGCGCGCCGCTGCGCACCTGTTCGATCGCCTCGGGTGCGGGAATCGTGTACTGCACGCCGGCCTTGACGCCCGGTACGCGGCGAATGGCGTCCGAATGGCCCTGGCTCAGGCCCTTGCCCCAGAAGGTGTAGGTGGCGCCGTCGGGCAGCAGGGCTTCGCCATACAGCCGGTTGATGGAGAACAGGCCCGGGTCCCAGCCGATGGAGATCAGCGCGGTCTTGCCGGCGGCACGCGCCGGGGCGTCCACCGAGGCGAAGTACTCGGGAATGCGCGCGTGGGTGTCGAAACTGTCGACGATGTTGAACAGCGCCGCCATTTGCGGGCCCTGCTGCGGCAGGTCGTCCTTGGAACCGCCACAGAGGATCAGCACGTCGATGGCGTCCGTGAACGCCGGCAGTGCGGCGATGGCATGTACCGGCGTCTGCGCGAACAGCGGCGTCAGCGACTCGGGTGAACGCCGGGTGAAGATGCCCACCAGCGTCATGTCCGGATTCTTCGCGATGGCGGCTTCCACACCGCGTCCCAGGTTGCCGTAGCCGGCGATGCCGATGCGAATCTGCTTGCCCATAAATACCTTGCTCGAAAAAACGCCCCGTTTTGGGGCATGACTGCCCGACGGCGCACCATACACCATTTCGCTCGATTTCCCCTGTGCCCCGGGATTGGCGACCGTCGGCGCCTGAGATAGGATCGGCGCATCGTCAAATATTTGATACAGAGTCGATCGGAATGATGAACAGCCACCCCGAGTCCTACTATGCCGCGTCGGCCAACCCGGCCCCGGTGCGTCCGCCGCTGCAGGAATGTACGGATACCGATGTCTGCGTGATCGGCGCCGGCTACACCGGGCTGTCCACGGCGCTGTTCCTCGCCGAACAGGGCTACCGGGTGGTGGTGCTGGAAGCCGTGCAGGTCGGCTTCGGCGCCTCGGGGCGCAACGGCGGGCAGATCGTCAACAGCTACAGCCGGGACATCGACGTGGTGGAGCAGCATGTCGCTGCGGACCAGGCCCGGCTGATCGGCGCGATGGCCTTCGAGGGCGGCCGCATCATCCGCGAACGGGTCGAGCGCTACGGCATCGCCTGCGATCTCAAGCCGGGCGGTGTGTTCGCCGCCTTCACCGCCAGGCAGTTGCGCAACCTGGAAGAACAGAAGCGCTTGTGGGAGCGCTTCGGCTACGGCCACCTGGAACTGCTGGACGAGGGCGGCATCCGCGAGGTGGTGGCCAGCACGCGTTACATCGGCGGCATGCTGGACCGTCAGGGTGGCCACCTGCATCCGCTGAACCTGGCGCTGGGCGAGGCGGCGGCCTTCGAATCCCTGGGCGGCATCATCCATGAGCACAGCCCGGCGCTGCGCATCGAGCGCGGTGCCAAGCCAGTGGTGCATACCCCGCAAGGCCAGGTGCGGGCGAAGTTCCTGGTGGTGGCCGGCAACGCCTATCTGGGCGGCCTGCTGCCGGAACTGGCGGCCAAGTCGATGCCCTGCGGCACCCAGGTGATCGCCACCGAGCCGCTCCCCGAAGCGGTTGCGCAATCGCTGCTGCCGCAGGACTACTGCGTCGAGGACTGCAATTACCTGCTGGACTACTACCGGCTTTCCGCCGATCGCCGGCTGATCTACGGCGGTGGCGTGGTCTACGGCGCCCGCGACCCGGCGAACATCGAAGCGATCATCCGGCCCAAGCTGCTCAAGACCTTCCCGCAACTGGCGAAGGTGAAGATCGAGTACGCCTGGACCGGCAATTTCCTGCTGACCCTGTCGCGCCTGCCGCAGGTCGGGCGGATCGGCGACAACATCTACTACTCCCAGGGCTGCAGCGGCCACGGCGTCACCTACACCCACGTGGCCGGCAAGGTACTGGCCGAAGCCCTGCGCGGGCAGGCCGAACGCTTCGACGCTTTCGCCAGCCTGCCCCACTATCCGTTCCCGGGTGGGCGCCTTTTCCAGGCGCAGTTCAGCGCCCTGGGCGCCTGGTACTACAGCCTGCGGGATCGGCTGGGGGTGTAGGCGCAGTGCCGCTCTACTGTAGGGCCGGGTTTATCCCGGCCGACGGCGCACCGGCCCCACACGAAACCGGCAACGCCTCACAGCGGCCACCTTCTCTCGCAATCTCCAGCGGCGCACGAAAACGCCGATCCTCGGGCGCCAACGCCACAGCACACTTGCGCGCGGCTTGGGCCTGCGCCGCGCACCCCTGCCCGGCCAGCACTTCCGACAGGTTGAACCAGCCGGCGGCGAAGTCCGGAGCCCGTTGCACGCTGCGCCGCAGCGCGCTGGCCGCACCCGCTGGATCCGCCTGCGCATGCAGGCTGTTGCCCAGCGCGAACCAGGGCAGCGCGTGCGTATCCCACTGCCGCGCGGCCGCGCGATAGGCCCGCTCGCCCGCCTCCGGCTGGCCGGTTTCCTCCAGATCGCTGGCGGCCCGCAGCCAGGGCAGCAGCGTCGCCGTGGCCGGCAGCCGAGCGGGGTCGGTGACCACCAACGCCCAGCGCTCGCCCCGCTGCCAGGTGCGCATGAAGGTGGCGAAATCCGTTTCCAGGCGCCGGGTCACGCCCGAGCGCAGCACCAGCACTTCGCGCGCCCGGTCGTAGCCGACCACCACGGCGAAATGCCAGGTCGGCCACCAGTTGAACGCCAGGTTCTGCAACACCAGCACGGGGTTGCCGGCCGCCACTTCCGCCAGGATGCTGTCCAGGTGCGGCTCCAGCGGATAGACCAGACGCCCTTCCTGCCGCGCGGCGGCCACCAGCTCCACCTGCAGGCTGCCCTGCCGTCCGGGCAGATAGACCCGTTCCTTGAGCTGCTCCGGATGGCTGGCGATGCCGTCATGCACCAGCACGGTGGCGAGGGCCGCTGGCCCGCACTGGTAATCGTCCTGGGGGAAGAACGGCACCCGGGTCAGCTCGACACGCGCCGGGAGCCGCGCGGTTTCCGGCTGCAACACCGGTGAACGCGCGCAGGCTCCCAGCAGCGCCAGTAGCAGAACGAGTCCGAAACGAATCAGCGCACGCACCGGATGAAGCTGAAGATGTCGGTGGCGCAGAGCATGTCAGTGATGATGAAGATCACCAGGAACAGCACGATGATGCCGACCACGCTACCGCCGGCGGGCGCCTGTTCCAGTTGCTGGTTGAACTGCGCCAGTTCGGCGGCGGTCAGGCTGTTGATGCGCTGTTCCACCTGGTCGGGCGCCACACCCAGCGTCGCCAGCTTCTCTTTCACTCCCTGATCCTCGAGCATCTCCAGCAACTGCTGGCGATCGACCTGCAGCTGCTGCTCGGCGATGACTTCCGAGGTGCCGACCATGGCCTGGGCAACTGGCACCTGAACCACCACCAGCAAATGGAAGGCCGCCAGCACGGAGGCCAGATGACGCATGAATCGTTGGGCAATCATGTTCGCTGACTCCTTGAGAATACTCCCTGGTAGACCATGGGACCCTGGCGCCGTTCGGCCTGTACCCCGGGTGAGGTACCGGTAGCTCTCAGGATGTGCGCAACCTCGCAATGACCCAGGCGGTCACCTGCCGAGCCAGTTCATCGCTGGCCCGGCCCAGCGCCGCCACCGCCGCCTCGACGGAACTGTCATCCGCCGCCACTTCACCCTGGAACTTCCGGCTCGCCAGCACCAGGCGCTTGCCGCCACCCAGCAAGGTCGCCTGCATGCGCACCACGGCCACCGGCTTGCCTTGGCGGTACTCGATCTGGAACGCCTGCAGCTCGCCCGCCAGCTCGAACCCCGCCAGCGCCCTCATCTGGTCGCTCACTACGGCCCCAAACGCCTCGCTGGCGCGCAGCTGTTCCAGCAGCCGGTCGCGCAGCAGGATCGGCGCGTGATTGCTCCACCGCACCCCCGGGTAGGCACTGAGCCGCCCCGGCTCGGGTGCAACCAGGATGCGCGTGCTGTCGATCAGGGGCGAGGCTTGTGGCCGGCTGACGCGCAGCGTGTCCTTCAGGGGCGCTGCCGGGGCCGGGACGTCCGTGTGGGTCAGGTGCGGCAACTGGTAGACCCGCAGTTCCTCGCTTTCGGGGAGGATGGAGCAGCTGGCCAGCAGGCCGAACAGCACGGGCACGAGCATCTTCATGGGCGAAATTCCTCCAGGGTGTCGCGTTGCAGCAGGTAACTGGCCGGGTTCTGCTCCAGCCGGCGGCTGAAGGTACGCAGCGAGTCCAGCGCCTCGCCGAGGTCCTGCAGCATGGGCCCGAGCCCGGCCAGGCCCTGCATGCCGCTTTCCAGTGAATCGCGGTTGTCGACCAGCAGGGTTTCCAGCTCGCGACTGCTGCGCTGCAGCGAATTCATGGTCGCCACGGCCTGTTGCAGCACCTGCCGCCCTTCCTGGTTGAGGTAGCCGTCTAGGCTGCGCAGCACCCCGCTCGCCTCCGCCAGCGTGGCGTTCAGCTGGGTCATTGCCTGCTCGAGCCCGCCGCTCTGATCGGCCAGGTTGCCGGTGGCCTGCTCGATGTTGGCGACGATCTGGCCGAAGCGGGTGATGTTGGCCTCGGAGAACATCCGGTTGGCCTGATCCAGCAGCCGGGTGATGCTGGTGATCATGTCCTCGCCGCCCGCCATCAGCTTGGCGATCGGCGAAGGGTCGGCAATGATCACCGCCGGCCGATCGGGATGCGTGCGCAGCGGCGGGCTCTCGGGCGTGCCGCCCAGCAACTGGATGATCGCCGTGCCGGTCACCCCGGTGATTGCCAGTCGCGCGCGAGTGTCCTGCTTGATGGGCGAACCGGCCGCGACCCGGATGCGCGCCCGCACCTTGCGCGGATCGTCCGGGTCCAGCCACAGCGCCACCACGTCGCCGATGCGGATGCCGTTGTATTCCACCGCGCTGCCCTTGGACAGGCCGGTCACGGTTTCCTCGAACACCACCTCGTATTCGCCGAACGAACGGTCCGACTGACTCTTGGCCAGCCACAGCGCGAAGAGCAGCCCGCCGACCACCAGCAGCACCGTGAACAGACCGATCAACACATGATGGGCTCGGGTTTCCATCAGCGACTCCCCGCCGCCAGGGCGGCTTGAGCGGCCGCGCGCCCGCGCGGCCCGTGAAAGTAATCCTGGATCCAGGGATCCTCGGTGGCGGCCACCACCTCCAGGCGGTCGGCCACCCGCACCGTGCGGTTGGCCAGCACGGCCACCCGGTCGCAGATCGCATAGAGGGTGTCCAGATCGTGGGTGACCAGGAACACGCTGAGCCCCAGCGCATCGCGCAGCGTGGCGATCAGCGTATCGAACGCCGCCGCGCCCACCGGGTCGAGGCCGGCGGTGGGCTCGTCCAGAAACAGAATCTCCGGGTCCAGGGCCAGCGCCCGCGCCAGGGCGGCGCGCTTGACCATGCCGCCGGACAGCTCGGCCGGGTACTTGTCCTCCGCGCTGCCCGGCAGGCCGGCCAGGGCCAGCTTGAGCCGCGCCAGGCGCTCGGCCTCCGGGCGGGGCAGACCTGCATGCTCGATCAGCGGCAGCGCGGTGTTTTCCAGCACGGTCAGCGAGGTGAACAGGGCGCCGCGCTGATACAGCACGCCGAGTCGCCGCTCCAGGCGTGAGCGCGCTTCCGGCGACTGCCGTTCGAGCTGCTCGCCCAGCACGCGGATGCTGCCGGCGTTGGGCCGACGCAGGCCGACGATGCTGCGCAGCAACACCGACTTGCCGGTGCCCGAGCCGCCGACCACGCCGAGCACCTCGCCCCGGTAGAGATCCAGATCCAGGCCTTCGTGCACCACCTGGTTGCCAAAGCGGTTGACCAGCCCGCGCACCTGGATGACCGCCTGCTCCCGGTTCACCAGCCCATCTCCATCAGGAACAGCGCGGCCAGGGCGTCGATCAGGATCACCACGAAGATCGACTGCACCACGCTGGAGGTGGTGTGCTCGCCTACCGACTGGGCGCTGCCGCTGACTCGGAAGCCCTCCAGACAACCGATCACCGCGATCAGGAAGGCGAAGATCGGCGCCTTGGCCATGCCCACCAGGAAATGCCGCACGTCTACGCCGTTCTGGATGATGCTCAGGTACAGGCTGGGCGGGATGTCCAGCGACAGCATGCACACCACGCCGCCGCCCAGCAGGCCGCTGAGCATGGCGATGAAGGTCAGCAGCGGCAGCGCGATCAGCAGGGCGAAGACCCGGGGCAGCACCAGCAATTCGAGCGGGTCCAGTCCCAGGGTCCGGATGGCGTCCAGTTCCTCGTTGGCCTTCATGGAGCCGATCTGCGCGGTGTAGGCGCTGGCCGTGCGCCCGGCCAGCAGGATGGCGGTGAGCAGCACGCCGAACTCGCGCAGAAAGGAAAAGGCCACCAGGTCCACGGTGTACTGCGTGGCGCCGAAATCGGCCAGCACCGTGGCACCGAGAAAGGCCACCACGGCGCCGACCAGAAAGGTCAGCAGGGCGACGATGGGCACCGCATCCAGGCCGGACTGTTCCAGGTGGGCGACCAGTGAGGTCATCCGCCAGCGCCGCGGACGCAACAGGACGCGGACCAGGGTGGCCAGCACCAGGCCGATGAAGCCGAGCAGGCCGACCACATGCCGCCACAGCGCGTCCACGGTACGGCCGATCTGCTCGAGCAGTTCCAGCAGCGTGGATCGTCGCGGATGCGCCTCGGCGGGCGCCATACCCTGCAGGGCACGCGCCACGCTGCGCAGCAACGCCCGGCGCTCCGCCGACAGCCCCTCGGCGCGATCGGCCAGCTCCAGCAGCCGCTCGGCGCCGAACAGCTCGGCGAGCAACGCCGCGCCGGCCGTGTCCAGCTCGCGCAGCTCGCTCATGTCGACCTGGCGCGCCGTTGCCGAGGCCTCCTTCCAGCGCGCCAGCCCGGCGCGCAGGCCGGCATAGTGCGCAAGCGTCCAGGCGCCGCCCAGACGCAGCGAGGCGGAGTCTTCATCGGAGCGGATATTGGCGTGCGGGACCATGTGGCCAGCTTAGCAAGTGTCCGCCGGCCTGCCGGTCGGGTGAGCGTGAACCACCGGTCAAGCGCGCAACGCCTGATACCACGGGGCTTTGATACAGATCAAAGAGCCCCCCGCCCCCCCCACCTAGACTCACCGCCACTGAAAACACGCTGGGACGTCCGATGCTCGACGCCATCCGCTGGGATCCCGAACTGATTAGCCGCTACGACCAGGCTGGCCCGCGCTACCCGTCGTACCCCACGGTGGCGCAGTTCCATTCCGGAGTCGGCTCGTTCGACCTGCTGCATGCCCTGCGCACCAGCCGGCGCGAAGGCCGCCCCCTTTCGCTGTATGTGCACATACCCTTCTGCGCCAACGCCTGCTACTACTGCGCGCGCACCAAGGTGGTGACCAAGGACCGCAGCTGCTCGCAACCCTACCTGAAGCATCTGGAGCGGGAAATCGCCCTGCTCGCCTGCCACCTGGGCCCCAACCAGCAGGTGGAACAGTTGCATTTCGGTGGCGGCACGCCCACCTTTCTCAATCACGCCGAACTGCGCCAACTGATGCAGACCCTGCGGGCGCACTTCAATCTGCTCGATGACGACTCCGGGGATTACAGCATCGAGATCGACCCGCGCGAGGCCGACTGGTCGACCATGGGCCTGCTGCGCGAACTGGGCTTCAACCGGGTCAGCCTCGGCGTGCAGGCACTCGACCCGGACGTGCAGCGTGCCGTCAACCGCCTGCAAAGCCTGGAGCAGACCCGCACCCTGGTGGATGCCGCGCGCACGCTGCAGTACCGCTCGATCAATATCGACCTGATCTACGGCCTGCCCCGGCAAACCTTCGAGCGCTTCTCCGGCACGGTGCAGGCCATTATCGACCTGCAGCCGGAGCGCATTTCGCTCTACAACTACCTGCATCGGCCGGAACGCCATGCCGGCCAGCGGCGCATTTTGACCGAGGAGCTGCCCAGCCCGGATCAGAAGCTGGACATGCTGCACAACGCCATCGAGCAGCTGACCGCCGCCGGCTATCGCTACGTGGGTCTCGACCACTTCGCCCTGCCCGACGACGAGTTGGCCATGGCCCAGGAAGACGGCTTCCTGCAGCGCAACTTCCAGGGCTACACCACCCATGGGCACTGCGATGTCATCGGCCTGGGCGTTTCCGCCATCAGCCAGGTGGGCTCGCTGTACTGTCAGAACGACACCGACCTGGCCGGCTACCAGAACAGCCTGGCCAATGACCAGCTGGCCACGGCGCACGGCCTGCACTGCAACGCCGACGACCTGCTGCGCCGTGATGTGATCCAGCGGCTGATCTGCCATTTCGAGCTGGACTTCGCCAGCCTGGAGCGCGCCCACGGGATCAGCATGCAGGACTATTTCACCGACATCTGGCCGCAACTGCAGACCATGCACCGCGACGGCCTGCTGACGCTCGATCCGCAGGGCATCCAGATCCTGCCGGCCGGGCGCCTGCTGGTCCGTTCGGTGTGCATGCTGTTCGACCGCTATCTATAACCCGGCACTGGCCTGCGGCCATTAGTCACAAACCGCACCCGGCCCGCGAAACAGAGCGCTTTAAGGGCCGCGACTGGCGGTATTGGTGTGCATTTGCCGGCTAGTCCTGCCGGTTTTCCTGGGGTAACCTTGCGGGCATTGTGAATCCTCCCTTCTCTCAGGAAGAGCCATGTCCGAGACCAACAAGCTTCGTGCGTCCCATCAGGCGCATTGCAAGGATTGCAGTCTGGCTCCGTTGTGCCTGCCGTTATCCCTCAATCTGGAAGACCTGCATGCGCTGGACGAGATCGTCAAGCGTGGCCGGCCCTTGAAGAAGGGTGAATTTCTGTTCCGTCAGGGCGATGCGTTCGGCTCGGTATTCGCCGTGCGCTCCGGCAGCCTGAAGACCTTCAGCGTCACCGACCTCGGTCAGGAACAGATCACCGGTTTCCACCTGCCCAGCGAGCTGGTCGGCCTTTCCGGCATGGACACCGAGCTGTATCCGGTGTCGG
>NZ_DATJCS010000052.1:0-47098 GCF_035497915.1 Pseudomonas sp.
CGGAGCGCGGAAGAACACCCAGGCACAGGCGGAGCGGATTCTAGCATGGCGCCGGAAGCCTGGCGCCGGGCGGACTGTGAACCGGGCGAAAGAAAGACAACTCGACCAAGGTTGCATGGTCCGACGCTCGTCGTGTTGACAATCTTGCCCTGGCTTATGGCTTTTGCCTGGGAAATTGGGTATTTTTTAGGCATCAATTAATCGGATTGTCGACAATGAATGAGTGGCTACAGCCTGCGTTGCTGTCCGTGGCGGAAGAAGGCGAGACCCTGGCCGAGCAGGTGTTCCGTCGCATCCAGGCCGCCATCGTCAGTGGCGAGATCGGCCCGGGCAGCAAGATCTCCGAACCGGAACTGGCCCGTACCTACGGCATCAGCCGCGGGCCGTTGCGTGAAGCGATTCACAGGCTGGAAGGACAACGTCTCGTTGTGAGAGTTCCCCATGCCGGCGCCCGGGTGGTGTCCCTGGGCACCCGCGAGCTGGTCGAGCTGTACCAGATCCGTGAATCCCTGGAGGGCATGGCCTGTCGCCTGGCGGCGCAGCGTATGACCCGCGCGGAGGTCGATGAACTGCGCCGGGTGCTGGATGCCCACGAGCGCGACGAGGCGTTCCAGGCCGGGCGCGGCTATTACCAGCAGGAAGGTGATTTCGATTTCCACTACCGCATCATCCAGGCCAGCGGCAACGCTACGCTGTCCCAGTTGCTGTGCGGTGACCTCTATCAACTGGTGCGCATGTACCGCATCCAGTTTTCCAGTACGCCGAACCGGCCGCATCAGGCCTTCGCCGAGCATCAGCGGATTCTTGAAGCCATCGCCGAGGGCGATGGCGAACTGGCGGAGCTGCTGATGCGCCGACATATCGCGGCCTCGCGCCGCAACGTGGAACAACAGGTAGACAACCAAAGCAGAGGTGACGCATGAGTTCCAATACCCCCGGTCAGCGCTTCCGAGACGCCGTGGCCGCCGAACATCCGCTGCAGGTGGTGGGTGCCATCAACGCCAACCACGCGCTGCTGGCCAAGCGCGCCGGCTTCAAGGCCATCTATCTCTCCGGTGGTGGCGTGGCGGCCGGCTCGCTCGGCCTGCCGGACCTGGGCATCACCGGTCTGGATGACGTGCTGACCGACGTGCGTCGCATCACCGATGTCTGCGACCTGCCGCTGCTGGTCGACGTGGATACCGGCTTTGGCGCTTCGGCGTTCAACGTCGCGCGTACCGTCAAGTCGATGATCAAGTTCGGCGCGGCCGCGATCCACATCGAAGACCAGGTGGGCGCCAAGCGCTGCGGTCACCGTCCGAACAAGGAAATCGTCTCGCAGCAGGAAATGGTCGACCGCATCAAGGCGGCTGTGGACGCGCGCACCGACGACAGCTTCGTGATCATGGCGCGCACCGATGCGCTGGCCGTGGAAGGGCTGAACGCCGCCCTGGATCGCGCCGCCGCCTGCGTCGAGGCCGGTGCCGACATGGTCTTCCCCGAGGCGATCACCGAGCTGGCGATGTACAAGACCTTCGCCGATCGCATCAAGGCGCCGATCCTGGCCAACATCACCGAGTTCGGCGCCACGCCGCTGTACACCACCGAGGAACTCGCTGCTGTCGACGTTTCGCTGGTGCTCTACCCGCTGTCGGCGTTCCGCGCCATGAACAAGGCCGCCGAAAACGTCTATACCGCCATTCGTCGCGATGGCACCCAGAAGAACGTGATCGACACCATGCAGACGCGCATGGAACTGTACGAGCGCATCAACTACCACGCCTTCGAGCAGAGCCTGGACGCGCTTTTCGCGCAGAAGAAGGGCTAGAAGCGAACCGTGCGGCCCGTCAGCCCGGGCCGCACCCGAAGCAATTTGCAGCATCCAGAACAACTTCAATAGGAGAGAGCAATGGCTGAAGCAAAAGTGTTGAGCGGCGCAGGTCTGCGCGGCCAGATCGCCGGACAGACCGCCCTGTCCACCGTCGGCAAGGAAGGCGCCGGCCTGACCTACCGTGGCTATGACGTGCGTGAGCTGGCCAAGGATTGCCAGTTCGAGGAAATCGCCTACCTGCTGTTCTATGGCGAACTGCCCAACGCCGCGCAGCTGGACGCCTACGTGCGCCGTCTGCAAGGGATGTGCGATCTGCCGCAGGCGCTCAAGGAAGTGCTCGAACGCATTCCCGCCGATGCCCATCCGATGGATGTGATGCGCACCGGTTGTTCGATGCTCGGCACCCTGGAGCCCGAGCACAGCTTCGAGCAGCAGCTCGATATCGCCGACCGCCTGCTGGCGGCCTTCCCGGCGATCATGTGCTACTGGTACCGCTACACCCACGATGGCGTACGCATCAACTGCGTCACCGGCGAGCCCGACCTGGCCAGCCACTTCCTCGCACTGCTGCACGACAAGTCGCCCAGCGAACTGCACCGCAAGGTGATGAACGTGTCGCTGATCCTCTACGCGGAGCATGAGTTCAACGCCTCGACCTTCACCGGTCGCGTCTGCGCCTCGACGCTGTCCGACCTGTACTCCTGCATCACCGGTGCGATCGGCTCGCTGCGCGGCCCGCTGCACGGCGGCGCCAACGAGGCGGCGATGGACCTGATCGACCGCTTCAAGACGCCGGCCGAAGCCGTCGCCGAGCTGGAGCGGATGATGGAGCGCAAGGAAAAGATCATGGGCTTCGGCCACGCGATCTACAGCGTTTCCGACCCGCGCAACGAGGTGATCAAGATCTGGTCGAAGCAGCTGGCCGAGGAAGTGGGTGACACCATGATCTTCCCGATCTCCGTGGCCATCGACGAGCTGATGTGGGAGCGCAAGAAGCTGTTCCCCAACGCCGACTTCTACCACGCCTCCGCCTACCGCTTCATGGGCATCCCCACCAAGCTGTTCACCCCGATCTTCGTTTGCTCGCGGGTTACCGGCTGGGCCGCCCACGTGTTCGAACAACGCAGCAACAACCGCATCATCCGCCCGAGCGCCGAGTACATCGGTGTCGAGCCGCGCGCCGTGCCGCCCATGGCACAGCGCTGATTGGGGAAGGGAGGGCCCGGTGACGGGCTCTCCCTGCTCCGTTTTACTCATCACCCCATCGAGTCCATGGCATGAACACCGCATTCCGCAAATCCCTGCCCGGCACCGCGCTGGATTACTTCGACACCCGCGCGGCGGTCGACGCCATCCAGCCCGGCGCCTACGAAAAACTGCCGTACACCTCGCGCGTGCTGGCCGAGCAGCTGGTGCGCCGCTGCGATCCGGCGCTGCTGACCGATGCGCTCAAGCAGCTGATCGAGCGCAAGCGCGACCTGGACTTCCCCTGGTATCCGGCCCGCGTGGTCTGCCACGACATCCTCGGCCAGACCGCGCTGGTCGACCTGGCCGGTCTGCGTGACGCGATTGCCGAACAGGGTGGCGACCCGGCCAAGGTCAATCCGGTGGTGCCGACCCAACTGATCGTCGACCACTCGCTGGCCGTCGAATACGCCGGCTTCGACCCGGACGCGTTCGAGAAGAACCGCGCCGTGGAAGAGCGCCGCAACGAGGACCGTTTCCACTTCATCGAGTGGACCAAGACCGCCTTCAAGAACGTCGACGTGATCCCCGCCGGCAACGGCATCATGCACCAGATCAACCTGGAGAAGATGTCGCCGGTGATCCAGGCTCGTGGCGGCGTGGCCTTCCCGGACACCTGCGTCGGCACCGACTCGCATACCCCGCACGTGGATGCCCTGGGCGTGATCGCCATCGGCGTCGGCGGCCTGGAAGCCGAAACCGTGATGCTCGGCCGTGCCTCGATGATGCGCCTGCCCGACATCGTCGGCGTCAAACTGACCGGCAAGCGTCAGCCGGGCATCACCGCCACCGACATCGTGCTGGCCCTGACCGAATTCCTGCGCAAGGAGCGCGTGGTGGGTGCCTGGGTGGAATTCTTCGGCGAAGGCGCCGACAGCCTGTCGATCGGCGACCGCGCCACCATCTCCAACATGTGCCCGGAATATGGCGCCACTGCGGCGATGTTCTATATCGACCAGCAGACCATCGACTACCTCAAGCTCACCGGCCGCGAGCCGGAGCAGGTGGCGCTGGTCGAGAACTACGCGAAGACCACCGGCCTGTGGGCGACCGCGCTGGAAGGCGCCGAGTACGAGCGCGTGCTGACCTTCGACCTGTCCAGCGTTGTGCGCAACATGGCCGGCCCGAGCAACCCGCACAAGCGCCTGCCGACCTCGGCACTGCACGAGCGCGGCATCGCCGACGAAGCCATGCTGGCCGCCGCGCGCGCCGAGGAGGAAAAGGGCCTGCTGCCCGATGGCGCGGTGATCATCGCCGCCATCACCAGCTGCACCAACACCTCCAACCCGCGCAACGTGGTCGCCGCCGGCCTGCTGGCCAAGAAGGCCAACGCGCTGGGCTTGGTGCGCAAGCCGTGGGTGAAGACGTCCTTCGCCCCGGGTTCCAAGGTCGCCAAGCTGTACCTGGAAGAAGCCGGCCTGCTGCCGGAACTGGAAAAGCTCGGCTTCGGCATCGTCGCCTACGCCTGCACCACCTGCAACGGCATGTCCGGCGCGCTGGACCCCAAGATCCAGCAGGAAATCATCGACCGCGACCTGTACGCCACCGCCGTACTGAGCGGCAACCGCAACTTTGACGGCCGCATCCACCCCTACGCGAAGCAGGCCTTCCTGGCCTCGCCGCCGCTGGTGGTGGCCTACGCCCTCGCCGGTACCGTGCGCTTCGACATCGAGCAGGACGTGCTGGGCCGTGACGCCCAAGGCAACCCCATCACCCTGAAGGACCTGTGGCCGAGCGACGAGGAGATCGACGCCATCGTCGCCGCCTGCGTCAAGCCCGAGCAGTTCAAGCAGGTCTACATCCCGATGTTCGATCTGGGCACTGTGAAGGAGGCCGAGAGCCCGCTGTACGACTGGCGCCCGATGTCTACCTACATCCGTCGTCCGCCGTACTGGGAAGGTGCGCTGGCCGGTGAGCGTACCCTCAAGGGCATGCGTCCGCTGGCGGTGCTGCCGGACAACATCACCACCGACCACCTGTCGCCGTCCAACGCCATCCTGTTGGACTCGGCCGCTGGTGAATACCTGGCGAAGATGGGCCTGCCGGAGGAGGACTTCAACTCCTACGCCACCCACCGCGGCGACCACCTGACCGCGCAACGCGCCACCTTCGCCAACCCGCAGCTGGTCAACGAAATGGCCGTGGTCGACGGCCAGGTGAAGAAGGGTTCGCTGGCGCGCGTCGAGCCGGAAGGCAAGGTCATGCGCATGTGGGAAGCCATCGAGACCTACATGGAGCGCAAGCAGCCGCTGATCATCGTCGCCGGCGCCGACTACGGTCAGGGCTCGTCCCGCGACTGGGCGGCCAAGGGCGTGCGGCTGGCCGGCGTGGAAGCCATCGTCGCCGAAGGCTTCGAGCGCATCCACCGCACCAACCTGATCGGCATGGGCGTGCTGCCGCTGGAGTTCAAGCCGGGCACCACCCGCAAGACTCTCGGCATCGACGGCACCGAGACCTTCGACGTGATCGGCGAGCGCAAGCCGCGTGCCGAGCTGACCCTGGTCATCCACCGCACCAACGGCGAAAGCCTCAAGGTGCCGGTGACCTGCCGTCTGGACACCGCCGAAGAGGTGTCGATCTACGAGGCCGGCGGCGTGTTGCAGCGCTTCGCCAAGGACTTCCTCGAAGGCAACGCGTAATCCGCGCCCCCTCTGCCCTGACCCCTCTCCCACAAGGGGCGAGGGGTAGCACGGACAGCTCCCTCTCCCTCGTGGGAGAGGGCTGGGGAGAGGGGCTTAAAACAAGGCAAGGACGCCATGGATCAGAAAACCTTCGCCCGCCGTCTGCGGCGCAGCATGACCGACGCCGAGCACTTGCTCTGGCGCCATCTGCGCGCCCACCGGCTGGGCGGACATAAATTCCGCCGCCAGCAGCCGCTGGGACCGTATGTGCTCGACTTTGTGCACTTCGGCGCCCGGCTGATCGTCGAGGCCGATGGCGGGCAACACAATGACAGCCGGCATGACGCCCTGCGCGATGCCTGGCTGAAGGGGCAGGGCTTTCGGGTTCTGCGGTTCTGGAATAACGAGATACTGCTGAGTACCGAACAGGTATTGGCAGTGATATTCGAGGCGGTTGCTTCACCCTCTCCCCAGCCCTCTCCCATCAAGGGAGAGGGAGCTGTCCTGTGTGGGGCTCGCTCCGCATCCCCCCTCTCCCCTCGCGGGAGAGGGGCCGGGGGAGAGGGGGAACGATCCGCCAGGAGCAAACAATGACCCACGCAGCACAAGTCAGAATCCCCGCTACCTACATCCGTGGCGGTACCAGCAAGGGCGTGTTCTTCCGCCTGCAGGACCTGCCCGAGCGCTGCCAGGTGCCGGGCACGGCCCGTGACCAGCTGTTCATGCGCGTGATCGGCAGCCCCGATCCCTATACGGCGCACATCGACGGCATGGGCGGCGCCACCTCCAGTACCAGCAAGTGCGTGATCCTGTCGAAGAGCAGCCAGCCCGAGCACGACGTGGATTACCTCTACGGCCAGATCTCCATCGACAAGGCCTTCGTTGACTGGAGCGGCAACTGCGGCAACCTGTCCACCGCGGCCGGCGCCTTCGCCATTCATGCCGGGCTGGTGGATCCCGCGCGCATTCCCCAGAACGGCACCTGTGTGGTGCGCATCTGGCAGGCCAACATCCAGAAAACCATCATCGCCCACGTACCGGTCACCAATGGCCAGGTGCAGGAGACTGGTGACTTCGAGCTGGACGGGGTGACCTTCCCGGCGGCGGAGATCGTGCTGGAGTTCCTCGATCCGTCCGATGACGGCGAGGAGGGTGGCTCGATGTTCCCCACCGGCAACCTGGTCGACGACCTGGAAGTGCCCGGCGTCGGCACCTTCAAGGCCACCATGATCAGCGCCGGCATCCCCACGGTGTTCGTCAACGCCGAGGACATCGGCTACCAGGGCACCGAGCTGCGCGAGGACATCAACGGCGACTCCGCCCAGCTGGCGCGCTTCGAAAAGATCCGCGTGGCCGGCGCGCTGAGCATGGGACTGATCAAGACGGCCGAAGAGGCGCTGACCCGCCAGCACACGCCGAAGATCGCCTTCGTTTCGCCGCCGAAAACCTACAAGGCGTCCAGCGGCAAGATCATCGAGGCCGGCGAGGTCGACCTGCTGGTGCGTGCGCTGTCCATGGGCAAGCTGCACCACGCCATGATGGGCACCTGCGCGGTGGCCATCGGCACGGCGGCGGCGGTGCCCGGCACGCTGGTCAACCAGGCCGCCGGCGGCGGCGAGCGCCAGGCCGTGCGCTTCGGCCATCCGTCCGGCACGCTGCGGGTCGGCGCCGAGGCGAAGCAGATCGACGGTAGCTGGACGGTGACCAAGGCGATCATGAGCCGCAGCGCGCGCATCCTCATGGAAGGCTGGGTGCGGGTGCCGGGCGACGCGTTCTGATGTCCCGCCGCTAAACGAAAAAGCCGGCGTTGGCCGGCTTTTTCGGGTGCGGGGTCGTTACTTCAGGCGGCGTTCCACGCCCATTTCCACGAGGATCTTGGCGGAGATCTCTTCCACCGAGAAATGCGTGGTGTTCAGGCTGGGGATGTT
Source organism: Pseudomonas sp. (assembly GCF_035497915.1). Lineage (GTDB taxonomy): Bacteria > Pseudomonadota > Gammaproteobacteria > Pseudomonadales > Pseudomonadaceae > Serpens. The sequence continues at coordinate 7,605 of NZ_DATJCS010000052.1, forward strand.
CTCGCGCTGGAACAGCTTTTCAACTTCGCGCACCTCGAACTCGCATTGGGCGAAGCTGGAGTAGCGACTGTTGGGCTTGCGTTCGTGGCGGATGGCGGTGAGCCGGTCCGGGTCGATGGTCAGGCCGAACAGCTTGTGCTTGTGGACCTTGAGCGCGGCGGGCAGCTGCAGGCGCTCCATGTCCTCTTCGGTCAGCGGGTAGTTGGCGGCGCGGATGCCGTACTGCATGGCCATGTACAGGCAGGTGGGGGTCTTGCCGCAGCGTGACACGCCGACCAGGATCAGGTCGGCCTTGTCGTAGTAATGGGTGCGCGCGCCATCGTCGTTGTCGAGGGCGAAGTTCACTGCCTCGATGCGCTCCATGTAGTTGGCGGAGTGGCTGATGGCGTGGGACTTGCCCACCGAATAGGACGAGCTGGCGCTCAGTTCCTGCTCCAGTGGCGACAGAAAGCAGGAGAAGATATCGATCATGAAGCCGGACGACTGCGCCAGAATGTCGCGGATCTCCTGGTTCACGATGGTATCGAAAATGATCGGCCGGTAACCGTCGCGTTCGGTGGCCTGATCGATCTGCCGGACCATGGCCTGGGCCTTGTCGGGCGTGTCTATGTAGGGACGCGTGAGCTTCTGGAACTGGATGTTCTCGAACTGGGCGAGCAGGCTCTGTCCGAGGGTTTCGGCGGTGATGCCTGTTCCGTCAGAGATGAAGAAAGCGGTTCGTTTCATACGCCGAAAGCCTTAAGGTGAAAGCGATTCTTGGCTATCATAGCCGGGCAATTCCGTCGCTAGCCGGCTGGCATTCTTACCTATTTCCCCGGGGCAGGCCACACCGATGCGGACACAATCCGCCAGCGTCATTCCCCTTCAGCGTGGAGAGATCACCTTGGTTGAGTACGTAGTTTCCCTCGATAAGCTCGGCAACCACGATGTCGAGCGGGTAGGGGGCAAGAACGCCTCCCTGGGCGAGATGATCAGCAATCTGGCGGGTGCCGGTGTTTCCGTTCCCGGCGGGTTCGCCACCACGGCCCAGGCCTATCGTGATTTCCTCGAACAAAGCGGCCTGAACGAGCGCATCCATGCCGCGCTGGATGCGCTCGACGTCGACGACGTCAACGCCCTGGCCAAGACCGGCGCGCAGATCCGCCAGTGGGTGATGGACGCCGAGTTCCCCGCCCAGCTGGATGCCGACATTCGCAAGGCCTTCGCCGAAATGAGTGGCGGCAACGAACACATGGCGGTGGCCGTGCGCTCCTCGGCCACCGCCGAAGACCTGCCGGACGCTTCCTTCGCCGGCCAGCAGGAAACCTTCCTGAATATCCGTGGCGTGGACAACGTGATCCGTGCCGCCAAGGAAGTGTTTGCCTCGCTGTTCAACGACCGCGCCATCGCCTACCGCGTACACCAGGGCTTCGATCACAAGCTGGTCGCCCTGTCCGCCGGCGTGCAGCGCATGGTGCGTTCGGAAACCGGCGCCGCCGGCGTGATGTTCACCCTGGACACCGAATCCGGCTTCCGCGACGTGGTGTTCATTACCGCCGCCTACGGCCTGGGCGAGACCGTGGTACAGGGTGCGGTGAACCCCGACGAATTCTATGTCCACAAGCACACCCTGGAAGCCGGTCGCCCGGCCATCCTGCGTCGCAACCTGGGCAGCAAGGCCATCAAGATGGTCTACGGCGACGAGGGCAAGGCCGGCAAGTCGGTGAAGACCGTCGAGGTTACCCGTGAAGAGCGCGCCCGCTTCGCCATCAGCGACGAGGAAGTCACCAACCTGGCGCGCCAGGCACTGATCATCGAGAAGCACTACGGCCGCCCGATGGACATCGAGTGGGCGAAGGACGGTGACGACGGTCAGCTGTACATCGTCCAGGCCCGCCCGGAAACCGTGAAGAGCCGTGCCAGCGCCACCGTCATGGAGCGCTACCTGCTCAAGGAAAAGGGCACCGTGCTGGTGGAAGGCCGCGCCATCGGCCAGCGCATCGGCGCCGGTCCCGTGCGCGTGATCCACGACGTGTCCGAGATGGACAAGGTGCAGCCGGGCGACGTGCTGGTCTCCGACATGACCGACCCGGACTGGGAACCGATCATGAAGCGCGCCAGCGCCATCGTCACCAACCGTGGCGGCCGTACCTGCCACGCGGCGATCATCGCCCGCGAGCTGGGCATTCCGGCGGTGGTGGGCTGCGGCAACGCCACCCACGTGCTGAAGGACGGCCAGGGCGTGACCGTCTCCTGCGCCGAGGGTGACACCGGCTTTATCTTCGAAGGCCAGCTGGGCTTCGACGTGCGCAAGAATTCCGTGGATGCGATGCCCGAGCTGCCGTTCAAGATCATGATGAACGTCGGCAACCCGGACCGCGCCTTCGACTTCGCCCAGTTGCCCAACGCCGGAGTCGGCCTGGCGCGCCTGGAGTTCATCATCAATCGCATGATCGGCGTGCACCCCAAGGCGCTGCTGAACTTCGCCAGCCTGCCCGCCGACATCAAGGAAAGCGTGCAGAAGCGCACCGCCGGCTACGCCGATCCGGTGACCTTCTACATCGAGAAGCTGGTGGAAGGGGTCAGCACCCTGGCCGCCGCCTTCTGGCCGAAGAAGGTCATCGTGCGCCTGTCGGACTTCAAGTCCAACGAATACGCCAACCTGATCGGCGGCAAGCTCTACGAGCCCGAGGAAGAGAACCCGATGCTGGGCTTCCGTGGCGCGTCGCGCTACATCAGCGAATCGTTCCGCGACTGTTTCGAGCTGGAATGCCGGGCCATGCGCAAGGTGCGCGATGAGATGGGCCTGACCAACGTCGAGCTGATGGTGCCGTTCGTGCGTACCCTGGGCGAAGCCTCCCAGGTGGTCGACCTGCTGGCGCAGTACGGCCTCAAGCGCGGCGAGAACGGCCTGCGCGTGATCATGATGTGCGAGCTGCCCTCCAATGCGCTGCTGGCCGACGAGTTCCTCGAATATTTCGACGGTTTCTCCATCGGCTCCAACGACATGACCCAGCTGACCCTGGGTCTGGACCGCGACTCCGGGATCATCGCCCACCTGTTCGACGAGCGTAACCCGGCGGTCAAGAAGTTGCTGTCCAGCGCCATCCAGGCGTGCCGCAAGGCCGACAAGTACATCGGCATCTGCGGCCAGGGCCCGTCCGACCACCCGGATCTGGCCCGCTGGCTGATGGAGCAGGGCATCGAAAGCGTGTCGCTGAACCCGGATTCCGTTCTTGATACCTGGTTCTTCCTCGCCGAAGGGCAAATCTGAGCGCTTTGACCATACTGGAAGGGCGGGCCTGGACCCGCCCTTTTTCATATCCACGCGAACGAATCCCGTAATGCAAAGCAGCAGCCGACTCTTTCCCGTCGCCCTGCTCAGCGCCGAACTGTGCGGCGACCTGAGCGAGGACATCTATCTACTCAAGCCGCGCAACAGTCCCGATGCCAGCGTCGAGCTGGCGGTCACCCGCCTGGGGCGCGCCGATGCCCCGGGCTCGCGCGGTGTGCCGGTGATCCTGCTGCACGGCAGCTTCACCAACCGGCGTTTCTGGTTCTCGCCCAAGGGCATCGGCTTCGGCGCCCATCTGGCGCGGGCCGGTTTCGATGTGTGGATTCCGGAGATGCGCGGCCACGGCCTGTCGCCGCGCAACAGCAGCTATCGGCACAATCGCGTGATGGACTACGCCCGCTACGACCTGCCGGCCATTGCCGAGTTCGTGTTGGAGCAGACTGCTCAGGCACCGCACTGGATGGGGCATTCGCTGGGCGGCGTGATACTCGCCGCCGCCGCCGGCGGCGGCTATCTGGAGCAGCGCAGCGCGGCCTCGCTGACGCTGCTGGGTGCGCAGGTCAGCCGCATCTACCTGCCGCTGAAGTTTCCGCCGCTGGAATGGGGCGGGCATTTGTTGCTGAGCTGCATGCCGCACCTGTCCGGCATGCGCCTGCGGCGCGGCCCCGAGGATGAGCCGATCGGCGTGGCCCGCGATGCCCTGCGCTGGCACGGTCTGTTCGGTCGCTTCGGCGCCGGCCGGGAGAACTGGTGGCAGGGCCTGGCCACCGTGCGCATCCCGGTGCTGGCGGTGTCCGCCGAAGGGGATCGACAGGATCCGCCAGCGGCCTGCGAGCGGTTGCTGCGCCAGTTCGGCTCGGCCAGCCGTGAGCATCTGTGCCTGGGGCCGAAGAACGGTTTTGCCAGTGCCTTCGGTCATGTCGAGATGCTGATCAGCAAGGCGGCGCAGCGTGACGTCTGGCCGCTATTGGTCGACTGGCTGCAACGCCAGGTCGCCGCTTCGGCGCATGCCGCGGAACAGGTCGAGCGCGAGACCCTGTGCTAAAGGGAGTGCTGCGGCTAAGATGTGCGCCCCCAGCAGCACCCATATTCAAGGAGTTCAGCATGCAATACGTCACCCCTGACCTGTGCGACGCCTACCCGGATCTGGTCCAGGTCGTCGAGCCGATGTTCGCCAACTTTGGCGGCCACGACTCCTTCGGTGGTCAGATCGTCACCGTCAAATGCTTCGAGGACAACTCGCTGGTCAAGGAGCAGGTCGACCTGCCCGGCGAAGGCAAGGTGCTGGTGGTGGACGGTGGCGGCTCGCTGCGTCGCGCCCTGCTGGGTGACATGCTGGCCGAGAAGGCGGCGAAGAATGGCTGGGAAGGCATCATCGTCTACGGCTGCGTGCGCGACGTCGATGTGCTGGCGCAGACCGAGCTGGGCATCCAGGCGCTGGCCAGCCATCCGATGAAGACCGACAAGCGCGGCATCGGCGACCTGAACGTGGTCGTCACCTTCGCCGGCGTGACTTTCCGCCCCGGCCAGTACGTGTACGCCGACAATAACGGCATCATCGTCTCTCCCGAACCGCTGAGCATGCCCGAGTAAAGCAGCGCTGCGTCCACGCCATCCCGCTGCCGGCAGCGGGATGGTCGGGCCGTCGTGTGTGACCCTCGGTTATCCCGCCGCGTCTACCCGTCTGTACTCCGCGGAGGTGCGCATGCACGACCCCTTCGAAGAATCCTTGCGCGATCTGCTCAAGAACGCTCCGTCTTCCCGGCATGATGACGATGCAACCCTTGATCGGGTGCTCAAGACCGCCAACCGCCAGGTGGGCGTCGGCGACCTGTTCTCGCTGATGGGCAACTGGTTCGAGGCCATGATGATCGCGCTGAGCGCCGGCTCCCGACAGGCGGGATCCGCCACCAAACGCTGTGCTGAAAAGGCTGAATGAAGATGGAATTCGATCCCTGGACCCAGAGCCTCGTCAACGCCATGAGCACCATGTGGGGCTCGGTCGCGGCCTTCATCCCGCGCCTGTTCGGCGCCCTGGTGGTGCTGCTGCTGGGCTTCGTGGTTGCCAAGCTGCTGGACACGCTGCTGTCCAAGCTGCTGGCCAAGCTGGGTCTGGACCGGCTGATGGCAGGCACCGGCCTGACCAAGATGATGGCGCGCATCGGCATCCAGGTGCCGGTGTCCACCCTGATCGGCAAGATCGTCTACTGGTTCGTGTTGCTGGTGTTCCTGGTGTCGGCTGCCGACTCGCTGGGCCTGCAGCGTGTTTCGGCCACCCTCGACGTCTTCGCCCTGTACCTGCCCAAGGTGTTTGGCGCGGCGCTGGTGCTGCTGGCCGGCGTGCTGCTGGCCCAACTGGTCAACGGCCTGGTGCGCGGTGCCGCGGAAAGCGTGGGGCTGGATTACGCCGCCAGCCTGGGGCGTGTCGCCCAGGCCATGATCATCATCATCAGCATCTCGGTGGCCATCGGCCAACTGGAAGTGAAGACCGATCTGCTCAACACCGTCATCGCCATCGTGCTGATCTCGGTCGGCCTGGCCGCCGCCCTGGCGCTGGGTCTGGGCAGCCGGGAAATCGCCGGGCAGATCATCGCCGGCATATACGTGCGTGAGCTGTACGAGGTGGGCCAGGATATCCAGATCGGCGACATTGAGGGTCAGATCGAGGAAATCGGCACGGTAAAGACCGTGCTGCTGACCCCTGATGACCAGCTGGTGTCAATAGCCAATAAGACGCTGCTCGAACATCGCGTCAACAGCCGTTGAGGCGGCAAATCCTGTTATCGTATTGCGCCGCGACGACCGCCCGGTCGTTCGCTGCGCATCCGCCTCAATTGCCGACGATTCGTTTTGAACAAAGTCCAGCACCCCGGCCAGCGCTATGACCCCCGCGAGCTCTCCGACGAAGAGCTGGTGGCACGTGCGCACCAGGAACTCTTCCATATCACCCGTGCCTACGAAGAGCTGATGCGGCGCTACCAGCGCACGCTGTTCAATGTCTGTGCGCGGTATCTGGGCAACGACCGGGATGCCGACGATGTCTGCCAGGAAGTGATGCTCAAGGTGCTGTACGGCTTGAAGAACTTCGAAGGCAAGTCCAAGTTCAAGACCTGGCTGTACAGCATCACCTACAACGAGTGCATCACCCAGTACCGCAAGGAACGTCGCAAACGCCGCCTCGTCGACGCGCTCAGCCTGGAACCCCTGGAAGAGGCTTCGGAGGAGAAAACCCCGAAGGTAGAGGACAAGGGCGGGCTGGATCGCTGGCTGGTGCACGTCAATCCCATCGACCGGGAAATCCTCATCCTGCGCTTTGTCGCCGAACTGGAATTCCAGGAAATCGCCGACATCATGCACATGGGTCTCAGCGCCACGAAGATGCGCTACAAGCGGGCGCTGGACCGTATGCGCGAAAAATTCGCCGGCAGCGCGGAAACTTTGTAAGCGGTCCGCCTCTCTGAATGGTGACTCCTCTGTTTCGGGGGGAGCCATCCATACCATTCAGATGGGGATTTACGGATGAGGCTCAAAAACACCTTAGGCGCGGTCATTGGTGCTGTTGTCGCCGCGACCTCCGCAAACGCGTTGGCTCAGGGCCAGGGCGCCGTCGAGGTGGAAGTGTTCGCCAAGCAGTACTACCCCGACAGCCGTCGCAATATCGAAAGCGAAGGCGAGCTTTACGGGGCCGGGGCTAGCTACTTCCTCACGGATGATGTCTCCCTGGGCATCTCCCACGGCGAATACCACGATCTCACCTCGGACGATCCGGTCACGGCCGATGGGCGTTACAAGAACATCAAGGGCAGTCTGACCTCGCTCGACGCGGTCTACCACTTCGGCGAGCCGGGACCTGGCGTGCGCCCGTACCTGTCGGCCGGCATGGCTCACCAGAGCATTGGCCAGGCGGAACGCGACGGACGGGACCACAGTACCTTCGCCAATGTCGGTGCCGGGCTGAAGGTCTATTTCACCGAAAACTTCTTCGCCCGGGCGGGGGTGGATGCCATTCACAACATCGACCAGGGCGACAGCGAGTGGATGGCCGGCGTTGGGGTAGGCCTGAATTTCGGTGGCGGTCGCCAGGAAGAAGTTGTTCAGGCCGAGCCGGTCTACGAACCGGTGGTCGAAGCCGAGCCCATTCCGGAAACGGTGCGCGTCGAACTGGATGTGAAGTTCGATTTCGACAAGGACGTGGTGCGCGAGGACAGCTACGACGATATCCGCAACCTGGCGGAATTCATGCAGCAGTTCCCGCAGACCACCACGGTGGTGGAAGGACACACCGACTCGGTCGGCACCGAGGCCTACAACCAGGACCTTTCCGATCGTCGCGCGAGCTCCGTGCGCAACGTGCTGGTGGAGCAGTACGACATCGATGGCAGCCGCGTGGATTCGGTCGGCTATGGCGAAACCCGCCCGGTGGCGGACAACGCCACCGAGGCCGGCCGCGCCATCAACCGCCGCGTGGAAGCCGAGGTGGAAGCGCAGGTCGAATGAGGTCCATTCGCTCTGTGTGACCAAGACCGGGGCCTGAAGGGGCCCCGGTTTTTTATTGGTCGGGGGAAGGGAAGAGCACCAACGGGCCGGAAGTCTTGCCGGACGGTGGCACATAGGCGGGCGCCGGCGTACCGGCCTGGCCCAGATGCCTGACGAAGCGATGGATGCTCAGCAGGTCCTCGTCGCTCATCAGCCGGAGGGCGTGATTGGGCATCGGCGGCCGGTAATTGGCATTGCGCGCCAGGTGCAGCCACTCGGTTTCGCTCAGCTGCGGCAGCACCAGGCGCAGGTTGCTGGCATAGGTGGTTCCCCAGGGGCCGTTCCAGCCTAGGCCCGTTCCCTGTAGCCAGGAACTTTCCGGGACCTGATCCGGAGCTTGCAGGTAATTGTCGGTGTGGCAGTCGTTGCAGCCGGCGATCTGCACCAGATAACGGCCCCGCTCGAGTTGCTCCACATCGCCGGCGGGCGCCGCCGCCCAGGCGCACAGGGGCAATAGCAGGGCGGTGGCACGCAATGAAGCAGTGATCATGATGGCTCTCTCCTTGAGTCCGGGTTTCAAGTTATAGCGCAGCTGCTGACAGTGTCCCTGGCCATGCGGCGGATCTCCGGCAGACACGAACCGCACTGGGTGCCGCAACGCAGTTCGCGCTGCAGCTCCGGCAGCCCCAGGCCACGGGTCAGCCCCGCCTGGATGCGGTCCGCCGTTACATTCAGGCAGTTGCACACCAGGCGGTCGGTCGTCGCCTGGCCGGGCGACGGCGCCAGCAACCGGTGTGGGGGACCCTCGATCGGCTTGCCCTCACGCCACAGCGCGGTCAGCCAGTCGCGGCCGAGGGTTTCGCCGGCCAGGCGCAGCGCGGTCAGGCGCCCCTGTTCGATGCGCAGGCGCTTGCTGATCCCGGTGGCCGGGTCGTCGTAGGCGAGCAGGGGTTCGTGCAGGGCCAGCATTCGGTCCAGGCGCGCCAGCCACTCCCGTGGCGGCGCCTGGTTGCTCGCGGCGCGGATCACCAACGCCGTACGCTCGCGGCCCTGCAGTCCCAGACTGGCGTAGGGAAAGTCCGCCAGCAGCGGGCGCAGCGCGTCCAGATGCGCCAGCCCGCAACCTTCCACCAGTACATACAGCCGCCAGGGCAGATCGATGGGTGTGACCGCAATGGTGCTGAACTTCAGCTCCGGCTGGCGCGACAGCGGATCGAACCCCGGCTGGGTCAGCACGTTGCTGCCGAGCCCCTTAAGGAAGCGATCCCCCCAGTGCATCGGTAGCCAGGCGTGGCCCCGGCGCAGCCCGGGATCGGTCTGCGCCGGCAGCACCAGCGCGCCCCGTCGGCTGGCGACTCGCACCAGATCACCGTCGCGCAGGCACAGACCGGCGAGGTCGTCCGCATGCAGGCCCAGCAGCGGCTCCGGCGCATGGCCGAACGATTGCGCGGCGCTGGCGGTGCGGCTCATGCCGTGCCACTGATCGCGCAGCCTTCCGGTGTTGAGCAGCAACGGAAACGCACGCTCCGCAGCTTCCAACGGGGCTCGATAAGGCTCGGCGATGAAGCGCGCCCGTCCGCTGGGTGTCGGAAAACGGCCATCCGCGTACAGGCGTGGCGTGCCCTGGCGGGCGCCGGCCGGGAACGGCCATTGCTGCGGGCCGAGGCGGTCGAGCAGGGCGTGGCTGAGCCCCGAGTAATCCAGATCACGCCCGGCGGTGAGCGGTGTGAACTCCTCGAACAGCGCCTGCGCCGAGTCGAAGGCGAACAAGCTGGGAAGGCCGGGCCGCAGCCGTGCTTCCAGGCGCCGGGCGAAGTCGCAGGCGATGGCCCAGTCCGGCCGCGCGGCGCCGGGGGCCGGCACGGCTTTGCGCACAGGGCTGATGCGCCGCTCCGAATTGGTCACCGTGCCGTCCTTCTCGCCCCAGCTGGCGGCGGGCAGCAGTAGGTCCGCGTAGGCGCAGGTCTCGGTACCGGCGAACGCCTCCTGCACCACCACGAACGGGCAGGCCGCCAGCGCCGCGTGTATGCGTTGCTGGTCGGGCATCGACTGCGCCGGGTTGGTGCAGGCGATCCACAGCGCCTTGATGTGGCCGTCGGCCACGGCGTCGAACAGCTCGACCGCACTCAGCCCGGCGCCAGGAATGCTGTTGACGCCCCAGTAACCGGCGACCTCGGCGCGGTGCTCGGCATTGTTGGCTTCCCGATGTCCGGGCAGCAGATTGGCCAGGGTGCCGGTTTCGCGGCCGCCCATGGCGTTGGGCTGACCGGTCAGCGAGAAGGGACCGGCGCCGGGCCGGCCGATCTGCCCGGTGGCCAGGTGCAGGTTGATCAGCGCGCTGTTTCGGGCGCTGCCGCTACTGGACTGGTTGAGGCCCATGCACCACAGCGACAGAAAGCGGGGAGCATCACCGATCCAGCGCGCGGCCTGCTCCAGATCGTCTTCACTCAGCCCGCACAGCTGGCTGACCCGCTCCGGCGGGTACTCCTGCACCAGGCTGTGCAGTGCCGCGAAGCCTTCGGTGTGTTCGGCGATGAAGGTGGGGGCGAGGCGCTGGTCGCGCAGCAGCAGGTGCAGCAGCCCATGCAGCAAGGCGACGTCGGTGCCCGGCTGCAGCGCCAGATGCAGATCGGCCAGCTCGCAACTGTCGGTGCGTCGTGGGTCGACCACGATGACGCGCATCTGCGGGCGCTGCGCCTTGGCGGCCTCCAGACGCCGGAACAGCACCGGATGGGCGAAGGCCGGGTTGGCGCCAATGATCAGCACGCAGTCGGCCAGCTCCACATCCTCGTAGGAACAGGGCGGCGCGTCGGCGCCCAGGCTGCGCTTGTAGCCCACCACGGCGCTGGACATGCACAGCCGCGAGTTGCTGTCGATGTGTGGTGTACCGATCAGCGCGCGGGCCAGCTTGTTGAAGGCGTAGTAGTCCTCGGTGAGCAACTGGCCGGAGACATAGAAGGCGACGCTCTGCGGGCCATGCTCCCGGATCGTCGCGGCGAAGCGCTCGGCGGCATGTTCCAGCGCGCTGTCCCAGTCGGTCCGGCTGCGGCCCAGGGCCTTGCCCAGGCGCAGCTCCGGATACAAGGCGCGGCTGGCCAGGTCGCCGCTCAGGTGCAGGCTCGCGCCCTTGCTGCACAGTCGGCCCCGATTGGCCGGATGGGCCGGATCGCCGCGCACCCCGAGGATGCGCTGGCCGTCGTGCTCGATCAGCACGCCGCAACCGACCCCGCAGTAGCAGCAGGTGGCGGCAGTGGTCTGGCGGTCATCCGGCATGGCGGGTCTCCTGTGCTTCACCGAACATCAGCCGCTCGCGGCAGCCGGCGATGCTGCAGCCCTCGCGGATCAAGCGCTGGTACCAGGCGCTATCCGCGCTGTCGCCGAACAGGCAGGCGCCCACCAGGCGGTCGTTGCGCACCACCAGCTTGCGGTAGATGCCGCGCGTGGGGTCGCTCAGGGTGATGGATTGCGTGCCGGCGTCGCCGCTGAAGTCGCCGGCGGAAAACAGGTCGATGTCGGTGACCTTGAGGCGGGTGGCCAGCAGCGATCCCGCGTAGCGGCCGATGCCCAGGCGCGCCAGGTGCGTGGCGCATACCCGTGCCTGCTCGAACAGTGGCGCCACCAGCCCGTAGCTGATGCCGCGATGGCTGACGCATTCGCCCACGGCATAGATGCGCGGATCGAAGGTCTGCAGGGTGTCGTCGACCCGAATACCCTGTCGGCAGGGCAGGCCGGCTGCTTCGGCCAGTTCAGCGTTGGGGCGGATGCCCGTGGCCATCACCACCAGCTCGGCGGGCAGCCGCTCGCCGTTCTGCAGACAGACGGTGCGTACCCGGCCGTCCTCGCCGCCGAGCAGGCGCTCGGTGGTGGCGGCCAGGCGAAAGCGGATGCCACGTGCCTCCAGGCTCCGCTGCAGCAGCTCGCCGGCGGTGCGGTCCAGCTGGCGATCCAGCAGCCACTCGCCCCGGTGCACCACGCTCACCTGCATGCCCCGCTGGCGCAGGCCGTTGGCCGCCTCCAGGCCGAGCAGGCCGCCGCCGACCACCACGGCGTGGCGATAGCGTTCGGCGGCGTCGAGCATGGCGCGGGTGTCGGCGATGTCGCGATAGCCGATGACGCCAGCCAGATCATGGCCGGGCAGCGGCGGAATGAACGAGCGGGAACCGGTGGCCAGCAGCAGGCGGTCGTACTGCGCCTCGCTGCCATCGTCAGCAATTACCCGACGCCGTGCGCGATCGATGCGCACGATCTTCTTGCCCAGATGCAGGCGGATAGCGTGCTGTCGATACCAGTCCAGATCGTTGAGGATGATGTCCTCAAGGCGCTGTTCGCCGGCCAGCACCGGGGTGAGCAGGATGCGGTTGTAATTGGGGTGCGGCTCGGCGCCGAACACCTGAATGTCGTAGAGGTTCGGGGCCAGCCTGAGCAATTCTTCCAGCGTGCGCACCCCGGCCATGCCGTTGCCGACCATGACCAGCCTGGGTCTGTTCATTCGCGTCTCCGTCAGCCTGCAGAAACAAAAAAGGCGTCCCGTCGCCAGTGCGACGAGGACGCCTTTGTCCGTGCCGGTCGTTGCTGCCTTCGCCGTTGAAGGCCGTGCCGGTGTTGCGAAGAAGCCAAGCAGACAGCGTGCCAGGTTGGCAGATGCCCGGGTTCAGGGGGGGTGGGCACTGGCGCCTGGGTGGGGACGGGCCGCGCGTGTCCGCTGCTGGTGCGTCCTGCCCGCGCGCGGTGCGTCAGGCTCAGGGTTTGCCGCGCAGCTCTTTCAGGTATTGGTCGATGACCAGCGGCTGATGGAAGGGCATGCCATCGGCCATGCGCAGCAGGGTGCGATTGTGTTCGTAATGCCCGAGGGCATAGCCCAGGCGTTCGGCACCCGTGGTGGCAAGGAACACCAGCAGCGCCAGACGCAGGCCAGGCAAAGGCAGGCGCGGTGCGAAGAGAATCACCAGGCTGGCCAGGCTGCGCAGAAGGGTCTGGACGGTCAGGATGGCCAGCACCACCAGCAATGGATTCTGCGCGCGGAGCAAGGCCAGGGTCGCGTCCAGGGACAGGTCGCCCCAGTGCTGGCCTTGCGAGGTCCAGAACAGGTGGTCGATATGCACCAGCAGATGCACGAGGCTGATCAGTAGAACCTGGAAGGTCAGCTGCAGCGGGCGCGGCAGCCAGGTGAGCGGGCGGGCCAGCAGCCAGGCCGGCGCCAGGAACATCAGCGCATAGCTGCCGATCAGCATCCAGCGATAGGCGTGCTGGGGCAGGTTGTGCGCATCGGTGATGAACAGGTGCAGATGCAGCAGCAGCGCCAGCCAGGACAGGCACCAGAACAGGCCATCCGAGCGCTCATGATGATCGGAGCGGTAGTGCACCAGAATCCCCGGCTCCGACTGTGTGCCGCGCCAGCTGTAGGCCGGTGCCAGAGTGTTCTTCTTCCTGAAAGCCGACATGCTGACCATCCCCCGGGTGGACGAGTGCGAAGCGTTGTAAAGCCCTAACGGGCAGTTCGCCTTGTTGTGTGAGGGTTGTCGGCATCGGGCGGCTTATCTTGAGCGGGACAAATGGCGACCCCGCGCGGGGTCGCCATGCGCAGCACTCAGGCGGCCGGGCGGCGCTGGCGCTGGTAAAGGAATTCCAGTACCGCGCCCCGGTACTGGTGATAGAGCGGGTCGTTGGCCAGGGCCAGGCGCTCGCGGGGGCGCGGCAGTTCGACGGTGAGGATGTCGCCGACGGTGGCCGCCGGCCCGTTGCTCATCATCACGATGCGGTCGGAGAGCAGCACCGCTTCGTCCACGTCGTGGGTCACCATCACCACGGTGCTGTGGGTCTGGCCGACGATGCGCAGCAGTTCGTCCTGCAGATGGGCGCGGGTGAGGGCGTCCAGCGCGCCGAACGGTTCGTCCATCAGCAACACCTTGGGCTCCATCACCAGCGCGCGGGCGATGCCGACGCGCTGTTTCATGCCGCCGGAGATCTCGCTGGGGTATTTGTGCAGCGCATGGTCGAGGCCGACCATGCGCAGGGCCGCCTCGCTGCGTTCGCGGCGCTCGGCCTTGCTCTGGCTGGCGAACACCTTGTCCACCGCCAGCTGCACGTTGCCCAGGCAGGTCATCCAGGGCAGTAGGCTGTGGTTCTGGAACACCACCGCACGTTCCGGGCCGGGCCCGTCGATTTCCCGGCCGTTGCAGATCAGCCCGCCCTCGCTGGGCTCCAGCAGCCCGGCGATCAGGTTGAGCACCGTGGACTTGCCGCAGCCGGAGTGGCCGATCAGCGAGACGAACTCGCCGCGGGCGATGTCCAGGTTCACCTCGCGCAGGGCGACGAAGCGCCCCTTGCGGGTCTCGAAGTGTTTGCCGACGCGGGTCAGCTCGACGAATTTGTCCATGAAAGCCTCCGGGCTCAGCTGTGGTAGTCGAAGCGGCGGGCCAGCAGGAGCAGGCTCTGCTCCAGGGCCAGGCCGACCAGGCCGACGATGACGATGGCGATGAGAATGTGCGCCACGTTGAGGTTGTTCCACTCGTCCCACACCCAGAAGCCCAGGCCGATGCCGCCGGTGAGCATTTCCGCCGCGACGATCACCAGCCAGGCCACGCCGATGGCCAGGCGGATGCCGGTCATCAGGTGCGGCAGCACCGCCGGGAACAGGATGCGGGTCAGCACCTTGTATTCGGAGAGCTTCAGCACGCGGGCGACGTTCAGGTAGTCCTGCGGCACGCTGGCCACGCCGGCGGCGGTGTTGAGGATGATCGGCCAGATGGCGCTGATGAAAATCACCCAGATCGACGCCGGCCCGGCGGCCTCGAACACCAGCAGGCCGATCGGCAGCCAGACCAGCGGCGACACCGGGCGCAGCAGGCTGATGATCGGCGCCAGCATGCGCGCCAGGAAGGCGAAGCGGCCGATGGCGAAGCCCAGCGGGATGCCGACCAGCGCCGCCAGCCCGAAGCCGGCGCCGACTCGACCCAGCGAATGCAGGATGTTCCAGCCGATGCCCATGTCATTGGGGCCGTTGTCGTAGAAGGGATCGGCGAACAGCGCCAGCGCCGCCTGCCCGGTGACCAGGGGGCCGGGCAGGCCCTCGCTGCGCGCCGCCAGCAGCGCCCAGAGGAACAGGAACAGCAGGATGCCCAGCAGCGGCGGCAGCACCGCCTGCGTGCCCTGGCGCAGCCAGCCGGCGATGGCCAGGCGACGCAGGGGGTGGGTTTCGCGATGGGCCACCGGGGGCGGCGTCAAGGGTACGGTCATGGCGCGTCTCCTCAGGTCAAACCTTGATGGTGAAGGAACGGGCGTAGCCGGCCGGATCACTGCCGTCCCACCGCTTGCCGTCGATCAGCGTGCTGCTGCGCAGCGGGCTGGCCGGTACGGCCATGCCCAGGGCGCTGGCGGCTTCGCTGTACAGGCGGGTCTGGTTGACGGCAGCGGCCACGGCGGCGTAATCGGGGTCTTCGCTCAGCAGTCCCCAGCGGCGGAACTGGGTCAGGAACCACATGCCGTCGGAGTGATAGGGGAAGTTGACGCTGCCGTCGCGGCAGAACCGCATGCTGTACGGGTCCTGCCAGCTGTTGCCGAGGCCATCCTCGTAGTTGCCGAGGAAGCGCTGCTCGATCACCTGCACCGGGGCATTCACATAGGCCTTGCCGGCGATCAGCTTGGCGGTGCTGCGGCGATTTTCCTCATTGGCGTCGATGAAGCGGCTGGCTTCCAGCAGCGCCATCACCAGCGCGCGGGCGGTGTTGGGGTACTGCTCGACGAAGGCGCGGGTGGTGCCCAGCACCTTCTCCGGATGGTCCGGCCAGATCTGCTGGCTGGTGGCCACGGTGAAGCCCACCTTGTCGAAGATCGCCCGCGCGCCCCAGGGCTCGCCGACGCAGAAACCGTCCATGTTGCCGACGCGCATGTTGGCCACCATCTGCGGCGGCGGCACGGTGATGGTCTTCACGTCGCTCATCGGATTGATGCCGTGGGCGCCCAGCCAGTAGTAGAGCCACATGGCGTGGGTGCCGGTGGGGAAGGTCTGGGCGAAGGTCAGCGGCGTGGCGGACTGCTTTACATGGGCGGCCAGCTGTTCGCCGGTGGTCACGCCCGCGTCGCGCAGCTGTTTCGAGAGGGTGATGCCCTGGCCGTTCTGGTTCAGACTCATAAGTACCGCCATGTCACGCTGCGGGCCGGCCAGCCCTAGCTGGGCGCCGTACATCATGCCGTACAGCACGTGGGCGGCATCCAGCTCGCCGGTGTTCAACTTGTCGCGCACGCCAGCCCAGGAGGCTTCCTTGCTGGGCGTGATGTTCAGCCCGTACTTGCTGCCGAAGCCCTGGGTGGCGGCGACAACCACCGAGGCGCAATCGGTGAGCGGTATGAATCCGATGCGCAGATCGGTTTTCTCCGGCGCATCCGAACCCGCCGCCCAGGCGGTGGTGCGCAGGAAAGACGGCGCGGCGAGGCTCAGCCCGGCGACGGCAATGGACTGCTTGAGAAAGGTGCGACGGGTCGAATCACGCTCGTTCATGGAGACTTCCTTTTTCGGGCAATAAAAAACGGCGTACACGTCGGGTTACCTGCGAGGGGGAAGGCAACCCGACGGACGCCGTTGTCCGCGATCCACAGCCCGCCGCCATTGGCGTGCCGCGAGAGTTCGGTTGAGACAAAGCAAAGGGCTTGCCAGGTTTTCAGAGGCAATTAAAAGCCTTTGAAAACAGCCGGTTGGCGTATGCAGAGCGGAGAGTGGGAAAGGCGATGCCTTGTACTTGTGCGTTGGGGCACCTGCTATGCGCCAGGGCGGCGCATGCTGGAGCGCTACCGCGATGACCGATGCGGAACCTGTAGGAGCGGCTTTAGCCGCGACCGGGTGGGTAGGGCGTCGCGGCCAAGCCCCTCCTACGAAAGCCTGGTTACGCTGGTGGTTGTGGGGCCGGACCTGCCCGGCCGGTTTATCCCGGCCGGCAGAGGTGGGAACGCAATGGTTTCTGAGGATTCGAGCCCGCTGGCCGGCGTAAAGCCGGCCCCACAGGATTTCCGCGCGGCCTCGTGGGCCGCCGCTGGGTGCACACCGCATCGGCCGCCGGGAAAGCGCCGACTGCTCTACGGGGCCGGCGTTGCGCCGGCCCCTGACGGGTCAGGCCTCGGTCTTGCGCGCCTTGGTCGGTGGGGTGATCAGTCCGTCGGCGCGGAACATCGCCTTGATGCCACGCAGCGCCTGGCGGATGCGGTCCTGGTTTTCGATCAGCGCGAAGCGCACATGATCGTCGCCGTACTCGCCGAAGCCGATGCCCGGGGACACCGACACCTTGGCCTCGGCCAGCAGCTTCTTGGCGAACTCCAGCGAGCCCATGTGCGCATAGGGCTCGGGAATCTTCGCCCAGATGTACATGGACGCCTTGGGGTTCTCGACCATCCAGCCGGCCTCGTGCAGGCCCTTGACCATCAGGTTGCGGCGCTGGCGGTACTGCTCGGCGATGTCGCGCACGCACTGCTGGTCGCCTTCCAGCGCGGCGATGGCCGCCACCTGCAGCGGTGTGAAGGTGCCGTAGTCGTGGTAGCTCTTGATGCGCGCCAGGGCGTTGACCAGCTCGGGGTTGCCGACCATGAAGCCGATGCGCCAGCCGGCCATGTTGTAGCTCTTGGACAGGGTGAAGAACTCCACCGCCACGTCCTTGGCGCCCGGCACCTGCATGATCGACGGCGCCTTCCAGCCGTCATAGACGATATCCGCGTAGGCCAGGTCGTGCACCACCAGGATGTCGTACTGCTTGGCCAGGGCCACCACACGCTCGAAGAAGTCCAGCTCCACGCACTGGGCGGTGGGGTTGGAGGGGAAGCCGATGATGATCATCTTTGGCTTGGGGATCGACTCGCGAATCGCCCGTTCCAGCTCGGCGAAGAAGTCCATGCCGGGAATCAGCGGCACCGAGCGCACCTGGGCGCCGGCGATCACCGCGCCGTAGATGTGGATCGGGTAGCTGGGGTTGGGGACCAGCACCGTGTCGCCCTGGTCCAGGGTGGCCAGCATCAGGTGCGCCAGGCCTTCCTTGGAGCCGATGGTGACGATGGCTTCGGATTCCGGGTCGATCTCCACGGCGTAGCGATCCTGGTACCAGCGCGAAATTGCGCGGCGCAGGCGCGGAATGCCGCGCGAGGTGGAATAGCCATGGGTGTCGTCGCGCTGGGCGACCTGCACCAGCTTCTCGACGATATGCGGCGGCGTGGCGCCGTCCGGGTTGCCCATGCTGAAGTCGATGATGTCCTCGCCACGGCGGCGGGCGGCCATCTTCAGCTCGGCGGTGATATTGAAAACGTAGGGGGGCAGACGATCGATGCGCGCAAAGCGGCGCTTGCCGTGTTCGGCCATGATTTCCTCGATGTGACGTAAGCGCCCGGAACCGTCCGAGCGACGCTGGTCGCCTGTGCGACCGAAGGCGACGATACGCCGTCCACCGACAAGCGGCAAGCCGGCCCGGGCGCTGGGACTGTGGCCGGACCTGTAGGGCCGGCTTTACGCCGGCCGGCGGGGGCGGGTGCTCCGCTAAGGGTGCCGGTCGCAGCAACGTCGGCCGGGGTAAACCCGGCCCTACAAAGGCATGACGCTCGCCCGATGCCGGGAAGAACCTGTAGGGCCGGCTTTACGCCGGCCAGCGGGGGCGGGTGCTAAGCCTGTGGTGTCGGTCGCAGCAACATCGGCCGGGGTAAACCCGGCCCTACAAGGCATGACGTTCGCCGATACCGGAAGAACCTGTAGGGCCGGCTTTATGCCGGCCAGCGGAGGTGGGTGCTCCGCTAAGGGTGTCGGTCGCAGCAACATCGGCCGGGGTAAACCCGGCCCTACAAGGCATGACGTTCGCCTGATGCCGGGAAGAACCTGTAGGGCCGGCTTTACGCCGGCCAGCGGAGGCGGGTGACAGCTAAGGATGTCAGTCGCAGCAATGTCGGCCGGGATAAACCCGGCCCTACAAGTCCAGCCCTGTGGGGTAGGCCTCAGCCGCGCATCAGCGACTGCATGGCGATGATCTGCTCGGCCACCTGGATGAGTTTCTGCTGCCGGCCCATGGCCTGGCGGCGCATGAGGGTGTAGGCCTCTTCCTCGTCGCATTGGCGCAGCTTCATGAGGATGCCCTTGGCCTGTTCGATGCGCTTGCGTTCGTTGAGCTGCGCTTCGCGGGCCTGCAACTGGCTGCGCAGGGTCTGCTCGCTTTCGAAGCGGGCCATGGCCACGTCGAGGATGGGCTTCAGGCGCTGGGTCTGGATGCCTTCGACGATGTAGGCGCTGACCCCCGAGCGAATCGCCTGGCGCATCACCTGTGGGTCCTGCTCGTCGGTGAACATCACGATCGGGCGGGGCTGGGCGCGCGACACCATGACCACTTGCTCGAGCACGTCGCGGCCGGGCGATTCGCTGTCGATCAGGATGACGTCGGGCTTGAGCGCTTCCACGCGGTCGGGGAGGTCAATGGTCGGACCGGATTCGGCGATGACGTCGAATCCCGCTTCGCTCAGGGCCTGTCGAAGACGCCCCACATGACGGGCGGTGTCGTTGATCAGCAGGATGCGCAGCATGGCAGTCTCTCCACGATGTGCTCCGCCGAACCATTCCCGCTCATGCGCACAACAAGGGCGCATGGCAAGGAGGTCATGCCTCATGGTGGATCGGCGGAACACGGGCACGGCAAGGCGCGGGCGCGCCGTTATAGGTATGCCGATGCCGGAGCAACTGCCATGCCAGGGCGCTTGGCCGTGGATCAGCGCTCGATGATCTGCCGCACCTGGGACTTGGGAATCTGCCGGGTGCGCCCCTCGCTGTCCTCGTACTCGATCAGGCCGGTCTTCTTGTCGAGCTCGGGCTTGTCCTGGCTGGCCAGCATCTGGCCGTCGGTCGTGGCGATGATGTAATCGCTGGCGCAACCCGCCAGCCCCAGCGCGCAGCACGCAGCAATGATCCAGTGCTTCATTGAGGAGCCTCCTACCGTTTCACCCTGAACGGGCGTACAGGGCTGTGACCAGCAGGCCTGGCGGATGCTCCCCGCGTTCGTCCGAACCCGCTCAGACGTGGAAGCGCGAGCTGAGCCGCTCCAGCCGGTCGGTCAGCGCCTGCAGCTGCTCGCTCTCCTGGTCCAGGCGCCGCGCGTCGTCGGCGTTGCGCTCTGCCACCTCGCGGATGCCCTGCAGGTTCTGGCTGATCTGCAGGTTGACCGCGCTCTGCTCCTGGGTGCTGGAGGCGATCAGGGTATTCATGCGGCTGATCGCCTCGATCTCGTCGCCCATGGCCACCAGCAGCTCGCCCGCCTGCCGACTGCCGGTCACGCAGTCCAGCGCGGCTTCGCGGCTGCTCCGCATGACCCGAGCGGCGGTCTGGCTGTCCTGCTGGAGGCGCCCGAGGATGTCATGGATCTCGCGGGTCGAGTCGGCGGTGCGTTGCGCCAGGTTGCGCACCTCGTCGGCCACCACGGCAAAGCCGCGGCCGGCTTCGCCGGCGCGCGCCGCCTCGATGGCCGCGTTGAGCGCCAGCAGGTTGGTCTGGCCGGCGATGCTGCCGATCACCTCGAGCACCTTGCTGACCTGCTCGGACTGCTCGGCCAGCGCCTGCACGGTCTGGTTGGCCTCGTTCAGCTGCTCGGCCAGGGCGTCGATGGCCTGCTGCGAGGTCTGGAGCAGGCGTTCGCCGGTGTCGGATTTCTCGTTGATGCCCTGGGCGGCGCGGGCCGCCTCGCTGGCATGATCGGCGACGTTTTCGATGGCGGCGACCATCTCGTCCATGGCCGCCAGCATCTGCGCGGTTTCGTCCAGCTGGCGGTTCGCGCCGCTGCGCAACTGATCGGTGGTGGCCGCCAGGTGATCGGCCGACTGCTCCAGCTGGCGGCTGTCGCGCACCACTGCGCCGGTGAGTTCGCCGAGCTCGTCGAGGAAGGCGTTGAAGCGCTGGGCGATCGGTCCGCGCTGGGGAATGCGATAGGTCAGGTTGATCTTGTCGTCGGACACCAGGCGATCGGTGGCGGTCATCAGGCCTTCGCCTTCGGCGGCGGCCTTGTGGCTCTGCTGCGCCAGATACACCAGGATGGCGGTCTCCAGCACCACGTAGAAGGCGTGCAGGAAGATGGTGCCCCAGCCGCCTTGCTGGATCACCACCAGATCGAAGCCGCGCGTCTGCAGGGCATAGAACACCAGGTGGTGCACGGCCACGGTGGCCGCTGCCGCGACGATCGGCAGCCAGTCGCGGTAGAACAGCAGGACCGCCAGCAGCACGAAGATACCGAAATGGAACTCCACCACGCCGTGGGCGAGGTTGATCTGCAGGGCGGCCATCACCATGAAGGCCGCGCCCATCAGGCCGCGCAGCAGGCGCTGGCCAGGGATCAGCTGGCCGAGCACGGTCAGCGTCACGCCGGTAAGGCCGCCGATCACCAGGGCCTGCCCGGCGTTGTCGAACCAGAGGCCCAGGATCAGGGCGTAGAGGAACATCGCCCAGAGCACGCCGCGCATGACGCGGTCGGCCTGACGGTGATGGCGTTGCAGGGAAGTCAGGCTTTGGTTCATGGGGTCGGCAGCCTAAAAAAATTAATGGGAAAGCCCCGCGCGCAAGCGTTCGGAAACGCGCACGGACTCGGCAGAAACCTTTTAATTGTTATTAGGCACACGGCGAGGGGCGGGTACAGCGGCTGGCGAAGGCGCTGGAAACGCCCCCGACAAAAGTGTGGGCATTATGCTATCACGGCGTTCGACGGCTCAAATGCCTAAAACTGATACCAAGCGGGTCATTCCTGGTGGATCGTTGAATTAACTGAACGGGCCTTCGCTGAGCCGGGTCTCGATGCTGATCTGCACCTGGGTCATCAGCTTGTGCAGCGGGCAGTGGCCAGCCACCCGCTTCAGCTCGGCGCGCTGCTCGTCGGTCAGGTTGCCGCGCAGGGTCAGCTCCGCCGTCATCGCGTAGAAGCCTTCCTTCTCCCGGCTGCCGTCGTGGCTGACCTCCACGCTGATGCCGGTCAGCGGAATGCCGTTCTGGCGGGCGTAATGGGTCACGGTCAGTGCCTTGCAGGTCGCCAGGGCGGTGTCGAAGTAGTCGTGGGGCTCGGGTGCGCTGCCCTGGCCACCTTGGCCGATCGGCAGGTCCGTGGCCAGTTCATGACGCTCATCCACCATGACGCTGTGGCGGTAGCTGGCGCTGGTCAGGGTGTGCACGACGATGCTCATGGACGGTTCTCCAGCGATGGGCTCGAACAGGGTAGAGCGTCTGGAGCCGGCAGTTGTTCCGCCGGACCGACCGGCCTTTCATGCGAGAATCCCGCCGCTGACCAATTCGGGGAACACACCATGCATGAAGACTTCTGGCGGGCGCGCTGGAACCGTAACGAGATCGGCTTTCATCTGTCCGAAGTGAATCCCTGGCTGCTGCGGCACTGGGCCGGCGAGCCGGGAACCCGGGTGCTGGTGCCGCTGTGCGGCAAGAGCCTGGACATGGCCTGGCTGGCCGGGCAGGGCCATCGGGTGCTGGGCGTGGAGCTGATGGAAACGGCCGTGCAGGCCTTCTTTGCGGAGCAGGGCCTGACCCCTGAGATCAGCGACAACGGTCGTTTCCGCTGCTACCGGCACGCAGCGCTGGAACTCTGGTGCGGCGATTTCTTCGCCCTGCGCGCCGAGGATGTGGCCGACTGCGTGTGCTTCTACGACCGGGCGGCGATGATCGCCCTGCCGCCGGCCCTGCGCGAGCGGTACGTGGCGCACCTGACGGCGATCCTGCCAGCACGCTGCGAGGGGCTGCTGGTGACGGTGGACTATGACCAGGCGCTGCGCGATGGCCCGCCGTTCGCGGTCGATGACGCCGAGGTGCGCGAGCGCTGGGGCGGAGCTGGCTGGTCGGTGACACCGCTGGAGCGTCGCGACGTGCTGGCGGAAAACTGGAAATTCCTGAAGCTGGGGGCCACCCGGCTGGACGAGGCGGCCTACCGGCTGGCGCGCTGAATCAGCTGTTCTGCTGCAGGTTGCGCACGAAGGTGTCGGCCTCGTCGATGGCGCGCTGCATGTCGCGCAGCAACTGATCGACATTGCCCTGCAGGCTGCGGTATTCGCCTTGCAGTGCGCTGATGGCGCGGGCGTTGAGGTTGTGCTTGAGGAACAGCACCTGGTCGCGCAGCACGCTCAGCACCGGCTCGATGCGTCGCTCGGCGGCGCGCATGCGCTCCAGCAGGGTCTTGTATTGCGCCCGGGTGCGCTTGAGTTCGGCGGCGCTGGCCTTGCGCAGGCTGGCGTTGCTGTACAGCTTGAGCTCGCCTTCCCACTCTTCGAACAACGCCTCGGCCACATCCTCGACGGCTTCGATGCGCTCACGTACCTCTTTCGCGCTGGATTCGCTGGCCTGGTATTCCTTGTTCAGCGCCTCATAGCGCGCCTCGAGCTCGCCACCTTTCACCTGCACCACGCTGCGATAGCGGTCCAGCGCGCTCTGGAATTGCTCCTTGGCCTCCTGCTGACTGTCACGGGCTTCTTCCACCCGGTCGACCAGGATGTCGCGCTTGTGCACCCCGACCTTTTCCATGGCGGCGAAATAGGCGCTCTGGCAACCAGTCAGGCCGAGCAGGGCGGTGAACAGCAGGGCGGAAAGGGGGCGCAGCATAAGGAGTCCTCGGCGTGAAAATGGCGACACTGTAACCCAACCCCTCTCCCCGGTCCTCTCCCGCAAGGGGAGAGGGGAAACGCAAGCGCCATGACCTCCCCCCTCCCACCAGGACGCAAGGAGAGGGAACGCAATCGGACACCTCCCTCTCCCCTCGCGGGAGAGGACCGGGGAGAGGGGGTAAGCATAAAAAAGGGCGACCGAAGTCGCCCAAGCAAGTGTGAAGCGATGGTGGCCGATCAGCGCAGGGCGCGCAGGGCCTCGATACGGTCTTCCAGCGGCGGGTGGGTCATGAACAGGCCGGCCAGGCCGTGCTTCAGGCCACCGTTGATGCCGAAGGCGGTGAGGCTGTCGGGCATGTGCACCGGCACTTCGCTTTCCGCGCGCAGGCGCTGCAGGGCGGCGATCATCGCGCCGGTGCCGGCCAGGCGGGCGCCGGCTTCGTCGGCCTTGAATTCGCGTTTGCGCGAGAACCACATGACGATGATGCTGGCCAGGATGCCGAGAACCAGTTCGGCGAAGATGGTCGCGATGAAGTAACCGATGCCGTGGCCGTCCTCGTTCTTGAAGATGGCCTTGTCCACGAAGTTGCCGAAGATGCGCGCGAAGAACATCACGAAGGTGTTCACCACGCCCTGGATCAGCGCCAGGGTGACCATGTCGCCGTTGGCCACGTGGCCGATCTCGTGGGCCAGCACGGCGCGTACTTCATCGGGGGAGAAGCGCTCCAGCAGGCCCTGGCTGACGGCGACCAGTGCGTCGTTCTTGTTCCAGCCGGTGGCGAACGCGTTGGACTCGTAGGCCGGGAAGATACCCACTTCCGGCATCTTGATGCCGGCTTCGCGCGACAGCTGCTCCACGGTCTGCAGCAGCCACTGCTCGTGGCGGGTCTGCGGCTGGGTGATGATCTGGGTGCCGGTGCTCATCTTGGCCATCCACTTGGAGATGAACAGCGAGACCAGCGAGCCGGCAAAGCCGAACACGGCGCAGAAAACCAGCAGGCTGCCGTAGTTCTGGCCGGTGAAGCGATCAACCCCGAGCAGTTTCAGGGTGATGCTGGCGATGATCAGCACCGCCAGGTTGGTGGCCAGGAACAGGAAAATACGCATCATGGTGTGGGCGAACTCCACTGAGGAATAACGGAACGCTGGTTATATAAGGTTCGGGCGAGGCCTATTCAACCGAGGGACTATTGCAAACTGTGTCCCCTGGCTGCGCCTCGCCTGTCTTGCGGATGCGGCACACGACCCTGCCTGGCAGGGTCGTTGTCGTCACTGGCGGTAGGTCTTCATGAAATTGCCGATCCGGCGGATGGCCATGTCCAGGTCATCCACGCGCGGCAGGGTGACCACTCGGAAGTGGTCCGGCCACGGCCAGTTGAAGGCGGTGCCCTGCACGATGAGGATCTTCTCCGAGAGCAGCAGGTCGAGGGCGAACTTCTCGTCGTTGTGGATCGGGCAGACCTTCGGGTCGATGCGCGGGAAGGCGTACAGCGCGCCCATCGGCTTCACGCAGCTGATGCCGGGGATATCGTTGAGCAGTTCGTAGGCGCGGTTGCGCTGCTCGAACAGGCGGCCGGGCGGCAGCACCAGGTCGTTGATGCTCTGGTAGCCGCCCAGGGCGGTCTGGATGGCGTGCTGGGCCGGCACGTTGGCGCACAGGCGCATGTTGGCCAGCATGTCCAGGCCTTCGATGTAGCCCTTGGCTAGGTGCTTGGGACCGGAAATCGCGATCCAGCCGGAGCGGAAACCCGCCACCCGGTAGGACTTGGACAGGCCGTTGAAGGTCAGGCACAGCACGTCCGGCGCCAGCGAGGCGGTGGCGATGTGCTCGGCGTCATCGTAGAGAATCTTGTCGTAGATCTCGTCGGAGAACAGGATCAGGTTGTGCTGGCGGGCCAGCTCGACGATGGCCTCCAGGCACTCCTTGGAATACACGGCGCCGGTGGGGTTGTTCGGGTTGATCAGCACCAGCGCCTTGGTGTTGGGGGTGATCTTGGCCTTCATGTCGGCCAGGTCGGGGAACCAGCCGGCCTGCTCGTCACACAGGTAGTGCACCGGCTTGCCACCGGCCAGGCTCACGGCGGCGGTCCACAGCGGGTAGTCGGGCGCCGGCAGCAGCACCTCGTCGCCGTTGTTCAGCAGCGCCTGCATGGACATCATGATCAGCTCGGACACGCCGTTGCCGAGATAGACATCCTCGATGCCCACGCCCTCGACGTTCTTCTGCTGGTAGTACTGCATCACCGCCTTGCGCGCGCTGAACAGACCCTTGGAGTCGCTGTAGCCCTGGGCGGTCGGCAGATTGCGGATCACGTCCTGGAGGATCTCCTCCGGGGCTTCGAAGCCGAACGGCGCCGGGTTGCCGATATTCAGCTTGAGCACGCGATGACCTTCGTCCTCCAGGCGTTTGGCGTGCTTGAGCACCGGCCCGCGAATGTCATAGCAAACGTTGGCGAGCTTGTTCGACTTACTGATCTGCATGATGCTGAGTGTTCCCGAAGTGAACGTCGCAAGGCTGCACGGCCACGTGCAGTCGAAGGCGGCGAGGAGCGCCTTGGCAGCATCCGCGTGCGCTGCCAGACTGGCGGTTGAAAGCCCCGCATGATACGACTGGCCCGCAAGCGGGGAAAGGTGCGGGCCGGCATTTTCCATAGGGTCTGCTGACGTTTCCGGAGCCGCGATGGACAAGATCGACAAACCCCTCGACGCCTGGCGCGAGGAACTCTCGCCCGAACAGTTCCATATCTGCCGCCTGGGTGGCACCGAGCGTGCATTCAGCGGCGAGTACTACGCCACCCGCACGCCGGGCATCTACCACTGCGCTTGTTGCCAGGCGCCGCTGTTCGATTCCGACACCAAGTACGATTCGGGCAGCGGCTGGCCCAGTTACTTCCAGCCGGTGAACGGCGACGCGGTCAGGGAGTTGGAGGATTTCAGCCACGGCATGCAGCGCATCGAAGTTCGCTGCGCGCGCTGCGATGCCCACCTCGGCCATGTGTTCCCGGACGGCCCGCGGCCAACCGGGCTGCGCTACTGCATCAATTCGGCATCACTCAAGCTGGTGCCGAAGACGGACCCCGCCTGAAACCGTTCGACAAAGGAGTGTTGCCCCGATGACCGATCTGCTGCAGATCCCGATTACCGATATCAAAGGACAGGAAACCCGCTTGGCCGACTACGGCGCCCGGGCATTGCTGGTGGTCAATACCGCCAGCCGCTGCGGCTTCACCCCGCAGTACGAGGGGCTGGAACACCTCTGGCAGCAATACAAGGATCGCGGGCTGACGGTGCTGGGTTTTCCCTGCAATCAGTTCGGCGCCCAGGAGCCGGGCAACGAGCAGGAGATCGCCAGCTTCTGCTCGACCAGCTTCGGGGTCAGCTTCCCGCTGTTCCGCAAGCTGGAGGTGAACGGCCCGGGTGCCCATCCGCTGTTCGTCGAACTCAAGCGCCGCGCGCCGGGCCTGCTGGGCAGTCAGCGCATCAAGTGGAACTTCACCAAGTTCCTGATCAGTGCAGACGGCTCGCGCGTCGAGCGCTTCGCCCCGACCACCAAACCCGAAGCCTTGCAAGAGGCAGTGGAAAAGCTGCTGCTGTAAAAGGAGTACCCCCTTGGATTCCCGACTGATCGCGTTGCTGGAGCGGGCCGAGCGCCTGGCGCAGCGACTCGAACCCCTGTTGCCGGTCGAACCGCCGGTGATCGACTGGACCACCACCCTGGCCGCGCGCTGGCAACGCCAGGGACGCAGCGGCTTCCTGCAGCCGTTGCGGGTGAGCCACGACTTGCGCCTGGATGACCTGCTGGGTGTGGATCTGCAGCGCGAGCAGCTGGCCCGTAACACCCGCCAGTTCGTCGCCGGCCTGCCCGCCAACCACGCCCTCCTGTGGGGCGCGCGCGGCACTGGCAAGAGTTCGCTGGTGCGCGCGCTGCTGGCCGAGCATTGGCCGGCCGGGCTGCGCCTGGTGGAAATCGAACGCGATCATCTGGCCGACCTGCCACGGGTGGTCGAGCAACTGATCGATCAGTCGCAACGGTTCGTGCTGTTCTGCGACGACCTGTCGTTCGAGGCTGGGGAGGGGGAGTACCGGGTGCTGAAGAGCGTGCTGGACGGTTCGCTGGAACGCGCGCCGGACAACGTGCTGCTGTACGCCACTTCCAACCGCCGGCACCTGGTGCCGGAACGGCAGAGCGACAACGACAACTGGGAGCGGGTGGACGGCGAGTTGCACCCGAGCGAAGCGGTGGAGGACAAGATCGCGCTCTCCGACCGCTTCGGCCTGTGGCTGTCCTTCTATCCCTTCAGCCAGGAGCATTACCTGTCGGTGGTGCGCCACTGGATCGGCAGCCTGGCGGCCGAGGCCGGTCTGAGCTGGGCGTGGGACGAGGAGCTGGAGAAGGCGGCGGTGCGCTGGGCGACAGGGCGCGGCAACCGCAATGGCCGCTGCGCCTACCAGTTCGCGCGGCAGTGGGTGGGGCTCAGGCTGTTGCAGTGATCAGGCCGCCGAGCGGCGGCGGGGCAGGGGGCAGAGCGCGACGGCGCTGCGCCCCCGAAAGGGGCGGGTCTCAGTCGTAGACCTGCTTCTTGCGCCACGGATCGTCGATTTCCTCCTGGGTGAGGCCGACGGTCAGCTGGTCGTCATCTTCCTCGGTGGGCTCGCGGTCCAGCGCCAGGTTGTTCGCGCGCTCCAGGTGCTTGGCCAGTTCGCGCAGCTCGATGCGGTAGCGCTCCTGGTCGGCCTGGCGGCGCAGGAACTGCACGGCGCGCTCGAAGGCCAGGCGCGCCTGGCGGGGCTTGTCCTGTTGCAGCAGTTGCACGCCGACGCTGGTAAAGAAGTCGATGTGCAGCTGCACCATCATGTGGCGGATCTCGTCGACCCAGTGGCGCGCCTCGGCCGTGGTGATGAGATTCTCGCGCGCCGCGCGGGTGATCACCCCGTGCAGGCCTTCAAGCAGGAAGCGCACTTCCTTGGCCTTGTTCTCGGTATTGATCGACTGCGGCAGGTTCTTCACCGGCAGGTTCTCGCCCTTGCCCAGCAGCACCACCAGCTCGTCGATGCGCGTGACCAGTTCGGTGTTTTCCGGCGCCATGGGGCGCAGTCGCTCGCTGAGCTTGAGCTCCAGCTTGCACATCAGCAGCTTGAGCGCCGGCGACATCATCTGCCCGGGCAGAATCTCGCTGAGATCGGCGCAGCGGCGAACGCGCTCGGTGAGTTCGGCTTTCTGGCGCTGTCGCTCCAGCTTGCGGCGCTCGATCTGCTGGCTGACATAAACCAGGATGATCGCAATGAACAGCGCGGCGAAGACCAGGGCGGTGATAAGGGCTGGAGACAACGGCTTTCCTCCGGTGATGGCATCTGGCCCCGAGTGTAGAGATTTCTCCCCTTGGCTCCTAGGGTCTATTAAGCTTTCGTCGCGCACCTCCGGTCCGGACAGGCCCCTGCCGCGCAGTGCCGCATCGTGCCGCGTCCGTCGAGCGCCGGAAAGCACGCGCTGGGGCGAGGCGACGGACAGTCGTTCGGCCTGAATGTTTTTTGAGCAGAAGTCATTGATTTAAAAAAAGTTTTGTTTGGGTGTTGACGCCTCCCCGAGGCATCCATAAAATGCGCCCCACTTCCAGCGCAGACGGCAACGCCAAGCGGGGAAGCCGGAAAGAAAGTTTGCAAAAACTGTTGTAAGTTCCGGGCCGCGTCCCCTTCGTCTAGTGGCCTAGGACACCGCCCTTTCACGGCGGTAACAGGGGTTCGAGTCCCCTAGGGGACGCCAATAAGCGGGAATAGCTCAGTTGGTAGAGCACGACCTTGCCAAGGTCGGGGTCGCGAGTTCGAGTCTCGTTTCCCGCTCCAAACTCAGAAAAAAGCGACCGCAAGGTCGCTTTTTTCGTTTCTGCCTGGTGTATCACGCGAAGGGAGCCGCCCATGATCGAAGCCACCTGGATCGCCTTCGCCTTCGGACTGGGTCTGCTGGCCCGTGTCATCGGCCTGCCGCCGCTGATCGGCTACCTCGGCGCCGGGTTCGCCCTGGCCGCGTTCGACAACCAGCTCGGCATCACCCGCCAGGACAGCGAGATCCTCGCCCACCTGTCGCACCTGGGCGTGCTGCTGTTGCTGTTCACCGTGGGCCTCAAGCTCAAGCTCAGCAACCTGGCCCGCCCGGAAGTGGTGGGCGGCAGCTTGCTGCATTTCGGGCTGTCCTCCGTGCTGATGCTGCCGCCGATCCTGCTGTTTTTCGATGTCAGCGCGTACGAAGCGCTGATGCTCTCGGTGGTGCTGGCGTTCTCCAGCACCGTGCTGGCTGCCAAGGTGCTGGAGAGTCGCCGCGAGCTGAAGGCCTTCCATGGCCGGGTGGCGATCGGCGTGTTGATCATGCAGGACCTGATCGCCCTGCTGGTGATGAGCCTGGCCAGTGGCAAGGTGCCCTCGGCCTGGGCCTTGCTGGTCTTCCTGTTGCCGCTGCTGCGTCCGCTGCTGTTCCGGCTGCTTGATCACAGCGGTCACGAGGAACTGCTGGTGCTGCTCGGTCTGATGATGGCACTGGTGGTCGGCGGCCTGGGTTTCGAGTCGGTGGGGCTCAGTTCCGAGCTGGGCGCACTGGCCTTCGGCGCCATGCTGGCCAAGCATCCGCGCGCTGGCGAGCTGTCCAATTCCCTGTGGTCGGTCAAGGAAGTCTTCCTGGTCGGCTTCTTCCTGCAGATCGGCATCGGCGGACTGCCGGATATCGACGCGCTGATCTTCGCCGCCGTGATGTCACTGTTGCTGCCGCTGAAGACCGTGCTGTTCTTCTTCCTGTTCCTGGCCTTCCGCCTGCGCTCGCGCAGCGCCTTCCTCAGCGCCGCCAGCCTGACCAACTACAGCGAATTCGGCCTGATCGTCATGAGCGTGGTGATGCCGCAATGGCTGGTGCCGCTGGCCATCACGGTGGCCTTTTCGTTCATCCTCTCGGCGCAGTTCAATCGTGTCTCGGCGTCGCTGTACGACCCGCTTGATCCCGCTGGAGCGCGACACCCGCCACCCGGACGAACAGCCGGTGTCGCTGGGTGATGCACAGATCCTGGTCATGGGCATGGGGCGCACCGGACGCGCCGCCTACAACGACCTGCAGCCGAAAGGCTACCGGCTGATCAGCCTGGACTCCGACCCGGTGGCCGTCGAACGCGCGGCCCGCGAGGGCTGCAACATTCTCTATGCCGATGCTGAAGATCAGACCTTCTGGCAGAGCCTGGAGATGCGCCAGGTCGAGGCGGTGATCCTGGCCATGAACGACGCCGAGGCGAAGGTCATCGCCAGTCGCAAGCTGCGCGAGAAGGGCTTCACCGGCCTGCTGGTCTCCCATGCCCTCTACGAGGACGTCGCCCGGCAGATCGAAGCGGCGGGCGCGGATCACACCTACCTGACCATGAGCGAAGCCGGCGCCGGTCTGGCGCAGAACGTGGCCAAGCAGCTGGAAGCCCGCCACGCAGCGTCGAGTCAGACGTTCGCGCCGTAGGCAAACGTCCGCGCCAGCCAGCGCTCCCGTGTCTTGGCGCTGGCGCCTTTCACCGGGCCGAAATTCGTGACGGTGACAGGCTTGATGCCGCAGAACTCGAGAATGGTGCGCTTCATCTGATGATGCCCGGGCATCCGGTACACCCAGCGGAAATACCAGGGCGGCGTGTCCAGGGTGACTAGCAGGTGCGCCGAACGGCCCGCCAGCAGGCCGTCGGCCATCAGCGCGCCCTCGCGAAAGCGGAAGGCGAATCCCGGCAGGAAAATCCGGTCGAAGAAGCCCTTCAGCAGGGCCGGCATCGACCCCCACCAGATCGGATAAACGAAGACGAGGTGCTGGGCCCAGGTGATCGCCTCCTGGGCGGCCAGCAGGTCGGGTTCGAGTACCTGAATGCGCGCGTAGCCTTCGTGCAGCACGGGATCGAAACGCAGCGATCCGAGGGCAAGGCTGCGCACTTCATGGCCTGCCGACGCCGCCCCGTTGGCGTAGGACTGGGCGAGGGCGCCGCACAGGCTGTCCTGCGAGGGATGGCCGAGGATGACGAGAATACGTTTGTTCATGCTGACTCCTGTTCATCGGAGCCGGCAGCCTAAGGTTTGCCCCTAGGGGCAGAGTCAACGGTTTTCTCGCAGACCCACAGCGAGGGTGCGTCAGCCAGGCGCTGGCGGAGCTCGTCCAGCCGCTCGATCCGTGTCGTTGCGGCGTAGATCTGCGCCTGCAGGGCCCGCCGCTTGCGATCGATCTGTTCGACGAGGTCGTCCAGGCTCGGCTGTGGCCGGCCGGGTACGCTCTGCAGGGCTTCGGCCAGCTCCTTCAGGGTAAAGCCGAGTGCCTGCGCGCAGCGGATGGTCTCGACGATGCCGACCACCTCCGGCGCATAGACGCGATACGTGCCCTGGCGCCTGGGTGTCGGAATGAGCCCCAGTTCCTCGTAAAGGTAGATCGCCTTGCGCGATGCGCCGGTCTGCTTCGAGAGATTGCCGATATACATATCGCGGCTGTGCCTGCAGGAATCAGGCCCGGCCGAGGGCGGAGACGATGCCGACAAAGAAGAACATGGCCGCCAGATACAGGATCTGGTTGCGCTGGCGATCCGTGAACACATAGCTCTGGCCCTTGCTCTGGGCGTACACATCGCCCGTCAGGGCGACCACGACCGCGACGGGGGTAAATACCAGAAGTGAAATCAGAATGAACCAGCGTTTGCGGTACCAGGGCAGCTCGGCATAGGCCGTGTTGATCTTCGTGAAGGCTTTCGGATTCATGGGAATTCCATCTGGGCTTTTTGATATGACGGGTCGCGCAGCCCCGGGGCAGAGCCCTGGGCGCGAGCAATCCGTCCCGTACATATCATATTGATGGCACCTGGCAAAAACTGGCCGGGTGCGTTGATCTGAATCATGGGTGGGTGGATCACGCGCCTGCTTGCCTCTGGCTGCGTACGACGATCAAGCCCGTTTCGCCGCGAACCTGGCGGCCGCCTTTTCGCCGACCAGCAGGCCCGCATAGGTGAGCGGCAGCGACAGGACAACCGCGATCCCCGCGATGACGAGGAGCAAGCCGGCACTCAGGCTCGCCAGCTCGGAAAGCTCCGGGTTCAGTGCCGCATCCAGGGCCAGCAGGCCCGCGCCAAGCGCCAGGGTCAACAGGGTGTACCAGCCAGCGGCCAGCCACTTGGTCTTGCGGGGCAGCGGAGCCGAGCGCTTGCCCGCCAGGTACTGGCCAACCCCCATGGCGGCGAGGAACCCGCCTACCGCGCCACTGCTGGGAGAATCCATCGCCAGCAGGATGTCGATCAGCACGAAGAGAATGGCGAAACAGAGAGTGCCCCCGAGAATCAGCAGGGCAATGAAGAAGGGTTTGGGCGATTCGGCAGAAACGTCAGACATCAGGGGTTTCCTTGGGTCTTGATGGCGCCCGCGTGTGGGGGCGGGATGGGAGGATGCGGGGAGGCGCGGCTTCAGCCGCGGTCCTCGACCCCGGCCGCGCAACGCGGACACAGGCAGGCTCGGTCCACCTGGTCCGCCGGCAGCCGCTGCAGCGCCTGCGGACTCACCGTTGCCTGCGTGCACCAGCATTCCACGTCGAAATGCCCGGCGGAGGCCGGTGCGCACTGATTCGCAGCGCCACAAAGCGGACAGCGCTGATGGGGGAGGGGGTTCTTCATGCGTTGACTACCTGAAGGAGACCGAGCCGTTGCGGATTCTGCATCACCGCGCCATCAGCGCAAACACGCCCCAGCCCAGGTATTCGCGCGTGTACGTGGCATAACGCACGGGTTCCGAGGTCAGCTGGGCGCGAACCTCGCTCGCCAGCTCGTCGCCGGGATTGGCTGCCAGCCAGCGGCGCATGGTGAGCCACTTGGCCGCCTCGTATCGGTCCCAGCCGTCCTGGTCGGCCAGCACCATTTCCACCACGTCGTAGCCCAGCTCGCCGAACGACGCGAGCAGCTCTGGAAGCAGGAGAAAGTCGGCAATCGCATTCGCCTGACAGCCCTTGGCCACATCCTCCGTGGGCGGCAATTGCCGCCAGTAGGGCTCGCCGATGAGCATGATCCCTCCGCGGCGCAGGCTCCGCGCCAGCAGCTCGAGGGTGCCGGCGACGCCACCGCCGATCCAGCTCGCCCCGATACAGGCGGCCACATCGACCTTCTCGTCACAGACATAGCCCGCCGCATCGCCATGGATGAACGTGACTCGATCGGCCACGCCCAGCTCTACGGCACGGCGCTTCGCCTGCTCGCTGAACAACTGGCTCAGGTCGATGCCGATGCCGCCCACGCCGTGATCGCGCGCCCAGGTACAGAGCATCTCCCCCGAACCGCTGCCCAGGTCAAGCACCCGGGCCCCCTGTTCCAGACGCAGCGCCGCGCCGAGCGTGGCGAGCTTTTCGGGGGTGATCGGGTTGTGGATGCGGTGAGCGCTTTCCGTGATGTTGAAGATGCGCGGGATGTCCATGGGCAGATTCCTTACGGGGTCTCACCCGCCAATCGTTGGGCTTGGTCTTCGCGCAACTGGCGCAACGCCTCGAGATTCTTGTCCAGCACACCATCGGGCTGGATGGAGTCTCGGTACTTGCCGGCCTCTTCGAACGACTTCTCGGCCCCTGCAAGATCGCCAAGTTTCATCTGCAGCCAAGCGTAGTTGTTATGGTAGAGCCCCCTCTGCGGATCCGCCGCGATCAGCGCCTGGTAGCTTTCCTTGGCGGCCTCGGCCTTGGCGAGACCTTCCGCCGCCAGCTTCACCCGATCAGCCTCGGCGAGATCCGGATTCTCCGACTGCTGCAGCAGTGCCAGCCCGTCCCGCGACAGCGCTATCGCCTCATTCAGATCACGCTCCGCCTGGCTGCACGACGCGAGCAGGAAGGTGATGGCAATCACAAGATACTTCTTCAAATTCGAACGCACAGATCCTCCATTTATCCAGTCCAAGTTCAAACCTCATCTCGACTTGCCAAGCGCCAAGGCGCACTGTTCTGAAACAGTGCGCAATTTATGGGCTTCCCATCATTGAGGCAAGGATAAATCGCTGTGCCCCGGATATGAGACAGCCCTTTCCGGTTGTGCAGAGCATTGGCGTGCTGCAGCAAGTCGCGACCCTCGCGGTTGCCGAATTTATTGCCCGGAATAAATAACCAGCAAGAGCGCAATAATGCCGGGAGCAGCCTGTATAAACAGGATCTTGCGGCTCGCTGTCATTGCGCCATATATGCCGGCGATGATGACGCAGGACAGAAAGTAAACTTTGAAATCATATCCCGCTGCGCCCTGGATAACGCCCAGCAACAGGCCGGCGGCGATGAAGCCGTTGTAAAGCCCCTGGTTCGCGGCCAGTACCTTCGTGATCGCCGCCTTCTCTCTGGATTGGCCAAAGGCCTTGAGACCTGCCGGTTTTTCCCAAAGGAACATTTCCAGTACCAGAAAATATACGTGAAGCAAGGCTACAAAAAGCACGGCCAGATTGGCGGTTATTATCATTGTTATACCTGTTGCTCGTTAGGGGGAGTGTTGTGCTGCCTGTTGTTTTGCTCTGATTTTAAAGGCAGGCAAACGTCCGGCGTAGAGTGTGGAAAATATTACCGCTGCATACAGGGAGGCAAACAGCATCTTCACTCTTCAGCCTCACCCAGCAACCGGAGTGTGCGCGCGTCCGGCTGTCCGGCAAAGAAACGTTTCAGCGCAGCGCCGAAAACCGGCCCGGCGAGATCGGCACGGGCGAACAGCGTCATGCAGGAGCGGAACTTCATCGCATCCAGCTCACCCAGCACCGAGGCGGCCCCGGCGGCCTGATGCGCCAGCATGACTGCAGTGGCCTCGTGCAGCCGCTGGCCCAAGAGCGGATGCGCCAGATAGGCACGAGCCTCGGCCAGCCCGCTCAGGCCGTAATAGTCGGCGTTGGCGCTGCTGCCCAGCCCCTTGAGCTGAGGAAACACGAACCAGATCCAGTGCGTCTGTTTCCGGCCGGCACGCAGCTCGGCCAGGGCCGTGGCGTAGGAGGCTTCCTGGGCCTCGATGAACCGGGAAAGACTGAGCGCATCGGTATTCATGGGGAACTCCGCAGGGTTTGCTCGCCATATGCTGCCTTTGACCAGCGCCGAATCTCGGCGACCTCCGCCGGGGTGAGCCCAAGCAACGCCAGGAAGTTCGCATGCTCGTCCGGATCTTCACGCTCGAATTCAACGTGCCACAGGTGCATGGCTTCTTCGTCGAACCCTGCACGTCGCAACAGTGCAACCCACGACGCCTTGTCCCAATGCTGCCGACCGTTTCGGATGTCGGGAGCCGCGAGCAGATGTGCGAGAAGGCGCTGTTGCGTGCGGATACGCTCCACTTCCTGGCTGAGACCGAGCAGACGCTTCTCCAGTAGCGCCATGGGCCCGGTGCCTCCGCGCAAGGCTGATTCATCGGACGGCGAGAGAATGATGCGTATGTCGGCCAGCGCCAGACCGGACCCTCGCAGGCGGCGAATGGTGAGCAGACGATCCAGCTCGGACTCGCCGTAGAGGCGGTAGCCGGCCGGGCTACGTGCATAAGGGGCCAACAACCCGACGGACTCGTAATGCAGGATCGAGGATCGCGCCAGCCCGACGCGTTTGGCGAGCTGGCCGAGTGTGAATGTGTCCCTGCGTGCGTGGCTCATAACGGTAGAGGCTGGCGGTCGGACGGCGTGAAGTGCGCCTGCGCCGCCACCGAGTTCAGGGTTTCGTCGCTGTAGTGGCGCGCCAGGACAGGGCGCGCACCACCGACCAGATCGGCGTTGGCTGCAAGAAAGTCCAGCCAGGAGAGTGTCCTATCGGTGGCGCCGCCCTGCGCCATCAAACGAACCAGCGCTTCGGAAAGGGTTCGGTTGTACTTCCCCGGGACACCCAGATGAGTCGCCAGCCGGGCGATGGCATCACAGGTTTCCGACACCGCCTCTTCCCGCGGACGACGCTGGAGCAGCAGCCAGGCTGCGCGAATGTGGCCCAGGTGGTCAAAGCCCGCTGGCGGCATGCTGGAATCCAGAAAGGCTGCAAGAAACTGGTCGTCGGACATCGAATTCGGGTCGGTCATGGTGTGCTCCTGTGGAAGGGGAGCGTCTAGCTTCGGGCCTACTATAGCCGGCAGGTCAAGCGGTCTATGCGGCGCGTAATGGCAAATTAGCCACTGCTCGTGCGGGTAAGCAGGCGATGAATTAATCCTCGATTTCCCTATCGCGGTCTGACCGTTGCTGGCTGCAATTTCCTGCCGC
Organism: Pseudomonas sp.; assembly: GCF_035497915.1. Taxonomy (GTDB): domain Bacteria; phylum Pseudomonadota; class Gammaproteobacteria; order Pseudomonadales; family Pseudomonadaceae; genus Serpens. The sequence continues at coordinate 44,155 of NZ_DATJCS010000052.1, forward strand.
CAGCCCTGTCCACCCTGCATGGCCCATATGCGGAGGTGATCGTGGAAGGCATGTTTTTCAGTAGCGGAACAACGCTGATACGCACGCTGGTTGTAGGCGTGCTGGCCTATATCGGCCTGGTGCTGCTGTTGCGTCTGTCGGGGCGGCGGACGTTGTCGAAGATGAATGCCTTCGATCTGGTGGTGACGGTCGCGCTGGGCTCGACTTTCGCGACCATTCTGCTGAACCGCAATGTGTCGCTGGCGGAGGGCGTACTGGCGTTCGCGCTGTTGATCGGGCTGCAGTATGTGGTCACCTGGTCCAGCGTGCGGGTGGCGTGGGTGCGGCGCACGGTGACGGGCGAGCCGGCGCTGCTGTTCTATCGCGGGCGCTTTCTCGACGATGCGTTACGCGCGGCGCGGGTGACGGAAGACGAGGTGCGTGCTGCGGCGCGCAGTGAGGGGCTAGCAGCGCTGGATGGCATCGAGGCAGTGGTGCTTGAGACCGATGGCAGTTTCAGCGTGATCACCGATGGCGCAGGTGACAGCCGGTCCACACTGGCCGGGGTACATGTACCGGGGCCGGATGCAAAGGGCGTTTGAAGGCCGGGACACGGTCTGGCGGTTGTTGATCGATGCGTACAGGAGCTCGGGCGAACACGCCGGTCCGGTTGCCACGTGGCCGTGCCGCCAGCCCCGTTTTTCCCGCCAGCCCTTCAATGCGATTTCTAGCGATGAAAACCAGCCTCGACGGTCGACAGTGGCTCGATCAGCGCCGCTGCCGAGCAGCTGGGGATGCAAAATAAATCTGTCCCCTTTGTTTTCCTTTGTTTTCTTCGCCAATGGTCGCCGACTTAGCGCCTGGCTTGGCATGACGCCCCGCGAGTTCAGCAGCGGGGAGCGCCGAAAGCTCGGGCACATCAGCCGACAGGGCAATACCTATGTGCGCACCCTGCTGATCCATGGCGCACGGGTGGCGTTGCTGGCCGCGCAACGCCGTCAGGCGCGAACGCCGGAAAAACTCACTCGCCTGCAGCGCTGGAGCCTGGAAACCGCCGCGCGCATTGGCCACAACAAGGCTGCAGTCGCGCTGGCCAACAAACTGGTCAGGATCTGCTGGGCGGTGTGGTGCCACGAGCGGCGCTTCAGCGGTGACTGGCAGAGCGCAAGACCCGCCTGACGGCGGGAGTAATCAGTAGATGTGAGGTGCTTTTCGGGTGGTTGTGGTGAGCAGCGAAACTGTCGAAACAGGTGAGTCCTGCAGCGGAGCAAGGCCGATAACAATCATGATCCCGGTGATCGATTGAACGCTTGGCCCCCGCTGCGCGAACTACAGAATGGCCCGGACGAAACGCCCACTACAGGCCGGATATACGAATGCAACCGCACTGGCGACAGGATCAGAAAAAGCTTTCCTCACCGCTTGTAGGAAGAGTCCATATACGCATTGTTATACATTGAACTGCCCAAATATGGTCATTAGTGAAACTGAAAATACAAAAATTCCTATGCACCATACATAAGCTTCATTTCTAGATCCGCTCAGCCATTCGCGCTTAGGGTATTTCCCAAGCGTGAATGCTTTTACAAATGGCCAGCCGATGGCGTAAAAGAAAGTGCCCAGAATAAATTCCCCTACCACGTATCCTACGAAGCGGAGCATGAGGCCTAGTAGTTCTTCCATGAGTCAAACCCGTATAACGTTTTGTTAAAGGGCGGGCTTTAGCCCATCCCAGTGAGCGAAGCGAACAGTTTGAACCATTTGTTATGCACTAGCGACCATGCCGGCCATCAACTTTACCTTCGCAAAACCACGAAAGGGCTATATCTCCAATTTCATTTTCAACCTTTGAAATAAAATACTTAGTACTCAAGTCCTTTGGGTCTAAGTAGTCATCCGCCATCGATATCAATCTAACCCTATCAAGGCCTTTTATAAAAAAGAAAATTTGTTCCAGGTTGCATTCTTTGGCCACATCAGCACCTATCCGAAGGCTCAGTACTGAGCGCATTTCATTCGGACTCAAATCGAGATCGCTTAAGGTGCGAATATTTCTATTCATGAGCTGCATAACGCCCGCATAAGGGGCAGCAAAAGCTGTCCCAGCGAGTCTGCGAGCGACTTGATGCGTTTGTTATATGCAATTTTACACATCTTGCAGGTTTATCCGTGCCTCATACTCTAATTTTTCGTATTTTATAGGAATTTCTCTTTGAGCTTGTTGTAGAGTGCGAATGTACTCATTTTTTCCTAATACATCCCAGGCCAGATTACCCTCATATTCCGCCACGTCGTTTTCTGAAATATATTTAAGAATCTTAGGATGCTGAAAAAACAATTGATTAATACGCTGGTTCATTGCTGTCATGTTTTTCTGAAACTCAGCGCCAGTCTCGTGAGTCCAGTCAACATAGTAAATAGACTTATCGAATTCGGAATTTTTTATGTAGCCACCATTGCCGTCGTGACCAATTTGCTTGTGCGCTAAAATAGAAAATATATCCGAACCGCAGTTTAATGAAAGCGTATTCCCAGTGCTGTCTTTACCTAAGGAAAATTTCTCCCTCTTGTAATAAAGATTCAATATAAATAGCGCGCCTAAAGCTCGAAGTAGGTTGCCTAAATTGCCATTACTTAAACTTTTTGCGCGTTCATGTTTAACTGCCTGGTATGCTTTTTTCCAGTCTGACCCACTTGTGCCGCGCTTAAATGACTTATGTAAAGGGGTTAAGGACTTGTTGCTTTCATTTTCAAAATGAAAATTAGGAGAGCTTGGGATAATAATTTTTTTGCTAAGCTTCCACTTTTCGTCGAGAAATTTGAGGCAGTCCGTATCAAAGTACAGATCCCCTTCCTCTGGTGGTGTGATCTTGCCCAGAAGTCGTGGACACGGGTTTAAGTACTCATCCGGGCTTCGAAGGCTTCCGGGCTGACATGTCCCAGCGTGCTGTGGCGGCGCTGGCGG
>NZ_DATJCS010000053.1:0-57302 GCF_035497915.1 Pseudomonas sp.
GTAGGGCTTGAGGGACGGGTTTTCGATGATGGTCAGGCTCACAGGCGCCCCTTGATTTCGGCCAGCAGCGCGTCGCTGGCCTGTTCGATCAGATCCAGCACCTGCTCGAAGCCGTCGGCGCCGCCGTAGTAGGGATCCGGCACCACGCCTCGGCCCAGGCCGTAGCGACGCAGCAGCAGATCCAGTTCGGCGCGCGCACTGTCCGGCTGGATATCCTTGAGGCGCAGCAGGTTGTCATGGTCCATGGCCAGGATCAGGTCGAAGCGTTGGAAATCCTCGACGGTCACCTGGCGGCCACGCAGCGAGCTCAGGTCATAGCCGCGCTGCAGGGCGGCACGGCAGGTGCGCGGGTCCGGACTCTTGCCCACATGCCAGTCGCCGGTGCCGGCGGAATCGATATGCACCCGATCTGCCAACCCGGCAGCGCGCACCCGATGACGAAACACGCCTTCGGCGGTCGGCGAGCGGCAGATGTTGCCCATGCAGACGAACAGGATGTTCATCCTCAGGCTCCCAGCAGACGGCGCACGCGCTCCAGGTCTTCGGGTGTGTCCACCCCAGTCGGCGGCGCCTCAAGGGCGTCGGCGACATGAATGCGCACACCGTGCCAGAGGGCACGCAACTGCTCCAGGGATTCGGTCTTCTCCAGCCAGCAGGCGCCCCAGGTCACGAAGTCGTGCAGGAAGCCGGCGCGGTAGGCATAGATGCCGATGTGGCGGCGGTAGGGCACGCCCTCGGGCAGCTGCTCGCGGCTGCTGGCGAAGGCATCGCGGGCCCAGGGCAGCGGCGCGCGGGAGAAGGTCAGCGCCAGGCCGGTCACATCGCTGACCACCTTGACCACGTTCGGATTGAACAGCGCCTGCACGTCATGGATCGGCTCGGCCAGGGTGGCGATGCCGGCCTGCGGGTTGGCCGCCAGATCGGCCGCCACCTGGTCGATGATCGACGGCGGAATCAGCGGCTCGTCGCCCTGCACGTTGACCACGATGGCATCGGCCGCCAGACCCAGCTGGCTGGCCACTTCGGCCAGACGGTCGGTGCCGGAGTCATGGTCGGCGCGGGTCAGCAGCACCTCGGCGCCGAAGGCGCGACAGGCCTCGACGATGCGCGCATCGTCGGTGGCCACCACCACGCGGGCGGCGGAGGACTTGCAGGCCTGCTCCCAGACATGCTGGATCATCGGCTTGCCGGCGATGTCCTGCAGCGGCTTGCCGGGCAGGCGGGTGGAGGCGTAGCGGGCGGGAATGACGACGGTGAAAGCCTGGCTCATTTACGGGTGTCCAGGCGCTCGTCGACGGTCAGGGTACGGGCTTCGCTTTCCAGCATCACCGGGATGCCGTCGCGAATCGGGTAGGCCAGGCCGGCGCCCTTGCTGATCAGCTCGGTCTTGTCCTCGCTGAGCTGCAACGGGCCCTTGCATACCGGGCAGGCCAGGATATCGAGCAGTTTCGGGTCCATCGGGAAATCCTCACGAACAGGGAAGGCGCCCGCTTCAGCAACGCTCCGGCAGCAGGCGCACCAGCTGGGTGTCGAACCAGGCGACGAAGGCCGGCGACGGCACGGCGTCGACCGCCAGGTACCACCAGTCGTCGGCGGCGAAGTCACGGCATTTGACCGCATCCTTCTCGGTCATCAGCAGCGGCAGCGGCGGGCTGAAAGTCAGCTGCTCGGCGTCGTACTGCGCATGATCGGCGAAGGGATGGGCAATCGGGCGCCAGTGTAGCGCTTCGAGGGTGGCGAAGAAACGCTGTGGGTTGCCGATGCCGGCCACCGCGTGCAGGCTCTGGTCCGGGGGGAAATAGCCGAGCGGGCGACGCGCCCCGCTGTTCACCTGCACCAGCTCGGCCGGTTGCAAATGAAAGGCGTAGCCCTCGGCGCGGTCATGGGTCGCACCATTGAACAGCACGGCGTCCACGCTCTGCAGGCGCTCCTCGGGCTCGCGCAACGGGCCGGCCGGCAGACAGCGGTGGTTGCCCAGGCCACGCGCGGCATCGATCAGCACCAGCTCCAGGTCCCGCGCCAGGCGGTAATGCTGCAGACCGTCATCGCAGAGGATGAGGTCGACCGGCTCGCTGTCCAGCAGCGCGCGCACCGCCCTACCCCGGTCCGGATCGATGACCAGCGGCACTCCGGTTCGGCGCACGATCAATGCCGGCTCATCGCCGGTGATCGCAGCTTCCTGCTCGGGCAATACCCGCCAGGGCAGGCTGGGCGGCTTGGCGCCATAGCCGCGACTGACCACGCCGACGCGCAGGCCACGGGCGCGGCAATGCTGGATCAACCAGAGAATCAGTGGGGTCTTGCCGGTTCCGCCGACGGTGATGTTGCCGACCACGATGACCGGTACCGGGGCGCGATAGATGGCGCCGCGCCCTTCCACGAACGCGGCGCGCTTGCGGCGCACCACCCGGCGATAGAGGGATTCGAGGGGGCGCAACAGGCCCAGCACCGGATGATTGCGTTCCTGGTACCAGGCCTTCAACAAGCGATCGGAAAGGCTCATCAGGGCGTCGCCTGGGCCTCGACCGTGGCGATGCGCAGGCGCGAGAAGCCCAGCTTGCCGGCCGCATCCATGGCGATGATCACCGCCTGATGCGGCGTCTTGCCATCGGCGCTGATGGTCAGCGGCAGGCTGTTGTCGCCTTCCGATTCCCGCTGCAGGGAAGTCATCAGGCTGTTCAGGTCGCTCTGCACCAGGGCCTTGCCGTTTACCGAGAAGCTGCCGTCGGCGCCAATCAGCACTTCCAGCGGCCGCACTTCGGCGTCCTCGGGCGGCGTGCCGCTGACCGCCTCGGGCAGATCCACCTTGAGGCGGGTTTCCCGGGTAAAGGTGGTGGTGACCACGAAGAACAGCAACAGGATGAAGACCACATCGATCAGGGGGGCCAGACCGATCTCCACGTTGTCCCGCTGTCTGCGCCGGAATTTCACGCCTTGCTGCCCTCGCGCTTGTTGCTCTCGGCCAGGTCGACGCTGCGCTCACCGTGCACCACGTCCACCAGCTTGATGGCTTCCTGTTCCATGCCGACCACCAGTTCATCGACGCGGCGTTGCAGGTAGCGATGGAAGAACAGAGCCGGAATGCCGACCATCAGGCCCGCGGCGGTGGTGATCAGCGCCTTGGCGATGCCGCCGGCGAGCAGCGGCGCGTTGGCCATGCCCGAACCCATGAAGGCGCTGAAGATGTCGATCATCGCCAACACGGTACCGAGCAGGCCGAGCAGCGGCGCGATGCCGGCAATGGTGCCCAGGGCGTTGAGGTAGCGTTCCAGATCATGGATGACCCGCGAAGCGGCTTCCTGGATGCATTCCTTCATGATGTCGCGGCCGTGCCGGGAGTTGGCCAGCCCGGCGGCGAGGATCTCGCCCAGCGGCGAGTTGGCGCGCAGTTCCTTGAGGCGCTCGTGGTTGAGCTTCTTGTCCTTGATCCAGCGCCAGACCAGACCCAGCAGGTGCGGCGGGGTGACCCGCGACGAGCGCAGGGTCCAGAAGCGTTCGACGATGATGGCTGCAGCCGTGACAGAACAGAGAATGATCGGCAGCATGATCCAGCCGCCGGCTTTAACCAATTCCCACACTGTGGCAATCCTCCGGAAAAGTGCGCGCCACTCTACCACAGGGTGATTCGTCAGCCGACCGCCCGGCTTCTCAGTTTTTTCGCCAGAAGCGCCGCGCGGAACGCCAGCTTTGAGCGCTGGCGTGGGCACCCAGCCGAATGCGCAGCGCGCCATCCGTCACATTGTCATGGATGTGTACGCCCTGCCGGACGTAGCGGGCCAGCACCTGCGGATGGGGATGCCCGAAGGCATTGTGCGCACCGCGCGAGAACAGCACGGTCGCCGGCGCCACGGCGGCGATGAACGCCGGCGTCGAGGAGAAGCGGCTGCCATGGTGCGGCGCCAGCAGCCAGTCGGCGCGCAAGTCAAGGCCGCTGCCCAGCAGCACCGCCTCGGCGCGGGCATCGATGTCGCCGCTTAGCAGCAGCCGCTCGCCACCGGCCTCGACCCACAGTACACAGGAGGCGTCGTTGCCGCCGCGCGCCTGCGGCCAGCGCCATACCTGGAACGCCACGCCGTCCCATTCCCAGCGCGCGTCGGACGGGCAGGCTTGCGCGTCCAGTCCGGCCAGGCGCTGCGGCTCGCCGCTCCACAGCGTGGCGCCCGGCATGCGGCGCAGCACCGCCGCCGCACCGCCGGCATGGTCGTTGTCGCCATGGCTGATCAGCAGCGTATCCAGCCGTTCGATGCCCAGCGCCCGCAGCGCCGGCAGTACCACGCGCTCGCCCAGATCGAAATCGCCGAAGCGCCCGGCGGCGTCATAGAGCAGCGCATGCTCACGGGTGCGGATCAGTACCGCCATGCCCTGCCCCACGTCCAGTTGCCAGACTTCCGCCTGCCCCTCCAGCGGCGACTGGCGCGGAGGGAGCAGCAACAGCAGCACCAGCGGCACGCCGAGCAGGCGCATGGGCACGCCCGCAGGCAGCAGCAGTAGCACCACGCCCAGCGCGCCGAGCAGCCAGGCCCAGACTGGCAGGTGCCCACCCAGCCAGGCCGGCAACAGCGCCGCCAGCCACTCCAGCAGGCGGAACAGCAGCTCCAGCGCCCCGCCAGCCAACCACCAGAGGCCCTCGGACAGCGGTGCCAGCGGCAGCAGCAGCGTGGCCAGCAGCGCCAGCGGCACCACCAGGAAGCCGACCCAGGGCACGGCCAGCAGGTTGGCCAACGGGCCGCTGACACTCACCGGCAAGGCCAACGCCAGCAGCACCGGCAGCAGGCCCAGCGCGGCGGCCCACTGGGCGCGCCCCAGGCTGCGCCACCAGGGCCAGGCGCCCAGCCGGCCGGCGAATACCAGCAGCAGCACGGCCACCGCTGCGTAGGACAACCAGAAACCGGCCTGCAGGCTGGCCAGTGGCTCGATCAGCAGCACCAGCAGCAGCGCGGCCAGCAACGGCGTCCAGATGCCCAGCTGGCGAAAGCGCAGCCGCCACATCAGCACCAGCGCGAGCATCGCGCAGGCGCGTTGCACCGGCACGTCGAAGCCGGCCAGCCAGCCGTAGCCAAGCGCCGCCAGCATGGCCAGGGCACAGGCCCAGGGTAACCAGGGCCAGGAAGCGGGCCAGAGTCCCAGACGCGCCAACCCGGCCACCGCGCCGTAGATCAGCAGGGCGATCAGGCCGATGTGCTGGCCGGAGATCACCATCAGGTGCACGGTACCGGTGTCCTGCAGCACCCGCCAGTCGGCGCTCGACAGCCCCGAACCATCGCCCAGCACCAGCGCCACCAGGCCACCTTCGCGGCCGAAGGCCGGCATGGCCAGCAGGCGCTGGCGCAAACCGTCGCGCCAGGCGCTCGTCCCCTCGGCTTCCGCCAATCGCTCCCCACTCTTCACTGTGCCGGTCGCGCCGATGCGCTGGGCGAGCAGCCAGGCTTCGTAATCGAAGCCGCCGGGATTGAGCATGCCGTGGGGCCGTTTCAGATGCACCGCCAGGCGCCAGCGCTCGCCGCTGTGCAGCGCCGGGCCCTGCGGCCAGCTCAGGCGCAGCCGGGCGGGCAGTTCGCCGCGCCGCGCGTCCAGCTCTTCCAGCACGAAGCGCACCACGCCCCCGCGCTGCTCCGGCAGGCCGACCACCACACCCTCCAGCCACAGGATGCGGCCGTCCAGCTCGGGGCTCAGCCGATCATCCAGGGCCAACTGCGCCGAGGCACAGGCCCAGGCCAGGCCGAGAGCGAACAGCCCCAGGGGATAGGTTCGAAACGGCAGCAGCAGTACGCCGACCGCGGCCATCAGCAGCAGCCAGGAGGTTCCGGGCAAGGCGGGAAGAAAGCGCAGGGCCAGCAGGCCCGCGCCCAGCGCCAGCATCCCTGTGCGCATCGAGTTCTCCGCCGGAGGCATCCGTGCCTCCGGTTGTTGACTGGGGTGAAGCGCTACTCGTCGCGCAGCGCTTCGGCCGGCTGGGTGCGCGCCGCACGCCAGGCGGGGTACAGGGTAGCCAGGAAACTCAGGATCAGCGCCGCCGTGCAGATCAGCGCCACATCCAGCCACTGCAGGTCGGAGGGCAGGTAGCTGACGAAGTAGATGTCCGAGCTGAGGATCTGCTGGCCGCTCAGGCGCTCCAGCCAGCCAACCAGTTGGCTGACATTCAGCGCCGTCAGCACACCGAGCACGCCGCCCAGCGCGGTGCCGACCAGGCCGATCAGCGTGCCCTGCACCATGAAGGTGGCCATGATCTGTCCGGGCGTGGCGCCCAGAGTGCGCAGGATGGCGATGTCGGTGCGCTTGTCGGCCACCACCATGATCAGCGTGGCGATGATGTTGAAGGCAGCCACCGCGATGATCAGCAGCAACAGCAGGCCGATCATGGTCTTCTCCATCTGCATGGCGGCGAACAGGCTGCCCTGGGTGCGGGTCCAGTCACCGATCCGGTAGCCGTCGCCCAGCTGTGCGCTCAGCTCGGCAGCGATGCGCGGCGCCGCATACAGGTCGGTGACCGCCAGGCGCAGCGCCGGCACCTGGCCGGGCTCAAGACGCAGCATCTGCGCGGCATCAGCGATGTGCACCAGCGCCAGCGAGCCATCCAGCTCGGCGCCCACCTTGAAGATGCCGGCCACCGTCAGGCGCTGCATGCGCGGCGTGACACCAGCGGCCGAGTCGCTGACCTCGGGGACGATCAGGGTCAGCTTGTCGCCGATACCGAGGGCGAAGCGTCGGGCGATCAGCTCGCCGATCACCACGCCGTAGTCATCCGGTTGCAGGTCGCTCAACGCGCCGCGCTGCATGTGCCGGCCGACGATCGACACGTCATCCTCGCGGGACGGATCGATGCCGTTGACCTGCACCGGCAGCATACCGCCCTTGTAGGAGAGCATGCCTTCCAGCTCGGCCAGCGGCACCGCGCCGGTGACTTCCGGATGCTCGAGCACACGGCCGGCCACGGCCTGCCAGTCGTCCATTGGCGCTGCGGCGGTGAGCGTGGCGTGCGGCACGGTGCCGAGGATGCGCCCGCTCATTTCCTTCTGGAAGCCGTTCATCACCGACAGCACCACGATCATGGCCAGCACGCCGAGGGTCAGGCCCAGCATCGAGGTCAGCGAGATGAAGGAGATGTAGTGGTTGCGCCGCTTGGCCCGCGTGTAGCGGGCGCCGACGAACAGGGCCAGGGGTCTGAACATGCGCCCTACTCCGCCACCAGGCGGCCTTCGGCCAGCCGCAGCACGCGGTCCATCTGCCGCGCCAGCTCGGGATCGTGGGTCACCACCAGGAAGGCGGTGTGCAGCGACTGGCTGAGTTCCAGCATCAGCTCCTGGATGCCCTGCGCGGTGTGGCGGTCCAGGTTGCCGGTGGGTTCGTCGAGCAGCACCAGCGCCGGGCGGTTGACCAGCGCACGGGCGATGGCCACGCGCTGACGCTCGCCGCCGGACAGCTCGGACGGCTTGTGCTCCAGGCGATGGCCGAGGCCGACCCGAGCGAGCAGCTCGCTGGCCTGCCGGCGCGCCTCGGGAATCGGCGTCCTGCCGATCAACAGCGGCATGCAGACGTTTTCCAGGGCGGTGAATTCCGGCAGCAGGTGATGAAACTGGTAGACGAAGCCCAGCGCCCGGTTGCGCAGCAGGCCGCGGGCCTTCTCGCCGAGCGCCGACAGTTCCTCGCCGGCCAGCCAGACGCTGCCCTTGCTCGGGGTATCGAGCCCGCCCAGCAGGTTCAGCAGCGTGCTCTTGCCCGAGCCGGAACTGCCGACGATGGCCACGCGCTCGCCGGGTAGCAGCTCCAGCTGCACATCACTGAGCACTTCCACCGGCTGCGGGCCTTCCTCGTAGCTCTTGCCCAGGTTGCGACAGCTCAGCACCGCTTTGTCACTCATAACGCAAAGCCTCCGCAGGCTGGGTGCGCGCGGCACGCCAGGCCGGATAAAGGGTGGCGAGAAAGCTCAGCAGCAGAGCCGAGCCGCAGACCATCAGCACATCCTCGAGCAGCAGCTGGGACGGCAGGTAATCGATGAAGTACACCTCGGCGCTGAGGAACTTGTGGCCGAGCAGGCGCTCCAGCGCGGCGATGCCGTCGCTGATGTTCAGCGCCGCGAAGATGCCGAGCAGCGCACCGAGCAGCGTGCCGACCACGCCGATCACCGTGCCCTGCACCATGAAGATGCCCATGATGCGCGCCGGCGAGGCGCCCAGGGTGCGCAGGATGGCGATGTCGGATTTCTTGTCGGTCACCACCATCACCAGGGTGGAGATGATGTTGAAGGCGGCCACCGCGACGATCAGCAACAGCAGCAGGCCGATGATGGCCTTCTCCATACGGATCGCCTGGTAGAGGTTGCCGTGGGTACGGGTCCAGTCGCGGGCGAAGAATTCCTCGCCCAGGCTGCCGGCCAGCAGCCAGGACAGACCCGGCGCCTGGAACAGGTCGGCGAACTTCAGGCGCAGCCCCTGCACCTGATCCGGCCGCCAGCGCTTGAGACGCGCGGCATCCTCGATATGGGCGATGGCCAGGAAGCCGTCGATCTCGCCGGCGCCGACATGGAAGATGCCGGTCACGGTAAAGCGCTTCATGCGCGGGAACATGCCGGCCGGGGTGACCGCCACCTCGGGCGCGACGAAGGTGACCTTGTCGCCGACCCGCACGCCGAGCTTCTCCGCGGCACGGTCGCCGATCAGCAGACCGAACTCGCCCGGCTGCAGCGCCGCCAGGCCGCCTTCGCGGAAGAACTGCTCGACGATCGACACCTGGGATTCACGCTGCGGATCGACGGCGTTGATCAGCACCTTCTGCACCTGGCCCGCGCTCGTCAGCAGACCCTGCATCTGCGTGTAGGGGGCCACCGCCAGCACCTCGGGATGCTGCTGCAGGCGCTCGGCCAGCGCCGGCCAGTCGCTCAGCGCCTGGCCGGTTTCCAGGCTGGCGTGCGGCACCATGCCAAGCACCCGCTCGCGCATCTCGCGGTCGAAGCCGTTCATCACCGACAGCACCAGGATCATCACCATCACGCCGAGCGCCAGGCCGAGCATGGAGGTCAGGGAGATGAAGGACACGAAGCGGCTGCGACGCCGGGCTCGGGTATAGCGGGTGCCGATGAAAACAGGGAGGGGTCTGAACATGAAGAAGAAAACATCCGTTCGGCCATGAAAACCGCCCCGTTCGGAGCGGGCGGAACATCCCGGCCCGGCCATCTGGCCCTCGGACGCCGGGCGTCTTACACTCAGCCGACCCAGTTTGCCATTGGATCGCCATACCCATGCAAGACGCAGATCGCCGCGAATACTACCGCATCGAAGACCAGGTCGCTGTGCAAATCGTTCCGCTGGACGGCGGCAACGAGACCGCACAACCGGACGATGCGCAGCTGTTCAATCTGCTCGGCGAACTCAGTCTGCTGGACTTCGAGGCCCAGCACCTGCTGCGCCAGCTGGGCGAGCGGGATCGCCTGACGGGCAGCCTGTTGCGCGTCATGAACCGGCGCATCGACCTGATCGGCCAGGCCATGACGCATGGCCTGCAGGCCCAGTTCGGCGCGCAGCAGAACGTCACCCTGAGCGAAGGCGGCATCAGCTTTCGTCACGACCAGGCGCTGGAACGCAACGCGCTGGTCGGCCTGCGCATGCTGCTGATGCCCCACGGCCTGGGCCTGCTGCTGCAGGCGCGGGTCGCGCATTGCCAGCCGCTGGCCGAGGGCGGCTACCACATTGGCACGGAGTTCGAAGCGTTGACCGACGCACAACGTCAGCTGCTGGCCCGGCATATCCTGCAGAAGCAGGCCCAGGCCCGACGCCAGGCCCGCGAACTCTCCGATCAGCCATGAGAATCCGCGCATGACCCGCTTCGCCTTTCTGTTCGCCCTGCTGCTGCCCTTTTCCGTGCTGGCCGACACGCTGAGCGTGCCGGTAGGTCAACAGGGCGACGCCCGCCTGCAACTGCCCCGCCAGGGTGAAACTCAGCAGTCCGTCGAAACCCGTTACGGCAGCCCCGAAACCCGCCATCCGGCGGTCGGCCAACCGCCCATCAGCCGTTGGGACTATCCCGGCTTTTCCGTTTATTTCGAAAGCGGCAAGGTGATCGATAGCGTTCGCCATCCGCGACCCACCCCTGCGCAGGGTCAGTAACCCTGTCTCTGGAGATTGCATGACCCTGATCTACGGCCACCGCGGCGCCAAGGGCGAAGCCCCGGAAAATACCCTGGCCAGTTTCCGTCGCTGCCTGGAGCACGGCGTGACCCGCTGCGAGCTGGACCTGCACCTGTCGCGGGACGGCGAGCTGATGGTGATCCACGATCCGACCCTCAAGCGCACCACGGGACGGCGCGGCAAGGTGGCCGAGCACAGCGCCGAGGAACTGCGTGGCTACGATGCGCGCCTGGGCGGCCCGGGCTGGCCGCAGCCGACGCCGGTTCCGACCCTGGCCGAGCTGTTCGAACAGTGCCCGTTCGAGCACTGGCAACTGGAGGTCAAGAGTGCCTCGCGCGAACGCGCCAGCCGCACCGTCAAGGCGATCCATGCGCTGACCGAGCGTTACGGCCTGGCCGACAAGGTGACGGTGACCTCCAGCTCCCGCGTGGTGCTGCGCGCCCTGCGCCATTGGGCGCCGGAGCTGTCGCGCGGCCTGGTGGCCGAGTACGCTTGGCTGGACCCGCTCAAGGTGGCCAAGCAGTATGGCTGCGACCTGCTGGCCCTGAACTGGACGCTGTGCACCCCGGAGCGCCTGCTCAAGGCGCAGCAGCAGGGGCTGCATGTGTCGGTGTGGACGGTCAACGAACCGTCCCTGATGCGCCGCCTGGCCGATTTCGGCGCGGACAGCGTGATCACCGACTTCCCGGGGTTGGCGGTGGAGACGCTGGGCAAGGCGTAAAGGGCTCCTCCTGTTGGACCACACCCAACCCTGTGGGGCCGGCTTTATGCCGGCCTGCGAGGCCGAAGCCTCCTCACCTGGGTGTGGGCCGCACCCCTGCCGGCCGGGATAAACCCGGCCCTACAAGGTGACCGGTACGCGCTCCCCGCCGACCTGTGGCCCATCCGCGTCAGCCGGGGTAAACCCGGCCCCATGGGCACCCCTAAAAAAACAAAGGCCCGCACATGGCGGGCCTTTGGGCCTGATCAGAAGCTCTCCCGGTTCGGCCATTGCCAGAGCCGGGGGTCCTGAAGGGGTTCCCCGCCCGGCTCAGGCGACCGGACGGAGCCTGTCAAAAAAGCCGGTTCAGGCCATCGAACGCCGCCACCCGGTAGGCTTCGGCCATGGTCGGGTAGTTGAAGGTGGTGTTGACGAAATACTTGATGGTATTGCCCTCACCCTTCTGGTTCATGATCGCCTGACCGATGTGCACGATCTCCGAGGCCTGGTAGCCGAAGCAGTGCACGCCGAGCACTTCCAGCGTCTCGCGGTGGAACAGCAGCTTCAGCATGCCGACCGGCTCATAGGAAATCTGCGCACGGGCCATGCTCTTGAAGAAGGCCTTGCCGACTTCGTAGGGCACCTTGGCCTGGGTCAGCTCGCGCTCGGTCTTGCCGATCGAGCTGATCTCCGGAATCGTGTAGATGCCGGTCGGCACATCGTCGACGAAGCGCCAGCTGTCGTTCTCCATGATGCTGCCCGCGGCCGAACGACCCTGGTCATAGGCGGCGCTGGCCAGCGACGGCCAGCCGATCACGTCGCCGGCGGCGTAGACGTTGGGCAGCTCGGTGCGGTAGTGCTCGTCCACATTGATCTGGCCACGGCTGTTGGCCTTGATGCCGATGTTTTCCAGGCCCAGCTTGTCGGTGTTGCCGGTACGGCCGTTGCACCACAGGAAGGCGTCGGCCTTGATCTTCTTGCCCGACTTCATGTGCAGGATCACCGCGTTCTCGGTGCCCTCGACCCGCTCGTACTCCTCGTTGTGGCGAATGAGCACGTTGTTGGTGCGCAGGTGGTAGGAAAGCGCGTCGGAGATCTCGTCGTCGAGGAAGCTGAGCAGCTGGTCACGGGTGTCGATCAGGTCGACGAGCACGCCCAGGCCGCTGAAGATCGATGCGTATTCGGTGCCGATCACGCCGGCGCCGTAGATGATGATCCGGCGCGGCGTGTGGGTCAGCTGGAGGATGGTGTCGCTGTCGTAGATGCGCGGGTGATTGAAGTCGACGTCCGCCGGACGGTAGGGACGCGAGCCGGTGGCGATGATGATCTGCTTGGCCACCAGGCGCTCGACGGCGCCGTTCAGGCAGACCACTTCGATGCAGTGCTCGTCGGCGAAGCTGGCGGTGCCGAAGAAGGTGGAGATGCGGTTGCGCGCGTAGTAGCTGGTGCGCGAGGTGACCTGCTTGCCGATCACCTTCTCGGCGCTTTTCAGCACGTCCTGGAAGGAGAACCAGCGCGGCTCGCCAATCTGGCGGAACAGCGGGTTGGTGTTGTACTGCATGATCTGGCGCACCGAGTGACGCAGCGCCTTGGAGGGGATGGTGCCCAGGTGGGTGCAGTTGCCCCCCACCAGCGGACGTTCGTCCACCACAGCGATCTTGCGCCCCGAACGCACCGCGTTCATCGCCGCGCCTTCACCCGCCGGACCCGTGCCCAGCACCACTACGTCGAAGTTGTAGACCGCCATGTGTACTCCTCATAACGCGCCGGGGCGGCACGCGGTCGCCCACGGCAATTGCCCTGCGCGTCGCGCCGGGCGCTTGTCTGTCCCGGCCGGGCCGGGAATGCGGCGCCCAGGGCGCCGGGTTTGCGTCAGCGCCGGGTGGCGTCGTAGGCCAGATCGGCGGCGTCCTGCGCCTTTTCGGCATTGACCTCTTCGCATTTCTGCCGGTCGCCGCCACAGATGGAGCATTCCTTCTCGATGCCCAGCGCGGCGATGCCGCCACACGAGCCGGCGATCGGCTTGCGGCCGGCGATCACGCCGACGGACATGCCGAGCACCACCAACAGAAGAACGATGAACGTGATAAGCCAGGTCATGGCTGAACTCCTTGCGCCTTGAACAGCGCATCGAATGCAGGGCTGCCTGTGGAGACGAAGCCCTCTGCCGCGCGGGTCACGAACAGCGCTGCGACATGATGTTCCTGCGCATGGGCCAGGCCCTCCTCGGGTCCGAGCACCATCAGCAGGGTGGACAGGCCGTCGGCCTCCATCGCCGAGGGCGTCAGCACGGTGACGGCCGCCAGTGTATGGGTTATCGGCGCAGCCTGGCGAGGATCGAGGGTGTGCGAATAACGACGCCCGTCCTGCTCGAAGTAGTTGCGGTAATCGCCCGAGGTGGACACCGCCAGCCCGTCCAGTTCGACGATCTGCTGCACCGCGCGGACATCGCTCTGCGGCGCCTCAATGGCGATCCGCCAGGGCGCGCCATCCGGCTTGCGACCCAGGGCCTTGAGCTCGCCGGTGACTTCCACCAGATAGCTGTTCACGCCCTGCTCCTGCAGCAACTGGGCGATGCGATCCACCGCCTGACCGGCGGCGATGCTGTTGAAATCCACCTGCACCGCGTCACGGGCCTTGCACAGCTGCCCGTCGCGGACCTCCAGCAACCGGTAGCCGTATTGCTCGCGCACCGTCTCGATTTCATCCGCACCGGGTACGCGCTGATCGCGCGACTTCGGGCCGAAGCCCCAGAGGTTCAGCAGCGGCTCCAGGGTCAGGTCGAAGGCCCCTTCACTGCGCCGCGACAGCTCCAGACCGTGGCGGGCCAGCTCGAGTACCGGCTCGGGCATGGCCTGGCAACCGGCCGGGCCGTTGTTGAAGGCTTCGATCAGGGAATCGCTGCGGTAGGTGGAAACCTGCCGGTCGATTTCAGCGAGCAGCGCATCGACATCCTTGCGCAGCGCGTCGGGGCGCGGTGCGCCGGACGTGCGTACGTACTTGATCGAATAGGTGCTGCCCATCGTCGGGCCGCCGAAGGTTTCCAGGCTCTCGGAAAACAGGCAGCCCGTCAGGGCTGCCGCCGAAGCGACAGCGATGACGGGCTGCAGGACAGCTCGGAGACGCATGCTAGCCGCCGAAGTCGTCGAGCAGGATGTTCTCCGGTTCGACGCCCAGCTCGGTGAGCATCTTGATCACCGAGGCGTTCATCATCGGCGGGCCGCACATGTAGAACTCGCAATCCTCGGGAGCGACGTGGCTCTTGAGGTAGTTCTCGTACAGCACGTTGTGGATGAAGCCGGTGTAGCCGGTCCAGTTGTCCTCCGGCAGCGGGTCGGACAGCGCCAGGTGCCAGGTGAAGTTCGGGTTCTCTTCGGCCAGCTTGTTGAACTCGTCCACGTAGAAGGCTTCGCGCATGGAACGGGCGCCATACCAGAAGCTGATCTTGCGCGTGGACTTGAGGCGCTTGAGCTGGTCGAAGATGTGCGAACGCATGGGAGCCATGCCCGCGCCACCGCCGATGAAGACCATCTCGTTTTCGGTGTCCTTGGCGAAGAACTCGCCGAAGGGTCCGTACACCGTGATCTTGTCGCCCGGCTTGAGGCTGAACACGAAGGAGGACATCTTGCCGGCCGGAATGTCGTCACGACCGGGCGGCGGCGAAGCAATACGGATATTGAACTTCACGATGCCCTTTTCTTCGGGGTAGTTCGCCATGGAGTAGGCGCGAATGGTGGTTTCATCCACCTTCGACACGTAGCGCCACATGTTGAACTTGTCCCAGTCGCCACGGTATTCGGGCTGGATGTCGAAGTCCTTGTAGTTGACGGTGTGCGGCGGGCATTCCAGCTGCACATAGCCACCAGCGCGGAAGTCCACGTTCTCGCCTTCCGGCAGACGCAGGGTCAGCTCCTTGATGAAGGTGGCCACGTTGGGGTTGGATTCCACCGTGCATTCCCACTTCTTCACGCCGAAGACTTCTTCCGGCACTTCGATCTTCATGTCCTGCTTGACCGGAGTCTGGCAGGACAAACGCCAGCCGGCGGTCGCATCGCGACGGGTGAAGTGCGAGGCCTCGGTGGGCAGCATTTCACCACCGCCGCTCTCGACGATGCACTTGCACTGGGCGCAGGTACCGCCGCCACCACAGGCCGAGGACAGGAAGATGTTGTTGGCCGCCAGGGTCTGCAACAGCTTGCCGCCGGCCGGAACGGTGATGGTCCGCTCGCCGTTGATTTCGATATTGACGTCGCCGCTGGAAACCAGCTTGGCGCGCGCCGCCAGGATGATCACCACCAGTGCAAGCACGATGGCGGTGAACATGCCGATGGCAAGGAAGATTTCGTAGTTCATCTGATCATCCCGTCCTTACAGCTGCACGCCGGAGAAAGACATGAAGCCCAGCGACATCAGGCCGATGGTGATGAAGGTGATGCCCAGTCCCTGCAGCCCTTCCGGTACATCGCTGTACTTGAGCTTCTCGCGGATACCCGCCAGCAGCGCAATGGCCAGCGCCCAGGAGAAGCCCGAGCCAACGCCGTAAACCACGCTCTCGGAGAGGTTGTAGTCACGCTCCACCATGAACAGGGTGCCACCCATGATGGCGCAGTTCACGGTGATCAGCGGCAGGAACACGCCGAGGGCGTTGTAGAGCGCCGGCACGTACTTGTCGAGCAGCATCTCGAGGATCTGCACGATGGCGGCGATCACCCCGATGTAGCTGAGCAGGCCGAGGAAGGACAAGTCCACCTCGGGCAGTCCGGCCCAGCTCAGCGCGCCCGGCTTGAGCAGGTAGGCGTAGATCAGGTTGTTGGCCGGCACGGTGATGGTCTGCACGACCACCACGGCGACGCCCAGGCCGATCGCCGTCTCCACTTTCTTGGAGATGGCGATGAAGGTGCACATGCCGAGGAAGAACGCCAGGGCCATGTTCTCCACGAACACTGCCTTGACGAACAGGCTGATGTAATGCTCCATCAGAACGCCTCCTTATTGGACACTTGCGGGGCCATCTTGAAGGACGGTTTCTCGACCTGCTCCTTCTTCCAGGAGCGCAGCGCCCAGATGATCAGGCCGATCAGGAAGAACGCCGACGGCGGCAGCAGCAGCAGACCGTTGGGCAGATACCAGCCACCGTCCTTGATCAGCGGAATGATGGTATAGCCGAACAGCTTGCCGGCACCGAACAGCTCGCGGATCACGCCCAGCACGATCAGCATGGCGCTGTAACCCAGGCCGTTGCCGATGCCGTCGAAGAACGACAGTACGGGCGGATTCTGCATGGCGAACGCTTCGGCGCGACCCATCACGATGCAGTTGGTGATGATCAGGCCGACGAACACCGACAGCTGCTTGGACAGCGAGTAGGCGTAAGCCTTGAGCACCTGGTCCACCACGATCACCAGCGAAGCGATGATCACCATCTGCACGATCATGCGGATGCTGCTGGGGATCTGGCTGCGGATCATCGAGATGAACAGGTTGGAGAAACCCGTCACCAGGGTGAGCGCAATGGACATCACCAGCGCGGTCTTGAGGTTGGAGGTAACCGCCAGGGCCGAGCAGATCCCGAGGATCTGCAGGCCGATGGGGTTGTTGGCGAAGACCGGATTGAACAGGACTTCCTTGATAGTGGGTTGCGACATGCTCACGCCTCCCCTGCACGAAGTTTGGCAATAAAGGAACCGAAGCCGTTCTCACCCAGCCAGAAATGCAGCAGGTTGTTCACCCCGTTGCTGGTCAGGGTGGCGCCGGCCAGGCCATCGACCTGGTGAATCGCCTTCGGGCTCTGCGCATCGACGTTGCCCTTGACGATCTGCACGGCCAGCTTGCCGTTCTCGTCGAACAGCGACTTGCCGAGCCACAGCGATTTCCACTTGGGATTGTCGACTTCGCCGCCCAGGCCGGGGGTTTCGCCGTGCTGGTAGAAGCCGAAACCGGCCACGGTGTTCAGGTCGCCTTCCACGGCGATGAAGCCGTACAGGGTCGACCACAGGCCATAGCCACGCACCGGCAGGACCAGGGTCTGCAGCTCGCCCTCGCTCTCCACCAGGTACACGGTGGTGTAGCGCTCGCGGCGCTTGATCGAGGCGATGTCCTGCTGGCCCGGCAGGGCCTCGGACAGCTGCGGATCCTTGGCGGCTGCCAGCGGGTCGAAGGTGGCCGGGTCCATGGCATCGGTGAAGGTGCCGGTTTCCAGGTCGACGACACGCGCGGTGATGCGCTGCGCATACAGGTCACGCACCTGGCGGGCGCTCATGCCTGCCTCGCCCAGACCGGCGATGGACAGGATGCTGCGCTGCTTGTCGAGCTGGCGGTTCGCTTCCTGGGTCGGACGCAGGGCCACGGCGGCGCCGGCGACGAACACCGAGCAGACCAGGCAGACCAGCAGGGCCACCGTCAGGGTGCGGGCGGTGGATTCTTTCTGATTAGACATTGCGTGCCAGCCTCCGCTTGATGTTGGCCTGAACGACGAAGTGGTCGATCAGCGGTGCACACAGGTTGGCGAAAAGGATCGCCAGCATCATGCCTTCGGGGAAGGCCGGGTTGACCACACGGATCAGCACCACCATCACACCGATGACGATGCCGAACACCCACTTGCCGGTATTGGTCATGGACGCCGACACCGGGTCGGTGGCCATGAAGACCATGCCGAAGGCGAAGCCGCCGGTAACCAGATGCCAGTACCAGGGCATGCCGAACAGCGCGTTGCTTTCCGAGCCGATGGCGTTGAACAGGGTGCTGAGGGCAATCATGCCGATCATCACGCCGGCGACGATGCGCCAGGAGGCGATCTTGGTCAGCAGCAGCAGGCCGCCACCGATCAGGATGGCCAGGGTGCTGGTCTCGCCGATCGAGCCGTGCATCAGACCCAGGAACGCGTCGGTCCAGGTCAGGCCGCTGGCGACCAGGCCCTCGATGCCCTGGGCGGCGGTCACGCTCAGCGCAGTGGCGCCGGCATAGCCGTCCACGGCGGTCCATACCGCGTCGCCGGAGATCTGCGCCGGGTAGGCGAAGAACAGGAAGGCGCGGCCGGCCAGCGCCGGGTTGAGGAAGTTCTTGCCGGTGCCGCCGAACACTTCCTTGCCGATCACCACACCGAAGCTGATGCCCAGCGCCACCTGCCAGAGCGGGATGCTCGGCGGCACGATCAGGGCGAACAGCACGGAGGTGACGAAGAAGCCTTCGTTGACCTCATGCTTGCGGATCGAGGCGAACAGCACTTCCCAGAAGCCACCGACGATGAAGGTCACCGCGTAGATGGGCAGGAAGTACATGGCGCCCTGGACGAAGTTGTCCCACAGGCTGCCCGCATCGAAGCCGGCCAGCAGGGCGGTCAGCGCAAAGCGCCAGCCATCCTGGGCCGCCAGCAGCTCGGGGTTCTGGGCAAAGATCAGGTTGGCCTGATAGCCGGTGTTCCACATGCCGAAGAACATGGCCGGGAAGGTGCACAGCCACACCGTGATCATCATGCGCTTGAGGTCGATGCCGTCGCGCACGTGGGCGGTGGTGCGGGTCACGCTGCCGGGGCGGTAGAGGAAGGTGTCCACGGCTTCATAGAGCGCGTACCACTTCTCGTACTTACCGCCTTTTTCGAAGTTGTGCTCGATCTTGTCGAGGAATGCACGAATACCCAAGGCTTAGCCCTCCTTCTCGATGCGAGTCAGGTTGTCCCGCAGGATGGGGCCGTACTCGTACTTGCCGGCGCACACATAGCTGCACAGCGCCAGATCCTCTTCATCGAGTTCCAGACAGCCGAGCTTCTGTGCGGTTTCGGTGTCGCCGACGATCAGGGCACGCAGCAGCTGGGTCGGCAGGACATCCAGCGGCATCACCTGCTCGTAGTTGCCGACCGGCACCATGGCGCGCGGGCTGCCGTTGGTGGTGGTGGTGAAGTCGAACAGCTTGCCGCCCATCAGCTTGGAGGCGAAGACGTTCAGCACCGAATGCTTGTTCACGCCGGCACGCAGGTAATGCAGCATCTCGCGGTCCTTGCCTTCGCTCAGGCAGGACAGCTGCTGGTGATAGCGACCCAGGAACGCCAGGGCGCCGTGGGCGGTACGACCGCCGAACACGGAGCCGGAGATCACCCGGGAGTTGCCCGGCTGCAGCTGACCAGCGGTCAGCTCGTCCAGATTGGCGCCCAGGCGGGTGCGCAGCAGACGCGGCTGTTCGACCACCGGGCCGCCCAGGGCGACCACGCGCTCGACGGACAGTTCACCGGTGGTGAACAGCTTGCCGACGGCGATCACGTCCTGGTAACCGATGGTCCAGACGCTCTTGCTGGCGCTGACCGGGTCGATGAAATGCACATGGGTACCGGCCAGGCCGGCCGGGTGCGGACCGGCGAAGGCGGTGGTGTGCACATTAGCCAGGTTCTCGCCCGGCAACTGCACGCCCTCGGCCTTGCACAGCTGCACCTTGGCCAAGCGCGCCAGCACCTGCAGGCCCTGGGCGAAGGCTTCGGACTGCTCGGCGATCACGACTTGCGGATCGGCCGCCAGCGGATGGGTGTCGATGGCGGTGACGAAGATGGACGAGGGAACGGCATCAACGGCAGGCACCTTGCTGTACGGGCGGGTGCGCAGCGCGGTCCACAGACCAGACTGCTGCAGATTCTCGCGAATCTGTGCGTCGCTCAGCTGTCCAAGCGCTTCAGCCGGGTACTGAGCGAAACGCAGCGCCTCGTCGCCATCGAGGTCGATGACCACGGACAGCAGAATGCGCTTCTCGCCACGGTGAATCGCGCTGACCACGCCGGCACCCGGCGCGGTGTAGATCACGCCCGGGTTCTTCTTGTCAGAAAACAGCTCTTGACCCAGCTTGACGCGATCCCCGACCTGAACGGCCATGGTCGGTTTCATGCCGTGGTAGTCGGGCCCCAGCAGCGCGACGCTGCGCACCGGCCGAGCCGGCTCGATGCGCTGCGCCGGAGCGCCGGCGATGGGCAAATCAAGCCCACGTTTTATTCTGATCATCAGGATGCCTAACCAGTAGTTGAATTTTTGTTCCGGCGATCTGCGCCTAGGACCAAGGTCCAATTGCCGACGAAAGGAAACTCCGCCGTATGCACAAATCCTGCCGAACCCCTAAAAAATCCGGCCGATTATAAGGACGCACCCCACGAAATGGCCACCGGGGCGGCGCTATTTTCTTGATCCAAAACAGTCAACCCGTCGAATGGGGTCATATTGCCGCAGTGCACAGGTGCATGCCGACGTACGGCAGCTGCAGGAGCAAAAATGAAAAACGGGAGCCGAAGCTCCCGTTCTGGTGACGCGGCGCAGAGGGTTAGCGCGGGAACGCCGGCGCGTTGACCCCGGCCATCTCTTCCATCACGCGCACCACCTGGCAGCTGTAGCCGAACTCGTTGTCGTACCAGACATAGAGGACGACACGGTTGTCGTTGCAGATGGTGGCCTCGGCATCGACCACACCGGCATGGCGCGAGCCGACGAAGTCGGTGGACACCACTTCCTGGGACTGCACGAAATCGATCTGCTTCTGCAGCTCCGAGTGCATGGCCATCTGGCGCAGGTACTCGTTGATCTCTTCGCGGGTGGTCGGCTTTTCCAGGGCCAGGTTGAGGATGGCCATGGACACGTTCGGCGTGGGCACGCGAATGGCGTTACCAGTCAGCTTGCCCTTGAGCACCGGCAGCGCCTTGGCGGCGGCAGTGGCGGCACCGGTCTCGGTGATCACCATGTTCAGCGCTGCGGAGCGGCCGCGACGGCTGCCCTTGTGGAAGTTGTCGATCAGGTTCTGGTCGTTGGTGTACGAGTGCACGGTCTCGACATGGCCATGGACGATGCCGAACTTGTCGTAGACGGCCTTGAGCACCGGCACGATGGCGTTGGTGGTGCAGGAGGCGGCGGAGACGATCTTGTCGTCAGCGGTGATTTCACTGTGGTTGATGCCATGCACGATGTTCTTCAGCGCGCCCTTGCCCGGCGCGGTGAGGATCACACGGTCCACGCCCGGGCACTTCAGGTGCTGACCCAGACCTTCGGCGTCGCGCCACTTGCCGGTGTTGTCCACCAGCAGGGCGTTCTTGATGCCGTACTGGGTGTAGTCGACGGAAGCCGGATCGTTGGAGTAGATCACCTGGATCAGGTTGCCGTTGGCGGTGATGGTGCTGTTTTCCTCGTCGATGACGATGGTGCCGTCGAACGGGCCATGCACCGAGTCACGACGCAGCAGGCTGGCACGCTTGGCCAGGTCGTTGTCGGCACCCTTGCGCACCACGATGGCGCGCAGGCGCAGGCCGTCGCCGCCGCCGGTCTTTTCGATGAGGATGCGCGCCAGCAGACGGCCGATGCGACCGAAACCGTAGAGCACCACGTCGGTGCCTTCGCGCTTCTCGCCGCGCTTGTTGGCCAGGCTGTTCAGCTCTTCGCGCACGAAGGTGGCCAGATCGGTGCCGCCGGCGGTCTTGAACTTGGCGACCAGCTTGCCCAGGTCGACCGACGCGGCGCCCAGGTTCATCTCGCTCATGGTCTTGAGGATGGTGTAGCTGTCGTGCACGGACAGCTCGTCCTCGCCGCTCAGGCGGTGACGGGCGAAGCGGTGGGCCTTGAGGATGGCGATCACCGAGCGGTTGATCAGGCCGCGACCGAAGATCGAGGTCACTACATTGTTGTTGCGGTAGAGCTGACCGATCAGCGGAATCATGGCCTCAGCCAGAGCTTCGCGGTCGATCCACTCACCAAGACATTGGTCGGGCTTCAGAGTCACAGGCAGTACCTTCGCTACATGTAGGACGGAAAAAAAGGGGCTACATTATGCCGGCGCGCCACCAAGGGGGCAATCGACGGTCGATTCGAGGCACCAGTGTAGTCCTCCTCGCCAGCCCCTTTTCAAAACGATGATCCACGATGCCTGCCCCGGCTCGGCACGTTACAATCGCCACCTTTCGTCCCCCGATCCGAGTCGCCCGTGTCCGTACTGCGTCTTCCGACCCTGCCGTCCGCGGCAGGCAAACAGCACTGGGGCAACCTGCCCGGCGCCGCCCTGCCCCTGGCCATCGCCGAGGCCGCCAGCGCGGCCGGCCGGCGCCTCACCCTGCTGCTGACCCCCGACAGCCAGAGCGCCGAACGTCTGAAGGAAGAGCTGGCCTTCTTCGCGCCGACCCTGCCGGTGCTGCATTTCCCGGACTGGGAAACCCTGCCCTACGACCAGTTCTCGCCGCACCAGGACATCATTTCCCAGCGCATCGCCACCCTCTACCGGTTGCCGGAGATCCGCCACGGCATATTGGTGGTGCCGATCAGCACCGCGCTGCACCGCCTGGCGCCGACCCGCTTCCTGCTCGGTCGCAGCCTGGTGCTGGATGTGGGCCAGCGCCTGGACGTGGAAGACATGCGCGGGCGGCTGGAAGCCGCCGGCTATCGCTGCGTGGAAACCGTCTACGAGCACGGCGAATTCGCGGTGCGCGGCGCGCTGCTGGACCTGTTCCCGATGGGCAGCGACACGCCCTACCGCATCGACCTGTTCGACGACGAGATCGAGACGCTGCGCACCTTCGATCCGGAGTCCCAGCGTTCGGTGGACAAGGTCGACTCCATCCGTCTGCTGCCGGGGCGCGAGTTCCCGCTGGACAAGAAGTCGGTCAGCGACTTCCGCGGACGCTTCCGCGAGCGCTTCGACGTCGATTTTCGCCGCTGCCCGATCTACCAGGACCTGAGCACCGGCATCACCCCGGCCGGCATCGAGTACTACCTGCCACTGTTCTTCGAGGAAACCTCGACGCTGTTCGACTACCTGCCCGAGGACACCCAGGTGTTTTCCCTGCCGGGCATCGAACAGGCCGCCGATCACTTCTGGCACGACGTGCGCAACCGCTACGAGGACCGCCGCCTGGACCCGGAACGGCCGGTGCTGCCACCGGCGGAACTGTTCGTGGCGGTGGAAGACTGCTTCGCGCGTCTCAAGCGCTGGCCACGGGTCGTGGCCGACACCCAGGACCTGCAGACCGGCGTCGGTCGCGAGCGCTTCCCGGCCCGCCCGCTGCCGGACCTGGCGCTGCAGGCCAAGGCCACCGAGCCGCTGGCCGCGCTGCGCCGCTTCCTCGAGGAGTATCCCGGCCGCGTGCTGTTCAGCGCCGAGAGCGCCGGGCGCCGCGAGGTGCTGCTCGACCTGCTCGGCCGCCTGAAGCTCAAGCCCCGCGAAGTGAATGGCTGGGTGGATTTCCTGGCCAGCGGCGAACGGCTGAACATCTGCATCGCGCCGCTGGACGAAGGCCTGCTGCTCGACGAGCTGGCCCTGATCCCGGAAAGCCCGCTGTTCGGTCAGCGCGTCATGCAGCGCCGGCGCCGGGAGAAGACCCGCGACCACGGCGACAATGTCATCAAGCACCTCACGGAGCTGCGCGAAGGCGCACCGGTGGTGCATATCGACCACGGTGTCGGCCGCTATCAGGGGCTGATCACCCTGGACTATGACGGCCAGAGCAACGAGTTCCTGGTCCTGCAGTACGCCGACGACGCCAAGCTCTATGTGCCGGTGACCAGCCTGCACCTGATCGCCCGCTACACCGGCAGCGACGAAGCGCTGGCCCCGCTGCACAAGCTCGGCTCCGAGCACTGGCAGAAGGCCAAGCGCAAGGCCGCCGAGCAGGTACGCGACGTGGCCGCCGAGCTGCTGGACATCTACGCCCGCCGCGCCGCGCGCAAGGGCTACGCCTTCAAGGATCCGGCCGCCGACTACGAAACCTTCAGCGCCGCCTTCCCGTTCGAGGAGACCGTCGACCAGGAAGCGGCCATCGAGGCGGTGCGCCACGACATGCTGGCCGGCCAGCCCATGGATCGCCTGGTCTGCGGCGACGTCGGCTTCGGCAAGACCGAGGTGGCCATGCGCGCCGCCTTCATCGCCGTGCACAGCGGCAAGCAGGTCGCCGTGCTGGTGCCCACCACGCTGCTGGCCGAGCAGCACTACAACAGTTTCCGCGACCGTTTCGCCGACTGGCCGGTGCGCGTCGAGGTGATGAGCCGCTTCAAGTCCGCCAAGGAAATCGCCGACGCCGCCGCACAGCTGGCCGAGGGCAAGGTGGACATCGTCATCGGCACCCATCGCCTGCTGCAGGGCGACATCCGCTTCAAGAACCTGGGCCTGTTGATCATCGACGAGGAACACCGCTTCGGCGTGCGTCAGAAGGAACAGCTCAAGGCGCTGCGCAGCGAGGTGGACATCCTGACGCTGACCGCCACGCCGATCCCGCGCACCCTGAACATGGCGGTGGCCGGCATGCGCGACCTGTCGATCATCGCCACGCCGCCGGCGCGCCGCTTGTCGGTGCGCACCTTCGTCATGGAGCGCCAGCCGGCGGTGATCAAGGAAGCCCTGCTGCGCGAGTTGCTGCGCGGCGGCCAGGTGTACTTCCTGCACAACGACGTGAAGACCATCGAGAAGTGCGCCACCGAGCTGGCCGCGCTGGTGCCCGAGGCGCGCATCGCCATCGGCCACGGGCAGATGCCCGAACGCCAGCTGGAACAGGTGATGAGCGACTTCTACCACAAGCGCTTCAACGTGCTGGTGGCCTCGACGATCATCGAGACCGGCATCGACGTGCCCACCGCCAACACCATCATCATCGAGCGCGCCGACAAGTTCGGCCTGGCCCAGCTGCACCAGCTGCGCGGCCGGGTCGGCCGCAGCCACCACCAGGCCTACGCCTACCTGCTCACCCCGCCGCGCCGCCAGCTGACCGACGACGCGCAGATGCGCCTGGAGGCCATCGCCAACGCCCAGGACCTGGGCGCCGGCTTCGTCCTGGCCACCCATGACCTGGAGATCCGCGGCGCCGGCGAACTGCTCGGCGAAGGCCAGAGCGGGCAGATCCAGGCGGTCGGCTTCACGCTGTACATGGAAATGCTCGAGCGGGCGGTCAAGGCCATCCAGAAGGGCGAACAGCCGAACCTCGACCAGCCGCTGGCCAGCGGCACCGAGATCAACCTGCGGGTGCCGGCGCTGATTCCCGAGGACTACCTGCCGGACGTGCATGGCCGCCTGATTCTCTACAAGCGCATCGCCTCGGCCGCCGACGAGGACGCGCTCAAGGAGTTGCAGGTGGAGATGATCGACCGCTTCGGCCTGCTGCCCGAGCCGGCCAAGCACCTGATCCGCCAGACCCTGCTCAAGCTGCAGGCCGAGAAGCTGGGCATCCAGAAGATCGACGCCGGCCCGCAGGGCGGCCGCCTGGAGTTCTCCGCCGATACCTGTGTCGACCCGCTCACGCTGATTAAGCTGATCCAGAGCCAACCGACCCGCTACAAGTTCGAAGGCGCTACCCTGTTCAAGTTCCAGGTGCCCATGGAGCGCCCGGAAGAACGTTTCAATACGCTCGAGGCGCTGCTTGAGCGCCTCGCTCCGCAACCTGCCTGAAGGACCCCGTCCGATGCGTCTATTCCGTCCCTTCGCCCTGCTGCTGGCCTTGCTAGCTCCGCTGGCCCAGGCGCAGACCGCGCCCGCCGCCGAGACGACCGGCCCGGTTCCCTATCACCTGGAAGTGGTGCTGTTCCGCCAGGGCGAACCCATCGCCAGCGGCCAGCCCGCGCCGGAAGACTGGGCGCGCAACGTCGACCTGCGTGCCAGCGAGGCCCGCGCCAGCACGCGGCTGGACGCGGAAGTGGCCAAGCTGACTCCGGAGAATGGTTATGAGGTACTGATGCACCGCGCCTGGCGCCAGACCCTTGGCCCGACCGCCAGCCGCGTGGCGATCGGCGAAGGCGAGCCGCAACTGGGTCAGTACCCCGTCCACGGCACCCTGCGCCTGCGCCTGGACCGCCTGGTGGAGATGCAGGCCGAGCTCTGGGTCAACCAGTTGAACGAAGGGCAGATCGTGCAGAGCGAGCAGATCAAGCAGAACCGCCGCCTCAAGCCGGGCGAACTGACGTTCGTCGACGGCACCAGCCTGGGTCTGCTGGTGCGTGCCACGCCGGAATAAGGGATCTGAAACGAGACCTGTAGGAGCGGCTTCAGCCGCGAGCTTTAGTGTGACTTACGCATAAAAGCATCGCGGCTGAAGCCGCTCCTACAACCGCAGAGCGTTTTCCCTGCCCACCGTCACGGCGGCACGGAGCGATTGGCGGCCAGCTACACCGCTGCGGCGGCCAGGAAGCGCTGACCGCTCTACACCAATCCGGCGCTGCGCAGCTCGCTCACGGCCTTCAGCCAGCGCGGCCGCTGCTTGTATTCGCAAGTCGCGTAACCACGACCGCGCATGCTGGCCAGACGCTGCGGCGCCTGCACCCGCAAGCGCTGCAAGGCGGACAAGGCCAGCTCCGCCGCCGCCCGGTCGTTGCACACCAGCCCCATGTCGCAGCCAGCGGTCAGTGCCGCCTCGATGCGCGCCGCCGCATCGCCAGCCACATGGGCGCCGGCCATCGACAGATCGTCGCTGAAGATCACGCCCTCGAAACCCAGCTCGCCACGCAGGATGTCCTGCAGCCAACGACGCGAGAAGCCAGCCGGCCGCTCGTCCACCTGCGGGTAGATGACATGCGCCGGCATCACTGCCGCCAGGTCCTTCGCCAGCCGGGCGAAGGGCTGCAGATCAGTGGCGCGGATCTGCTCGAGGCTGCGCGGGTCGCGCGGGATCGCCACATGCGAGTCCGCCTCGGCCCAGCCATGTCCCGGGAAGTGCTTGCCGGTCGCCGCCATGCCGGCCTGACGCATGCCACGAATGAACGCGCCGGCCAGCCGGGCCGCGCGCTGCGGATCATCGGCGAAGGCGCGATCGCCAATCACCGCGCTGTGGCCGTGATCCAGGTCCAGCACCGGGGCGAAGCTCAGGTCCAGTCCGGCCGCCAGCACCTCGGTGGCCATCAGCCAGCCACAATGCTCGGCCAGCTGCTCGGCATGCGCGCATTCGGCGATGCGGCGCATGGCCGGCAGCCGCACGAAGCCCTGGCGCAGGCGCTGCACCCGCCCGCCTTCCTGGTCCACGGCCAGCAGCAGATCGGGACGCAGGGCGCGGATCGCGGCACTCAGCTCACGGACCTGACGCGGGCATTCGATGTTGCGGGCGAACAGAATCAGCCCGCCGACCTGCGGCTGGCGCAGCAGATGACGGTCCTCGGCAGTCAGCCAAGGGCCGGCGATGTCCAGCATCAGGGAACCCTGCAGAACGGTGCTCACGGAGAATCCTTATGGCAGTGGCGCGCCGGCCCACTGTGGGCAGGGCGCTTCGTCGATGCGCACCGGGCAGTACGCCGGAACGCGGGGAAACAACTCGAGCAGATCGCGGTTGCGCAAGCGCACGCAACCGTGGGAGCGCGGCTCGCCCATGGGCTCGCAGTCCGGCGTACCGTGCAGATAGATGTAGCGACGGAAGGTGTCCACCGCACCGAGCCGGTTGCGCCCCGGCTCGCAACCGCTGAGCCAGAGAATCCGCGTGAGGATCCAGTCGCGCTCGGGCGCGGCGACATGCAGCTCCGGGGTCCAGATCTCGCCGGTCCAGCGCCGGCCACGCAACACCGCGCCCTCCGGCAGGCCGTCGCCGATTTTCGCCCGTACCCGATGCAGGCCGCGCGGTGTGCAGCCGCTGCCCTGCCGCTCCCCAGCGCCGTGGAGTGCGGTGGAGACCGGCAGGCGCAGGCGCAGCACGCCGCCAGCGAAGCCGTAAAGCCGCTGGTCGGCGAGCGAGATGTGCAGTAGGTCGAGAGCAGGCATGGCAGGGCGGCCCGGAAACAGGCCGCTAGCTTAGCTCAAGCATCCGCGGAGCCCAACCGCCCCACGGGGTCAGGCCTTGACGGGAGCAGCGCCGCTCTTGTTGCGCGGGCGCAGTTGGGCCGCCATCAGGTTCGGATCGGTGATGCCGGTATCGGCGCGCGCGCCGGCGGCCAGGAACGGCACCATCATGCGCATCACCTGCTCAGTGGAGGTATGCACGCCGTAGTCGTTTTCCGCCATGGCACGCAGCGCCTTGATCCCGGACATGCTGAACGCCGCCGCACCGAGCATGAAATGCATGCGCCAGAACAGCTCCAGCGGCGGAATCCGGGGGGCGGCCTCGACGACCAGCAGCATGTAGCGGCGGAACACCCGACCGTAGACTTCCTCCAGGTACTTGCGCAGGTGTCCCTGGCTCTGACTGAAGGAAAGCCCCAGCAGGCGCATGAAGATCGACAGGTCATTGCCGCTGCGTGGCTTCACCGCCAGGGCCTGCTCCAGCAGCAATTCGAGCAACTCTTCGAGTTCCGGTTTATGCTCCGCAAGCGCCTGACGGCGATCCAGCTCCTTTTCCAGGCTGGCGCAGAACGGCCCGAGGAAGCGCGAGAATACCGCCTGAATGAGTGCCTTCTTGGAACCGAAGTGATAATTGACGGCCGCCAGGTTGACACCCGCCTTGCTGGTAATCAGCCGCAGCGAGGTTTCGGCGAATCCCTTTTCGGCGAACAGCTGCTCCGCCGCATCCAGTATCCGCTCCACCGTTTCTGACTGAGCCATTTCTCTCTTTCACCTGACAAACACTTGTTTGAAACATACGTTTTCAGTTGCGCGCAGTCAAGGCGACCGGCTCGCGGAGATGAACTTCGGCATTCCGCGCCGTCGCGGATTGGCGAGCGGCAAAAACACTGTATATAATCCCAGCCACTGGATAAAAACACAGAGGCTGGACATGCTGAAACTGACGCCCCGCCAAGCCGAGATTCTGGCCTTCATCAAGCACAGCCTGGAGCGCCACGGCTACCCGCCCACCCGCGCGGAAATCGCCCAGCAGCTGGGCTTCAAGTCACCCAACGCCGCCGAGGAGCATCTCAAGGCACTGGCCCGCAAGGGCGCCATCGAGATGATCCCGGGCGCGTCCCGCGGTATCCGCATTCCCGAAGGCGAACCCCTGGACAACGATGAAGGCGGCCTGCCGGTCATCGGCCGGGTCGCGGCGGGCGCACCGATCCTGGCCCAGGCGCATATCGAAGATACCTTCAAGCTCGACGCCGGCATCTTCAAGCCGCGCGCCGACTACCTGCTGCGTGTACGCGGCATGAGCATGAAGGACGCCGGCATCCTCGACGGCGACCTGCTGGCCGTGCATGCCACCCAGGAAGCCCGCAACGGTCAGATCGTAGTCGCTCGCCTCGACGAGGAAGTCACCGTCAAGCGCTTCAAGCGTGACGGCAAGAACGTCTGGCTGCTGGCGGAAAATCCCGAGTTCGCCCCGATCAAGGTCGATCTCGAACATCAGCACCTGACCATCGAAGGTCTCAGCGTTGGCGTCATTCGCCGCTAGCCGGCAAGGAGCTTCCCATGCAGCAGTACCAGCAGCAGATGCCCGATCGCTTCCAGTATCCCCTGCTGCTGCCCCTCGGGGATGCCAGCGAGCCGGCGGACGCCACCGATCATGCGAGCGAACTGTCGCTGCGTGGTGCCGCCGAGCATTGCCTGAGTCTCTTGGGGCCGGTCCTGCGCGAGCTGAGCCAGGCGGCGGATGCCCGCTGGCTGACGCTGATAGCACCTCCCTCGCCGCTCACACCGGCCTGGCTGCGCAGCGCCTCGCTGAACCGGGAACGCATCCTGCTGCTGCAGGCCCGCGACCCACAATCGGCCTTCGAGCTGGCCTGTGAGGCGCTACGCCTGGGGCGCAGTCACACCGTGGTCAGCTGGTTGCCGTTGTCCGCGCAGCAAAGCCGCGCCCTGGCCCGCGCGGCCAACGAAGGCTGCGCACAGAGCCTGAACATTCGCATGAGCTGAGCGGGTTCAGTGCAGAACCCGAGGGGCGTCCGGATCCGGAAGTTCGCCTTCGACCAGGCGGCCGGCCATCTGCAGACCGGCGTTCATCATGGCCTTGGCCACCTCGACATGCTGTCCCTGCAGGAATTCACGGGCATCGGCGGAAAATTCCAGCGTCACCAGCGTTTCCTCGTCCTCGGCGCGACGCAGCGCAATTCGGCCATCAGGCAATTCGACGATTTCCAGGAAAGCGGTCGGCATAGTTTCGATCCCAGCAAGAGGGCGCGCATTGTAGCAGCCCGGCGGGCGTTGCCCTAGTGTCCGGACGAAGGGGGAAGCTTTGGTGGGCCGGCTGGCGCCGGCCTTGGCCGGGATAAACCCGGCCCCACAGAATGGGGCATCGCGGCTGAAGCCCGCGCTCAGCTGTCCACCATCGCTTCGCGAAAGCGCAGCGCCAGGGCTTTCAGCTCGGTCTGCCAGGTCGCCAGCATGTCCGCATCGACGGGCAACGCGGACCGCGCCGCACTGGTGACGATCAGCCCGTTGTCCTCGGCCGGCTTGCGCGGCGCCACGGGCGGCACGAAGAGTCCGGCATAGGCCCCGCGCAGAGCGGACAGCCAGCTGTCGCCACGCGCCGCCAGCTGACGCAGCTCCCCCAGTTCGGGACAGTCGGAAGCAATGCCCAGCAGGGCTTCCACCGACGGTGCATCGGCGCCGGGCAGGCGATAGAAGCCGGCGATCTCCTGCAACAGGCCGAGCAATGCCCCGTGCAAGTGGAACAGCGCCGCCTCGCGCTCGGCCTGGCTGCGGCCGGCGGCGTCCAGCGCGGCGCCCTGTTCGGCTTCGCGCAGCGCCTTGATGGCGAGCCCGGCAAAGTAGAGCTTCTGGTTGGTGCGGGTATAACGTTCCTGGGCCACAACGGCGCCCTCCGGTGAGCGGTTACGGGTCGCGGCAACGCCGCGACCGGGTCTCAGCGCTTGTCTTCCACCTTCCACTGCCCGTTGGCGTGGAACGCGCGCCAGCCGGTGGGCTTGCCATCCACCTCGGACTGCACGTACTGCTCCTTGGTCTTGCGGCTGAAGCGGATCACCGCCGGGCGGCCGTCCGGATCACGCGGTGGCGCGGACAGCAGGTAATGGTGCTTGGGATCCAGTTCGGCCTTGTGCGGCAGCAGCTCCAGCACCAGCGGCGCGCGGGTCTCGCGGTTCTTCGGGAACTGGCTGGCGGCCAGGAACAGCCCCGAGGCGCCATCGCGCAGCACGTAGGTGTCGTTGACCTTCTCGCACTTGAGCTCCGGCATCGGAATCGGATCGCTCTTGGGCGGCGCCGCCTCGCCGCTCTTCAGCAGCTTGCGGGTGTTCTTGCAGCTGGCGTTGGTGCAGCCGAAGAACTTGCCGAAACGGCCGGTCTTCAGTTGCATCTGGCTGCCGCACTTGTCGCACTCCAGGCTCGGGCCTTCGTAACCCTTGATGCGG
This sequence comes from Pseudomonas sp., assembly GCF_035497915.1. GTDB lineage: Bacteria > Pseudomonadota > Gammaproteobacteria > Pseudomonadales > Pseudomonadaceae > Serpens. The sequence goes on from NZ_DATJCS010000053.1 coordinate 30,969, forward strand.
TATTGGCCCTGCTCGATCTCGTAGCCACTGCAATCCGGGTTGTTGCCGCAGATGTGCAGCTTGCGGGTTTCGTCCAGCAGGTAGGCATCCATGGCCGTGCCGCATTTCGGGCAACGATGCTTGTTGCGCAGCAGCAGGGACTCGGATTCACCCTCGTCGTCCGCGGCGATCTCGTCGCCCGGCACCAGGTTCAGGGTGGACTTGCAACGCTCCTTCGGCGGCAGGCTGTAGCCCGAGCAACCGAGGAACACCCCGGTGGAGGCGGTGCGGATCATCATCGGGCGGCCGCATTCCTTGCAGGGAATGTCGGTCAGCGTCGGCTGGTTGGCACGCATGCCGCCCTCACTGCCCTCGGCGCGGGTCAGTTGCTGGCTGAACTGCGCGTAGAAGCTGTCCAGCAGGTTCTTCCAGTCGCGCTCGCCCTGGGCCACATCGTCCAGGCGCTCTTCCATGCCGGCGGTGAAGCCGTAGTCCATCAGGTCGGCGAAGCTCTCCGACAGGCGATCAGTGACCACGTCGCCCATCTTCTCGGCGTGGAAACGACGGTTGTGCACGGTGACGTAGCCGCGTTCCTGAATGGTGGAGATGATCGCCGCGTAGGTGGACGGCCGGCCGATGCCGCGCTTTTCCAGTTCCTTGACCAGGCTGGCTTCCGAGAAGCGCGCCGGCGGCTTGGTGAAGTGCTGGCTGGGGTCGAGCTGGAGCAGCTTGAGCGCTTCGCCCTCGGCCATGTCCGGCAGCACGTCGTCCTCGCCGGGCTTGCTCTGCTGCGGCAGCACACGGGTATAGCCGTCGAACTTGAGGATGCGGCCCTTGGCGCGCAGCTCGAAGTCACCGGCCGCCACGCTGACCGTGGTCGACAGGTACTGGGCCGGCGGCATCTGGCAGGCGACGAATTGGCGCCAGATCAGTTCGTAGAGGCGCTCGGCGTCGCGCTCCATGCCGGACAGCTGCGTCGGGCGCAGCTGGACGTCGGAAGGACGAATCGCTTCGTGCGCTTCCTGGGCGCCTTCCTTGCTGGAGTAGAAGTTCGGCTTTTCCGGCAGGTACTTGGCACCAAATTCGTCGTCGATGAAGCCGCGCACCATGGCGATGGCGTCCTGCGACAGATTGGTCGAGTCGGTACGCATGTAGGTGATGTAGCCGGCCTCGTACAGGCGCTGAGCCATCATCATGGTCTTCTTCACGCCGAAGCCCAGGCGGTTGCTCGCCGCCTGCTGCAGCGTGGAGGTGATGAACGGCGCGGAGGGCTTGCTGGAAGTGGGCTTGTCCTCGCGTTTGGCAATGCTGTAGGCCGACGTCTTCAGGCGCTCCAGGGCCGCCATGGCCTGGGCCTCGTTGACCGGCTTGAACGCCTCGCCCTTCTCGCGCACGACTTCGAAACGCACCTTGTCCTGGCGCGCCGTGCCGAGATCGGCGTGGACTTCCCAATACTCTTCCGGGACGAAGGCGCGAATCTCGCGCTCGCGCTCGACCACCAGCTTCACTGCCACCGACTGCACGCGGCCGGCGGACAGACCACGGGCGACCTTGGCCCACAGCAGCGGCGAGACCATGTAGCCCACCACGCGGTCGAGGAAACGACGCGCCTGCTGGGCATTCACCCGGTTGATATCCAGCTCGCCCGGCTGGGAGAAGGCTTCCTGAATGGCCTTCTTGGTGATCTCGTTGAACACCACGCGCTTGTAGCGGCTGTCGTCGCCGCCGATGGATTCGCGCAGGTGCCAGGCGATGGCCTCCCCCTCGCGGTCCAAGTCGGTTGCGAGATAGATGGTGTCGGCGTCCTTGGCCAGGCGCTTGAGCTCCTCGACGACCTTTTCCTTGCCCGGCAGGATTTCGTACTGTGCCTTCCAGCCGTGTTCCGGGTCGACACCCATGCGGGTGAACAACTGCTTCTTGGCCTTTTCCTTGGGCGACAGCGTGGCGCCTTCGGCCGCGCTCTTGCCGCGCTTGGCCGGCTCCTTGGTGCTGCTCGCCGAACCGCTGGTCGGCAGGTCGCGGATGTGGCCGATACTCGACTTCACAACGTACTGGTTGCCCAGATACTTGTTGATGGTCTTGGCCTTGGCCGGTGATTCCACGATGACCAGCGATTTACCCATGGGTTGGAGAATTCCTGACAAATAAATAAAGGAAGGGGCCGCCTTGCGCGGAACCGCTATATATAGTGGCGATCACGCCAAGGTCAAGCTGCCGGCGTCAAGCTCCCAACTCCGGCTTGAGTCCGATCAGGGGTGCCTCCTCCCTGACCAGCGCAAAGCGCGGCAACCGCTCGCCATTCAGATCGACCGTTTCGCAGAACATGCGCAGCGGCCGGATCCACAGGCCGTATTCTCCATACAGCGCCTGGTAGACCACCATTTCCTCTTCATTCTCCGAATGGCGGGCCACACCGAACACGCGGTATTCATGCCCCTTGTAATGGCGATAAACGCCAGTCGTTATCTGCATCGACTCGACTCCGAACAACCGTTGCGTCAGCGGTATCGGCAGGCATGAAGAAAACCCGACCCGCTTGCGCAAAAAACCCGCAAAAACGAAAACCGGGGCACAGAGGCCCCGGTTCCTTTGATCCCGAGCGCTTAGACGCGTTCGAAGACCGTGGTGATGCCCTGGCCGAGACCGATACACATGGTCGCGATGCCGAGGGTGCCGCCGTTCTGCTTCATCACGTTCAGCAGGGTGCCCGAGATACGCGCACCGGAGCAGCCGAACGGGTGACCCAGAGCGATGGCGCCACCGTTGAGGTTGACCTTCTGGTCCATCTTGTCGAGCACCTTGAGGTCCTTGAGCACCGGCAGGGCCTGTGCCGCGAAGGCTTCGTTGAGCTCGATGTGGTCGATGTCATCGATGGTCAGACCGGCACGCTTGAGCGCCTTCTGGGTGGACGGCACCGGGCCGTAACCCATGATCGCCGGGTCGACACCGGCCACCGCCATGGCACGCACCACGGCCATCGGCTGGATGCCCAGGTCCTTGGCGCGCTGGGCGCTCATGACGATCATGCAGGACGCGCCGTCGGTGATCTGCGAGGAGGTACCGGCAGTCACGGTGCCGCCCTTCGGGTTGAATGCCGGCTTCAGCGCGGCCAGGCTTTCGTAGCTGGTTTCCGGACGAATGGTTTCGTCGAAATCGAACACCTTCAGGAAGCCGTTCTCGTCGTAGCCTTCCATCGGGATGATCTCGTCCTTGAACCGGCCTTCCTGGGTGGCAGCCCAGGCGCGCTGGTGGGAGCGCACGCCGAACTGATCCTGGGCCTCACGGCTGATGCCGTGCATCTTGCCGAGCATTTCGGCGGTCAGGCCCATCATGCCCGAGGCCTTGGCGGCGTACAGGGACAGCTGCGGGTTCGGATCCACGCCGTGCATCATGCTGACGTGGCCCATGTGCTCCACGCCGCCGACCACGAACACGTCGCCGTTGCCGGTCTGGATGGCCTGCACGGCAGTGTGCAGGGCGCTCATGGAGGAACCGCACAGGCGGCTGACGGTCTGGCCAGCGCTGCTGTGGGGGATCTGGGTCATCAGCGACGCCATGCGCGCGATGTTCCAGCCCTGCTCCAGGGTCTGGTTGACGCAACCCCAGATCACGTCCTCGACCTCGGCCGGGTTGATCGCGGCGTTGCGCTCCAGCAGCTTGCTGATCAGGTGCGCCGACATGGTCTCGGCGCGGGTGTTGCGGTGCATGCCACCCTTGGAACGGCCCATCGGGGTGCGGCCGAAGTCGACAATGACGGCGTCTCTCGGATTCAGACTCATATCTCTATATCTCGCTCTGTTCTGTCCGCATTAACCGAAGAACTTCTGGCCCTTGGCGGCCATTTCACGAAGCTTGGCGGTCGGGGTGTACAGTGCGCCCAGGTCGGCGTACTTGTCGGCCAGGGCGACGAACTCGGCCACACCGATGGAGTCGATGTAGCGCAGCGCACCCCCGCGGAAGGGCGGGAAGCCGATGCCGTAGATCAGGCCCATGTCGGCTTCGGCGGCGGTTTCGACGATGCCGTCTTCCAGGCAGCGCACGGTTTCCAGGCACAGCGGGATCATCATGAAGTTGATGATGTCCTCGTCGGTGACTTCACGCTGCTCGTAGACGATCGGTGCCAGCACCTCCTGGACGGAGGCATCGACCACCTTCTTCGGCTTGCCGCGCTTGTCGGTCTCGTAAACGTAGAAACCCTTGCCGTTCTTCTGGCCCAGGCGGTTGGCCTCGTACAGCGCGTCGACGGCGGTCTTGCGCTCTTCCTTCATGCGCTCCGGGAAGCCTTCGGCCATCACGTCACGGGCATGGTGGGCGGTGTCGATGCCGACCACGTCCATCAGGTAGGCCGGGCCCATGGGCCAGCCGAACTTTTCCATGATCTTGTCGATGCGCACGAAGTCGACACCGGCGCTGACCAGCTTGGCGAAGCCGCCGAAGTACGGGAACAGCACGCGGTTGACCAGGAAGCCGGGGCAGTCGTTGACCACGATCGGGTTCTTGCCCATCTTCTTGGCGTAGGCCACGGTGGTGGCGATGGCGGTCTCGCTGGACTTCTCGCCACGGATCACTTCCACCAGCGGCATCATGTGCACCGGGTTGAAGAAGTGCATGCCGACGAAGTTTTCCGGACGCTTGAGCGCCTTGGCCAGCAGGTTGATGGAGATGGTCGAGGTGTTGGAGGCCAGCACGGCGTCTTCCTTCACCTGGTCTTCCACCTCGGCCAGCACGATCTGCTTGACCTTCGGGTTCTCGACCACGGCTTCGACGACGATGTCGACGTTCTTGAAGTCGCCGTAGGACATGGTCGGACGAATGGCGTTGAGCGCCTCGGCCATCTTGGCGGCGGTCAGGCGACCCTTCTCGACGCGGTTGCCGAGCAGCTTGGAGGCCTCGTTCAGACCCATCTGGATACCCTCTTCGCGGATATCCTTCATCAGGATCGGGGTGCCCTTGACGGCCGACTGGTAGGCGATGCCGCCACCCATGATGCCGGCGCCCAGCACGGCGGCCAGCTGCACGTCGCGGGCCTGCTTGTCGTAGCCCTTGGCCTTCTTCTTCAGTTCCTGATCATTGAGGAACAGGCCGATCAGGCTTTCGGCGACCGAAGTCTTGGCCAGCTTGGCAAAACCGGCGGCTTCGACTTCCAGGGCCTTGTCGCGGCCCATGCCGGCGGCCTTCTGGATGGTCTTGATGGCTTCCACCGGCGCCGGGTAGTTCGGGCCGGCCTTGCCTGCGACGAAGCCCTTGGCGGTTTCGAAGCTCATCATCTGCTCGATGGCGTTGAGCTTGAGCTTTTCCAGCTTCGGCTGACGCTTGGCCTTGTAGTCCAGCTCGCCGGCAATGGCGCGCTTGACCAGATCCAGCGCGGCGTCACGCAGCTTGTCGGCGGCAACCACGGCGTCGACGGCGCGTACCTTGAGGGCATCCTCGGCCTTGTTCTCGGCGCCGCCGGCGATCCACTCGATGGCGTTGTCGGTACCGATCAGGCGCGGCAGGCGCACGGTGCCGCCGAAGCCCGGGTAGATGCCCAGCTTCACTTCCGGCAGACCGATCTTGGCGTTATCGGCCATGACGCGGTAGTCGGCGGCCAGGCACATTTCCAGACCGCCACCCAGGGCGATGCCGTTGATGGCGACCACGGTGGGAACAGCCAGGTCTTCGAAGTCGTTGAAGATCTTGTTGGCTTCGAGGTTGCCGGCGACCAGTTCGGCCTCGGGCAGCTTGAAGTTGTCGACGAATTCGGTGATGTCGGCGCCGACGATGAACACGTCCTTGGCGCTGGTCACGATCACGCCCTTGACGGAGGCGTCGGCCTTGAGGGCGTCGACGGCCTGACGGAGCTCGTTCAGGGTGAGACGGTTGAACTTGTTGACGGACTCACCCTTGAGGTCGAAATTCAATTCGACGATGCCGCCCTCAAGAGCCTTAACCGTGATGGCTTTACCTTCGTAAATCATCAACTGATCTCCAGGTATTGGAAGCTGAACTGGTATACATCGATCGCCGGACCAGCACCTGAAGCAGCGTGTTTACCGGCACACCCGTCGATGCATGGGGTCGTGCGTAATAGAGCAGTGCAAGGCAAACGCTCAATTCATACGATCGTTTGATTCGGGTGTGCCAACCTTCCTGCAAAAGGCCCGGCTTGTCAATTGGCGCTCTGCGCATTCCCGCCTGCCGCACCAGCCAATCGCATTCTGCTAGCATTCAGCCCGCCTTGTGGTGAACGTTAGCCAACCCGTTCCAGAACTCATCATGAAACCCCGGCCGGAGCCATACTGCACGCAGTGGTGAATGGTCCGGCATTCCAGGAGGAAATGATCATGCAGTACCAGCACATACTGGTCGCCATCGACTTGGCAGAGGAATGCCATCCGGTGGTGGAGCGCGCCGCCACCCTGGCCCGCAGCCACAATGCCCGGCTGTCGATCGTACACATCGTCGAGCCCATGGCCATGGCCTTCGGTGGCGACGTCCCGATGGACCTGTCGATGCTGCAACAGCAGCAGTTCGACCAGGCCCGCGAACGCCTGGATACCTTTACCGGACGCTACGGCGACATCCTGCCGGCCGACCAGCGCCATCTCGCCTATGGCCAACCGCGTCAGGAGATTCACCGCCTGGCCATCGAGCAGGGCTGCGACCTGATCGTGGTGGGCAGCCACGGCCGCCACGGTCTGGCCCTGCTGCTCGGCTCCACCGCCAACGACCTGCTGCACGGCGCGCCCTGCGACGTGCTGGCGGTGCGCTTGAAGAAAGAGGAATAGGGGAAGGACCTATTGTAGGAGCGGCTTCAGCCGCGATGCTTCTGGTGCAGCCGCATCCAAAGCTCGCGACTGAAGTCGCTCCTACAGGTCAGCGCCGGCCAGCTTTTTTGTGGGAGCGGACTCGTCCGCGAGCTTCTCTGTAGGCCGCGCTCAAGAGCTCGCGACTAAAGTCGCTCCTACAGGTCAGCGCCGTACTCCCCGCCCTCCCCCGCGCTCATCACCAGCGGCCGGATCTTGTGCAACTGGGTTTCCAGCGACACCGTCATGCTGTTGGCCATGGAGAAGAAGGTCAGGAAGGCCTTGAGGTTGGAGTCACCCTCGCAGGTGGCGTGGATGCGCTGCCAGAAGGCCTGATTGACCAGTTGCAGTTGCTGGAAGGCCTTCACCAGGCCGCGCAGTTCCCAGTCGGGACGGCGACCCTCGCGACTGTTGAAGTACTGGCGGGCCAGATACAACGCCACCGCGCGGAGGATGAATTCGCGGTTGCTGGCGAACGGCAGGTGCTGCTGGGCCATCGGTCGCAGACGAGCCATCACCGGGCAGGCGCTGGTCGCCATGATCACCCCGAGCAGCGAACGCAGCCCCTCCTCCAGGCCTACCTGCTTGCTGTATTCGCGTTCCGGCGTGCGCACCCAGACAAAGGCCCGGGTCACGGCGGGCAAGCCCTGGAAATCGCCGATCACCCGATGCACGTCAACCGCCGCCGGACAATGCTGATGCTCGGCGCGGTTGAGCGGGCAGTTGCTGCATTGCTGATATTCCAGCCGCGTCCAGGGCGGCAGCTTGTCCGCCACGGGGCGCGGATCACGATCGAGTTCGATCTGGTAGCTGAACGTGTGTTCGTCGTCGAGGGTTATCCGGTACTCGATCGCCATTCAAGGCTCCTGGTCAGTCGTCCAATTCGGCCCACCTCTCGAGCAGGACATCCAGCTCGTGCTGCAGGCTCTCCAGGCGAGCCAGGGCCGCACGGGTTTCCTCGGCCGGTCGCTGATAGAAGGAAGGCGCAGCGGTTTCCCGTTGCAGGGCCGCCTGCTCTTCTTCCAGCGCTTCGATCTGTCCGGGCAGCGCTTCCAGCTCGCGCTGCTCTTTGTAGCTGAGCTTGCGCCGCGGCGCCGCGACCGGTGCCGCAACTGGCGCAGGCGCCGGCTCTTCGGCCTTCTGCGCCTTGCCCTTCTCCTCGACGCCAAGCAGACGCGGCGAACCGCCCTGGCGCAGCCAGTCCTGATAGCCCCCGACGTACTCGCGCACCCGGCCATCGCCCTCGAACACCAGGGTGCTGGTCACCACGTTGTCGAGGAACGCCCGGTCGTGGCTGACCATCAGCACGGTGCCCGGGAAACCGAGCAACACTTCCTCGAGGAGCTCCAGGGTTTCCACGTCCAGATCGTTGGTGGGCTCGTCGAGCACCAGCAGGTTGGCGGGCTTGCTGAACAGCTTGGCCAGCAGCAACCGCGCACGTTCGCCACCGGACAGCGCCTTGACCGGCGTGCGGGCGCGCTGCGGGCTGAACAGGAAGTCGCCCAGATAGCTCAGCACGTGGCGGCTCTGGCCATCGATGGTGATGAAATCGCGGCCTTCGGCCAGGTTGTCGATGACGGTCTTTTCCGGCTCCAGCTGCAGGCGCAACTGGTCGAAGTAGGCGACCTCCAGCTTGGTACCGGCCTCGATGCGGCCGGATTGCGGCTGCAGCTCACCGAGCAGCAGCTTGAGCAGCGTGGTCTTGCCCGTGCCGTTGGCGCCAAGCAGGCCGATGCGATCGCCACGCTGCAGCACCAGGGAAAAGTCCTTGACCAGCGGCTTGCCGCCGGGGTGGGCGAAGCTGACATGCTCGGCGACGATCACCTGCTTGCCGGACTTCTCCGCCGTCTCCAACTGCAGGCTGGCCTTACCCTGGCGCTCGCGACGCTCGGCGCGTTCGGCGCGCATGGCCTTCAGAGCGCGCACGCGGCCCTCGTTGCGGGTGCGGCGGGCCTTGATGCCCTGGCGAATCCACACCTCCTCCTGGGCCAGACGCTTGTCGAACAGCGCGTTGGCGCTTTCCTCGGCGGCGAGCTGCTGCTCCTTGTGCACCAGGAAGCTGGCGTAATCGCCGTTCCAGTCGATCAGGTGACCGCGATCCAGTTCGAGGATGCGCGTCGCCAGGCTCTGCAGAAAGGCCCGGTCGTGGGTGATGAACAACACCGCACCGTTGAAGCCGAGCAGCGCCTCTTCCAGCCAGGCGATGGCGCCGATGTCCAGGTGGTTGGTCGGCTCGTCGAGTAGCAGCAGATCCGGCTCGGCCACCAGCGCCTGGGCCAGCAGCACACGGCGGCGCCAGCCACCGGACAGCTCGGCCAGGGTCTTGTCGGCCGGCAGGTTGAGGCGGCTCAGGGTGCTGTCCACCAGTTGCTGCAGGCGCCAGCCATCCTTGGCCTCCAGTTCCTGCTGCACATGCATCAGCTCGGTCAGATCGGTATCGCCCTGGATGTGCTGGCTCAGGTGGTGATAGCGCGCCAACAGCTCGCCGACGCCGGCCAGCCCCTCGGCCACCACGTCGAACACGCTGCGTTCGTCGGCGCGGGGCAACTCCTGGGGCAACTCGCCGATCTTCAGTCCGGGCGCCCGCCAGATTTCGCCGTCATCCGGACCCTGTGTACCTTTGGCCAGCTGCAACAGACTGGATTTGCCCGTACCGTTGCGGCCGATGATGCACACCCGTTCGCCCTTGGCGATCTGCCAGGACACGCCGTCCAGCAGCGGCATGGCGCCGTAGGCGAGGGAAACATCGGTGAATTTGAGCAGGGTCATGGGCGCCTCCGAAAACAGGGCGGGCATTCTAACAGGAGCCCGCCCGGTGGACTCATCCGTGCGGGCCATGCCGGAAGAGCTCGCGCATGAAATGCTCCCACGGGGGCGTGCGAGGCCTGCCGTTTGTGGGAGCGGACTTGTCCGCGAGCCTTTCGTGCAAGCCACGCCCAGAAGCTCGCGAATGAATTCGCTCCCACAGGCTGCCGCTGGAAATGTGCGACGCGCGGCTTGTCGGAAGCCAGAATCCCTGCCAATCGGCATAACCCATCCATACTCCTGTTCGGATAAGCTCCGCTTTCGTGATCCTGGAAGTACCATGCGCCGATCCTTGTTCCTCACTGCCTGCCTGACGGCCGCCCTGTTTGCCCTGACGAGCCAGGCCGCCAGCCTCGATCAGCAACGTCGCTGGTACGACGACGCCCGCGCGGCGCTGAAGAAGGGCAACGATGCCCCGTATCGCCGGCATGCCGAGGCGCTGCGCAGCTATCCGCTGGAACCCTACTTGGCCTACGAGGCGCTCAATCGGCGCCTGGGCAGCGCCAGCAACCGCGAGCTGGACAAGTTCTTCACCGAGCACGGCGACCTTCCCCAGGCCGGCCGCCTGAAACTGCGCTGGCTGCGCCTGCTGGCCGAGCGACGCGACTGGCAGCCGTTCCTCGACCATTACGACCCGCGCCTGGAACTCACCGAACTGGATTGCCTGTACGGCCGCTACCTGCTGGAAAGTGGCCAGCAGGAGGCCGGCCAGGCCCAGGCCGAACGCCTGTGGCTGGTGGGCACCTCCCAGCCGGACGAGTGCGATGGCCTGTTCCGACTGTGGAGCCGTCAGGGCGGGCTGACCGAGGATTTGCGCTGGCAACGCCTGCGCCTGGCCGCCCTGGCCGGCAACCTCGGCCTGGCGACCCACCTGGCCGGGGAGCTAAGTACCCTGCGCGCCGATGGCCAGTTGCTGCTGGAGGTGGCCCGCACCCCGGAGCGCCTGAGCCAGAGCCAGCGCTTTGCGCGCGATGATGCGCGCATGGCAGAGATCGTCGGCCTGGGCCTGCGCCGCCTGGCGCGTCGCGATCCCGAGCGCGCCCTCGAGCTGCTCGATGCGTACGCGCCCCAGCTCAGCTTCCCCGCCGAAGAAAAGCTGGCCATCGCCCGCGACCTGGGCCTGCGCCTGGCGCGACGCTTCGACAGCCGCGCCCTGCGCCTGATGGCCGACTACGACCCCGAACTGCGCGATGCGACGCTCACCGAATGGCGCGTGCGCCTGCTGCTGCGCCTGGAGCGTTGGGAAGAAGCCCACCAGCTCACCCGCCGGCTGGATGGCGAACTCGCGCAGACCAACCGCTGGCGCTACTGGCGCGCGCGCAGCCTGCAACTGAGCCAGGGCGACACCCCCGAAGCCCTGCAGCTGTACCTGCCGGTATCGGCGGAGCGCGACTTCTACGGCTTCCTGGCCGCCGACCGCATCGGCCAACCCTACCGCATCGGCCACCAACCGCTGGAAATCGATCCGCAGGTGCTGCAACGGGTGCGCAACAGCGCCGGCATTCGTCGCGCCATGGAGCTCTACCAGCGTGGCCAGATCGTCGATGCGCGTCGCGAGTGGTACCACGTCAGCCGGCTGTTCAGCCGCGAGGAACTGATCGCCCAGGCCAAGCTGGCCCACGAAATGGACTGGCACTTCCCGGCCATTCGCACCATCAGCCTGGCGCAGCACTGGGACGATCTGGACATCCGCTTTCCGATGGCCCACCGCAACACCCTGGTGCGCACCGCCCAGCAACGCGGCGTGGAATCCAGCTGGGTATACGCCATCACTCGGCAGGAAAGCGGTTTCATGGACGATGCCCGCTCCCATGCCGGCGCCACCGGCCTGATGCAGGTGATGCCGACCACCGCCCGCGAAACGGCACGGCGCTTCGGCATCGCCCTCAAGTCCAACCAGCAGATCCTCGATCCCGACCTCAACATCCAGCTCGGTACCGCCTACCTCAGCCAGGTGCACCGCCAGTTCGGTTACAACCGCATCCTCGCCACCGCCGCTTACAACGCCGGCCCGCAACGGGTGCGCCAATGGCTGAACGACACGCGGGGGCTGGACTTCGACGTCTGGGTGGAAAGCCTGCCCTTCGACGAAACCCGCCAGTACGTGCAGAACGTGCTGACCTACGCGGTGATCTATGGCGACAAGCTCGGCACGCCGCAGTCTCTGGTGGAAGGGCATGAGCGGGTGGTGAAGCCGTAGCATGGTAGCCAACCCAAAAGCTCGCGAATGAATTCGCTCCCACAGGTTCCGCACCGGACCGGCACTTCGTGGGAGCGGACTTGTCCGCGAGTTTTACGCGCAGGCCCGGCCCGCAAGGATGCTTTTAGCCTCGCAGTAGCCGCGAAATCTGCTCCATGGAGAAACCTCGGTAAGCCAGGAACCGCCCCTGGCGGGCGCGTTCCTTCGGGTCCTGCGGACGCACCCCGAAGCGCCGCTGCCAGAGCTCGTTCAGTTGCTCGGCCCAGTCCACCCCGCATTCGCCGAGCGCCTGTTCGATCGCCTCGCGCGGCAGGCCGCGCTGGGCCAGCTCCTCGCGAATGCGCAAGGGACCATAACCGGCGCGGGCGCGGGCGGCGATGAAGCTTTCCAGGTAACGGGACTCGTCGAGCAACCCTTCTTCCGCCAGGCGGTCGAGGGCGCTGTCGATCAGTTCAGGCGTGGCACCGCGCCGACGCAGCTTGCGCGCCAGCTCGATGCGACCGTGCTCGCGTTGCGCGAGCAGGTCCATGGCGGCCCGTCGCACGGCGACGGGCGTATCCAGCACGACAGGCATGGCTCAGCCGATCAGAGATCGTCCACCTCGGCCAGGTCCGCCTCGCTGTCGGCGCTGGCCTTCAGGTTGCCGGGGCTGACCAGCAGCTTTTCGCGGATGGCCTTGTCCAGGGCGCTACGCACGTCCTGGTTGTCGTCCAGGAACTTGGCGGCGTTGGCCTTGCCCTGGCCGATCTTGCTGCCCTGGTAGCTGTACCAGGCGCCGGATTTCTCCAGCAGGCCCAACTGCACGCCCAGGTCGATGATCTCGCCGTTGCGGTAGATGCCCTTGCCATAGAGGATCTGGAACTCGGCCTGACGGAACGGCGGGGCGACCTTGTTCTTCACCACCTTGACGCGGGTTTCACTGCCGACCACCTCGTCGCCCTCCTTCACCGCGCCGATGCGGCGGATGTCCAGGCGCACCGAGGCGTAGAACTTCAGGGCGTTACCACCGGTGGTGGTTTCCGGGTTGCCGAACATCACGCCGATCTTCATGCGGATCTGGTTGATGAAGATCACCAGGCAGTTGGCGTTCTTGATGTTGCCGGTGATCTTGCGCAGCGCCTGGGACATCAGGCGGGCCTGCAGGCCGACGTGGGCATCACCCATCTCGCCCTCGATTTCCGCCTTGGGCACCAGCGCGGCCACGGAGTCGACGATGATCACGTCCACGGCATTGGAGCGCACCAGCATGTCGGTGATTTCCAGCGCCTGCTCGCCGGTGTCCGGCTGGGAAACCAGCAGGTCGTCGACATTGACGCCCAGCTTGGCGGCGTAGTCCGGATCCAGCGCGTGCTCGGCGTCGACGAAGGCGCAGGTGGCGCCCTGCTTCTGGGCTTCGGCGATCACCGACAGGGTCAGGGTGGTCTTGCCCGAGGACTCGGGACCGTAGATCTCGACGATACGGCCCTTGGGCAGGCCGCCGATGCCCAGGGCGATGTCCAGGCCCAGGGAACCGGTGGAAATGGCCGGAATGGCCTGGCGATCGTGATCGCCCATGCGCATCACCGCGCCCTTGCCAAACTGCTTCTCGATCTGGCCCAGGGCCGCCGCCAGGGCGCGCTTCTTGTTATCGTCCATTGAAGAGTCCTCGCTAAATTCGACTGGGCCCGACGGCCACCAAACAACTGTATAAGTAGCCAGTATTAGAGCATAGGCATCCGCACTCGCCTACCCCTCGAGCGGATTTTCTCCGACGGCCAGGCGGATCAGGCCGACCAACGCCGCCTCGACCGACTGACGGCGCACAGCGGCGCGATCGCCGGCGAACTGGAAGCGCTGCGTATGTACCTGCTGGCCATCCGCCCAGGCCAGCCAGACGGTGCCGACCGGCTTGTCCGGCGTGCCGCCATCCGGCCCGGCGATACCGCTGACCGCCACGGCGAAGCGCGCCCCGCTGCGCTGATGCGCGCCCCGCGCCATGGCCTCGACCACTTCGCGGCTCACCGCGCCGACGCTGGCGAACAGCTCCGCCGGCACGCCCAGCTGGGCGGTCTTCTGGGCGTTGGAATAGGTGACATAACCCGCCTCGAACCAGGCCGAGCTGCCGGGAATGCGAGTGATCGCCTCGGCAATGCCGCCGCCGGTGCAGGATTCGGCGGCGGTGACCCGGGCCTGTTGCGCCAGCAGTGCATCGCCCAGGCGCCGGGCCAAGGGGGTGAGAATGTCCATGGGGGGTGCTCCTTCTCTTTTCAGCCGCCACCCTACACCACACGCCCCCCGGTTTACGCTCCGAATCGCTTATGCGAGCATGCCGCACCCGCGCCCCTCACCAGATCCGCAGTATGAATCTGAAAAGACTGCTCTTTCGCAACAAGAATCCCAAATTCGCGTATTACCTCGAAAAGGCCCTGATCGATTACGCACCGAAAGTGCTCTTCGAAAGACGACTAGGGCATTATCTTTCGCTACTGGAAGAACATCCGCAGGCAAACGAACTAAACGCCCGCCTCGCTTATTACCATAAGCAGGAAGTGCCGTTCGCACTGCGCGGTTATCAGACCTATCGAACCTTCTCTCGCCCACCCAAAAGCCGGGTCTATTATTACGACCTCAAACAATATCTAAAATACTTCCCTCGAGACGGAAAGTTTCGCCTGATTCCGGGCGATGTACGCAAGATTCCAGAAGAGCCCGCCCTGGTAAAAAGCCGCCCCATCAGGGATGACAATCAGCACAGCATCATCATGAAATTGAATGCCGTACGGCATTTCAACTTCATCGAGGATCACGTCCCGTTCCGGGCCAAGATGGACACCCTGTTCGGCCGCATGGCCGTTACTCAGCCCCATCGCAAGGCGTTCTTTAGCCAGCATTTCCACAATCCGAAATGCGATCTCGGCGATGTTTCAGGCGCCAATCCGGAATGGCTTACTCCCAAGGTGAGCATCGCCAAACATCTCCACTACAAATTCGTTCTCGCACTGGAAGGCAATGACGTGGCCACCAATCTCAAGTGGATCATGTCGTCCAATTCCATAGCCGTCATGCCCAGACCCAAGTTCGAAACCTGGTTTATGGAAGGCAAATTGATCGGCGGCAAGCACTATATCGAGATCAGCGACGATTACAGCGATCTCGACGAAAAGCTGGACTATTACGCCAGTCATACCGAGGAATGCCTGGAGATCGTCCGCAACGCGAATGGGTGGTGCGATCAGTTCCGAGACGCCGAGCTGGAACAGGCGCTCAACCTGGCGGTTTTGCACAGGTACCTCGGGCTTAGTCGCTGATTCCGGGGTTCGAACAGGATCAGTCCAGTGGTCCTGTTCGTGCAGCCCCCAAAAGCTCGCGACTGAAGTCGCTCCCACAGGGCCCGGCGCCGCGCTCGCCGTGGGAGCGGACTTGTCCGCGAGCTTTTGGCATTCGCCCCCACAGGTTCAACGCCGGAAATGGTAATCTTCCGCGCTTTCGAACACCCAGCCAGCGCCGGATTCCCATGCCCAAGGACACCCTCGACCTCTCGTCCCACACGCCCATGATGCAGCAGTACTGGAAGCTCAAGAGCCAGTACCCGGACCAGCTGATGTTCTATCGCATGGGCGATTTCTACGAGCTGTTCTACGAGGACGCGAAGAAGGCCGCCAAGCTGCTGGACATCACCCTCACCGCGCGCGGCCAATCCGCCGGACAGGCGATTCCCATGGCCGGGATTCCCTTCCATTCCGCCGAGGGCTACCTGGCCAAGCTGGTCAAGCTCGGCGAGTCGGTGGTGATCTGCGAGCAGATTGGCGACCCGGCCACCAGCAAGGGGCCGGTCGAGCGCCAGGTGGTGCGCATCCTCACCCCCGGCACCGTCAGCGACGAGGCGCTGCTCGACGAGCGCCGCGACAACCTGCTGGCCGCCCTGCTCGGCGACGAGCGCCTGTTCGGCCTGGCCGTGCTGGACATCACCAGCGGCCGCTTCACCGTGCAGGAGATCAAGGGCTGGGAAGCGCTGCTGGCCGAACTGGAACGCCTCGATCCGGCCGAGCTGCTGATCCCCGACGACTGGCCGCAGGGCCTGCCGGCCGAGAAGCGGCGCGGCAGCCGCCGCCGCGCGCCCTGGGATTTCGAGCGCGACACCGCCTTCAAGAGCCTCTGCCAGCAGTTCGGCACCCAGGATCTCAAGGGCTTCGGCTGCGAAGGCCTGAGCCTGGCCATCGGCGCCGCCGGCTGCCTGCTCGCCTACGCCAAGGAAACCCAGCGTACCGCCCTGCCGCACCTGCGCAGCCTGCGCCATGAACGCCTGGCCGATACCGTGGTGCTGGACGGCGCCAGCCGCCGCAACCTGGAGATCGACACCAACCTGGCCGGCGGGCGCGACAACACCCTGCAATCGGTGCTCGACCGCAGCCAGACCGCCATGGGCAGCCGCCTGCTCGGTCGCTGGCTGAACCGCCCGCTGCGCGACCGCGCCGTGCTGGAAGCCCGCCAGGACGCCATCGCCTGCCTGCTGGAACGCTACCGCTTCGAGACCCTGCAGCCGCGCCTGAAGGACATCGGCGATGTCGAGCGCATCCTCGCCCGCATCGGCCTGCGCAACGCCCGCCCGCGCGACCTGGCGCGCCTGCGCGATGCGCTGGCTGCCCTGCCCGATCTGCACCAGGCGATGGGCGACCTGGAAGCGCCGCACCTGCAGAGCCTGGCGAGCAACGTGCGCACCTACCCGGAGCTGGCCGATCTGCTTCGCCGCGCGATCATCGACAACCCGCCGGCGGTGATCCGCGACGGCGGCGTGCTGGCGCGCGGTTACGATGCCGAGCTCGACGAGCTGCTGTCGCTCTCGGAGAACGCCGGCCAGTACCTGATGGACCTGGAAGCCCGCGAAAAGGCGCGCACCGGCCTGCCCAATCTCAAGGTCGGCTACAACCGCATCCACGGCTACTTCATCGAGCTGCCGCGCGTGCAGGCCGAGCAGGCGCCGGCCGACTACCAGCGTCGCCAGACCCTCAAGGGTGCCGAGCGCTTCATCACCCCGGAGCTGAAAGCCTTCGAGGACAAGGCGCTGTCAGCCAAGAGCCGCGCCCTGGCCCGCGAAAAACTGCTCTACGACGAACTGCTGGAGCGGCTCATCGGCGAGTTGGCGCCGCTGCAGGAAACCGCCGCCGCGTTGGCCGAGCTGGACGTGCTGAGCAACCTGGCCGAGCGCGCGCTTACCCTCGATCTCAACCGTCCGCGCTTCGTCGAGGAGCCGTGCCTGAAGATCGAGCAGGGCCGCCATCCAGTGGTCGAGCAGGTGCTGACCACGCCCTTCGTGGCCAACGACCTGACCCTCGACGACGCCACGCGCATGCTGGTCATCACCGGCCCGAACATGGGCGGTAAGTCCACCTACATGCGCCAGACCGCGCTGATCGTGCTGCTCGCCCACGTCGGCAGCTTCGTGCCGGCCAAGGCCTGCGAACTCTCACTGGTGGACCGCATCTTCACCCGCATTGGCTCCAGCGATGACTTGGCCGGCGGGCGTTCCACCTTCATGGTGGAAATGAGCGAAACCGCCAACATCCTGCACAACGCCACCGACCGCAGCCTGGTGCTGATGGACGAAGTGGGCCGCGGCACCAGCACCTTCGACGGCCTGTCGCTGGCCTGGGCAGCCGCCGAGCACCTGGCGCGGCTGCACGCCTGGACGCTGTTCGCCACCCACTACTTCGAACTGACCGTGCTGCCGGAAAGCGAACCGGTAGTGGCCAACGTGCACCTCAACGCCACCGAGCACAACGAACGCATCGTCTTCCTCCACCATGTGCTGCCCGGTCCGGCCAGCCAGAGCTACGGCCTGGCCGTGGCGCAACTGGCCGGCGTACCGTCACCGGTAATCCAGCGCGCCCGCGAACACCTGGCGCGCCTGGAGGTCACCAGCCTGCCCCACGAAGCCCCGAAAGCGCCCCAGGGACAATCCGTCGCACCCATGCAAAGCGACCTGTTTGCCAGCCTGCCACACCCCGTGATCGACGAGCTGGCGCGGCTTCACCCGGATAATCTGACGCCCCGTCAGGCGCTCGAATTGTTATATGCGTGGAAGAGTCGGATATAACCGACCCGCGCGGGAGCTGTTAGAATCCGCGCGTTTTTGATATCGGAGCTTGCCCGGTTGCCTGAGCCGCGGCGGTCCCTGTTTCGAGCGGGAGCCTGGCAAAGACCAGCCCAGCCGTCGCCTGAGGAGAGAGATAGGCCATGACCTTCGTCGTCACCGACAACTGCATCAAGTGCAAATACACCGACTGCGTGGAAGTCTGCCCGGTGGACTGCTTCTACGAAGGCCCGAACTTCCTGGTGATCCACCCGGACGAGTGCATCGACTGCGCCCTGTGCGAGCCGGAATGCCCGGCTCAGGCGATCTTCTCCGAAGACGAAGTGCCCGAGGACCAGCAGGAGTTCATCGAACTCAACGCCGACCTGGCGGAAGTCTGGCCGAACATCACCGAGCGCAAGGAACCGCTGTCGGATGCCGAGGAGTGGGACGGCGTGAAGGACAAGCTGAAGTACCTGGAGCGCTGATCGCTTCCCGGTAAAACGACAAGGCCCGCGAAAGCGGGCCTTGTCGTTTCTGATTGGCGCGCCTTGCGGCGCGATGGCGGACAAGAAAACGTTGTCCGCCCTACGCGGGTCAACACACCGCCACGACCGTTTTTTCGTGCAGCCAACCGTCGCCGCTGAAGTGCCTCCTACAAGTCAGAGCAGTGTGGCCAAACGATTGACATCTGTAGCCCGCCGACTACAGTTCGTGCCATGTACACCATTATCGAAACCGAGGTATTCGCCAACTGGCTTGGCAGCCTCAAGAGCCCCGAAACCCGCCTTCGCCTGGTCAAGCGATTGCGACGTGCCGGGCTCGGCAACCTGGGTGACGTCAAGCCTGTGGGCGAAGGGGTATTCGAAATGCGCGAGTCCTTCGGGCCGGGTTGGCGCATGGACTACATCCAACAGGGCCATGTGCTGTTAATCATGCTTGGCGGCGGCGATAAATCCAGCCAGCAACGCGATATCCAGCGAGCGATCCAGTTGTCCAAGGAGCTCTGAATGAACAAGACGAAACCAACGACCCGCCCCTTCGACGCAGCCAACTACCTCACCAACGAGGAAGAAATCGCCGCGTATCTGGACGTGGTTCTGGAAGAAAATGATCCCGCTCTCCTGGCGGCGGCCTTGGGTGACATCGCCCGCGCCCGAGGCATGAGCGAACTGGCCAGAAAGTCAGGCCTTTCCAGAGAAAGCTTGTACAAGAGCCTGTCAGGCGAGCGAGTGCCCAGCACGGAAACCCTGCTGAAGGTGATCCATGGCCTGGGCTTCAAACTGACGGTCACGCCTGCCAAGTGAAGCAGGAGTCACACCATGAAGACCATGACCTACAAAGGCTATTCAGCCCGTATCGAGTACAGCGTCGAGGACAGCTTGTTCATCGGCCACATCGCCGGCATTCGTGATGTGGTGGGCTTTCACGGAGAGGCCCTGCAGGAACTACGCGCCGCGTTCGAGGAAGCGGTGGACGACTACCTGGACACCTGCACCAGACTGGAGCGCTCCCCGCAAAAGCCCTACTCCGGCAAGCTCAGTCTGCGCCTGGAGCCCCAGCTGCATGCCACCGTAGCCGTGAAGGCCGCACTGGAACACAAGAGCATCAACCAGTGGGTCACCGACCTACTGAAACGGGAAGCGCACGCCTAGCAATCCCCTCTCGGCCCCTGTAGGGCCGGCTTTACGCCGGCCGACGGAGCCGAATGCTCATGCAATAGCTACGCCCCACCCCTGTCGGCCGGGGAACCCAGCCGGGAAGGCCCGTCCCTACAAGGTATTGCCTGAGGATGTACGGTGGGCACGAACTTCTGTAGGGCCGGCTTTACGCCGGCCGACGGAGCCGAATTGCCACACCTCAGTTCCGTCCCCTCCCCTGCTGGCCGGGATAGACCCAACCGGGAAGGCCCATCCCTACAAAAGACCCCCTGCTTTTTCTGGAAGGCCGCACCTAACCATGCACCCCAAGGCTCGCGAATGAGTTCGCCCCCCCACACAGGCTCCTGCGCCAAGGTTTGCTACCATTGCCGCCCCACCCGAGATCACCCGCCATGGCCGAACACGATTTCCGCTACAACCTGCTCAACCCCGCCCACACCCTCACCGAATGCCGCGCCCTGTCGCCGGGTCGTTACCAGGTCACCGGCAACGGCGGTTCGATCCAGGCCGGCGACACGCTGCTGGTGACCCTCAAGGGCAGCCGCGACCTGCACATGCGCCTGACCGTCGAGAAAGTCCGCCATCTGATCAACCCGCCCGGCCAGTGGCTGGCCATGACCAGCGGCCCCGCCTTCCGCGAACTGGCCATCCGTACCTGGAAAGTGAACTGCGACGCCTGCGGCACCCAACTCGACTTCGAGTTCGCCGTCGACGCCAGCCTCGGCAAGGCCGCCCAACAGCCCGCCGCCGAAGCCCGCATCGCCGAACTGGGCTGGAGCAAGGCAGTCCAAGGTCATCTGTGCCCCGCCTGCCAGGTCAAGGCCTAGGGCGAACGCGCCGCCGCTCTTTGCGAGGCCTGCCAGTAGGGTGGTCAACGCGCAGCGTTGGCCACCATCGCGCGGCAACGGCGCGCCTGCGGCACGCACGGTGGCTCGATAAAGCGCGATCCACCCTACGAAAAGCCGGCAAACACCGCATTCACGAGGCCCCTATGAGCAAGCTCGTACCCGCCCTGAGCACCGCCCTACTCCTCACCGGCTGCGCCAGCACCCCAGCACCCACCCTGCCGTTGGGCACCCCCTACCAGGTGGAATGGATCGGCGAGCGCCCGCTGGTCGACCGCAGCCACCTCACCGTGACCCTCGGCGCCGACGGCCGCGCGCATGGCCACGCCGGCTGCAACCGCTGGTTCGCCAGCTATCAGACCAAGGGAAATCAGTTGAGCTTCAGCCAGGCCGGCGCCACGCGCATGATGTGCGCCCCAGCCCTGATGGAACAGGAAGAGCGCTTCCTCCAGGCCTTGGGCCAGGTGAAGCGCTGGGAGATGGGAGAGAACGGCGAGCTGCGGCTGTGGTACGCGGAAGGTCAGGCGCTGCGGTTATTGGCCGAATAGGGGCCGAAGCGCAGAAATCCGGACCTGTGGGAGCGACTTCAGTCGCGAGCTTTTTGGTAAGCACCGCACAAAAAGCTCGCGGACAAGTCCGCTCCCACACAACGAACAGCACGCACCGCCCGCAGGGTGGTCAACGCTTTCCTTGGCAACCAACGCGACGGCACGGCGCGGCCGGCCAGGCGCGCCTTGCGGCACGCTCGGTGGCTCGATAAAGCGCGAATCACCCTACGGCTGCCCTGAAAGGCTCGCGGACGAGTCCGCTCCCACAAAAGCGGCCAAGCGCCAGATCAATAGGCGTTCTTGTTGATGAAGCCCTTGAACACCGTCAGGAAGATGATCTTCAGGTCCAGCCACAGCGACCAGTTGTCGATGTACCAGAGGTCGTACTCCACGCGCTTCTGCATCTTATCCAGGGTATCCGTCTCGCCCCGATAGCCGTTCACCTGCGCCCAGCCGGTGATGCCCGGCTTGACCTTGTGGCGCTGCATGTAGGACTCGACCAAGTCCTTGTAGTACTCGTTGTGGGCCAGCGCATGGGGACGCGGACCGACCAGCGACATGCGGCCCTGCAGCACGTTGAAGAACTGCGGCAGCTCATCCAGGCTGGTGCGGCGCAGGAAGGCACCTATCGGCGTGATGCGCGCATCGTTCTTCTTCGCCTGGGTCACATCGCCATTGTGCTCCTGGTGCACCACCATCGAACGGAACTTGTAGACCTTGAACTTCTTGCCGTTGATGCCGGTGCGGTACTGCTTGAACACCACCGGACCGGGCGAGGTCGCCTTGATGGCAATGGCGATGCCCAGGCATACCGGCAGGATCAGCAGACTGATCAGCCCACCGATGAGAATGTCCTCGGTGCGCTTGATGAAGCGGGCCGGACCGTCCATGGGCGTACAGCTCAGGTCTAGCGAGTACAGGCCGGCGATATGTGAAACCCTGTGGTTCAGCAGCGGCATATCTCCCCATTCGGGGAAGAAGCGCACACTCACCGTGTGGTGGCGAAGCGCATAGAGAATGGTGGGCAGCGCCGCGCCCTTGCTGAGGGGCAGGCACAGCCAGACCTCGTGTACCGCCTGCTCATTCACCTCAGCCACAAGCCTGTCCAGCCAGGCCTGCCCCTGATCGTACGGAAGCGCCCCCTGCACCTTGAAGCCATGCTCACCCAGCGGAGTGTCCCGAGTAAGCCTGAAGAAGGTCGCGCCATTGCCGCCCACCAGCAGCACCGTCTTCAGGTTGCGCCCGGCGGCCCGTACGCGGCGCAGGAACAGATACATGCCCACACGCAGCAACAGGGTGCCACCCGCCGCGATCAACAGCATGGTGATGAACCAGAGGCGCGAATAGTTCGTGGAGACCTTCATGAAGAACGACAAGGACAGCAGGATGCCCACCGCCGTGAGCCAGGCAAGCAGGAAGGTGCCCACCAGCTTGAAGAACGACTTGCCGCGCTGGGAGCCATACACGCCGCCCAGGGTAAAGCACAGCGCCGTGACGATAGCGGCCACCAGCATGGCGGTGCTGTAGCGCCCCGGCATGGAAATACTGTCAAAGCGCAGGAAATAGGCGGTTATACCCGCACCAATCACCAGGGCCATATCCACCATTACCAGGAACAGCGGTACGGGGTAACGCTCGGCAAAGGTGGGTTGGTAACGCGGGATGGGTTGCATGTCCTTGGTACACCTGAACAGTTCCGAAGGGCGGCATGTTAAAGCCAAGCGGCAAAAAAATCCTGCCTGTCATGGTCGGCTTTGTTCGACAGCTGCGAGCGGGCATAATCCAGCCCGCTTCGCCATCCCCCTTGCCTCCAAAGGAGTGACCCGTGCCTCAGCTTCAGCGAACCTGGCAGTGGATCAAGGCCTCACCCGTGGCCATGACCTTCCTGCTGAGCATCGCCCTTTCCCTGGCCTCGCTCAGCTATCGCGCCAGCATGAACCCCGACGGCATGGTGCATATCATGGCCGGGCGCATCTTCATCGAGGAGGGCTTCGCGGCCGCCCTCAAATTCTTCGACTGGCCGTTCTTTTCCATTATGATTGGCATTGTCGGTTATGTGCTGCCCATTTCCTACGAAACGGCCGGCTACCTGATCAATATCCTGATGCTGTCCGGCGCATGCGCGCTGATGGTGAAGATTACCCAACGCTACGTGCCCAACAGCGCCTGGCTGGCATGCTTGGTGGTGC
Organism: Pseudomonas sp.; assembly: GCF_035497915.1. Lineage (GTDB taxonomy): Bacteria > Pseudomonadota > Gammaproteobacteria > Pseudomonadales > Pseudomonadaceae > Serpens. The sequence continues at coordinate 54,030 of NZ_DATJCS010000053.1, forward strand.
TGGCCTTGCCGGCGCTGAATGAAAACCGGCATAACGTGATGCGTGAAGATGGGGCCTGGCTGTTCCTCATTCTGGCCATCTGGTTGGCCATTCGTGCGCCGAAACAGATCAATCTCCTCAATGCCGTAGGGCCTACCGTCGCGCTGTTCCTAGCGTTTCTGTTCAGGGCTGAATTCGCTGTTTTTTATCCGGTGCTGATTCTCTGGCAATGGTATGCACTGGAGGAAAACAGAGGGCTAGCAACCACTGCTAAGCTATTTTGCCTACCTGCCCTGACACTTATTGCCGGCGCATTTGCTTTTTTGATATTTAGCCTAGACGAAAACCTTGAAAGAGCCAGACACTTTCTATCGATTCTGGATCTGCATTCGATTAAGACAGTGTTCGATTACAAAGCCGCTCTTATCGGCCAGCACATCATGCAAGCTGACTTTGGCCAAGATGGGAACAAGCCAGTTCTTGCCTGGGGCTTGATTGGCTACGCCTTTAACAGCTTCCTTGAAATGTGTTATTCACTGGCAATTCCACTTGCCATAGGCATCTACTGGAAGTTAAAGGAACACAAGAATTTCGCACCGTTTGGCTGGCTGTTTCTGATATATAGCTTCGTCATCATCGCCTTCGTATTCAAAAAGTACTTCATTTCTGATCGATATAGCGCCCCCTTGGCCATCCTCTGCATTCCGCTGATCACCTATGGCATGTATCGTCTCTATGGCCAGAAACTAAAACTCGCAGCCTATCTGGTTACTGCCCTCCTGCTCCTGAACAGCTTGGACAACATTATTACCACCGGCGATCAGGACACTCATCTGCTAGAAGCCGGCCATTGGCTCAAGGAGCATCAGATTCCAGAGCGGGAAACCTATATCGACTTTGCCCGCATTGCGTACCATGCGGACTGGGTGAAGTACAACTTCAAATTCGACAAGCCCAACCAGGTCAGAAGAGACCGTGCCTATAATGACCCGAAGATTCGCTATATCACGTTATGGCGGCATTTATCAGATGACGAGCTAAAGTGGCGAGAAGGAAAAAAACTCGAACTGCTTGCCGAGTTCACCAACAGCAAAGGCCGCAAGGTACTGATCCTGAAAAAGCCTGATTAAGAATGAAAAAAGCCGAGGCATAGCCTCGGCTTTTTTGTCCAGAACTGTAGGAGCTGCTTCAGCCGCGATAATACGGCATAGATGCAATCGCGGCTGAAGCCGCTCCTACGAAAAGACGCCTAACGCCCTTTCTTGTAAAACTCCTCGAAGCAATAGTTGGTTGCCTCGACATACCCTTCCGCGCTACCACAATCGAAGCGCTTGCCCTTGAATTTATAGGCCAGCACGCAACCGCGCTGAGCCTGCTTCATCAGGGCATCGGTAATCTGGATCTCTCCGCCCTTGCCCGGCTCGGTCTGCGCGATCAGCTCGAAGATATCAGGTGTCAGAATATAGCGCCCGATAATGGCCAGGTTCGAAGGCGCATCCTCGGGCTTGGGCTTCTCCACCATGGTGTTCACCCGGTAGATATCGTCGCGAATCATATCCCCGGCGATCACACCGTACTTGGAGGTTTCCTCACGCGGCACCTCCTGAATAGCCACGATAGAACATCGGAACTGCTTGTACAGGTTGACCATCTGCAGCAGCACCGGATCACCGTCCGGGTTCACGCACAGGTCATCGGCCAGCACCACCGCAAAGGGCTCGTCACCAATCAGCGGCTGTCCGGAGAGAATCGCATGACCCAGCCCCTTCATCTCTACTTGGCGGGTATAGGCAAACGTGCACTGATCGATCAGCTCACGAGCCCCATCCAGGTAGCGCTCCTTGTCCGTACCCTGGATTTGATGCTCCAGCTCGTAGCTGATATCGAAGTGGTCTTCCAGCGCGCGCTTGCCACGGCCGGTGACAATGGCGATCTGGGTCAGGCCCGCGTCACGAGCCTCCTCGACGCCGTACTGGATCAGCGGCTTGTTGACCACCGGCAGCATTTCCTTGGGCATGGCCTTGGTGGCCGGAAGAAAACGGGTGCCGTAACCGGCGGCGGGGAACAGACATTTGCGAATCACGTGACGTCCCTAGATAAGAAGAAGGCAAGCCGCTCTGTACCTGCCTGTGAATGGAAATGCAATTGAACAGAAGGAGAAACGATTTCGGAGGTTTCTGTAGGAGGGGCTTTAGCCGCGACCATCCGCGGGTGACGAAACAGCGTCGCGGCTAAAGCCCCTCCTACAAAAGCAATCCGCAGCGAATTAGGCAGCCTGATCTTGCCCAGAAGTCGTGGACACGGGTTTAAGTACTCATCCGGGCTTCGAAGGCTTCCGGGCTGACATGTCCCAGCGTGCTGTGGCGGCGCTGGCGGTTGTAGTCGGTTTCGATGTATTCAAACACGGTTTCACGCATCTGGACGCGGCTCATGAAGCGCTCGCCGTGGATGCATTCGACTTTCAGGCTGTGGAAGAAGCTTTCCGCACACGCATTGTCGTAGCAGTTGCCTTTCGCGCTCATGCTGCAGCGCAGGTGATGGGCACGGATCAGTCCCTGATAAGCCATTGAGCAGTATTGAGCGCCACGGTCGCTGTGCACGATCACCCCCTTGGGCAGCTTGCGGCGCCACAGGGCCATTCGCAGGGCATCACAGGCCAGATCGGCCGTCATGCGTTCGCCCATGGCCCAGCCGATTACCCTCCGGGAGTACAGATCGATGATTACCGCTAGGTACAGCCAGCCTTCTTCCGTGTGCAGGTACGTTATGTCACCCACCCATTTCTGGTTCGGCGCCGATGCCGTGAAGTCCTGCTTGAGCAGGTTCTGCGCCACCGGTAGCGAGTGCCGGGAGTTGGTCGTGGCCTTGAACTTCCTGGCGGCCTTGGCGCGCAGTCCTTGCCGTTGCATCGACGCGGCAACCGTCTTGCGGTTGCAGAGCCATCCCGCGTCTCGCAGGTCGTGGCACAGCCGTGGCGCCCCGCTGCGACCCTTGCGTGCGCTATACGCCTGCGCGACCTGCTTGTCCCGCTCGAGCCTTTGCTGGTGGCGTACGGCAGGTGGACGTGAACACCAGGCATAGAAGCCGCTACGGGCGACGCCCAGCACGCGACACATGGCTTTCACCGAAAACTGTGGGGTATGCGTCCTCATAAAGGCGTACTTCACTTGAGGCTCTTGGCAAAGTACGCGGCGGCCTTTTTTACGATGGCCAGTTCTTCAGCCTGTTCGGCCAGCAGCCGCTTGAGCCGGGCGTTTTCATCGGCCAAGGACTGCTCGCGCTCGCTGCTGGTCT
>NZ_DATJCS010000054.1:0-109795 GCF_035497915.1 Pseudomonas sp.
TCCTTGAGCTCGCGAAGATCCGCCAGGTAGCGCTGATAGTCCGCGTCGGCCGCGAAGACAACCTGCCGGTTGTGGCCGCGCTGGACCACATGGTGTGGGTAGTTGGGCAACACGATACGTCCCATCCTGGGCATGACTCATTCTCCATCCGTGGAGAAGTCAGCCTAGACGGGAAAATAAATCTGTCCCCTTTTTGCCTCCAAATCTGCCCCCCTTTTTACTCACGCTCATTATTTTCATCCTCGCAACGCTGAGGCGCCTCACTGTAAAGATCCTCTTTGCTAACACCCTCATACCATTGCCCCTTGCAGCTAGATCTAAGCCTGGCGATAGAAAAAGCCAACAACAAAAGTATAGTCAGACTTATAAGAATGCTACCTCCACCCAAAATAATAGCCAGCTTCTTCCCAAGCTCAACTTGATTTTCTGAAGGATTCCCACCCACGACTCGACTTAAGTCACCCGAGTACCAAAGCACAAAAAAACCAACAAAAGATGCAACTACATTCCTTAAAGACCCTTTCAGCGAAGAAAGATCAAAAAAACCACCTTCCTTAAACTCATCAACATCCCAAAATTTCTTTCCCAAAATCAAACCCTCAAATTCAATCCAGTATTAATCGCACCCATAGGAAAAAGGGAAAAGGGAAAAAGGGGAAAAGGGGAAAAGGGGACAAGGGGACAAGGGGACAAGGGGACAAGGGGACAAGGGGACAAGGGGACAAGGGGACAGATTTATTTTTCCTGTTCGGCGTGTCGAGCGCAAAAATAAATCTGTCCCCTTTTTTCTTGCAGAAAGAAACTCCCCATCACAAGCAAGCTTTATTTTCCCCTGTTCAATTAGCCACGCCAATAGCCGAAAGAACATATCCGACTGCTCATAAAAACCATACCCAGAGCTAGAGAGCTGAACCCTCATATGCTGCCACAACGCAGCCATCGAAAGCCCAAAGGAACTTTCTAGCAAAAAATAATATAAATCATCTTCTCTCATTTAAATTTAATCCTACCTTTCAACCATTACTTACAATGAGAATCATAAAAAGAAGGCAGATCTAACTAAAATTTCAAAAAAACAAAAAAATGGGACAGCCTTATTTTTCTGTTCTGCTGTTCGGCGCATCGAGCGCAAAAATAAATCTGTCCCCTTTTCGATACTTTTCGGAACGGTTTGGTCGAGCGCTGGGGCCGCAAGGGTCCGGTTAAAGGAGCAGACCGATTTAACTCCCCCGCTGCACGTTGGCGGCGTCCAGCGACCGCTGAGCGAATCGGCGGGCTTTGCCCTACTGCAAGTCCTGTTCCCCACACAGCTCAGGATTCTCACTCAACACTTCGCGTCGAATGCGCCCGCCGTCGAAGAATGGCACCTCGGGGCAGAGGCGTACGCCTGCCGCGGTCTCCGTTGCCTTCCAGGCTATCTCTTCGGTTCGCAGGAGGACTGGCCTCTCTCCGGGCGGGCCTGGCTGCCAGATGTCGATATAGGTGCGCTCCAGGAAGGACAAGTCATCAAGGTCGCAGCTTTGCGGATCTATCTGGCGTAGCGCCAAGCGGCCATCGGCGGTCTGTTCGACCCGGCTGGCGAATTCGATGAAACCGTCGCGGTAACTGGGCGCGACGTAGCAAATGCGCCTTTCGCCGCCATCAAGCAACGGCAGGAAGTAGCTGCTCCGCGACTCGACCGCTTCAACATCGCTCCCCTTCCAGCGATAGACCGAGACACCGTGCTCGCAGCAACTGGCTCGCCAGAAGGCATGGATGACTTGGTGAAGCGGATCGAACTCCGCCGAGGCGATTTCCTGCAAGCGCGCCGGCGCATCGACGAAACGACCCGTGTCGGCGTCGTACAGCCAGGTCTGGTGTGGAATATTGGGGCCGGCGGGCAGGAACAGGGCGAGCGTCAGGTCCGGCCAGCCATCGAAGTTCGCATCGATCAGCTCTGGCGTGAACACACCGCAGGGTCCCACGGATTCCGTTTCCAGGGTCTGGAACAGCGCGCCATCCTTGTACAGGCGGATGGCCGATACCAGCGGCGAGTTGTGACAAGCATCACCCGCTTTGGGCCGCGCATTCGCGAGCATCCGTATTTGGTAGGGGAAGTGCGCATCATGTTCGCGCTGGGCCTGGCTCGGGCGCAGAACCAGCGGGTATGCCCGCTGGCCGTTGGGCGAGGTCCAGATGCCCGTGAGGGCGTCAACCTCGAGCGAGTCGATTTGCCAGACACCCGTTTGGGCCGCTCCACCCTCACGATCCTGCTCGATGAGGTCAGCCCCATCGCCGCGCACGCGCCCCTCCAACACCAGCTGACTGCGTGTCGCGGATGTGCAGGGTTGATAGCAGTAGCTGCCTGACAGGTCGTCGGCCGTGCGCCTCAGGAAGACTTCCACCTGCTTGCTGCCCAGCGTACCGATCCAGGTGCGATTCCAGACGGGAAACTCCACCAGAGTGGTGGGCGCCTGCCCCGCGCCGACCGGCATCGCCGGCAGACAGCTCAGGGCCAGGATGAACCGCAAGCTACGAAGGGCATGGAATCTACGCATTCAACCTCCTTGTCGGGGTTACCGCTATTCGACCAGGCCGGTACTCAGGCTACTGGCCGCGATCGCCACCCGCACCGGCGCAAAACTCCGCCGATGAATCGGCGTAGCCCCCAGCCGCTGCAGCGCTTCGAGGTGCGCCGGGGTGGGATAGCCCTTGTGGCCGGCCAGACCATAGCCGGGGTAGATCAGGTCCAGCGCCTGCATTTCCCGGTCGCGACTGACCTTGGCGAGGATGGAGGCGGCGGCGATGGCCGGGACCTGGGCGTCACCACCAATCACCGGGGCGCTGGGCACGGCGAGCTTCGGGCAGCGGTTGCCGTCGATCAGGGCGAGCTTCGGGGTGACGCTCAGCCCCTCCACGGCGCGCTGCATGGCCAGCATGGTGGCGTGCAGGATGTTGAGCCGGTCGATTTCGTCCACTTCGGCGCGGGCGATACACCAGGTCAGGGCCTTTTCCTGAATCTCGTCGAACAGCGCCTCGCGGCGCGCTTCGGTGAGCTTCTTGGAGTCGTTGAGGCCGCGGATCGGGCGGGCCGGATCGAGGATCACCGCGGCGGTGACCACCGGGCCGCAGAGCGGGCCGCGGCCGACTTCGTCGACACCGGCGACCAGCTCCTCGACCAGTTCGAAATCCAGCCCCAGTTGCATGCTCAGCGCTGCCCTACCAGTTCCAGCACCGCGTCGGCGGCACGCGCCGAGGCGTCGCGGCGCAGCGTGCGGTGGATCTGGTCGAAGCCGTCGGTCTGCGCGTGACCATCGACGATCAGCGGCGCCAGCGTCTGCGCCAGGGCGTCCGGGGTAGCCGCATCCTGGATCAGCTCGGGCACCAGCAGGCGCTGGGCCAACAGGTTGGGCAGCGACACGTAAGGGCTCTTCACCAGCCGCTTGAGAATCCGGTAGGTCAGTGGCGCCACCTTGTAGGCGACCACCATCGGCCGTTTGTACAGCAGCGCTTCCAGGGTGGCGGTGCCCGACGCGATCAGCACCGCGTCGCAGGCGGCCAGCGCCCGATGCGACTGGCCGTCGAGCAGGGTCAGCGCCAGGTTGCGGCCGGCCAGCATCTGTTCGAGCTGGGCGCGACGTTCGGCGTTGGCACAGGGCATTACGAAGTGCAGCTCCGGACGCAGGGCGCGCAGGCGCTCAGCGGCATCCAGGAACAGGCTGCCCAGCTTCGCCACTTCGCCGCCACGACTGCCCGGCAGCAGGGCCACCACGGCGCCCTCCTCCGCCAGCCCCAGCTCGCGACGCGCCTGGGCGCGGTCGGCCTGCAGGGGAATGTCGTCGGCCAGCGGGTGGCCGACGAAACACACCGGTACCTGATGCTCGGTATAGAACTGCGCCTCGAACGGGAACAGGGTCAGCATCAGGTCGCAGGCGTCGCGGATCTTGAATACGCGCTTCTGCCGCCAGGCCCACACCGAGGGGCTGACATAGTGAACGGTCTTGATGCCAGCCTGACGCAACTTGAGCTCGACACCCAGGTTGAAGTCCGGGGCGTCGATGCCGATGAACACGTCGGGTTGCGCGGCGATCAGGTCGGCGATCAGTCGCTTGCGGCGGCGCAGCAGCTCGGGCAGGCGGCCGAGCACCTCGACCAGACCCATGACCGCCAGGCGCTCCATGGGGAACATGGAGACCAGGCCTTCGGCCTCCATGCGCGGGCCGCCGACGCCGATGAATTCCACCTCCGGATGGCGTGCCTTGAGGGCACGCATCAGACCGGAGCCGAGGATGTCGCCGGACGCTTCGCCGGCGACCAGTGCGACGCGCAAGGGAGCCGCCATGGCGTCAGCGGGTGATGCCGCGCGTCGAGGCGCGGATCGAGTCACGGAACAGGGCCACTTCGGGGAACTGGCTGGCTGTTTCCTCAAGCTCGGCCATGGCCTGCTCGATGGTCAGGCCCTGGCGGTAGACGATCTTGTAGGCGCGGCGCAGGGCCTGGATCGCCTCGGCGGAGAAACCGCGCCGGCGCATGCCCTCGAAGTTCATGCTGCGCGCCTCCGCCGGGTTGCCGAACACGGTGACGAAGGCCGGCACGTCCTTGCCGATGGCGGTGCCCATGCCGGAGAAGCTGTGGGCGCCGATGCGCACGTGCTGGTGCACCAGGGTGTAGCCGGACAGGATCGCCCAGTCGTCCATCAGCACGTGACCGGCCAGCGCGGTGTTGTTCACCAGGATGCAGTGGTTGCCGATCATGCAGTCGTGGCCCACGTGGGCGTAGGCCATGATCAGGTTGTGGCTGCCGATGGTGGTTTCAGAACGGTCCTGCACGGTGCCCCGGTGCAGGGTCACGCCTTCGCGGATGACGTTGTCGTCACCGATCACCAGACGGGTGGGCTCGCCCTTGTACTTGAGGTCGGGGGTGTCTTCGCCGATCGAGGAGAACTGGAAGATCTGGTTGTTGCGACCGATGCGGGTCGGCCCCTTGACGATCACATGCGGGCCGATGACGGTACCTTCACCGATCTCCACATCCGGGCCGATGATCGACCAGGGACCGACGCTGACGTTGTCGGCCAGACGGGCACCGGGGTCGATGATCGCGCGCGGGTCAATCGAACTCATAGTTTGCGTTCCGCACAGATAATTTCGGCCGAGCAGACCGGCTTGTCGTCCACGCTCGCCTCGCAGGCGAACTTCCAGATGCCGCGCTTGGCACTGAGGAAGCGCGCCTGCAGGGTCAGTTTGTCGCCCGGCACGACCGGCTGACGGAAGCGCAGGTTGTCGGAACCGACGAAATAGTACAGCGTGCCGTCCGCGGGCGTGGCATCCAGCATACGGAAGCCCAGCAGGCCGGCGGCCTGGGCCATGGCTTCGATGATCAGCACGCCCGGCATGATCGGATGCTGCGGGAAGTGCCCGTTGAAGAACGGCTCGTTGATCGTGACGTTCTTGTAGGCACGAATGGTCTTGCCTTCCAGATCGATGGCTTCGACCCGGTCCACCAGCAGGAACGGGTAGCGGTGCGGCAGCAGTTCACGTATTTCGTTGATGTCCATCATGTTCAGGAAGCCTTGATACTGAGGAAGAATGCGGTTGAAACCTTCAGGCTTCAGATGAGGCATCCCCGTCCGGGGTCACGGCCGCCAGACGTTTTTCAAGTTGTTGCAGGCGACGGGCCATTTCGTCGAGCTGACGGATGCGCGCCGCGCTCTTGCGCCACTCGGCCGCCGGCTGCATCGCCGTGCCGGAGGAATAGGAGCCCGGTTCGGTGATCGAACGGGTCACCATGGTCATGCCGGTGACGAACACGTTGTCGCAGACTTCGATGTGCCCGACCATGCCGACGCCGCCCGCGATCATGCAGTGACGACCGATCTTGGTGCTGCCGGAAATGCCCACGCAGCCCGCCATGGCGGTGTGATCGCCGATCTGCACGTTGTGCGCGATCATGATTTGGTTGTCGAGTTTGACGCCGTTGCCGATCAGGGTATCGGCCAGGGCGCCGCGATCTATAGTGGTGTTGGCGCCAATTTCCACGTCGTCGCCGATGGTCACACCACCGATCTGGGCGATCTTCTGCCAGACGCCTTTCTGGTTGGCGAAACCGAAGCCTTCACCGCCGATCACCGCGCCGGACTGGATCACCACGCGTTTGCCGATGGTGACGTCGTGATAGAGGGTGACCCGCGGCGCCAGCCAGCCACCCTCGCCCACCGAGGAACGCGCCCCGATCACGCAATGGGCACCGATGGTCACGTTGGCGCCGATTGTTGCGCCGCTCTCGATCACCGCGCCGGGACCGATGCTGGCAGACGGATCGATTTGGGCATCCTCAGCCACCACGGCGGAAGGATGGATGCCCGCGCCGGCGACCGGCTTGCGGTCGAACAGGTGCGAAAGGCCCGCGTAGGCCAGATAGGGATCGGGCACCACCAGTGCATCACCCGCATAACCCTCTGCGTCGGCGGCCTTGAGCATCACGGCGCCGGCGTGGGTCTGGTCCAGGTACTTGCGGTACTGGGGGTTGGCCAGAAAGGTCAGCTGCTCGGGGCCGGCATCCTGCAAGGTGGCCAGTCCGGAGATCCGCTTGTCGGCGGCGCCACGCAGGGTGGCACCCAGTCGTTCGGCCAGTTCGCCGAGAGTGAATGCTAGAGACTTCATACTTCAGCGCAGTTGGTTCATCCGTTCGATCACCTGGCGGGTGATGTCGTATTGCGGTTTGACGTCGATGACGGCGGCGCGATCCAGGACCAGATCGTAATCGCCCTTCTTGAGCACGTCGGCAACCGCCTGGTCCAGCTTGGGCTTGAGCTGGTGCAGGGTTTCCTGATCGGCGCGGCCCTTGGCTTCGTTCAGCTCGCGGGACTGGGCCTGGAAATCACGGGCTTTCTGGCGGAATTCCAGCTCCAGGCGCTCGCGCTCGGCGGTGGACAGCTTGTCGCCTTCCTTGGTCAGGCGATCCTGCAGACGCTTGGCGTCGCTTTCCAGGGTCTTCAGCTTGTTGAGGTCGGGGCCGTACTTTTTCTCGGCTTCCGTGGCATAGCGCTTGGCGGCATCGGACTCGAGCAGCGCCATCTGGTAGTTCAGGACGGCAATCTTCATTTCGGCGAAAGCCGGGGCGGCCACCAGGGCGGTAGCCAGGAGAACCAGCTGGGTCAGTTTACGCACGGTGTACTCCAGGGTTGGTTGAATCAGAAGGTTTGGCCAAGGGAGAACTGGAAGACCTGGGTATCGGAATTTTCCGGTTCCTTGATCGGCTTGGCCAGGCTGAAGCTGAGCGGGCCCAGCGCGGTGATCCAGGTCAGGCTGACCCCGGCGGAGCTGGCCATGTTGCTGAAGTCGATGTCGCAGCTCGGATCGTTGCGGCCTTTCTGCGCGGCGCTGCAGTTGGTGTCGAACACGTTGCCGGCATCCAGGAACAGGGTGGTGCGCAGCGAGCGCTGGTCCTTGACGAACGGCAACGGGAACAGCAGCTCGACACCGCCCTGGATCAGCACGTTACCGCCGAAGGGCAGCGGGTCAGTATCCGGGTCGGCAATGGTGCCCGGATTGTTGCCGGTGCTGGGCGTACTGCGCGGACCCAGGCTGCTGTCCTCGAAGCCACGCACCGAGTTGAAGCCGCCGGCGTAGTAATGCTCGTAGAACGGCAGCCCATCGCTGTCGCCGTAACCATCGCCATAGCCGAGCTGGGTATGGAAACGCAGCGCGTACTTGTCATCCAACGGGGCGAAGATCTGCCCGCGATAGTCGATCTTGTAGAACGACAGATCGCTGCCCGGCAGGGTCGCTTCCACATAGAGGCTCTGGGAATAGCCTCGGGTGGCGAGAACCCCCCGGTTCAGCGCGGACTGCGTCCAGCCGATATTGGCCTTGTAGTTGGTGTAGCTGTCGCCTTCGACGTTGATGAAATCGAAGATCTCGTCAACCGTGTAATAACCGGTCTGGATCTCGTCCTGCTGCGCCGACAGGCCGTAGCTGAGCCGCGAGTATTCACTGATCGGGTAACCGAAAGTCAGGCCCAGGCCCAGGCTGTTCACCGAGTAGCTGGAGATGCTGTAGTCCAGCTCGTCATAGTCGGTGCTGCGGTAGAAGGCGTTGTAGCCGAGGCTGACGCCGTCGGGCGTCCAGTACGGGTCCAGGAAGCTGAAGTTGTAGCGCTCCTGGTATTCGCTGCGGGTCAGGCCGAGGCTGACCCGGTTGCCGGTGCCGAGGAAGTTGTTCTGGCTGATGGAGCCGCCGAGGATCAGGCCGGAGTTCTGGGCGAAGCCGATGCTCGCCATGATCGAGCCGGAAGGCTGCTCCTCGACCGTGTAGTTCACGTCGATCTGGTCATCGGTGCCCGGAACCGCCGGGGTCTCGACGTTGACTTCCTTGAAGAAGCCCAGGCGTTCGAGGCGCGTCTTGGACTGATCGATCAGGTAGGTGGAGGCCCAGCCGCCCTCCATCTGGCGCATCTCGCGGCGCAGCACCTCGTCCTCGGTCTTGGTGTTGCCGCGGAAGTTGATGCGATTGACGTAGGCGCGCTTGCCAGGATCGACCACGAAGGTGACGGTGACCGAGTTGTCGTCGCTGTGGGTCTCCGGCACGCCGTTGACGTTGGCGAAGGTGTAACCCTCGTTGCCCAGGCGGCGGGTCAGCAGCTCGGAGGTGGTGGTCATTACCCGGCGCGAGAACACCTGGCCCGGCTTGACCAGCAGCAGCGCGCGAATTTCCTCCTCGGGCACCTTGAGGTCGCCCGAGAGGCGCACGTCACGCACGGTGAACTTATCGCCCTCGTCGATATTGACGGTGATGTAGACGTTCTTCTTGTCCGGCGTGATGGACACCTGGGTCGAGACGATATCCATGTTGATATAGCCGCGGTCCAGGTAGAACGAGCGCAGGCGCTCCAGGTCGCCGGAGAGCTTTTCGCGGGCGTACTTGTCGTCGTTCTTGAAGAACGAGGCCCAGTGGCTGGCCTTCAGCTCGAACAGGTCGGTGACTTCCTCGTCGGAGAAGACGCTGTTGCCGACCACGTTGATGTGCTGAATGCTGGCGACGCTGCCCTCGTTGACTTCGATCTTCAGCGCCACACGGTTGCGCGGCTGCGGCTCGACCTTGGCGATGATCTCGGCGGAATAGCGGCCCTGGGCGACATACTGGCGCTGCAGCTCGTTGCGAACCCCTTCGAGGGTCGCCGGCTGGAAAATCTCACCTTCGGCCAACCCGGACTGCTGCAGGCCGCGCAGCAGGTCTTCAGTCTGGATGGCCTTGTTGCCTTCGATCTCGATGCTGGAGATCGACGGCCGCTCGACCAGATCGATGACCAGCGCATTGCCGTCGCGACCCAGGCGGATGTCCTGGAAGAAGCCAGTGCGGAACAGGGCGCGGGACGCATCCACCAGACGGCGCTCGTCCACCGTCTCGCCGACATTGAGCGGCAGCGCGGCGAACACGCTGCCGGCGGATACTCGCTGCAGGCCGTTGACACGAATGTCATTGACTACGAAGGACTCCGCATGGGCCTCGGCGATCAGGAGGGCGGCAATCGCCGCAGGAAGCAGGCGTTTCATGAAGTCCTTTTTTAAAACTGATTATGTGACTGCTGAACGTCGGAAACTGCGGCTTACAGCCGCCCCAGATCATTGAACAAGGCCAGCAACATGACCCCGATGATCAGCGTGATGCCGATCTGCATCCCCCAGGCCTGGACCTTCTCCGGCAGCGGCTTGCCCCTTGCCCATTCATAGAGATAGAAGAGCAGATGGCCGCCATCCAGCACGGGAATCGGCAACAGGTTGAGAATGCCCAGACTGATGCTCAAATAGGCAAGGAAATTCAGGAAATCCGCCAGCCCGGACTGGGCCGAAGTGCCGGCCACTTTAGCAATGGTGATCGGGCCGCTCAAGTTTTTTACCGAGAGCTCTCCGAACAGCATCTTGCCCAGTGAATCGAGGGTCAGCGCACTCATCGACCAGGTGCGCTGCACGCCCTGCCACACCGCATCGAGGGGACCATAGCGGATCTCGCGAAGCATTTCCGCAGGCCAGTCCACACCGCTCACGCCGGCGCCCAGGTAGCCCTGCCGAGCCTCGCCGTCGCCACGCCCGACCAGCCGCACCGGGAGCGACAGTTGCTGCCCCTCGCGCTCGATGTCCAGCACCACTTGCTGATCCGCCCGGGCGCGTACCCGCTCCACCAGGTCCTGCCAGTCGCGCAGGGCGACGCCGTCCAGGCTCAGCAGGCGATCGCCGCTGCGCAAGCCGGCGGCCTGCGCGGGCCCGCTGGGATCAATGTGCGCCAGCACGGCCGGCACGGCGGGACGCCAGGGCTGCAGGCCGAGCGACTGGATCGGATCCGGCTCATCGGCACCGCGCAACCAGGCGTTGAGGGTGATCTGGTAGTCGCTTTCGACCGTGCTGTCCGGCTCGCTGACGCGCACCTGCAGCGTGCCGGTTTCGCCCAGGCGGCGGACCAGCTGCAGGTTGACCGCGCCCCAGCCGTTCACCACCTTGCCGTCCACCGCGAGGATTTCCTGCCCAGGCTGCAGCCCGGCCTCGGCGGCCGGCGTGCCCGGCAGCACCTGGCCAATCACCGGACGCACCTGCTGGGTGCCGAGCATGGCGATCAGCCAGAAGAACAGCAGGGCCAGTAGGAAGTTGGCAATCGGCCCGGCGGAAACGATGGCGAAGCGCTGGCGGACGGACTTGCGATTGAAGGTCTGGCCGAGCAGCTCGGCAGGCACCTCGCCCTCGCGCTCGTCGAGCATCTTCACGTAGCCGCCCAACGGAATGGCCGCCACCACGAATTCGGTGCCGTGCCGGTCGTGCCAGCGCAGCAGCGGCGTGCCGAAGCCCACCGAGAAGCGCAACACCTTGACGCCACAGCGCCGCGCAACCCAGAAGTGGCCGAACTCGTGGAAGGTCACCAGGACACCCAATGCAATCAGGGTACCCACGATCATGTATACAGCGCTCATCGTAATCCTCCGCAGCGAGTCCCTGCCTCAACGACTTCCGGTACTGCCGACACCGCGACTGACAGGCTAGCAGCCATGTTGCCGCAGCCACTCCCCTGCCCGCTCGCGTGCCAGATGATCGGCATGCAGAACTGCCCGGAGGTCTTCGACCGCCACGACCGGCTCGGCGTTCAATACGCTTTCTATAAGGTGCGCAATATCGGTGAACCGGATGCGCCGCTCGAGAAACGCGGCGACCGCCACTTCATTGGCCGCGTTCAGCATGGCCGGGGCGCTGCCGCCGACCTGGGCGGCCTCGCGGGCCAGACGCAGACAGGGGAAACGCTGCTCGTCGGGCGCCTGGAAGTCCAGTCGTGCGATCTTAAACAGGTCCAGCGGCGCCACGCCGGTGTCGATGCGCTCCGGCCAGGCCAGGGCATGGCCGATGGGCGTACGCATGTCCGGATTGCCCAGCTGGGCCAGCACGGAACCATCCACGTAATCGACCAGCGAATGGATCACGCTCTGCGGGTGAACCACCACTTCCACCTGCTCGGGGCGCGCATCGAACAGCCAGCAGGCCTCGATCAGCTCGAGACCCTTGTTCATCATGCTCGCCGAGTCCACCGAGATCTTGCGCCCCATCGACCAGTTGGGATGGGCGCAGGCCTGTTCGGGCGTGACATCGACCAGCGCGGCGGCGGGCATCTCACGGAACGGGCCGCCGGAGGCGGTGAGCAGGATGCGCCGCACGCCGACCGCGGACAGGCCGCGCGCGTAGTCGCCGGGCAGGCCCTGGAAAATGGCGTTGTGTTCGCTGTCGATGGGCAGCAGCACCGCGCCATGCTCGCGCACCGCCTGCATGAACAGGGCGCCGGACATCACCAGCGCTTCCTTGTTGGCCAGCAGCACGCGCTTGCTGGCCCGCACGGCAGCCAGCGTCGGACTCAGGCCGGCGGCGCCGACGATAGCGGCCATCACCGCATCCACCTCGGGGTGGCCGGCGACCTCGCACAGGCCTTCCTCACCGGCCAGCACGCGGGTCTCCAGCCCCGCCGCCTGCAGGCGCTCCTGAAGATGCCGCGCGGACGGCTCGTCAGCCACCACGGCAAAGCGTGGCTTGTGCTTCAGACACAGGGTTTCCAGCTCGACCAGACGCGAATGCCCGGTCAGCGCGAAGACGCGATAACGCTCGGGATGCCGCGCCACCACATCCAGGGTGCTGAGACCGATGGAGCCGGTGGCGCCCAGCACGGTGATCCATTGGAGTTTCACAGGGCTCCCCAGCCGGCGGCCCAGAGCAGCACGGCGAAAACCGGCACGGCGGCGGTCAGGCTGTCGATGCGATCCAGCACCCCGCCATGCCCGGGCAGCAGGTTGCTGCTGTCCTTCACGCCAGCCTGGCGCTTGAACATGCTTTCGGTCAGATCACCGACCACCGAGATCAGTACCACCACGGTGGCGCCCAGCAAGGCCAGCAACAGCTCAGCGGGCAGCCAGTCGCGATACAGGCCGACGCCCAGCGTCACCAGCAGGCTGGCCAGCAGCCCACCCACCAGTCCTTCCCAGCTCTTGCCGGGGCTGACCTTCGGCGCCAGCTTGCGCTTGCCGAACGCGCGGCCGGAAAAATAGGCGCCAATGTCCGCCACCCAGACCAGCACCATCACCGCCACGATCAGCCAATTGCCCAGCGGCCAGTGCTTGAGCAGCAACAGCCCCTGGAAGGCCGGCAGCAGGATCAGCAGGCCGATCAGCAGTCGCACCGGCTGGGCGCGCCAGGCGTCGGCGCTGGCCGGATAGCGCAGCACCGCCCAGATGGCGAACCCCCACCAGAGCACCCCCAGGGCAAGCACCGGCACGGCCAGCTGCGGAAAGCGGTACAGCCAGCCCAGCAGGATGACCACAACCAGCGCATAGGCCACGCGCAGCTTCTGGGTCTGCAGGCCAGCCAGACGCGCCCATTCCCAGGCGCCCAGGGTGATGACGGCGCCAATGAACAGGGCGAACCACTGTCCATCCAGCAGGAAGAAGCCCGCCAGCGCGACCGGCAGCAGGATCAGGGCGGTGATAATGCGTTGTTTCAACATCCGCGAGGGTCCCCAGCCACCTGGTCTCCGGTCTTGCCGAAACGGCGCTGCCGGGTGGCGAAATTGGCCAGCGCCTTGCGCATGGCCTCGTGTTTGAAATCCGGCCAGTAGAGGTCGGAGAAGTACAGCTCGCTGTAGGCCAGTTGCCAGAGCAGGAAGTTGCTGATGC
Organism: Pseudomonas sp.; assembly: GCF_035497915.1. Lineage (GTDB taxonomy): Bacteria > Pseudomonadota > Gammaproteobacteria > Pseudomonadales > Pseudomonadaceae > Serpens. Next base: position 13,174 of record NZ_DATJCS010000054.1, read on the forward strand.
GATGTTCGCCGCCGGTACGGATGCACAGGTCGGGCAGCGGCTGGCCGGCAGTGGACAGACAACCCTCCAGCATCGACGCATCAATCTGCTCGACTTGCAGCTGGCCGGCCTGCACCCGCTCGGCCAGCTGACGCGCGGCCTGGGTGATGTCCCACTGGCCGCCGTAGTTGGCGGCCACCTGCAGCAGGAAGCGGCCTTCGCTGGTCAGCGCCTCGGCCTCGGCCATGGCGGCCTGCAGTTCCGGGTGGAAGCGCGAACGGTCACCGATGATGCGCAGGCGAATGCCGTTCTGGCTGAGCTTGCGTGCCTCGCGACGCAGGGCGCCGAGAAACAGCTCCATCAGCGCACCGACCTCCTCGGCCGGACGCTGCCAGTTCTCGCTGGAGAAGGCGAACAGCGTCAGCACTTCCACGCCGGATTCGACGCACACCTCGATCACCGCGCGCACCGCGTCGACGCCGGCCTTGTGACCGGCGACGCCGGGCAGCAAGCGTTTCTTGGCCCAGCGATTGTTCCCATCCATGATGATCGCCACATGCCGCGGTACCGCCGGCAGGGCTTCCTGTTTCTGCTTGCTCATGCTGGTTCCCGCAGGCCTCAAACGGCCATCAGGTCGGTTTCCTTGGCTTCCAGAGCCTTTTCGACTTCGGCGACGAACTTGTCGGTGAGCTTCTGCACCTCGTCAGCGGCGCGACGTTCCTCGTCCTCGCTGATTTCCTTTTCCTTGACCAGGTCCTTGAGCTGGGCCAGCGCGTCGCGGCGGATGTTGCGGATCGCCACGCGGGCGTGTTCGGCCTCGCCGCGGGCCTGCTTGGTGAAGCCCTTGCGGGTTTCCTCGGTCAGCGCTGGCATCGGCACGCGGATGGTGGTGCCGGCGGTGGCCGGATTCAGGCCCAGGTCGGAGGTCATGATGGCCTTCTCGACGGCCTGGATCATGCCCTTGTCGAACACGGTCAGCGCCAGAGTACGGGAGTCCTCGACGGTGACGTTGGCGATCTGGCGCAGCGGGGTGTCGCTGCCGTAGTAGGACACCATGATGCCGTCCAGGATGCTGGGGTGGGCACGACCGGTACGGATCTTGGCGAACGCGGTCTTGAGAGACTCCACGCTCTTTTCCATGCGGGTCTGTGTGTCCTGCTTGATCTCGTTGATCATACGTTCGACTCCTCGATCAGGGTTCCTTCGGCGCCGCCCAGAACAATGTTCAGCAGGGCGCCAGGCTTGTTCATGTTGAAGACGCGCAGCGGCATCTTGTGGTCGCGGACCAGGCAGATGGCGGTCAGGTCCATGACTTCGAGCTTGCGATCCAGTACGCCATCATAGGTCAGGCGTTCGAACTTCTCGGCATTCGGATCCTTGAACGGATCGGCTGTGTAGACGCCGTCCACCTTGGTGGCCTTGAGCACCACGTCAGCGTCGATCTCGATGGCGCGCAGGCAGGCCGCCGAGTCGGTGGTGAAGAAGGGGTTGCCGGTGCCGGCGGAGAAGATCACCACTTCGCCACTCTTCAGGTGACGCATGGCCTTGCGGCGGTCGTAGTGGTCGGTGACGCCGACCATGGAAATGGCCGACATGACCAGCGCGGGAATGTTCGAGCGTTCCAGGGCGTCGCGCATGGCCAGCGAGTTCATTACGGTGGCCAGCATGCCCATGTGGTCGCCAGTGACGCGGTCCATGCCCGCCGCCGACAGCGCGGCGCCGCGGAACAGGTTGCCGCCGCCGATCACCAGGCCGACCTGGACGCCGATACCGACCAGCTGGCCGACCTCCAGCGCCATACGATCGAGCACCTTGGGGTCGATGCCGAATTCCTCGGACCCCATCAGGGCTTCGCCGCTGAGTTTGAGTAGGATGCGTTTATAGCGAGGTTGACCACTCACCTGCTGTGCCATTGCGTATCTCTCCTGCGGCGTTCTGCTGTTCTTGCGAGGTTCGGCCTCGCGAATGGGTTGCCCTCGGGCCACCCGTACCGGAGTTCTCCGGCGGTAACGGTTTCCTTTCCCCCTCTTTGACGAAAAGGCCGCACGCGCGAGCGGGCAGCCTCTTCGGGGGAACGACCGTCCGGCTTACTGCTTGGAAGCGGCAACCTGGGCGGCAACTTCGGCGGCGAAGTCGACTTCGGCCTTCTCGATGCCTTCACCCACTTCGTAACGGACGAAGGAGACGATCTCGGCACCGGCTTTCTTGGCCAGCGCGCCGACCTTGATTTCCGGGTCCTTGACGAAGGGCTGCTCGACCAGGCTGGCTTCGGCCAGGAACTTGCTGATGCGGCCCTTGACCATGTTCTCGACGATGTTTTCCGGCTTGCCGGCGATCTTGTCGGCGTTCAGCTGCAGGAAGATTTCCTTTTCCTTGGCGATCAGCTCGTCGGAGATGTCGGTCGGGTTCAGCACGGCCGGGTTGCTGGCGGCCACGTGCATGGCGATGTCGCGAGCCAGCTCGGCGTTGCCGCCCTTCAGGCAGACCAGCACACCGATGCGGTGACCGTGCAGGTAGGCACCCACCACGTCGCCTTCCACGCGGGTCAGACGGCGGATGTTGACGTTCTCGCCGCACTTGGCAACCAGGGCCTGGCGGGCTTCTTCACGGTCGGCGACCAGCGGAGCGACGTCGGTGTAACCGGCGGCGAAGGCCTTGTCCAGGCTCTCGGCGACGAAGCCCTTGAAGTCGGCCTGCAGGGCCAGGAAGTCGGTCTGGGAGTTCACTTCCATGATGACAGCGGTCTTGTTGTCATCGGAGACCTTGGCGGCGATGGCGCCTTCGGCGGCAATGTTGCCGGCCTTCTTGGCAGCCTTGATGGCGCCGGAAGCGCGCATGTCGTCGATGGCCTTCTCGATGTCGCCTTCGGCGGCAACCAGGGCCTTCTTGCACTCCATCATGCCTTGGCCGGTGCGCTCGCGCAGTTCTTTGACGAGGGCTGCAGTAATCTCTGCCATGTTCGAGATCCTCTGGAAAGGGGTTGATTCGGTTACTCGCCCGCCAAGCGGGCCAGTCGATTCGGGAGTGGCGAAAAAGGGGGCCTAGCCCCCTTTTTCGCTTGACGCATCACGCCGGAGCGGCGTTATCAGCCAGCGGCGGCTTCGGAGGCAGCTTCTTCGACGAATTCGTCGCCAGCGCCACCATTCTGCTTGCCACGCAGCACGGCGTCGGCCATCGAGCCCAGGTACAGCTGGACAGCGCGGATGGCGTCGTCGTTACCGGGGATGATGTAGTCCACGCCTTCCGGGCTGCTGTTGGTATCGACAACGCCGATGACCGGGATGCCCAGCTTGTTGGCTTCGCTGATGGCGATGCGCTCGTGGTCGACGTCGATCACGAACAGCGCGTCCGGCAGGCCGCCCATTTCCTTGATGCCGCCCAGGCTGCGCTCGAGCTTCTCGAGGTCACGGGTGCGCATCAGGGCTTCCTTCTTGGTCAGCTTCTCGAAGGTGCCGTCCTGGGACTGGCCTTCGAGCTCGCGCAGACGCTTGATGGAGGCGCGGATGGTCTTGTAGTTGGTGAGCATGCCGCCCAGCCAGCGGTGGTCGACATAGGGCATGCCGCAACGGGTGGCTTCTTCGGCGACGATCTTGCCGGCGGAGCGCTTGGTGCCCACGAACAGGATCTTGTTCTTGCCGACAGCCAGCTTTTCAACGAAGGTCAGCGCCTCGTTGAACATCGGCAGGGTCTTTTCCAGGTTGACGATGTGAATCTTGTTGCGCGCGCCGAAGATGTACTTGCCCATCTTCGGGTTCCAGTAACGGGTCTGGTGGCCGAAGTGCACACCGGCCTTCAGCATATCGCGCATGGTGACTTGGGACATGATCGTTCCTCTATAAGTCGGGTTAGGCCTCCACGCATCCCGATCTCCAACCCTTTCGGGCACCCAGGAAACCGTGTCGACGCGTGTGCGGATTTGATCGCCGGACGGGACCACCCCGTCGAGCGGCGCGTTTTATAGCATAACGGGGCGCCGGAAAGCTAGGACGACCACCGTCCGCTGACACATTTTCCCGGCCGGCACGGCCGCGCCATCCGCCCGGCGGCAATCGCTTTGGTTTATCATTCCGCTCCCTTGTATCGCAGAGCGCGCCGCCGAGCGCCGTAAGAGATCTCCATGACCGTGTCCATCAAGACCCCGGAAGAAATCGAGAAGATGCGCGTGGCCGGCCGCCTGGCCGCCGAAGTGCTGGAAATGATCGAGCCCCACGTCCAGGCCGGGGTCACCACCGAGGAGCTGGATCGCATCTGCCACGACTACATCGTCAACGTCCAGCAGGCCATCCCCGCCCCCCTCAACTACCACGGCTATCCGAAGTCGATCTGCACCTCGATCAACCACGTGGTGTGCCACGGCATCCCGAACGACAAGCCGCTGAAGAACGGCGACATCATCAATATCGACATCACCGTCATCAAGGACGGCTACCACGGCGACACCAGCAAGATGTTCCTGGTCGGCAGCGTGCCCGAATGGGCCGAACGCCTGTGCCGCATCACCCAGGAATGCCTGTATAAAGGCATCGAAATGGTGCGTCCCGGCACCCGCCTGGGCGATATCGGCGAAGTGATCCAGAAGCACGCCGAGAGTCATGGCTTCTCCATCGTGCGCGAATACTGCGGGCACGGTATTGGTGCGGTGTTCCACGAGGAGCCCCAGGTGCTGCACTACGGCAAGGCAGGCACCGGCATGGAACTCAAGGAAGGCATGACCTTCACCATCGAACCGATGCTCAACCAGGGGCGCCCGGAAACCCGCACCCTGGGCGATGGCTGGACCGCCATCACCAAGGATCGCAAGCTGTCCGCCCAGTGGGAGCACACCCTGCTGGTCACCGCGACCGGCTACGAGATCCTCACCCTGCGCAAGGATGACACCATCGCTCACCGCTCGGCCTGAATCCTGCTATAGCAGGCCGCCCTCCAGCAGCAAGGCCGTAGTCATGCGCACGATCGACACCGAATTGTTCGACCCTGGCCAGTTCCAGGCGGAACTGAGCCTCAAGGCCAGCCCCATCGCAGCCTTCAAGAAGGCCATCGGCCGGGCCCGCGAAGTGCTCGACCGGCGTTTCCTGGCCGGGCAGGACATCCGCCGACTGGTCCGTGACCGCGCCTGGTTCGTCGACCAGATCCTGCAGGCGGCCTGGCAACGCTTCGACTGGAGCACCGACGCGGACATCGCCCTGCTCGCCGTGGGCGGCTACGGCCGCGGCGAGCTGCATCCCTATTCGGACATCGACCTGCTGATCCTGCTGGACAATGCCGACCACGAGCTGTTTCGCGCGCCCATCGAAGGCTTCCTTACCCTGCTCTGGGATATCGGCCTGGACGTCGGCCAGAGCGTGCGCTCGGTGGCCGAGTGCGCCGAGGAGGCGCGCGCCGACCTGACGGTGATCACCAACCTGATGGAAAGCCGCACCATCGCCGGCCCGGAGCGGCTGCGCGAGCGCATGCAGGCGGTCACCAGTCCGCAGTGCATGTGGCCGAGCGAGGAGTTCTTTGTCGCCAAGCGCCGCGAGCAGCGCACCCGCCACGCCAAGTACAACGACACCGAGTACAACCTGGAGCCCAACGTGAAGGGCTCGCCGGGTGGTCTGCGCGACATCCAGACCATCCTGTGGATGGCCCGCCGGCACTTCGGCACCCTGAACATGCAGGCCATGGTGGCGCAGGGTTTCCTGCTGGAAAGCGAGCAGGCGATCCTCACCAGTGCCCAGGAGTTCCTCTGGAAGGTGCGCTACGCGCTGCACATGCTGGCCGGCCGCGCCGAGGACCGCCTGCTGTTCGATCATCAGCGGCGCATCGCCGGCCTGCTCGGCTACAGCAACAGCGACGCCAAGACCGCCGTCGAGCGCTTCATGCAGAAGTACTACCGGGTGGTCATGGGCGTAGCGGAACTCAACGACCTGATCAAGCAGCACTTCGAGGAAGTCATCCTCGCCCATGATGGCGACGAACCGCCGCAACCGGTCAACAACCGTTTCCAGATCCGCAACGGCTACCTGGAAGTGACCCACGACAAGGTCTTCGAGCGCACGCCGTTCGCCATCCTGGAAATCTTCGTGCTGCTGGCCCAGCACCCGGGCACCAAGGGCGTGCGCGCCGACACCATCCGCCAGCTGCGCGATCACCGCTACCTGATCGACGATGAGTTCCGCGCCGACATCCGCAACACCAGCCTGTTCATCGAGCTGTTCCGCAGCAGCCAGGGCATCCACCGCAACCTGCGGCGCATGAACCGCTACGGCATCCTCGGCCGCTACCTGCCGGAGTTCGGCCAGATCGTCGGACAGATGCAGCACGACCTGTTCCACATCTATACGGTCGACGCGCACACCCTCAACCTGATCAAGCACCTGCGCAAGTTCAAGTGGCCGGAGCTGGCGGAGAAGTTTCCGCTGGCCAGCCGGCTGATCGACCAGTTGCCCAAGCCGGAGCTGATCTACCTGGCCGGCCTCTACCACGACATCGGCAAGGGCCGTGGCGGCGACCACTCGGAACTCGGCGCGCAGTTCGCCGCAGCCTTCTGCGCGCGGCATCAGTTGCCGCCGTGGGACAGCCGACTGATCGTCTGGCTGGTCAGCAACCACCTGGCGATGTCCACCACCGCGCAGCGCAAGGACCTCTCCGACCCGCAGGTGATCAACGACTTTGCCCAGCTGGTCGGAGACAGCACGCGCCTGGACTACCTCTACGTGCTCACCGTGGCGGACATCAACGCCACCAACCCGACCCTGTGGAACTCCTGGCGGGCCAGCCTGCTGCGCCAGCTGTACGACGCCACCCTGCGCGCCCTGAATCGCGGGCTGGCCAACCCGCTGGATCGCGAGGAGCAGATCTGCCAGACGCAGAGCGCCGCGCTCGACCTGCTGGCCGCCGCCGGCATCGACCCGGACGCGGCGGAACAGCTGTGGAGCCAGCTGGGCGACGACTATTTCCTGCGCCACGGCGCCGACGACATCGCCTGGCATACCCAGGCGATTCTCGACCACCCACCGGGCGGCGAACCCCTGGTGCTGATCCGCCAGACCGCGCAGCGCGAGCGGGAAGGTGCCAGCCAGATCTTCATCTACGCCCCCGACCAGCACGATTTCTTCGCGGTGACCGTGGCCGCCATGGACCAGCTCAACCTGGACATCCATGACGCGCGCATCATCACCTCGACCAGCCAGTTCACCCTGGACACCTACATCGTGCTGGATGCCGACGACGGCCGGGTGATCGACACCCCCGAGCGCATCGAAGAGATCCGCCGCGGCCTGATCGACGCACTGAAGAGTCCCAATGACTACCCGGCGATCATCCAGCGCCGCGTGCCGCGCCAGCTCAAGCACTTCGCCTTCGCGCCGCAGGTGACCATCCACAACGACGCGCAGCGCGCGGTCACCGTGCTGGAACTGATCGCCCCGGACCGCCCCGGCCTGCTGGCGCGCATCGGCAAGATCTTCCTGGATTTCGACCTGTCGCTGCAGAACGCCAAGATCACCACGCTCGGCGAGCGGGTCGAGGACGTGTTCTTCCTCACCGACGCCCACAACCAGCCCCTCTCCGACCCCGAGCTGTGCGCGCGCCTGCAACAGGCCATCGTCGAACAGCTTGCGGTGGAAGGCAGCCCCGCCATCGACATGAACCACCTCAGCATCTGACCACACCCATGAATCCAGCCCTGTCCCTGCTGCACCCCTACCCCTTCGAGAAACTGCGCGCGCTGATGGCCGGCGCGCAGCCACCGGCCGACCGGGCGCACATCGCCCTGTCCATCGGCGAACCCAAGCACGCCGCGCCGACCTTTGTCGCCGAGACCCTGGCCGCGCACATTGACCAGCTGTCGGTGTATCCGGCCACCCTGGGCTCGCCCGCCCTGCGCGAAGCCATCGTCGCCTGGTGCCAGCGGCGCTTCGGCGTACCGGACGGCTGGCTGGACGCCGCCCGCCACGCACTGCCGGTCAGCGGCACCCGCGAGGCGCTGTTCTCCTTCGTGCAGGCGGTGTTCAACCGCGAACAGGGCGGCCTGGTGGTCAGTCCCAACCCGTTCTATCAGATCTACGAAGGCGCGGCCCTGCTGGCCGGCGCCACGCCCCACTACCTGCCGTGCCTGGCCGACAACGGCTTCGCGCCGGATTACGACGCGGTACCGGCCGAGGTCTGGCAGCGCACGCAGATCCTGTTCATCTGCTCGCCGGGCAACCCCACCGGCGCGCTGCTGCCGCTAGCGACGCTGAAGAAGCTGATCGCCCTGGCGGACGAGCACGACTTCGTGATCGCCGCCGACGAGTGCTACAGCGAACTGTACTTCGACGAGGACAACCCGCCGCCCGGCCTGCTCAGCGCCTGCGTCGAGCTGGGCCGCAGCGACTTCAAACGCTGCGTGGTGTTCCACAGCCTGTCCAAGCGCTCCAACCTGCCAGGCCTGCGCTCCGGCTTCGTGGCCGGCGACGCCGAGATCCTCAAGGGCTACCTGCTCTACCGCACCTACCACGGCTGCGCGCTGCCCGGCCATGTGCAACGGGCTAGCGAGGCGGCCTGGAAGGACGAGGCGCATGTGCGCGCCAACCGCGAGCTGTACCGACAGAAGTTCGATGCAGTGCTGGACATCCTCGCGCCGGCGCTCGACGTGCAGCGCCCGGATGGCAGCTTCTACCTGTGGGCGAAAACCCCGGGCGACGATGCCAGCTTCGCCCGCGACCTGTTCGCCCGCGAGCACGTCACCGTGCTGCCCGGCTCGTTCCTGTCCCGCGAAGTGGACGGCGTCAACCCCGGTGCGGGCCGCGTGCGCATGGCGCTGGTGGCCTCGCTGGAGGAATGCGTCGAGGCCGCCGAGCGAATTCGCCGCTTCCTGTCCGCGTAGGGCGGGCGCCCGGCCGCCCAAGCAGGTAGGGCGGCCAAGGCAGAGCGTTGACCACCCTGCGCCCATGCGGATGCGCACCGCCCGAGTTGTTCCACGACGCGTAAACAACGGACGGCGGAGCGTGGCATAATTCGCTGCCTCGGACGCCACGACGCGCCATCAGGATAAGTAAATCAATGACTTACACCCTCTTCGGCATCAAGGCCTGTGACACCATGAAGAAGGCCCGCACCTGGCTCGACGAACAGGGCATCCCCTACGCCTTTCATGATTACAAGACCGCCGGCATCGATCGCGCGCACCTGCAGCGCTGGTGCGCCGAACATGGCTGGCAGACCGTGCTGAACCGCGCCGGCACCACCTTTCGCAAGCTCGACGACAGCCAGAAGGCCGACCTGGACGAAGCCAGGGCCATCGAGCTGATGCTGGCCCAACCCTCGATGATCAAGCGCCCGGTGCTCGAGCTCGGTGATCGCACGCTGGTCGGCTTCAAACCCGAGCTCTACAACGCCGCATTGACCTGACCCATTCCGATCTGAAGACCATAAGGAAAACCGCCCATGACCACCTCCCTGTTCAGCCTGGCCTTCGGGGTCGGAACCCAGAATCGTCAGGGCGCCTGGCTGGAAATCTTCTACCCCCAGCCGCTGCTCAAGCCGTCCGCCGAGCTGCTGGCCGCCGTGCTGCCGCTGCTGGACTACGCCGGCGGCAACCAGGCCATTGCCATCAACAAGGACAAGGCCGCTGATCTTTCCGTCGCCCTGAAAGGCATCGATGCCGCCCAGTCCGCCCTGCTGGTGCGCCTGGCCGAAAGCCAGAAGCCGCTGGTGGTCACCCTGCTGGCGGACGACGCCGCGCTGACCTCCACCCCCGAGGCGTACCTGAAGCTGCACTTGCTGTCGCACCGCCTGGTCAAGCCGCACGGCCTGAACCTCACCGGCATCTTCCCGCTGCTGCCCAACGTGGCCTGGACCAGCGAAGGCGCCATCGACCTCGCCGAGCTGGCCGAATGCCAGCTCGAAGCGCGCCTCAAGGGCCGCCTGCTGGAAGTCTTCTCGGTGGACAAGTTCCCGAAGATGACCGACTACGTGGTGCCGAGCGGCGTGCGCATCGCCGACAGCGCGCGCATCCGCCTGGGCGCCCACATCGGTGAAGGCACCACGGTGATGCACGAAGGCTTCGTCAACTTCAACGCCGGCACCGCCGGCCCGGGCATGGTCGAAGGGCGCATTTCCGCCGGCGTGTTCGTCGGCAAGGGCTCCGACCTGGGCGGCGGCTGCTCCACCATGGGCACCCTGTCCGGTGGCGGCAACATCGTCATCAGCGTCGGCGAAGGCTGCCTGATCGGCGCCAACGCCGGCATCGGCATCCCGCTGGGCGACCGCAACACCGTGGAGTCCGGCCTGTACATCACCGCCGGCACCAAGGTGGCGCTGCTCGACGACCAGAACGCACTGGTCAAGGTGGTCAAGGCACGCGAGCTGGCCGGCCAGCCGGACCTGCTGTTCCGCCGCAATTCCCAGACTGGCGCGGTCGAATGCAAGACCAACAAGAGTGCCATCGAGCTCAACGAAGCGCTGCACGCGCACAACTGACCGTCACGCCAGGCCGCGAGCGCAACGCGGCTCGCGGCCCGAGGTGGTTCGTATGGTTCTGCATTCCCCCTGGCGCGCCGATTTTCCGGCCCTGTCGCTGTTCGAAGCCCAGGGCCAGATCTATCTGGACAGCGCCGCCACCGCGCAGAAGCCGCAGGCGCTGATCGACGCGCTGACCGGCTACTACACCAGCGGCGTGGCCAATGTGCATCGCGCCCAGCACCCGCCGGCCGAGCGGGTCACCCGCCTGTACGAAGCCGCCCGGCAACGGGTGGCGCACTGGCTGAACGCGGCCAGCCCCAGCCAGATCGTCTTCACGCGCGGCACCACCGAGGCGCTCAACCTGCTGGCCTACGGCCTGGAGCCGCTGATTTCCCTGGGCGATGAAATCGTCATCAGCGCCCTGGAGCACCACGCCAACCTGCTGCCCTGGCAGCAACTGGCGCAGCGCTGCCAGGCCCGGCTGGTGATCCTGCCACTGGATGCCCGGGGCGAGATCGAACTGGACGCCGCCGCCCGCCTGATCGGCCCGCGCACGCGCATCCTGGCGGTCAGCCAGCTATCCAACGTGCTGGGCCGCTGGCAACCCGTGGACGCGCTGGTGCGCCTGGCCCGCGCCCAGGGCGCGATCACCGTGGTCGACGGCGCCCAGGCCAGCGTGCACGGCCGCCACGACTTGCAGGCGCTGGGCTGCGACTTCTATGCCTTCTCCGCCCACAAGCTCTACGGACCGGACGGTGTCGGCGTGCTCTACGGGCGCGCCGATTGCCTGAATCAACTGCGTCACTGGCAGTTCGGCGGCGAGATGGTGCGCCGGGCGGACTTCCACAGCGCCGACTTCCATGCCGCGCCCATGGGCCTGGAAGCCGGCACGCCCCCGATCGCCGGGGTCATCGGCCTCGGCGCCACGCTGGATTACCTGTCCGGCCTGAACGCCCAGGCGGTGCGCGAGCATGAGCAGGCGCTGCTGGAACAGCTGGTAGCCGGCCTGTCGGTGCGCGAGGGCGTGCGCCTGCTCGGCGAACCCCAGGCGGCGCTGGCCAGCTTCGTGGTGGACGACGTGCACCACTCCGATCTGGCCCAGCTGCTCGGCGAACAGGGCATCGCCGTGCGTGGCGGCAACCACTGCGCCATGCCGCTGATGCAACGCCTCGGCGTGCCGGGCGCGATCCGCGTGTCGCTGGGGCTGTACAACGATGGCGAGGACCTGAGCCGGTTCTTCACCGCCCTGGATCAGGCGCTGGAGATCCTGCGATGAGCCTGTCGCCCGCCGCCCGGGAGGCGCTGGACGCCTTCGCCGCCTGTCCCGGCTGGGAACAGCGCGCCCGCCTGCTGATGCAGTGGGGCGAACGCCTGGCGCCACTCGACGACGCGCTGCGCGTGCCAGCCCATCAGGTGCAGGGCTGCGAAAGCAATGTCTGGCTGCTGGCCGAACGGCACGCGGATCGCTGGCGTTTCACGGCGTACAGCGACGCGCGGCTGCTGCGCGGTCTGCTGGCGGTGTTGCTGGCGCGAGTCGATGGTCTCAGCGGCGCGGAGCTAGCACAGCTCGACGTAGCAGATTGGTTTGGCCAGCTGGGCCTGTCCAGGCACCTGTCGCCATCACGCAGCAACGGCATGAACGCCGTGTTGCAGCGGATGCGGGAGCTGGTGTCCCCGTAGGGCGGCCACCGTTGTCCTTGGCCGCCGCGCTACCTGCACATGGCGGCCAGAAATGCGCTGACCGCCCGACAAGAGGTGACGACAGGACTGTGGGGCCGGGTTTATCCCGGCCAAAGGCCGGCATCCGCCGGCCCAGGGATGCCACACCCCCGTCGGCCGGCATAAAGCCGGCCCCACAAGGTGTTCCCCTTACCCACGCTCCGCCGGCCGGCGTGCGCCGGCCACCAGCTTCTCCACCGCCTTGGCGGCGGCGGCCATGCCGAAGCTGGCGGTGACCATCATCACCGCGCCGAAGCCGCCGGCGCAGTCCAGCTTCACGCCTTCGCCCACGAAGCTCTTGCTCTGGCATACCCCGCCGTCCGGCTTGGGATAGCGCAGCTGTTCGCTGGAGAACACGCAGGGCACGCTGTAGGTGCGGCCCGCAGTGCGCGAAAAACCGTAGTCGCGACGCAGCAGCGAACGCACCTTGGCGGCCAGCGGGTCGTTGAAGGTCTTGTTCAGGTCGGCGATCTGGATCTGCGTCGGATCAACCTGCCCACCCGCCCCGCCGGTGGTGACGATGCCGATCTTGCGCCGCTTGCACCAGGCGATCAGCGCGGTCTTGGCCGGCACGCTGTCGATGCAGTCGATGACAAAATCCAGCTGCTCGGTGACGTACTCGGCCATCGTCTCGCGGGTAACGAAGTCGGCCACGGCATGCACCTGGCAGGCCGGATTGATGGCGCGGATGCGCGCGGCCATCACCTCGACCTTGGGCTTACCGACGGTGCCGTCCAGCGCGTGCAACTGGCGGTTGGTGTTGGTGACGCAGACATCGTCCAGGTCGAACAGCGAGATCTCGCCCACGCCGCTGCGCGCCAGGGCCTCGGCCGCCCAGGAACCGACCCCGCCGATGCCCACCACCGCCACATGCGCCGCCCGTAGGCGGTCCAGGCCGTCACGGCCATACAGGCGGGCGATGCCGCCGAAACGCTGATCTTCGCTACTCATTGCCGTACCTCACGAACGGGCCGGCATTATCCGCGCCTTCGGCGGAGTAATGAAGTGCGCCCACTGCGCGAAAGCTGTGGGGCCGGCTTTACGCCGGCCGGCGGAGTGTCCGTCTGGCTCCGTGTGCATGGCATACCCAGTCGGCCGGGATGAACCCGGCCCCACACAAGGAACCTGACCTCGCAGCGGGTCCCGTGGACAACGAACTTACGCCGTGCCCCAACAGCCCAATGCTCATCCGCACCCGGCCACGGAGGCCCACGCATGACCGTTCCCGCCAGACCGCTGCTGACCCTGGTCATCGTGATCGCCATCGCCGCGTTGTCCATCGGCGCCTGGGCGCTGGTCAACCGTCCCATGGCCGCGCCCAACTGGCCCGAGCAGGTGGGCGGCTATTCCTTTTCGCCGTTCCGCCCCGGCCAGGACCCGCGCGACAACCGCTACCCCAGCGACGAGGACATCCGTGGCGACCTGCAACTGGTCAGCATCCAGACCAACAACATCCGCACCTATTCCGTGGAAGGCAGCCAGGCTGACATTCCGCGCCTGGCCGAGGAGTTCGGCCTGCGCGTGACGCTCGGGGTGTGGATCAGTCCGGATATCGAGCGCAACGAACGGGAGATCGCCCGGGCCATCGAGCTGGCCAACCAGTCGCGCAGCGTGGTGCGCGTACTGGTCGGCAACGAAGCTTTGTACCGGGGCGAAATCGAGCCCGAGGCGCTGATCGCCTACATCCGCCGCGTGCGCGAGGCGGTCAAGGTGCCGGTCTCCACCTCCGAGCAGTGGCACATCTGGCAAGAATTCCCGGAACTGGCCCGCGAGGTGGACCTGATCGCCGCGCACATCCTGCCCTACTGGGAGTTCATCCCGCGCCAGAACGCCACCGCCTTCCTGCTGGCGCGCGTGCAGGACCTGAAAAAACAGTTTCCCGGCAAGCCGCTGCTGCTCTCCGAAGTGGGTTGGCCGAGCAATGGTCGCGCGCGCGGCCCGGCGGAGGCCAGCCCGGCGGATCAGGCCATCTACCTGCGTACCCTGGTCAACGCCCTGAATGTGCGCGGCTACAACTACTTCATCATCGAAGCCTTCGATCAGCCGTGGAAGATGGATGACGAAGGTTCGGTGGGCGCCTACTGGGGCGTGTGGAATCTGGAGCGCCAGCCCAAGTTCGCCTTCAGCGGCCCGGTGATCGCCATCCCGCAGTGGCGGCTGCTGGCCATCGGCTCGGCTGTGCTCGCCGTGCTGGCGCTGATCCTGCTGCTCATTGACGGCAGCAACCTGCGCACCCATGGCCGGGCGTTCCTCGCCGTGGTGGCCTTTGCCTTCGGTTCGCTGCTGGTATGGATGGCCTACGACTACAGCCTGCAATACGCCACCTGGTTCACCCTGGCGGTGGGCGCGCTGCTCGGCGTGGGCGCCCTGGGCGTGTTCATCGTGCTGCTCACCGAGGCCCACGAGCTGGCCGAAACCGTCTGGCTGAGCCGCCGCCGGCGCCCCTTCCCGCCGGTGACCCGGGATGATGCCTACCGGCCGAAGGTGTCCGTGCACGTGCCCTGCTACAACGAGCCGCCTGACATGCTCAAGCGCACCCTGGATGCGCTGTCCCGCCTCGACTATCCGGATTTCGAGGTACTGGTGATCGACAACAACACCCGGGATCCCGCCGTGTGGCAGCCGGTGCAGGCCCACTGCGAGCGGCTCGGCCCGCGCTTTCGCTTCTTCCATGTGGCGCCGCTGGAGGGCTTCAAGGGCGGCGCGCTGAACTGGGTGCTGCCGCACACCGCACCGGATGCCGAGGTGATCGCGGTGATCGATGCCGACTACTGCGTGTCGCCGAACTGGCTGCGGCACATGGTGCCGCACTTCGCCGACCCGAAGATCGCCGTGGTGCAGTCGCCACAGGATTTTCGCGACGGCGAGGAAAGCGCCTTCAAGCGCCTGTGCTACGCGGAGTACAAGGGCTTCTTCCATATCGGCATGGTGACCCGCAACGAGCGCGACGCCATCATCCAGCACGGCACCATGACCATGACGCGGCGCAGCGTACTCGACGAGCTGGGCTGGGCCGACTGGTGCATCACCGAGGATGCCGAGCTGGGCCTGCGCGTCTTCGAGCAGGGCTGGTCGGCCGGCTATTCCGAACAGAGCTTCGGCCGGGGGCTGATGCCGGACACCTTCAGCGACTTCAAGAAGCAGCGCTTCCGCTGGGCCTATGGCGCCATCCAGATCATGAAGCACCACGCCCGCTGCCTGCTGCTCGGCAAGGACTGCCAGCTGACGCCCGGCCAGCGCTACCACTTCCTCGCCGGCTGGCTGCCATGGATCGCCGACGGGCTGAACATCTTCTTCACCGTGGGCGCGCTGCTGTGGTCGGCGGCGATGATCATCGTGCCGCAGCGCGTCGATCCGCCGCTGCTGATCTTCGCCCTGCCGCCCCTGGCGCTGTTCGTCTTCAAGGTGGGCAAGATGCTCTACCTGTACCGCCGCGCCGTCGGCGTGGGCCTCATCGATGCGCTGTACGCGGCGGTGGCCGGGCTGGCGCTGTCCTACACCATCGCCAAGGCGGTGCTGTTCGGCTTCGTCACCCGCAGCATTCCCTTCTTCCGCACCCCCAAGCTGGCCAGCCGCTCCGGCCTGTTCAAGGCGCTGGCCGAGGCGCGCGAGGAGGTGTTCGTCATGCTGCTGCTGTGGGGCGCGGCGGCGGGCCTGCTGCTCACCGAGGACAACCCGGGCGGCGACCTGTACTTCTGGGTGCTGGTGCTGCTGGTGCAGTCGCTGCCCTACCTGGCGGCGCTGATCATGGCCCTGCTCTCCTCGCTGCCGGCCCGCGAGCGGGCGGAAACACTGGCCACCGAGGGCTGACGGCAACGCGGAGCTTTCCTTTAAGATACGCGCCCCGACTTTCCGACCCGCCGTGGAGCCCTCATGCGCACCCTGTCCCCTACCCTGGAGCTCGCCTGCGAGCTGATTCGCCGTCCCTCGGTCACGCCGCTGGACGAAGGCTGCCAGGAACTGATGATGCGACGCCTGGCGGCCTGTGGCTTCAGCGTGGAACCGATGCGTATCGCCGAGGTGGACAACTTCTGGGCGCGGCGCGGCGGCGAAGGCCCGGTGCTGTGCTTCGCCGGCCACACCGATGTGGTGCCCACCGGCCCGGAAGCCAAATGGCAGCTCAGCCCGTTCGAGGCGCAGATCGACGCCGACGGCATGCTGCGCGGCCGGGGCGCGGCCGATATGAAAGGCAGCCTGGCGTCGATGATCATCGCCGTCGAGCGCTTCGTGGCCGACCATCCGAACCACACCGGCGCCATCAGTTTCCTGATCACCAGCGACGAGGAAGGCCCGGCCGAGCATGGCACCAAGGCCGTGGTGGAGCGCCTGCGCGCGCGTGGCGAGCGCCTGGACTGGTGCATTGTCGGCGAGCCCTCGAGCACCGAGCGCCTCGGTGACGTGGTGAAGAACGGCCGGCGCGGCTCGCTGGGCGCCGTGCTGACGGTGCGCGGCAAGCAGGGCCACGTGGCCTATCCGCACCTGGCGAAGAATCCGATCCATCTGGCCGCCCCGGCGCTGGCCGAGCTGGCCGCCGAGCACTGGGACGACGGCAACGCCTTCTTCCCGCCGACCAGCTTCCAGATCTCCAACATCAACGGCGGCACCGGCGCCACCAACGTGATTCCCGGCGAGCTGCAGGTGGTGTTCAACTTCCGCTTCAGCACCGAATCCACCGAGGAGGGCCTCAAGCAGCGCGTGGCGGCGATCCTCGACCGGCACGGTCTGGACTGGAGCATCGACTGGTCGTTGTCCGGCCTGCCGTTCCTCACCCAGCCGGGCGAACTGCTGGACGCGGTGGCGGCGAGCATCCGTGACATCACCGGCCACGACACCACCCCGTCCACCAGCGGCGGCACCTCGGACGGGCGCTTCATCGCCACCCTGGGCACCCAGGTGGTCGAGCTGGGGCCGGTCAACGCCACCATCCACCAGGTGGACGAGCGCGTGCTGGCCAGCGATCTGGATCTGCTCACCGAGGTCTACTACCAGACCCTGGTGAAACTGCTGGCGGTCTGACCATGCTGACCTGTCCGCTCTGCCAGGGCGCGCTGCACAGCGTCGACAACGGCGTGGCCTGCCCGGCCGGCCACCGTTTCGACCGTGCCCGCCAGGGCTACCTGAACCTGCTGCCAGTGCAGCACAAGAACAGCCGCGACCCGGGCGACAACCAGGCCATGGTCGAGGCACGCCGACGCTTCCTGGACGGCGGCCACTACGCGCCGCTGGCCCGGCGCCTGGCGGAACTGGCGGCCGGCTACGCGCCGCGCCGCTGGTTGGATATCGGCTGCGGCGAGGGCTACTACACCGGGCAGATTGCGGAAAAACTGCCCGAGGCCGACGGCTACGCGCTGGACATCTCCCGCGAGGCGGTCAAGCGTGCCTGCCGGCGCGCGCCGCAATTGACCTGGATGGTCGCCAGCATGGCCCGCGTGCCACTGGCCGATGCCAGCTGCGATCTGCTGGCCAGCGTGTTCAGTCCGCTGGACTGGCTGGAAGCCCGGCGCCTGCTGGCACCCGGCGGCGGCCTGCTGCGCATGGGGCCGACCCAGGAGCACCTGCTGGAGCTGCGCGCGCGCCTGTACGACGAGGTGCGGCCCTACGACGACGCCAAGCACCTGACGCAGATTCCGGACGGCATGGCCCTGGCGCACAGCGAAACCCTGACCTATGCGTTGCACCTGGAGCACGCCCAGGACCGCGCCGACCTGCTGGCCATGACGCCCCACGGCTGGCGCGCCACCGCCGAACGCCGCGCCGCCGTGGTGGATGCGCCGCTGGAGGTGACGGTGTCGATTCGCTATGACTGGATCACAAGGGTGTAAAGCAACATCCGAAACCTGTAGGAGCGGCTTCAGCCGCGATAGCCTGCTCGCCCCCATCGCGGTTGAAGCCGCTCCTACAGTTCCGGGTCAGTCCGGTACAGATTCCATCGCAACAGGATAAACTCCGTCCACTTTCCGCCCGTCATCAGGAATGCCCTTCATGCGCCAACCGGACATCGAGATCTATCTCAGGGACGCCGACCATCAGGCCGTGGTCGCCTGGCTGGAACAGGCCATCGGCCCCTGCACGCCCTGGCAACGCAAGGGGCAGACCTTCAAGTGCCTGAGTGGCGACGTCGAGGTGACCTGGCTGCCGCAGGCGGTGGGCAAGTGGCACAGCCTGTACCTGGAAAGCGACGCGACGCCCTGGGCGGACGATCTGGCCTGCGCGCAGGCGGCCCATGCCGCGCTGGGCGTGGAAGTGCGCTGCTCGCCGGGGAGCTGGGACGAGAAACAGGGCGAGGAAGACGCCGACCGCTGGCTGCGGGTCAGCGACGAGGGTGTCACGGAGATTGCCTGGCGCACGGGCTGAGACGGATCGCGACGGTACAACGCCGCCCCGCAGGGCGGTCAGCGCCTTACTGGCCACCTTGCCCCGCGCCTCACCGGAATGAAAAAGCCCGCCATTCGGCGGGCTTTTTTGAGTCAGAGCGCGGCGACGTCTTCGGCCTGCAGGCCCTTCTGGCCCTGGATCACGGCGAACTCGACCTGCTGCCCTTCGTTCAGGGAACGGTGCCCTTCGCCGCGAATGGCGCGGTAATGGACGAACACATCGGCGCCGCCCTCGCGCTGAATGAATCCGTAGCCCTTGGCGTCATTGAACCACTTGACGGTGCCTACTTCACGATTAGCCATCTTTACCACATCTCCAACTGAGCAATTTTTATTAGAAGTGGCGCCCTCGAATCCATCGAGGGGCCTGTGCGCCCGTGAGGCCGGCGAGACTCAGCTCCCCCTGAGAAGGCTCCCTCGCCGAACCGGACGCGGGGGCAGTATTCAAGAAACCGCCAGCCCTGAAAAGAGCTTTTCCGCCAAATGATGGCCTAATGCCTTAACTAGGGAAGCGCCCGGCCGGCCACGTGGTAGGCCGCCAGTTCCCGCTCCAACAGGGAAACTTGCCAGTATTCAAGTCGATACAACCAACCGGCACGTCCCGCCTGCTGGTCGGCGGGCAGGCCGGCGCCGGGGGCGAGCGTCAGCCAGTGAAAGCTCCTGTGACGATAAACCGCACCCTCGACCCTTGCACCGCCCTGGGTGCGCAGCGTGAAGCGCAGCCGGGGACGCTTGCTGAAGGCCAACTGGTCGGCGGGCACCACCTCGCTGAAACGCAGGTCGGCGAACACCGCGAGCAACTCCTCCAGCGCCTGCGCTGCCGGCGCCTCGCCACCGGGCAACTGTTCCAGGCGCATCGGCGCATCGCCATGCCGGAAGAACACCAGCTGCGATCCGTTGGCCTTGTGCAGCTGCAGTTCGCGCAGCTCGGCGAGCGGCACGGCAAGCAGCCGGCGGTCCAGCCAGTTCAGTTCCTGCAGCGGCAACGGCAACGGCCCGTCCACGCGCCAGGGCCGGGCCTCGTCGCCCAGGTACAGCAGGCGCCCTTCGGGGTTCGGCTCGCTGACCAGGTACAGCCGCTGCGGCGCGGCCTGGTCGCGGCGCAGGGTGATGCGGATATCGCGCGGCACCGTTGCGGCGGCGACGTGCTCCAGCGGCTGCGCAGTGGCCAACGCGGCCAGAAAGGACCGCACCAGGGTCTGGTCGGCCGGGTAGCCGGCCTTGTCGATTAGCACCCAGAGCGGTCCCTGGCGGGCCAGACGCACCGGCGGCTGGCCATCGCGGCGCAGCTCCAGCCCGTCGAGCTGCTCTAGCTCCTCGGTCCAGGGCGCGGCGTCCGCCGCCAGCGGCAGCAGCAGAACGAGCGCCAGCCAGGCTTTCATCAGGCCCGCCGCCGGCGCCAGAACCACAGGCCCAGCGCGCCGAGCGTCAGCAGCAGCGGCACCAGGGCGATGTTGACGAACTTCAGCGTCCGTCCCAGCGCCTCGATGTCGGCATTGAGCCGATAGTTCACCTCGCGCAGTTCCTTGCGAATACGCAGCTTCTCGTCGAGGAAGCGGCGCACCGCCGACTCCTGTTCGGCGTTCAGCTCGTCATCCGCGCCGCGCTGCAGTTGCGCCAGTTGGCGCTCGGTGTCCGCCAGCCGCTGCTGCAGCCGCTGCTCCTGCTCCAGGAAGCGGGTTTCCGCCTGCCGTTGCAGCGCCTGCACCACCTCGAACGGACGCTGGTAACGGCCCCGCGAGCGCACGCTGATCAGCGCCGGCGAGCCGGCCAGGTTGTCCAGCGCATTGATGACGAAACCGGCGTTGTCAGCGAACGGCTGCGGCACACGCTGACCGAAGAACTGCTGCACCTGCACCCACAGGTGATCGCTGAGCAGATCGGTGTCGGCGACCAGGATCAGGTCGATGCGCTCGGCTGCCTTCAACCCATCCTGGCGGCCCTCGATGCCGTCCGGATAGGCAGAGCGCGCCGGTCCGTCGATGCGCGCGGCCAGCACCTTGCGCTGGCCATCCGGGCGCAGGTCACGCAGCAGCTCCTCGGGATTGCCGAGCATGCCCAGGCGTTTGGCGTCCACCGGCATGCTCAGCGGCGAGCTGCGCAGCAGCGGCGTGAAGCGGGTGGTGGCCTCCGCCAGCGGTTCGAGCAGACCGGCGCTGGCCAGGTTGAGCACTTCCAGATCGGCGCTGACCACGTCGTCCTGGTCGAGCGCCTCGGCCGGCAGGCTCACCCAGGCCGGATGGCGCACCGCGCGACCGCCACCCATGCCGACGCTCATGCCGTAACCGGCATCGGCCAGCACCTGATCGGGCAACAGGCGCACGCCCCAGGCGGCCAGCAGTGGATCGAGACGGGAGGCGCGCTCGATGTCCTCGCCGGGGAAGCCGCTGCCGGTATCGGCCTCACTGTAGGGATCGACGAAGGCCAGCAGCTTGCCACCGCGCAGCACGAACTGGTCGATGGCATACAGTGTCTGCTGCGGCAGCTGCTTGGGATGCACCAGCATCAGCACCGAGACATGCGCCGGAATCTCCTCGGTGGCGCTGTCCAGGCGTTCGAGGCGAAACAGCTGGCGAATCTCCTCCATGACCATCCAGGGCGCGGTGGGCTGGCGGGCCAGCATGTCGAAGCCGCCATTGAGCGGCAGCCCGGACAGCACGCCGACCACCGGCAGCTCACGCTGCACCAGGCCGTTGATCAGCCGGCTGATCTCGTATTCGAGAAACTCTTCGCGATCCAGCGCGAAGAACGGGATGACCTGCCGATCGCCCCGCGCATTGCTGGCCACCAGCCCGAAATACACCTGCTCGCCGCCGGCGTTCAGCGGCACCGCCTGCAGGCCGGCCTCGGCGGCCTGGTCCTCCTGTTCGGAGAAGGCCTCGGGATCGATCAGCTGCAGGTTCAGCTTGCCATCGGCGGCGCGCACGTAGGTGCGCAGCAGCTCCTCGACGCGCCGCGCCTGGTTGCGCAACGCCGGCAGCTCGCCGGTGGCCTGGTCGGAAAAGAACAGGCGCAGGGTCAGCGGCTCGTCGAGCGAGTCGAGGATCTGCCGGGTGCCCGGCGACAGGGTGTAGAGCTTCTGCTCGGTCAGATCCAGGCGCGCGCCGCTCAGCAGTGCGCCGGACAGTCCGTTGAAGAGCAGGAAGGCCACGGCGATGAGCAGCAGCCCGAGTCCGGAATACAGGATGCGTTTCATGGGTCAGTCCGCCTTCTTCAGATCGATCACCACCGCCGTGGCGGCCAGCCAGGCGGCGATGAAGCTGAGGAAATACAGCAGGTCGCGCAGGTCGATCACGCCCTTGCTGATTGCGTCGAAGCGCACCAGGAAGCTCAGCGAGGCCACCGCGTCGACCAGCCCCTGCGGCGCCCAGGCGCTGAACAGGTCGAGCACCATCGGAAAGCCGCTGACGATGAACAGGAAGCAGACGCTGACCGCAAGGATGAAGGCGATCACCTGATTGCGCGCCAGCGCCGACATGCAGCCGCCCACCGCCAGGTAGCTACCGGCCAGCAGCCAGCTGCCCAGGTAGCCGGTGAGGATGGCGCCGTTATCCGGCTCGCCCAGGTAGTTGACGGTCAGCACCATCGGGAAGGTCAGCAGCAGCGCCAGCCCGGCGAACACCCAGGCGGCGAGGAACTTGCCGGCCACCGCCTCGGCGCGGCGGATCGGCAGGGTCATCAGCAGCTCGATGGTGCCGGACTTGCGCTCCTCGGCCCACAGGCGCATGGCGACGGCCGGCACCAGGAACAGGTACAGCCACGGGTGGAAGCCGAAGAACACACCCAGGTCGGCCTGGTTGCGCTCGTAGAAGCCCCCCAGGTAGAAGGTGAACACCCCGGACAGCACCAGGAAGATCACCAGGAACACGTAGGCCAGCGGCGTGGCGAAGTAGCTCGCCAACTCGCGGCGGAAGATCACCGACAACTGCCTCATGCCGCTTCTCCCCGGGTCAGGTTGCGGAACACCTCGTCCAGCCGGCCGCGCTCGACGTCCAGCTCGCGCACCGTCCAGCCGCGCTGGCGGATCAGTTCGCTGACCTGCGGGTAGATCACCTGCCCCGGCTCGGCCAGCAGCGTCAGGCTGTGCTCGTGGGCGTTGCGCTCGACGCCCGCCACGCCGGGCAGGGCGCGCAACGCCTCGGCGTCCAGTGCCGCGTCGCTGACCAGCGTCACCGCCTGGTGGTAACGGGAGCGGCGCTCCAGCTCCAGCGGCGTGCCATCCGCCACCAGCCGGCCGTTGGCGATGACCACCGCGCGGGAGCACAGGGCGCCGACCTCTTCGAGGATGTGGGTGGAAATGATGACGATCTTGTCCGCGGCCAGCCCGCGGATCAGCTCGCGCACCTGGTGCTTCTGATTGGGGTCCAGGCCATCGGTGGGCTCGTCGAGGATCAGCACCTGCGGATCGTGCAGGATCGCCTGGGCCAGGCCGACGCGGCGCTTGAAGCCCTTGGACAGAGTGTCGATGGTCTGCCCCAGCACCTCGCCCAGTTCCAGCTGTTCGACCACGCGGGCCACGCGGCGGCGTTTTTCCTCGCCCCGATTGCCGCGCACCTCGGCGATGAAGTTCAGGAACGCACCGACGCGCATGTCCTCGTAACAGGGCGCGCCTTCGGGCAGGTAGCCGATCAGCCGCTGGGCCTGACGGGCGTGGGTGCGGATGTCGAAGCCCTGGATCAGGGCGGTGCCCGAGCTGGGCGCCAGGAAGCCGGTAAGCATCTTCATGGTGGTGGACTTGCCGGCGCCGTTCGGTCCGAGGAAGCCCAGCACTTCGCCGGGGTGGATGCTCAGCGACAGGTCGTCGACCGCCGTGTGGCGGGCGAATCGTTTGGTCAGGTTGCGCAGTTCGATCATGGCCTTGTTATCCGTGCCTGCAAACGCCGGCGGACTATAGAAGCAGCCCGGCGGCACTGGCAAGACGCCAGCGGCCAGCGCACAAGGCGTTCAAGGCCATGTGTTGCCGCGTTTTGCGCTTTTCCACCGCCCTGCCATGGGGCACACTAGCGCCTCCCGAGCAATTGCTCGTTTGACTCGAACGCTCGTATGACCCGCTTCCCCTTTAGCCGCCTGCTAGTCGGCAGCCTGCGCCGCCTGCTGTATCTGTGGGTGCGCTCCGAGACCATCGGCCAATCCGCCATGTCGCTGGATCTCGATCGCAGCAAACCGGTTTTCTATGTGTTGCAGACGCCATCCCTGAGCGACCTGATGGTGGTCGAGCAGGAATGTCTGAAAAACGCCCTGCCCCGTCCGCTGGCCCAGGTGTCCATGGAAGGTCATCAGGAACCGGAAGCCTGCTTCTTCCTCGACGCGCCGTCGCGCTGGCTCGGCCGACGCAGCAAGCCGGTGATCGCACCGACGCTGACCCGCCTGGTCACTCTGGTCAGCCAGAACGCCCTGGCCGAGGCGCAGATCGTGCCGGTCAGCGTTTACTGGGGTCAGTCACCGGCCCGGGAAACCAGCCCGTGGAAGCTGCTGTTCGCCGACAGCTGGGCGGTCACCGGGCGGCTACGCAAGCTGCTGACCATCCTGTTCCTCGGCCGCAAGACCCGCGTGCAGTTCTCCACGCCCATCCAGCTGCGTGAACTGGTCAGCCAGGGCAAGGGCGCCGAGCGCACCCAGCGCATGGCCCACCGCATCCTGCGCGTGCATTTCCGTACCCAGAAGGCCGCGGTCATCGGCCCGGACGTCTCGCACCGGCGCAACCTGGTCAAGGGACTGGTGCATGCCCCGCTGGTACGCGAAGCGATTGCCGCCGAGGCCGAACGCGACGGCCTCAGCCTGGAGAAGGCCGAAGCCCGTGCGCTGCGCTACGGCAACGAGATCGCCTCGGACTACGCCTACACGGCGATCCGCTTCCTGGAACTGGTGCTGACCTGGTTCTGGAACAAGATCTACGACGGCGTGCAGGTCAACAACGTGGAAGGCGTGAAGACCATCGCCCACGGCCACGAGATCATCTATGTGCCTTGCCACCGCAGCCACATCGACTACCTGCTGCTGTCCTACCTGCTGTTCAGGAACGGCCTGAGCACGCCGCACATCGCCGCCGGCATCAACCTCAATATGCCGGTGATCGGCGGCCTGCTGCGCCGCGGCGGCGCCTTCTTCATGCGCCGCACCTTCAAGGGCAACCCGCTGTACACGGCGGTGTTCAACGAATACCTGCACACCCTGTTCAACCGCGGTTTCCCGGTGGAGTACTTCGTCGAGGGCGGCCGCTCGCGCACCGGGCGCACCCTGCAACCGAAGACCGGCATGCTGGCCATCACCCTGCGCAGCTTCCTACGCTCGAACCGCCTGCCGATCGCCTTCGTTCCGGTGTACATCGGCTACGAGCGCGTGCTGGAGGGGCGCACCTACCTGGGTGAGCTGCGTGGCGCGGCGAAGAAGAAGGAATCCGTCGGCGACCTGTTCCGCGTGCTCGGCGCGCTGCGCCAGCGCTTCGGCCAGGTCTCGGTGAACTTCGGCGAGCCGATCCGGCTGGCCAGCTTCCTCGACCGGCAACAACCGGACTGGCGGCAGAACAGCGGTGGACCGGACTACCGTCCCGAGTGGCTGAACGCCGTGACCAACCGCCTGGGCACCGAGGTGGCGCGTCATATCAACGAGGCGGCGGCGATCAACCCGGTCAACCTGGTGGCCATGGTCATGCTCTCCACCAGCAAGCTGGCCATTGACCGCGCCGGCCTGGCCAGCGTGCTGGAGGCCTACCAGACGCTGCTGCGCCGGGTGCCCTACTCACCGCACACCACCGTGCCGCAAGGCAACGGCGAGACGCTGATCCAGCATGTGCTGGACATGGAGCTGATCGACAGCCAGCGCGATTCGCTGGGCGAGATCATCTACCTGAACGAACAGCACGCGGTGCTGATGACCTACTACCGCAACAACGTGTTGCACATCTTCGCCCTGCCCGCCCTGCTGGCCAGCTTCTTCCAGAACAGCGGGCGCATCAGTCGCGAGCAGATCCTGCGCTACACCCGCGCGCAGTATCCGTATCTGCAGGCGGAGCTGTTCATCCGTTTCGACGCCGAAGAGCTGGAAGCGGCCGTCGACCAGTGGCTGGACGCGTTCGTCGACATGCAGCTGCTGCGCCGCGAGGACGACGTGTTCATCCGCCCGGCGCCAAGTTCCGGGCAGTTCGTGCTGCTCACCCTGCTGTCGCGCTCCATCGTGCAGACCCTGCAGCGCTTCTACATGACCATCGCGTTGATCCTCGACCACCCGCAGCAGTCGCTGACGGCCGAGGAACTGGAAAGCCTGTGCTCGGTGATGGCCCAGCGCCTGTCGATCCTGCATGGCCTAAATGCGCCGGAGTTCTTCGACAAGACGCTGTTCCGCCACTTCATCGCCACGCTGCTGGAACAGGGCGTGCTGCGCACCGACGCCGAAGGCAAGCTCAGCCACCATCCCAAGCTGGGCGAACTGGTGGAAAGCGTGGCCAAGCGCATGCTGCCGGCTGAAGTGCGCCTGTCGATTCGCCAGGTCACCCTGGATCGGCAGCGCAGTCCGCAGCCGGACAATGTCGAGCCATAACCCAACCTCCCCTCTCCCTCGATGGGAGAGGGGTCAGGGGGAGAGGGTGGACAGGCACCGAGCCCCCTTCACAGCGGTAACTTCCCCTGCTCGCCCCGCCGCCGCGCCGCCTCGTTGAGCAGGTGACCCTCGCCCTCGCGGTAGCTCAAGCGGCCTTCGTGCAGCCGGGCCGGCGCGGTGTACGGGTGTTCGATGGGCGGCTTGTCGTCGAGGATATGCAGCACCTGGAAACCCCGTAGCTGCAGCACATCCGCGACCAGCGAACGGTGGCAGCGCCACCAGAGCACCTCGGCGCACATCAGGACGGTGCGCTTGCGCGCCACCAGCGCCAGCAGGCGTGCCAGACCGGCGGCGAACTCATCACTGGCCAGGTGATCCGCGTAGCCGCGAAACGCGCTGTTGCGCCAGGCATCGTTGGGCGAGTCCGCCAGCGGCCGGCGCCGGCCGCCCAGCTCGCCGAACCACTGATACTCGATGCCGCGCTCGGCCAAGCGCTGCGCCAGCGCCTCGGCACCGAACTGCGGCCAGCGCCGCGAGCCGGGAAAGCGCCGCACATCGGCCAGCGCTTCGATGCCGTGCCGTTCCAGCAGGGCCAGAAAGCGCTCCACCGGCAGGTTGGAATGACCGATGGTCCACACGCGGGCCGGCATCAGTCGTCGAGCCGGGTCAGCGCAGCTTCCTTGTGCATGGCGATGTGCTCGGTCTTGTCGCTCTGGATCTCGTACTGCGGACTGTCCGCGCTGGCATGGCGGGGATGGCCCTTGTACTCGGTGTCGCGGGTATGCACGCGGGTGATCCGCCCGCTCACCCGGCCGGCTTCGGAGTTCCAGCTGACGTGGTCGCCGATCTTGAATCGGGGTGGCATGGCTCTCTCCTCCCATTGGCTGCTCGGTGGGAAATCGCTGCGCGAGGGGGCTCTCGCTCTGGTGCCGACGGGTTGGGGGCCAACGTGAACGTTGCCCACCCTACGACCCGCCATCCGCCTCGAAGTTGAGCCTCAGCGCTTGGCGGCCCGGGCGCGCAGCACCAGCGCCACGCCGCCCAGCACCGCCACGGAGACCAGCGCCAGGCGCGGCGTGAAGGGTTCGGTGAGCAGCAGGCTGCCGCCCAGCGCGGCGAGAATCGGCACGCTGAGCTGCACGGTGCCGGCCTGTACGGCGGTCAGCCCGCGCAGCGCGCTGTACCAGATGGCGTAGCAGATGCCCGAAGCCAGGGCGCCGGACAGCACGGCATAGAACAGACCCATGGCCTCCCAGCGCGCATCGGCCAGCAGCACGCCGCTGAGCAGCAGCGCCAGCGGCGTGGCGCGCAGGAAATTGCCGGCGGTGGCCGCCAGCGGATCGCCCGCCGCCTGCCCGCGCAGCGAATACAGCGCCCAGGCCAGGCCGGAGCCCAGCATCAGCAGCGCCGCCAGCGGATCGGGCGAGGTGGCGCCGGGCAACAGCAGCACCAGCAGACCGCCGATCACCAGCACCAGCCCCGCCGTCTGCCAGCGGCCGAGACGCTCGCCGCGCCGCCAGGCGGCCGCCAGCATGCCGAGCTGCACGGCGCCGAACAGCAGCAACGCGCCAGTGGCGGTATCCAGCTGCACATAGGCGAAGGAGAAGGCGGCGGCGTAGACGAACAGCGCCAGCGCCGATCGCCAGTTGCCCTCGGGACGCCGCCGGCCGGCGCTGACCAGCAGCCAGAGCACCAGCGCGCCGGAGAGCAGGCGCACGCTGGTGAAGGTGGCGGCATCCAGCGCGCCGCTCTTCAGCGCCACCCGACAGAGCAGGGAATTGCCGGCGAAACCGAGCATGGCCAGCAGGGTGAGCAGCAGGATACGGGGCGCGGGCATGAGGACTCCTGTCGTTGGGCAGTCATGGTACATGGCCATCGCGCGTTTTGCGTTGGAGGGGCGGCGGGCACGCAACTTTGCAGGGCCGGCTTTACGCCGGCCAGCGGCGTGCCGGTTGCGCCCGGCGCAGGGTCTTAGCCGCGTCGGCCGGGATAAACCCGGCCCCACAGAGTGTTCGCCCAGAGCACCCTTGTGGGGCCGGCCTTACACCGGCCGTCGTTCCCACAAAGGGCCGGCGGCGCCGCGCTTAGCGAACCGGCGCGTCCTCGCCCTTGCGCACCCGGAACCAGGCCGCATACAGCGCCGGCAGGAACAGCAGGGTCAGCACGGTGGCGACGATCAGCCCCCCCATGATGGCCACGGCCATCGGCCCGAAGAACACGCTGCGCGACAGCGGGATCATCGCCAGCACCGCCGCCAGGGCGGTGAGCACGATGGGCCGGAAGCGGCGCACGGTAGCCTCGATGATGGCGCTCCAGCGGTCATGGCCGGCGGCGATGTCCTGCTCGATCTGGTCGATGAGGATCACCGAGTTGCGCATGATCATCCCCGACAGCGCGATGGTGCCGAGCATGGCCACGAAGCCGAACGGCTGCTGGAACACCAGCAGGAACAGGGTGACGCCGATCAGCCCGAGCGGCGCGGTGAGGAACACCATCACCGAGCGCGAGAAGCTGCGCAGCTGCAGCATCAGCAGGCTCAGCACCACCACCACGAACAGCGGCAGCCCGGCGTTCACCGACTTCTGGCCGCGCGCGGAATCCTCCACGGTGCCGCCGATTTCCAGCAGGTAGCCGTCGGGCAGACTGGCGCGCACCTCGTCCAGCGCCGGACGAATCTGGCCGATCAGCGTGGCCGGCTGCTCCTCGCCGTAGATGTCGGCGCGCACGGTCACCGTCGGCAGGCGGTTGCGGTGCCAGATGACGCCTTCCTCGAAGCCGTATTCGAGGGTCGCCACCTGGGACAACGGCACGCTCTGTCCGCTGTCGGTGGGCACCGCCAGGCTGGGCAGCAGGCTCAGCAGGCCGCGATCCTCCTCGCTGCCCCGCACCAGGATCTCGATCAGTTCGTTGCCCTCGCGGTACTGGCTGACCCGGCTGCCGGACAGCGAGGCCTGCAGGAAGCGCGACAGCTCGGCGGTGTTCACGCCCAGTGCGCGGGCGCGCTCCTGGTCGAGGTCCAGGTGAATGACCTTGCTGGGCTCCTCCCAGTCCAGGTGCACATTGGCCAAGTGGGGGTTGGCGCGTACCCGGGCGGCGACCTCGCGGGCCAGCCGGCGTACCTCGTCGATGTGCTCGCCACTGACGCGGTACTGGATCGGGTAGCCCACCGGCGGGCCGTTCTCCAGACGCGAGACCCGGCTGCGCAGGCTCGGGAACTGCTCCGCCAGGGTCTCGATCAGCCAGGCGCGCACTGACTCGCGTGACTCGATGCTGTCGGTCAGCACCACGAACTGGGCGAAGCTGGTGGCGGGCAGTTGCTGGTCCAGCGGCAGGTAGAAGCGCGGCGAGCCACTGCCCACGTAGGCGGTGTAGTTGTCGATTCCCGGCTGCGCGGCCAGCAGGGTTTCCAGCCGAGCCACTTCCGCTTCGGTGGCGCGCAGCGAGGCGCCCTCGGCCAGCTTGATGTCGACCATCAGCTCCAGGCGCGCCGAGGCCGGGAAAAACTGCTGCGGCACCAGGCGGAACAGCGCCAGCGCGGCGAAGAAGGCCAGCAGGGTCAGCAGCATCACCGTCTTGCGGCGGCGCACGCACCAGCCGACCACCCGGCGCACCCGTGCGTAGAACGGCGTGGCATAGGGATCGTGGGCCTGGCCGCCGAACTTGGCGGCGTGCAGCGAAGCCAGATCGGGCAGCAGGCGATGGCCCAGCCAGGGCACGAACATCACGGCGGCGATCCAGGACACCAGCAGGGCGATGGTCACCACCTCGAAGATCGAGCGGGTGTACTCGCCGGTGCTCGATTGCGCGGTGGCGATCGGCAGGAAGCCGGCGGCGGTGATCAGCGTGCCGGTGAGCATCGGGAAGGCCGTGCTGGTCCAGGCGAAGCTGGCCGCCTTGAGGCGGTCGTAGCCCTGCTCCATCTTGATGGCCATCATCTCCACCGCGATGATCGCGTCGTCCACCAGCAGGCCCAGCGCCAGCACCAGCGCGCCCAGGGAAATCTTGTGCAGGCCGATGTCCAGGTAGTACATGCAGGCGAAGGTCATCGCCAGCACCAGCGGGATGGACAGCGCCACCACCAGGCCGGTGCGCAGGCCCAGCGAGAAGAAGCTCACCAGCAGCACGATGATCACTGCCTCGGCGAGCACCTTGACGAACTCGCCCACCCCGGTGCGCACCGCCGCCGGCTGGTCGGACACCTTGCGCAGCTGCATGCCGGCCGGCAGGTTGGCCTGCAGGCGGGCGAATTCGCCCTCCAGCGCCTCGCCGAGTACCAGGATGTTGCCGCCGCCGCGCATGGACACCGCCAGGCCGATGGCATCCTCACCCATGAAGCGCATGCGCGGCGCCGGCGGATCGCTGAAGCCGCGATGCACCTCGGCCACGTCGCCGAGGCGGAAGGTGCGGTCACCGACGCGGATCGGGAAGTCGCGGATCTGCTCGACGCTTTCGAAACGCCCGCTGACCCGCAGCTGGATGCGCTCGCTGGCGGTCTCGAAGAAGCCGGCGGCGGCCACCGCGTTCTGCGCCTCCAGCGCCTGCTGCACGGCGATCAGCGGCAGGCCGAGGGTGGCCAGCTTGGTGTTGGACAGCTCGATCCAGATCTTCTCGTCCTGCAGGCCGATCAGCTCGACCTTGCCGACATGCTTGACGCGCTGCAGCTGCAGCTGGATGCGGTCGGCATAGTCCTTGAGCACCGCATAGTCGAAGCCGTCGCCGGTCAGCGCGTAGATGTTGCCGAAGGTGGTGCCGAACTCGTCATTGAAGAACGGGCCGATGGTGCCCGGCGGCAGGGTGTGGCGGATATCGCCGATCTTCTTGCGCACCTGGTACCAGAGATCGGGGATCTCGCTGGAGCGCAGGGCATCGCGGGCGATGAACGTTACCTGCGACTCGCCCGGCCGCGAGAAGGACACGATGCGCTCGTAGGCACCGGTTTCCATCAGCTTCTTCTCGATGCGTTCGGTGACCTGACGCGAGACTTCCTCAGCGCTGGCGCCCGGCCACTGGGTCTGGATGACCATCGCCTTGAAGGTGAACGGCGGGTCCTCGCTCTGGCCGAGCTTGGTGTAGGAGACGGCACCGACGATGCCGAGCAGGATCATCAGGTACAGGACGATCGAGCGGTTCTGCAACGCCCAGGCGGAGAGGTTGAAGTTCATGGCGAGTTACTCCGCGCGGGTCAGCTGGACCGGTCGGTTGTCGCGGTCCACCGGGCGCACCTTCTGGCCCTCGCGCAGCACCTGCACCCCGGCGGCCACCACCCACTCCTCCGCACGCAGGCCTTCGAGCACCGGCACGCGGACCTCGCCATAGGGCCCGACGCGCACCAGGCGGCGCTGCAGGGTCTGAGTGGCCGGGTCGACCACCCACACGAACGGCTCGCCACCCTCGGCGGACAGCGCCGAGAGCGGCACCGCCAGCGGCACGCTGTCGGCATGGCTGATCAGCACCCGGGCGCTCTGCCCGAGTTCGGCGGGCACGCCGTTTTCCTGGAAGGCCACACGCGCGGCGAAGGTGCGCGACTGGGGATCGGCGGCCGGGGCCAGTTCGCGGATCTGGCCGGTGAAACGGCGACCCGGCTGCGACCAGAGCTCCACCGCCACTTCCTGGCCGATACGGAAACGTTCCAGCGCCTGCTCCGGCAGGCTGATGGCCACTTCGCGTTCGCCATCGGCGGCCAGGGTGAATACCGTCTGCCCGGCGGCCACCACCTGGCCCACTTCGATGCGGCGGCTGGCGATCACGCCGTCTTGCGGGGCGCGCAGCACGGCGTAGGTGGCCTGGTTGCGCGCCACGTCGTACTGGGCGCGCACCTGCTGAAACTGGGCTTCGGCGGAACGATAGGTGTTGTCCGCGCTATCGAAGTGCGAACGGCTGACCAGCTGGCGCTCCAGCAGGGTCTGATAGCGGTCGCGCTCGGCGCGCGCCAGGTTCAGGTTGGCCTCGGCGGCGGCCATCTGTGCACGCACCGCCTCCAGCTGCAGGCGCACGTCCTGGGGATCCAGTTCGGCCAGCGGCTGGTCCTTCTTCACGCGCTCGCCGACTTCCACCAGACGTTTGGCCACCTTGCCGGCGATGCGAAAGGCCAGCTCGGGCTCGAAGCGCGCGCGCACCTCGCCGGGAAAGGCTTCCAGCAGCGCGGCAGCCGGCTGGGGCTGCACCACCATGGCCGGACGCGGCGGCGCTTCGACCTCCTGGTCGTTGCCGCAGGCAGCGAGCAGCGCAATCAGGGAAAAAGGCAGGGCGAGAGACAGGACATGACGGAGCATCGTGGATCCTTTCACGCATGGCGTTGGATTTGTTGTGCCGCGCATAGTAGAAATACTGAACTTCCCAGTCCAGTAACTTCCGCATGACCTCATCGACTCCCGGGCCAGGGCGCCCCAAAGACCCCGCCAAGCACCTGGCCATTCTCGAAGCCGCCAAGGCGCTGTTCCTGCGCCATGGCTACGAAGGCAGCAGCATGGAAGCCATCGCCCGCGAGGCCGGAGTGTCCAAGCTCACCGTGTACAGCCACTTCAGCGACAAGGACACGCTGTTCCTGGAGGCGGTGAAGGCCAAGTGCGAGGAACAGCTGCCGCAGCTGTTTCGCGACACCTATCAGGGCGAGCCGATCGAGACCTGCCTGCTGGTCATCGGTCGCGCCTTCCACAGCCTGATCAACAGCGAGGAATCCCTGGCCCTGCACCGCCTGATGTTCACCCTGGCCAGGCCCAATCCCCGGCTGGTCCAGCTGTTCTACGCCGCCAGCGCCCTGCGTGTGCTCGGCGAGCTGGAACGCCTGCTGCGCCAGGCCGACCAGGCCGGTCAGCTGCGCGTCGCCAATCCGCGCTCGGCCGCCGAACACTTCTGCGCCCTGCTCAAGGGCGGCCACCACTTCCGCCTGCTGATCGGCTGCGCCGAAGCGCAGAGCGCCGCCGAGGCCGAACACCATGTGCAGGAAGTGGTGGAGTTGTTTGTGCGGGCTTATCGGATCTGAGCCGCCCAGGAATCACTTCCATTGAGCTGGGTCGGTGCAGCGTGCGCGGCAAATCGTTAGCCTGCTCGGAGTTATCAGCACAGGAATTCACCCCATGACCCGTCTCAAGCAAAAAGTTGCCCTGATCACCGGCGCCGCCAGCGGCATTGGCCGCGCCACGGCCGAGCGCTTCGCCGTCGAGGGCGCGCGCGTAGTGATTGCCGATGTCCAGGACACACTGGGCCAGCAGGCAGCCGAGGCCATCACCGCCAAAGGCGGCGTGGCCGTCTACAAGCATCTGGACGTGGCCAGCGAAGGCGACTGGCAGCGGGTGGTGGCCGAAACGGTGGCCGAATTCGGCCGTCTGGATGTGCTGGTCAACAACGCCGGCATCGGCGACACCGGCCTGATCGAGGACACCGACCTGGCCACCTACGACCGCGTCATCGCCATCACCCAGACCTCGGTGTTCCTCGCCCACAAGGCGGCTTCCGCGGCGCTCAAGGCCAGCGGCAACGGCTCGGTGATCAACGTCAGTTCGATGTTCGGCATTGTTGGCGGCTTCGGCGCCTCGCCGGCCTACCACGCCGCCAAGGGCGCGGTGCGCCTGCTGACCAAGAGCACCGCGCTGGCCTGGGCCAAGCAAGGCGTGCGGGTCAACTCGGTACACCCGGGCTTCGTCGATACGCCGATCCTCGGCGAGACCGACCGCCAGATGCTCGCCGAAGTCACCCCCATGGGCCGCGTCGCCGCGCCGGAAGAGCTGGCCGGGGTGATGGTGTTCCTGGCCTCGGACGACGCGTCCTTCGTCACCGGTGCCGAGTTCGTGGTGGACGGCGGGTATACCGCGCGCTAAGGCGCGCCTCCGCACCTTGTGGGGCCGGCTTTACGCCGGCCAGCGGAGCCGAATGCCCCATCAGCGGTTTCGCCCCCCATCGGCCGGGGTAAACCCGGCCCCACAGGGACAAGGTTTTGCTTGTCCACCGCGTTGGCCGCCCTACCCCAGCTTCTTCAGCGCATAGATGTCGTAGCGGCTGGATTTGCCTTCCAGGCTGTAGCCTGGCTTCGGCCCGTCGATGATCGGCGCCTTGCGCGGGCGCTTGACCACCACGCGGTGGCTGGCCAGCGCCAGGGCGGCTTCCAGCAGCGCCGGCGCGTCCATGTCGTCGCCGACCAGCGGGCGGAACAGACGCATCTCCTTCTTCACCAGGGCGCTCTTGTCGCGGTGCGGGAACATCGGGTCCAGGTAGATGACCTGGGGCGGCTGGTCCGTCCACTGGCGCATCAGCTCGATGGCGTTGCCGGTCAGCAAGCGCATGCGCGCCATGATGTCGGCGACATCCGGCGCCCGCGCGGCACGCGCCAGGCCGTCTTCCAGCAGTGCGGCGATCACCGGCTGACGCTCGATCAGTTGCACCTCGCAACCCAGCGTGGCCAGCACGAACGCATCGCGCCCCAGCCCAGCGGTGGCATCCAGGACGCGCGGGCGAATGCCGGCCTGCACGCCGACCGCCTTGGCGATCATCTGCCCGCTGCCACCGCCGTACAGCCGCCGGTGCGCCGCCGCACCCTCGACGAAATCCACGCGCACCGGTCCCGGCGCACCGGGACCCAGTTCAGCCAGCTGCAGTCCCGCCTCGCCCAGCTGCAGGGCGAACGAGGCTTCCTGGTTCATCGGCAGGTTCAGCCGCGCGGCCCACTGGCGGGCCGCCTCGTCGAAGCGGGGCTCCAGGGCCTGGACACACAACAGGGATTCGGACATGGCATCGGCGAACTGAAAAAAGGCCGGGCATTGTGCCAGAGCAGGTTCAGCGGCACACGCCGAAGCCCCCGACCTGCAGATGGAAATGATCATGGTGCGCGGCGTCGTACTCGGGCCCCAGCACACCCTGGAAATGCTCGCAGGCCGCGTCCCGCACCGCGCGCAGGAAGCGCGCCTCGGCTCCAGCGCTCTGCCAGTGTCCGGACAGGCTGATGCTGCGGCCATCCGCCAGGCGGAAGGCGCCGACATCCAGGGCATTGGCGCTGGCGTGACGGCTCCAGCGCCGGCCGCCACCGATCCTGCGGCAGGCGAAACTGCCGAAGTGATCGACGCTCGTCACCGGCTGGCCGAGGATCTCCCTGGCCAGCGGCTGCAAGCCGTGGTGTTCGAACAGCGCATAGGACACCGCCAGCGAACAGGTAGCCAGGAAGCTGTCATTCAAGGCTGCCTCGCCGGCCTTTACCCGCACGACGTTGCGCAACGGGCAATCGGTGCCGAGCCGGCTGTCCGGCTGGCTGACATAGTCCAATTGCGAGCTGGCCAGCACCTGCGCGCAGAGCGCCGGATCGCGGCGCAACCGCCAGAGCCGCCAGCCGCTCAGCCAGTCGGGCGGCGCGCGCACATCCAGGGGCGTGCGCGGATCCCAGCGCGGCGGCAGTTCCAGCCAGCCACGCTGCACGGCCAGCGCCAGCCCCAGCGCCACGACCAGGAGCGCCAGCCACAGCCAGCGCACTCTCAGCTCCGGAACAGGTCGTTCAGGCGCTCGAAGGACATGGCCTGGCGCACTGCCTGGACGCTGCCACGGCGAGCCAGCTCGCTGGCGGCGTGGTAGAAGGCGCCGTAGGCGACCCGCGCCAGGCTGGAGCCGAGGCTGACCCTGCGCACGCCCAGCTCGAACAGGCCTTCCAGCGACATCTGCAGGCCGGGAATGCCGACTAGCACGTTGACCGGCTTGGGCGCCACGGCGCGCACCACGGCGAGAATCTGGTCGCGCTGGGTCACCCCCGGCGCGTAGAGCACGTCGGCGCCGGCCTCGGCATAGGCCTTCAGGCGCCGCAGGGTGTCGTCGATATCGGCACGCCCGTGCATGAAGTTTTCCGTGCGCGCGCAGAGCATGAAGGGGAAACCCAGGGCGCGGGCCGCCTCGGCGGCGGCATGTACCCGCTCGGCAGACTGTTCCAGTGGCAGGATCGGCGCCTGCGGATCGCCACTGGCATCCTCGATGGACGCGCCTACCAGCCCGACCCGCGCCGCCTCCTCGATGGTGCGCCGGCAGTCCTCGGCCGTCACACCGTAGCCATTTTCCAGGTCGGCAGTCACCGGCAGACCACTGGCCTGAACAATGGCGGCGGCATTGGCCAGGGCCTGCTCGCGGCTGACCTCGCCCATGCCATCCCGGTGCCCCAGCGAGAAGGCCAGCCCGGCACTGGTGGTGGCCAGGGCCTCGAAGCCCAGCCCGGCCAGCAGGCGAGCCGAGCCGGCGTCCCAGGGGTTGGGCAGCACCAGCAGGTGCGTACCGAAATGCAGATCGCGAAACACCTCGGCCCGTTGCGCTTGAGTCATCGCCATGGTCTTCCCCCGTCTAGTCGGCACTAGAACAGACCCAGCTGTTCCTCCGTCGGTTCGTCGGCAATGGTCGGCAACGCAGGCAGGCCGGGCAGTCGCTGGCACAGTCCGGCATGGAAACGCCGCGCCTGTTGCGGGGCCAGCAGGTTGTCCGGGGTGTGCAGGAACACGTAGGGCCGCCGCCCTTCCTCGATCCAGCCCGCCACTTTGTCGAGCCAGGGCTCCAGATAGGTCTGGTTGGCGTCCAGATCCGGGCCGCCGATGAAGCGCACCTGCGGATGGGCGGTGAACGCCGCCGGACGCACCGGCACACGCGGCTTCTTGGCCTGGGCGTGCAGCACGGCAGGATCGGAGGAGGTGCAGGCGAACAGCGCACGGGAATCCAGACAGATGCGCTCCACGCCACGTTCGTGCAGCAGCCGGTTGAGCTGGCGCTCTTCCTCGCCCTTGGCAAAGAAGGCGCGGTGGCGCACTTCCACGGCCACGGCGCGTCCCTGCAGGGCATCCAGCCAGTCGCTCAGCTCATGCAGGCGTTGCGGGCCGAAGGCGGCGGAAAGCTGCAGCCAGAGCGGACTGAGCCGCTCGCCGAGCGGCGCCAGCAGGTTCAGGAATTCACGGGTGGCGCCCAGGCGCTCGCGCAGATCGCCCTCGTGGCTGATGTCACGCGGCAGCTTGGCGCAGAAGCGAAAGCCCTGCGGCATGTGCTCGCTCCAGCGGCGCACGGTGTCGGCGGATGGCCAGGCATAGAAGGTGGTGTTGCCTTCCACGGCGTTGAAGACGCGGCAATAGTCGGCGAGGAAGTCGGCCGGCCGCGCCGACCGCGCATACAGCGAACCGCGCCAGCCCGTCTCGTTCCAGGACGGGCAGCCTAGGTAGTAGGGCAGCATGGAATTCCCCGAAATGACTCGGGGCGGGATTGTAGAGGAGCCGAGGGATCAGGCGTACAGGTCGATGTAATGCCGTACCGGCGCTTCATCCAGCAGCGCGGCGATGCGACTGTAGCTGGACAGGGCCTCCAGCACCTGGCCGCCGGGCGCAGCCAGGGGTGACAGGGTACGCAGCGTGCCGGGAGTACGCGCCATGCGTTCGAACTCCGCTTCGCTCGGCACCAGCGCCGTGCCCTCGATCAGCGCGGGCAGGCGGTCCATGTCGCCATCTTCGTCGACCGGGCGCGCACGGCCGGCACGCCGGGGGCGTGGCTGCTGGGAGAGAGGTTGGAATCGGTCGATACGCATGGCTGAGCCTCACAGGAGCCGCAACTCTATGCAGCGGCCGGCCTCGATGCAACGCGCAGCCCGTGACCCGCCACGCATCCTTGCGGATGAGACCGGCCGTGTCCGCCGCGGGTTCACCGCTTCGTGAGTTTCTAGGCTTTCGGCGTGGCGACCTGATCACGCAGGTAGACCGGCTGGGCCGCGTCGGCCGCCACGGCCTCGCCGCGCGCCCAGGCGAATTCGGCCAGGCGCAGCAGATCCTCGGCGTGCGGCAACAGGCCGGCATCCATGCCCAGCGCCGGGCGCACGGCCAGGCGCTCGGCGTAGCCCCAGCCGGTGCCGGCGCCGAACCAGTCGCCGGCGGCGCCGCGCGGCAGCGTCACCTGTTCGGGCGGCAGTACGGCCTCGACACCGGCCAAACGCATCTCGCCCGCCTCCAGGCGATAACAGCCCCAGTACACCTCGTCCATGCGCGCATCGATGGCCGCCGCCACCTGCTCGACGCCGCGCTCGCGGTAGGCGCGCTGGGCCAGCACCGCCAGGTTGGAGATGGGCAGCACCGGACGCTGCAGGGCGAAGGCCAGGCCCTGCACCACGCCGATGGCGATACGTACCCCGGTGAAGGCGCCCGGGCCGCGCCCGAAGGCGATGGCGTCCACGGCGGACAGTGCGATGCCGGCCTCGCCGAGCAGCTCCTGCACCATGGGCAGCAGACGCTGGGCATGCAGGCGCGGGATCACGTCGTAGCGGCTGAGCAGGCGGCCCTCGTGCAGCAGGGCAACGGAGCAGGCTTCGGTGGCGGTATCCAGGGCCAGCAGGGTGGTCATCGCATCGTCCGGTGGGGAAAAAAGAGGGCCGGCATTATAAGCCGGTCGGCCAGTTGCCTGGCCAGAAACGACGACGGCCCGCAAGCGGGCCGTCGTCGGATGCCGGGAGCCGATCAGCTCAGGGCGGCGAACACCTTGGCGGTGATCTCGTCCACCGAGCCGACGCCCGGAACCAGGCTGTACTTCGGCGTGCCTTCGGCGGCCGACAGCTTCTGGTAGAAATCCACCAGCGGCTTGGTCTGCGAGTGATAGATCGACAGGCGATGACGCACGGTCTCTTCCTTGTCGTCTTCACGCTGGACCAGTTCTTCACCGGTCACATCGTCCTTGCCAGCCACTTTCGGCGGGTTGTACTCGACGTGGTAGGTGCGACCGGAAGCCTGGTGGAAACGGCGGCCTGCCATGCGCTTGACGATCTCCTCGTCTTCCACGGCGATTTCCAGCACGTGGTCGATGGTCACGCCGGCGGCCTTCAGGGCTTCGGCCTGCGGAATGGTGCGCGGGAAGCCGTCGAACAGGAAGCCGTTGGCGCAATCGGACTGGGTGATGCGCTCCTTGATCAGGTCGATGATGATCTCATCGGAAACCAGGCCACCGCTGGCCATCACGTCCTTGACCTTCAGACCCAGCGGGCTGCCGGCCTTGACGGCGGCACGCAGCATGTCGCCGGTGGAGATTTGCGGGATACCGAACTTTTCGGTGATGAAACGGGCCTGGGTACCTTTGCCGGCACCGGGCGCACCCAGCAGAATCACACGCATCGTGGTAATGCTCCTTTTGGTAAACAAGAAGTCTAATAGCCCGTCAGAGGGCCAACCCGTTATAAGGGGCTGGGCAGTGGCGCGACCGAAAATGGTCGATCAAGATACACAGCGCCTATCCC
Organism: Pseudomonas sp.; assembly: GCF_035497915.1. Classification (GTDB taxonomy): domain Bacteria; phylum Pseudomonadota; class Gammaproteobacteria; order Pseudomonadales; family Pseudomonadaceae; genus Serpens. The sequence goes on from NZ_DATJCS010000054.1 coordinate 52,420, forward strand.
GCGTACAAGCGCCACCCCGGCGCCACTCCTTCCCCTATCCCGTATTGCGCAGCCCGGCGGCGATACCCGCCACGCTGACCAGCAGCGCCTGCTCGACCGGCGGATGCACCTCCGCGCCGGTTTGCCGGGAACGCGCCAAAAGCTCGGCCTGCAGCAGATGCAGCGGATCCAGATAGGTGTTGCGCACACTGATGAACTCGAGGGTCTGCGGGTTGTGTTCGAACACCCGCGACTGACCGGTCAGATTCAGAACAGCTCGCTCCGCCTGCGACAATAGGTCGCGTAGTTCCTGGCCCAGCGGTCGCAGCTCGCCCCTCACCAGACGCTCATCGTAGAGCCGGGCGATCTCGTCATCGGCCTTGGCCAGCACCATTTCCAGCATGTCCAGCCGGGCGCGGAAGAATGGCCAACGTTCGCGCATCGCCTGCAGCAACGGTGCTTCGCCGCGCTGCAGCGCGTTGCGCAGCGCCGTTTCCCAGCCCAGCCAGGCCGGCAGCATCAGCCGCGTCTGGGTCCAGGCGAAGATCCAGGGAATGGCCCGCAGGCTTTCGATGCCGCCCTCGCGGCGCCGCGAGGGCCGACTGCCCAGCGGCAGGCGGGCCAGCTCCTGTTCGGGCGTGGCCTGACGGAAATAATCGAGGAACCCGGGGTGGTCGCGCACCACGCCCCGGTAGGCCGCCAGGGCATCGGCGGACAGGCGCTCCATTTCCTCCCGCCAGGCAGATTCGGGTTCCGGCGGCGGCGCCACGGTCGCCTCCAGCACGGCGGCCAGGTACAGCTTGAGGTTCTGCACGGCGATCTGCGGCAGGCCGAACTTGAAACGGATCATCTCGCCCTGTTCGGTGGTGCGGAAGCGCCCGGCCACCGAGCCCGGCGGCTGGGACAGGATGGCCGCGTGGGCCGGGCCGCCGCCGCGCCCCACGGTGCCGCCGCGACCATGGAAGAGCAGCAGCTCGACGCCCTGCTCCTGGCACAGCGCCACCAACTGTTCCTGGGCCCGATACTGCGCCCAGGCGGCGGCCAGGGTGCCGGCGTCCTTGGCCGAATCCGAGTAACCGATCATCACCTCCTGCGGGCCGGCGAGCCGGGCGCGATAGCTCGGCAGCTCCAGCAGGCGCGCCATCACCGCCCGCGCGCCACGCAGATCCGCGAGGGTTTCGAACAGCGGCACCACGCGCATCGGCCGACGCAGTCCGGCCTCCTTGAGCAGCAGTTGCACCGCCAGCACGTCCGAGGCGGCGCCGGCCATGGAAATGACATAGGAACCCAGGGCCGCAGCCGGCGTCGCCGCGATCAGCCGGCAGGTGGCGAGCACTTCGGCGTTATCCGGCTCCAGGGACTGATCGACCGGCAACAACGGGCGCGGGTTGTCCAGCTCGCGGACCAGGAAGTCCAGGCGCTGCGCTTCGTCCCAGTCCGAGTAATGGCCCAGGCCAAGGAAGCGGGTGATTTCGTCCAGCGCGGCCGCGTGGCGCCCGGCCTCCTGACGAATGTCCAGGCGCACCAGATGCAGGCCGAACACCGCCGCCCGGCGCAGGCAGTCGAGCAGGCGACCATCGGCGATCACCGCCATGCCGCATTCGCACAGCGAGCGGTAGCAGAGCGCCAGCGGCGCATACAGTTCGTGCTGCTCGCGCAACAGGCCTTCCGGCTCCGGCAGCACCTGGCGCAGGCTGGCCTCGGCCCAGTCGCGGGTGATGCGCAGGCGTTCGCGGAGCGGCTTGAGCAGCGTGCGGTACGGCTCGGGATGCTCGCCCACCGCGGCGCGCAGTTCGGCACTGGCGTCCTGCATGGACAGCTCGACCTGCAGCCGGTCGATGTCGCGCAGGTGCAGATCGGCCGCCATCCAGCGCGCCAGCAGCAGCACCTGGCGGCTGACCTCGGCGGTGACGTTCGGATTGCCGTCGCGGTCGCCACCCATCCAGGAGGCGAAGCGCACCGGCACCGCCTCCAGCGGCAGACGCTGGCCACAGTGGGTCAGGAGAGCATCGTCGAGATCGCGCAGCATGTCCGGCACCGCGCGCCACAGGGAATGCTCGATGACCGCGAAGCCCCACTTGGCCTCATCCAGCGGTGTGGGCCGCTGGCGGCGGATTTCCTCGGTGTGCCAAGCCTCGGCGATCAGCCGGCGCAGGCGCAGCCGGCTGGCGGCCCGCTCGCGCTCGGTGAGGTCGTCGTGATCGCTGGCGGCCAGTTCGGCGGCGATGGCGTCGTATTTCTGGATCAGGCTGCGGCGCGCCACTTCGGTGGGATGCGCGGTGAGCACCAGCTCGATATCCAGCCCGGCCAGCCGGCTCGCCAGCTCGGCGGGATCGGCGCCGCCGGCCCGCAGGCGCGGCAGCAGCTCGTCCAGCACGCGGTTCTCGAAGGGTTCCGGCTCGCCGGGCGCCTGGCGCCGCACCTGATGGTGCTGCTCGGCCATGTTGGCCAGGTTGAGGAACTGGTTGAAGGCGCGCGCCACCGGCAGCAGTTCCTCCTCGCGCAGGCCGTCCAGGGTGTCGCCGAGCTGGTCGGCGGCGGCCTGCGAGCCGCGCCGCGCGCCCTTGGCGCCGGTGCGGATGCGTTCGATCTTGTCCAGGAAGTCATCGCCCAGCTGGGCGCGAATGGTCTCGCCGAGCAGTTCACCCAGCAGGTGAACCTCTTCTCGCAGGCGTGCGTCGATTTCCGTCATGGCTGCTCCTCCGGGCGCGATGCATCCAGCCTGAACAGTGCGACAGACAATTACAAGCCGACGCGTCTGGCGTGGGCTGAACTAGCCTTGAATCAGACAACGGATGCGTGGGGGACACGCCATGAAGATTCGCGAACTGATCGGGCACTGGGAGCAGAACGCCCGGGGCCAGCTGACCCGCGAGACCTACGCCCTGCACCTGGATCTGGAGTCGGCGGCGCGCCTGAGCGCGCTGGCCGAGATGTACCCCAAGCGCAGCGTGGAGGTATTGCTGGGCGAGCTGGTGGCAGCCGCCCTGGAGGAACTGGAAACCAGTCTGCCCTACGTCAAGGGCAGCAAGGTGGTGGCGGTCGACGAGCAGGGCGATCCGCTCTACGAGGACATCGGCCCCACACCGCGCTTCCTGGCCCTGTCCCGCCAGTATCTGCAGCGTCTCAACGAGGGGCGGAAGCCCCACTGAGAACGCTTACTCGTTGATGACCTGCGGGGTTTCCTGGCCCATGCAGCGCACCGCTCGCTTGCGGTTGTCGACCAGCACGCCGGTGAGACCCTTCTGCTTGGTGTCGAACAGCACCAGCACGCCATCGATGCACTGGGCGACCTGATCCGCCGGTTTCAAGGACAGCCGATAGTCTTCCCCGGGCACGGTCTTGAGCATGGTGAACTCGGCCAGCAGCAGCGCATCCGTCGGCTTGGCGATGTGCACGTAGCCGTAATAGCTGAGCACCGCGACGGTACCCACCACGGAACCCACGGCGGTGAGGATGTAGGGAATGAGGTTGCGCTCGGCCATGCTCGTATCCGGATTCAGCGAAAAAGGGAGGCAAGCTTATAGGCCCGGGGGCGGAGCGGGAAGCCCGCACCCCCCTGGCCGGCGTAAAGCCGGCCCTACAGGGCTGGTCACTATCCGACAGTTCCGGGATTTAACCCGTGGGGCCGGGTTTATCCCGGCCGGGTGAGGAGCGACGCGGCAGGTGAAGGATTCGGCGCCGCCGGCCGGCGTAAAGCCGGCCCTACAGGGTTGGTCACTATCCGACAGCTCCGGGATCTAACCCGTAGGGCCGGGTTTATCCCGGCCGGATGAGGATCGACGCGGCAGGTGCAGGATGCGGCCCCGTCGGCCGGCGCAAAGCCGGCCCTACAGGGGCCCGCCGTCTACAGGATATTCGCGTAATCCGCCTCGACCCGGTCCAGGCTCAGGTGGTTGAGGAAGTTGGAGAAGCACATCCAGGCCGACAGCGCATTCATGTCACGAAACTGCGCCGGCAGGTACTTTGGTGGCGCCACCAGCCCCTCTTCCACCAGCTGGCGCAGGGTGCGCATGTCTTCCAGGGTGGTCTTGCCGCAGAACAGCAGCGGAATCTGCTCCAGCTTGCCCTGGCGCACCGCCAGCTGGATGTAGTTGTAGATGAGGATGAAACCCTTCAGGTACGACAGGTCCTTGGTGAACGGCAGGCCGTCCGGCGCCGAGCCGCGGAACACCCGGCTGGCGTTGCCGTAGCTCTCGTCCTCCCCATAGCCCTGGGCCAGGAAGAAGCGGTAGACGTCGATGAAATCGGCGCCCTCCTCGGCCATGTGGATGGCCCGGGTACGGTTGGTCAGCTTGCGCAGGCGCGACGGGTAGGAGGCGAAGGCAATCACCTCCATGAGGATCGCCAGGCCTTCCTGGGTCACCGTGGAGGTCGGCGGACCCTTGGCCAGGAAGGTGCAGATCGGCTGGCTGAGGCCGTTCAGGGTGGTGCCCACGTGCACCAGTCCTTCGTGCACTTCCAGTGCCTGCAGGTCGCGCTCGTTGAACATCGCGTCACTGCGGATCTTGATGTAGTCGGCGCCGGCCGCCGCGTCGGCGACGATGCCGTCGGACTCGAACACCCGCACCACACCCTCGCCCCCGTCCTCACCGAACACCCGATCCAAGCGCCACTGGAGGATCTCCACCGCCTGGGCGGCGTTGAGGGTCTTGGGCTCGTCGGCCAAGTCGCCGCGGCTGGCGATGTTGTTCAGGTAGTCGGAGAGCATCAGCCCCAGGTCGGCCAGGGTCGGGTCGCCGGCGTGGAAGGCGTCCGAGGCCGCGCCGTAGAGCTCCTGGGAAATCAGCCCAAAGTCGCTGGTCCCGCGTGCCTCGAGCATGCGGATGACCATGCGGTACTCGCGGCACATGCGGCGCATGATCTGCCCGACCGGGCTGAACTGGCCGAGCTGACGGGTGATGTCCCGCTCGATCTCCTGGAACTCGCGCTTCTTGGCCTCGGCGTCGAAGGCCAGCGGCCGGGTGTGGTAGTAGCTGCGGTCCACCTCCGGCAGGCGCTGGCCGCCAGAAGCCAGGAACGCCTGGCGGATCGAGTCGTCCCACTTCACCGCATCGAGGATGCGGATCGGCACCTGCGCCTCGACGAGACGGTCGGAGAGGTCACGCACCCTCTGCTGATAGGGATCCAGCGGCATACCACCTCACTGCTCGGCGCGCTGCAGGCGCGCCACTTCGATGAAGACATCGGCGTTGGCCGGGTCGTCCAGGTAGGTGAAGACCTCGGCCAGCGCCGAGCGGATCAGCACGCCCTCGCCTTCGGCGGTGTCCACCGCCTCGCCGGCCAGCCGGCCGGACTCGATTTCCCGCAGCAGGCGCGTCACGTCCAGGTTGAACAGCACCAGCTCGCCGCCACGGGTCAGCTCGAAGCCGAGGATGGCGAAATTGCCGCCCAGCCGGCGCGGCAACCCGGCCGACAGGTACCAGCGTCGGCCGTGGCGGGCCACGGTGAAACCGTATTCTTCAGCGCTGTCGAGATCGTCCGGATCCCCTTCGCTGCGCACGGCACGGTATTGATGGTTGCCCACCCGACTGATGCGCAGGAACACGTCCTCGCCCCAGTCATCCTCGCCCTGCCAGGTGCCAAGCAGCGGAATGGGCGCCGCCTCGCTGGCCGGCAACGGTTCGCGAAAGGTCGCCAGGCAACCGCCCAGCAGCAGCACGGATGCAATCACCAGCGCATGCCAGATGCGCATGCCTTCTCTCCTTGTCGAAACGACCCTGAACCAAGCGTAGGGGCAGATCTTCCGCCCAGCCGCAAGCGGCGTCAAACGCCTACAAAAAACCGCCCGAAGGCGGTTTCTTGTAGGCGGCGATCAGTTCTGCGGACGCATGTGCGGGAACAGGATCACGTCGCGGATCGACGGTGAGTTGGTCAGCAGCATCACCAGGCGGTCGATGCCGATGCCTTCGCCGGCGGTGGGCGGCATGCCGTATTCCAGGGCGCGCACGAAGTCGGCGTCGAAGTGCATGGCCTCGTCGTCGCCGGCGTCCTTGTCCTTGACCTGCTGCATGAAGCGCTCGGCTTGGTCTTCGGCGTCATTGAGCTCTGAGTAGGCGTTGGCGATCTCGCGGCCGCCGATGAACAGCTCGAAGCGGTCGGTGACGCTGGGATCGTCATCGGAGCGACGCGCCAGCGGCGACACTTCGAACGGATAGCGGGTGATGAAGGTCGGCTGTTCCAGCTTGTGCTCGACCAGCTCCTCGAAAATCATCGTCTGCAGCTTGCCCAGACCCTCGAAGCCCTTTACATCGGCGCCGGCCTTCTTGGCGATGGCGCGGCACTTGTCGAGGTCCTGCAGATCCTCGGCGGAGATTTCCGGGTTGTACTTGAGGATCGAGTCGAACACCGACAGGCGTGCGAACGGCTCGCCGAAATGGAACACCTTGTCGCCGTACGGCACGTCGGTGCTGCCGAGCACCGCGAGGGCCAGCTCGCGGAACAGCTCCTCGGTGAGGTCCATGTTGTCCTCGTAGTCCGCGTACGCGTGGTAGAACTCGAGCATGGTGAACTCGGGGTTGTGGCGCGTGGACACACCCTCGTTACGGAAGTTGCGGTTGATCTCGAAGACCTTCTCGAAGCCGCCAACCACCAGGCGCTTGAGATACAGCTCCGGCGCGATGCGCAGGAACATCGGCAGGTCCAGCGCGTTGTGGTGGGTTTCGAACGGCTTGGCCGCCGCGCCGCCCGGAATCACCTGCAGCATCGGGGTTTCCACTTCGAGGAAGCCGCGCTCGGCGAGGAACTTGCGGATGTGGGCGATGACCTGGGAGCGCACGCGGAAGGTCTGGCGAGTTTCCTCATTGACGATCAGGTCGACATAACGCTGACGATAGCGCTGCTCGGTGTCGGTCAGGCCGTGGTGCTTGTCCGGCAGCGGACGCAGCGACTTGGTCAGCAGGCGCACCTTCTCCATGTGCACGAACAGGTCGCCCTTGTTGGAGCGTTGCACGGTGCCCTCGGCGCCGATGATGTCGCCCAGGTCCCAGGTCTTGATCTCGGCCAGAGTCTCTTCCGGCAGGGTCTTGCGATCCACGTACACCTGGATGCGCGCGCTGGTGTCCTGGATGACCATGAAGGCGCCGCGGTTGAGCATGACGCGCCCCGCCACCTTGACCGGGATGCGCTCCGCTTCCAACTCTTCCCGGGTCTTGTCCGCGTAGTTCTGCAGGATGTCGCCAGCCAGGCAGTCGCGGCGGAAGTCGTTGGGGAAGACATTGCCCTTGGCGCGCTCGGCGGCAAGTTTTTCCTTGCGCTGGGCGATCAGGCGGTTTTCTTCCTCGTGCAGGGCGTGCGGGTTCAGCGGTTGTTCGCTCATGGTGTCTGTGTTTCCCGTCAGGGCGCGGCGCCGTGCCGCGTCATCGCTGGGTGCGCGGGCGCACCGGGTTGTTTCGTCTGCACGAAGGCAGGCATTCGAATCGGGGCGCGCCGTATGCACGCCCCGGTGGATGGGGGCTTACAGGCCCTGTTTCAGGCTGGCCTCGATGAACTCGTCCAGATCGCCGTCGAGCACCGCGTCGCAGTTGCTCTCTTCGACGCCGGTCCGCAGGTCCTTGATGCGCGACTGGTCGAGCACGTAGGAGCGGATCTGGTGACCCCAGCCGATATCCGACTTGGTGTCTTCCAGCGCCTGGGAGGCCTCGCGGCGCTTCTGCATCTCCAGCTCGTACAACTTGGCGCGCAGCATCTTGAAGGCGCGGTCCTTGTTGGCGTGCTGGGAGCGTTCGTTCTGGCAGCTCACCACGGTATTGGTCGGCAGGTGGGTGATGCGCACCGCAGAGTCGGTGGTGTTCACGTGCTGGCCACCGGCGCCCGAGGAGCGGTAGGTGTCGATGCGCAGGTCCGCCGGGTTGATCTCGATCTCGATGTTGTCGTCGATTTCCGGCGAGGCGAACACCGCAGTGAACGAGGTGTGGCGGCGGTTGCCGGAGTCGAACGGACTCTTGCGCACCAGACGGTGCACGCCGATCTCGGTGCGCAGCCAGCCGAAGGCGTATTCGCCGCGCACGTGCACGGTGGCACTCTTGATGCCGGCCACTTCGCCTTCGGTGAGTTCGACGATTTCCGCGTCGAAGCCGTGCTTGGCGGCCCAGCGCAGGTACATGCGCAGCAGCATGTTGGCCCAGTCCTGGGCCTCGGTGCCGCCGGAACCGGCCTGGATGTCCAGGAACGCGTTGCTGGCGTCCATATCGCCGCTGAACATGCGGCGGAACTCCAGTTTTTCCAGGGCTTCGCGCAGACGCGCCAGCTCGGCGACCACATCGTTCACCGCGCCTTCGTCGTCTTCTTCGACGGCCATGTCCAGCAGCTCGCGGGAGTCGGCCAGGCCGCTGCTCAGCTCATCGAGGGTTTCGACGATCTGCGCCAGCGTGGAACGCTCACGACCCAGGCTCTGTGCGTATTCCGGGTTGTTCCAGACGTTCGGATCTTCGAGCTCGCGGTTTACTTCGACCAGGCGATCAGCTTTCTGATCGTAGTCAAAGATACCCCCGAATGGTCTGGGTCCGTTCGGACAGGTCCTTGATGCTGTTCAGGATCGGATTGATTTCCATGGCAGGCGGCACTCGCAGATGAAGCTTCGGAAAAGCCGGCGAGTATACCGCAGCAGGTTGCGGCTGGCAGCACGGGCGTCGCTTCGACGCCGCCCGGGGCCGGGGTCGCAGCGCTGCGGTCGGCCCCATCGGCGTAGCCAGACGGATTGACGGGAAACCTGTGGGGCCGGGTATATCCCGGCCAGCGGGATACGCCCTGCACGCGGAGCTGGACCGCAACTCCGTCGGCCGGCGTCAAGCCGGCCCCACAGCGGGGCCCCACGCTAGCGGATCGGCGTATCCCGCTGCGCCGCCCGCACGTACTGTGCTGGCCAGGGCACCGAGGTATCGCCCAGGTAGCCGGCGGCATGCAGCGGCCAGTAGGGATCGCGCAGCAGCTCGCGGGCCAGCAGGATCAGGTCGGCCTGGCCGGTGCGCAGCACGTGTTCGGCCTGCACCGCTTCGGTGATCAACCCCACGGCGCCAGTGGCGATACCCGCTTCGCGGCGGATGCGCTCGGCGAACTGCGTCTGGTAGCCGGGGCCGATGGGGATTTCCGCGTTCGCCGAGGTGCCGCCGGAGGACACATCGATCAGGTCCACGCCCAGCGCCTTGAGCCGGCAGGCCAGCTCCACCGTCTCGTCCGGGTTCCAGCCATCGTCCACCCAGTCGGTGGCCGACAGGCGCACCAGCAGCGGCAGTTCCGCGGGCCAGACCCGACGCACCGCCTCGCTCACCTGCAGCAGCAGGCGGATGCGATTCTCGAAGGAGCCGCCGTAGTCATCCTCACGGCGATTGGAGAGTGGCGAGAGAAACTGGTGCAGCAGGTAGCCGTGCGCAGCATGCACTTCGGCGACCTTGAAGCCGGCGGCCCGCGCCCGCTCGGCGCCTTCAACGAAGGCACGCACCACCTCGGCGATGCCGGCCTCGTCCAGCTCGGCGGGCACCGCATGCTCGGGATCGAAGGCCAGCGGCGACGGGCCGACCGGCACCCAGCCGCCCTCGTTCAGGGGCACGCTGCCGCGCTTGCCGCGCCAGGGCTGCCAGGTGCTGGCCTTGCGCCCGGCATGGGCCAGCTGGATGCCGGCCAGCGCGCCCTGGGACGCAATGAACGCGGTGATACGCCGCAGCGGCTCGATGTGCGCATCGCTCCAGATGCCCAGGTCATGGGGACTGATGCGCCCCTCGGGCAGCACCGCCGTGGCTTCGAAGATCACCAGGCCGGCGCCGCCGACGGCCCGGCTGCCCAGATGCACCAGGTGCCAGTCGGTGGCCAGGCCATCCTCGGCGGCCGAGTACTGGCACATGGGCGACACCACGATCCGGTTGGGCAGGGTCAGTTGACGCAGGGTCAGGGGCTGGAACAGCAACGACATGACGAATCTCCCGGGCAGTTTCCCACCAGTAAAGACCTCCTGCGACAGCCTGAAGCAGGCAAACCGCTATAAAGCCGGCCCAGCGGTCAGCCGATAACCCTTATGGTCAGCATGGGAAACCCGGCCGCCGCGTGCGCGGACGGCGAATCCAGCGGCCCACTACAACAACGAAACACAAGGGAAGGTGCCCCATGCTTCGCCTGTTCGCCGATCTGAAATTCCGCTGGAAAATCGCCCTCCCCATCCTTGTCCTGTCCGTGCTGCTGATGCTCATGGGCCTGCTGGCCATGCGCAGCATCGAGCAACTGGTGCAATCCAGCACCCAACTGATCGGCCGATCGCTGCCGGCGGTGAGCCTGCTGCTCAATGCCGACCGCGACCTGTACCAGGCGTTCATCGCCGAACGCAGCCTGCTCGGCGACTTCACCGCAGAGCATGCCCAGGCGCTGCGCGACAGCCACCGCGAGAACCTGGGCCAGGCCCACGAGCGCGTCAATCGCTACGCGACGCTGCAACCCTCCCCCGAAGCCCGCCGCCTGGTGGAGGAATTCAACCAGGGCTTCGCGCGCTGGAAGGCCACTTCGGAACGCGTGCTGGCGATGACTCGGGAATACCCGGCCGGCGCGACCGCGCTGAGCTTCGGCGAAAGCGAGAAGCTGTTCGAGGCGGCCCGCGACGCCATCGACAAGCTCGGCGAGCTGGAAGACGCCACTGCCAAGGCGCTGGGCCAGTCGGCCATCGACCAGGGCATCGCCAACCGCGTGCAACAGGGCGCGCTGGTGGGTATCGGCCTGCTGATCTGCGCCCTGCTCGCCTTCGCCTTCCCGACGCTGGTCACCCGGCCGCTGCAACGCCTGCTGCAGCGGCTTGAGCAGATCGCCGATGGCGACGGCGACCTGCGCGGGCGCGTGGACATCACCTCCCGGGACGAGCTGGGTCAGCTCGGGCGCGCCTTCAACCGTTTCCTCGACAAGCTGCAGCCGATGATCGCCGAGATCGGCTCCCTGGCCGAATCGGTGTCCACCTCGGCCCGCGAGCAGGCGGGGCTGGCGGCGCGCAACGACGAGCTGATCAGCCACGAGTTCGCCGCCGTCGACCAGGTCAGCACCGCCGCCACCGAGATGAGCGCCGCCGTGCATGAAGTGGCGCGCAGCGCCCAGCAGGCCGCCGACACCGCGCGCGAAGCCGACGATCAGTCGCGCCATGGCGCGCAGGTGGTCGGCGCCAGCATCACGGTGATCCGCTCCCTGGCCAGCGACGTGGGCAACGCCGCGCGCACCATCGAGGCCCTGGAGGAGGAAACCGCCAGCATCGGTGCGGTGCTGGAAGTGATTCGCACCATTGCCGAACAGACCAACCTGCTGGCCCTGAACGCCGCCATCGAGGCCGCCCGGGCCGGCGACCAGGGTCGCGGCTTCGCGGTGGTGGCCGACGAGGTGCGCGCCCTGGCGGCGCGCACCCAGGAGTCGACGGTGGACATCCAGGCGCGCATCGAGCGGCTGCAGAGCGGCGTGCAGCAGGCGGTACGCGCCATGGAGAACGGCGGCGCCAAGGCCAGCGACAGCGTGCAGCGGGTGGCGGACGTGGAGCAGGTGCTCGACGGCACCCGCGGCGCGATCCAGCGCATCAACGACATGGCCGCGCAGATCGCCACCGCCTGCGAGGAGCAGAGCAGCGTGACCGAGGAGATCGCCCGCAACATCGACGAGATCCGCACGCTGTCCAACCAGGCCATGCAGATGTCCGAGCAGAGCACCCAGGCCAGCCGCGGCCTGTCGGAGCTGTCCGGCCAGTTGGCCGGGCTGGTGGGGCGTTTCCAGGTCTGACCGCGGCCGACCCGGAACCCTGTAGGGCCGGCTTTACGCCGGCCAGCGGGGTCGAGTTCGGCACTTCGGTGCCGTACCCACCCCGGCCGGGATAAACCCGGCCCCACAAGGCCTGCCTAACGCACGCGGCGGCCTTCAGCCGCCGCCCTCGCGGGGCCAGCCCATCCCATTACAGGGCCGTCAGCGCGGCGCCAGGTGGCTGACCAGCAGTTGCACGCTTTCCTGGCCACGGAATTCGTTGACGTCCAGCTTGTAGGCCAGCTCGACCCAGCGCACCGTCGGGTTGGGCCACTGCTCGCGGTCGATGTTGAAGGCGATGGCATCCAGGCTGCGGCTGCCGCACTCGGTCTTCACCACCAGTTTCAGATGGCGCTCGCCCACCAGGCGCTGCTGCACCACCTCGAACACGCCATGGAACAGCGGCTCGGGGAAATGCTGACCCCAGGGTCCGGCGTGGCGCAGGGCGCGCGCCAATTCCAGGTGGAATTCCTCGGCGCTCAATTGGCCGTCGGACAGCAAGCGGCCAGTGAGGTCCTCGTCGCTGAGCTGACGACGCACCTCGGCATCGAAAGCGGCGGCGAAAGCCCCGAAGTTCGTTGCCGGCAGCGACAGGCCGGCGGCCATGGCGTGGCCGCCGAACTTGCTGATCAGTCCGGGATGGCGGGCCGCCACCGCGTCCAGCGCGTCACGGATGTGGAAACCGGGCACCGAGCGCGCCGAGCCCTTGAGCACGCCGTCGCCGGCATCGGCGAAGGCGATGGTCGGGCGGTGGTAACGCTCCTTGAGGCGCGAGGCGAGGATGCCGATCACGCCCTGGTGCCACTCCGCCTCGAACAGGCACAGGCCGAACGGCAACTGCTCGGCGCTCAGTTCCTTGAGCTGGGCCAGCGCCTCGCGCTGCATGCCCTGCTCGATGGCCTTGCGGTCCTGGTTGAGCTGGTCGAGCTGTACCGCCATGTCGCGGGCCAGGGCCTCGTCCTCGCAGAGCAGACATTCGATGCCCAGGCTCATGTCGTCCAGCCGCCCGGCGGCATTCAGGCGCGGGCCGAGGATGAAGCCCAGATCCGTGGAGGTGATGCGTCCGGCCTGCTTGCCGGCGACTTCGAGAATCGCCTTGAGACCCGGCCGCGCCCGGCCGACGCGGATGCGCGCCAGGCCCTGGTGCACCAGGATGCGGTTGTTGGCGTCCAGCGGCACCACGTCGGCGACGCTGCCCAGCGCCACCAGATCCAGCAGCTCGCCGAGGTTCGGCTCCGCCAGACCGGCGCGGGCGAACCAGCCGATTTCGCGCAGGCGCGCGCGCAGCGCCAGCAGCACGTAGAAGATCACGCCCACCCCGGCCATGGCCTTGCTCGGGAACGGACAGCCCGGCTGGTTGGGGTTGACGATGGCATCGGCTGCCGGCAGCTCGGGCCCGGGCAGGTGGTGATCGGTGACCAGCACCTTGAGCCCCGCCGCCTTGGCCGCCGCCACGCCATCGACGCTGGAGATGCCGTTGTCCACGGTGATCAGCAGGTCCGGCTGGCGCTGCAGGGCCACTGCGACGATTTCCGGGGTCAGGCCGTAGCCGTACTCGAAGCGGTTGGGCACCAGGTAGTCGACATGCGCCACGCCGAGCATGCGCAAGCCCAGCACGCCCACGCAGCTGGCGGTGGCGCCGTCGGCATCGAAGTCGCCGACGATCAGCACCCGCTGGCGCCGTTCCAGCGCCTCCACCAGCAGCGTCACCGCTGCGTCGATGCCGGCCAGTTGCGGGTAGGGAATCAGCCGCGCCAGCCCCTTGTCCAGCTCGGCGGCGCTGCGCACGCCACGGGCGGCGTACAGGCGGGTCAGCAGCGGCGGCAGCTCGCCCAGGTCGGGCAGGGATTCGGGCAACGGGCGGGGTTCGATACGCATGGACAACTCGGATCGCAGGGCAGTCGTAGGGGGGATCGCGCTTTGTCGATCCACCGCGCGGTGGGCGCGGGCTCAGCGTTCGCCGGCCAGCCACTCCAGGGGAATCTCGTGCTGGCCGCGCTCATCGGTGACGAACAGCTCGCCGTCGCTGATCATCACGCTCCAGCTCAGCGAGCGCGGCATATCGCGGGCGAGATTCTCCAGGGCCGCCTGGTTGACCGCCACCACGCTGAGATTCTTCAGGTTGCGCACGCTGTCGAGCACCTTGGTCTGCCAGACCCGCAGGCTGCCATAAGCCACCAGGCTGAAGCGTTCGGCGCGCCGCGAACACCAGGTCATGCGCTCGGCATCCGGCTGGCCGACCTCGATCCAGTGCAGCACACGGTCGTCCAGGCTCTTTTCCCACAGTGCCGGCTCGTCGACATCGGACAGGCCGCGGCCGAAGCCCAACTGCGGGTCGTACCAGAGCGCGTAGGCGATCAGCCGCACCGCCAGGCGCTCCTCGGTTTCCGAGGGGTGGCGGGCGACGGTGAAGCGCAGGTTCTCGTAGACCCCGCGATCCAGGTCGGTGAGGTTGAGTTCGACTTTGTAGGGCGTGGCTTGCAGGGCCATGGAGGCAGTACCGGCTGGGAGCGAAAGGGCGCAAGTCTACCGCGAAAACCGTGGCCCGGCGCGGGCGACAAGTAATGGCAAAATCACATCGCCGGGTTGCCGGATCCCGGCGCACGCGATTATAAGACCGCGCCCCGCTTCTTCTGGATCCAAGGAAAGGTTGTCATGGAAATCTTCTTCTTCCTGCTGTTTCTCGCCATCGTCGTGATGCTGATCTTCGCCCTGACCGGCAACGAACCCTCCGACGGGCGCCTGCAGATCGAGGGCAGTCCCGCACGGATCACCCTGGAGGAGGCCTCGCAGATCAACCGCGTTGCCACCCTGAGCATGCTGGATCCGACCCTGGCTCGCACTCTGGTCACCGACCTCGAGGGCGATGCCTGGCAGGTCGCCCAGAGCAGCCTGTGCACCTCGCTGCTCGACGAGGGGGACCAGGAGGCCCTGCTGCAGCTGCTGGCCAGGCTCGACGAGCACCACCGCGGTGTCGCCCTGCTCAACCTGCTGACCCACCTGATAGACCAGGGGAACGCGTCTCGGGCACTGGAGCTGCTGGCGGCCACTGGTGACGACCTGCCGGCCGAACCCCTGCCGAGAATCGCCCTGCTGCACGCCAGCGGCCGCCTGGCCGAGGCGAGTGCCGCGCTGGCGGAACTGGAGCGGGATACCGACACCCTCGCCCCCCTGCAGCTGCCGAAGCTGGCCAGGGAACAGCGCCGGCTTGCGCAACACGAGGCGGCGCTGAGGTCGCTCGACCTGGCCTGGCGGCGGATGCAGGAAAGCGCTGCCACCCAGGGCTATCTGGGCATCGACGACCTGTTCAGGGAACTGGCCGAACTGGGGGAATTCCAGCGCCTGCAGGAGATTGGCGCGCAACTGCCCGCCGAGCGCCGCTCGCCGGCCATCACCGAGCTGACTGGCGCCGGGCGCTTCGATCAGGCCCTGGCGTTACTCGAGGGTCTGCCGTCATATCAGCGGAACGCTTTCCACGAGCAGGTATTCGCCGCGATGCTGGAGCGCGAGCAACTGCCCAGGGCACTCGAACTGCTGGCGACGGTTGACGACCTCGCGCACAGGGATCTGCTGATGCAACTGGCGCAGTGGCATATCGACCGGGGCACCTTTGCCACCAGCGAGGCGACTGTTCAGGCCCTGGCCCGCAACCCGCACGAACGCATCGATCTCTACCTGTCGCTGGGGGCACTCAACGCCCCCCGGCACCCTGACCTGGCGGCACGACTGCTGGATGATGCCGATCGCTGGGTGTCCGAACTACCCGACGATGAACAGGGCCAGCTGCGCTTCTTCGTGTTCGACGCGCGTCTCACCATCCAGAGCCGGCTACCGGAGCGCGAACGCGTCAGCTATGAGGTTCGCCGTGGCCTGGAACAGATGGAGCGGCTGCTATCGCGCATGGACCGGCACGAAAGGATCGCCAACCTCGAGCGGCTGGCCGGCCTGCTGCAGAAACTCGGACGCCGCGAAGACGCGCTGCGCAAACTGGAACAGGCGCGCGACCTGTTGCGCCACAGCACGGCGCAGGACGACCTGGACGACTTCGACAAGGCCCTGCTGCTGGCGGCCATCGCCAACCGCTATCTGCAGCTGGACCGCCTGGACCTCGCCCGGGCCTGTCGCGCCGACATTCCAGAGGCGGAGGCCGGCTACGACGAGCATGAATGGATCGGCGTGCTGATCAGCCATGGGCACCTTGAGCAGGCCATCCACGACATGCGCTTCATCCATCTGCACGACACCACCCAGCCGCTGGCCCGCCTGCGCACGCGGATCGACGAGCTGGCCGAGCAGGGCCAGGCATTACGGGCACAACTGCTGGATCGGCTGCGCAGTGAGGCGTTCTGGGGTGCGCCCGCCTGATGACGACGGCGGCACGCGGGTCTAGCGGCCCGCGTAGCGCTCCCAGAGGGTTTCGAATTCCCGGCTGTATTCGGCGAGCAGATGGGCGTCGTCGGTGACCAGCAGGTTTTCCTCGTTGCTGGTGGTGGCGCTGCGGGTCCAGTTGAAGCTGCCGTTGAGCAGCAGACGACGGTCGAACAGCGCGAACTTGTGGTGCATGTGGTAAGGGCTGTTGTCGATGCGCACCGGCACGCCCTGCGCCAGCAGCTGTTCGATGTCGCTGCCCGGATCGAAGCGCTTTTCGCTGTCGCTGATGACCCGCACCCGCACACCGCGCCGGTGGCAGGCGATCAGGGCATCGCTGAGCAGGTTGTCGGAAATGGTGAACACACAGACGTCCACCGCTTCGCGGGCCTGCCGGCACAGTTCGCGGATCCGTGTCCGGCAACTTTCGCCCGGGCTGAAATGCGCGCTGCTGTGGCTGCGCGTCACGGCGCAGCGCACCTCCAGGGTGCGGATCACCTGCTCCAGCCATTTCAGCGCCGGCAGCGCCGCCTCCGGCTCCGCGACCCGCTCGCGCACCAGGGCGAAGGCGCGGTTGCGCAGGAAACGCACCTGGTCGGGCGACAGGTTGTCGCCCAGTTCGCGCAGTTCGTTGCGCTCCTCGTTGCTCAGGCGCAGGTCCGCCAGACTGTCACGCAACTGCTGGTCGAGCTGCTCGAAGTTCATGCCTCAGCATCCTGTTCGAAGGCGGGTGTACCCGCGTCGGACCGGCTGTCCGTTCCGCGTGCCGCGCGGCTGGCCAGCTCGCGCAACTGGTGCGCCATGTCCTGCATGTTGCGGTGGGTGCCCAGGTCGATGTCGATCTTCTTGTCCATGGCGTTGAGCAGCGGCAGGAAGCTGTGCTGCAGGCTGTCGGCCAGGCGCTCCAGCAACTGCTGGATACCCGGCTGCGGCGGCGCGACCACCTGCAGGTCGACCTCGACCCGCGGCTCGACCTGGCGCAGGCGCTCCAGGCCGGCCAGCAGCTGCGCCCAGGGCTGCTCGGCGTCCGCCGGCGCGCCGGCGCGCCGTGCACCCAGCGCGCGCACGCCTTCCACCAGGTCGTTGAGCTGGGCCACCACGCGGCCGCCGACATCCGCGTCGCTGCCGCCGATGGCCTTGTTGCGCAGGAAGTCGCGCTTGATCTGCGCCCAACGCTCGGCCTGTTCGGCGCTCAGGGTGCCGCGCAGTTCGGCCAGCTTGAGGAGGTTCTCCTCGGCGCCGCTGGTCAGCAGTTGCGATTCGCCCTGGTAGTGGTCGGCGATCAGCTGCAGCAGCTCGGCCTCGTTCATCACCGCACTGATCTTCTCGGCCAGCTTGTTCATGTTGCGATAGCTGCCCTGCAGCTTGAACGGCGGCTCGGTGCGGTACTGCTCGGCCTGGGCGGCACTGGCGATGTACTGCTGGTTGACCTTGAGCACGGTGTCGCGCACCTGCAGCAGCCGCTGCAGGGTGGCGGTGATCTCGTTGATCTCCGCGCCGCTGTAGTCATGGCTCAGTGCGTTGGCCGAGAACGGCTTGCCCTCGGCGCGCTCGACGAACCGATAGAGATCGGTCAGCTCGCGGGTGGCCAGCGGCGCCAGCACCGGGTTGGCGGTCAGGCTGTTCTCGATGTAGCTGAGGGCGAAGGCGTCCTGCATGCCGCCGAGGGTGTCGCCGAGGTTATAGATGTCGGCACGGTTGGCCAGCATGTCGGGGATCTTGAACAGCTCGCCGGACTCGGTGTAGGGGTTGCCGGCCATCACCACGCAGAACTTCTTGCCGCGCATGTCGTAGGTGCGGGTCTTGCCCTTCCACACGCCCTCGATGCGCCGGGTGCCGTCGCACAGGGAGATGAACTTCTGCAGGAACTCCGGGTGGGTGTGCTGGATGTCGTCGACATAGAGCATCACGTTGCTGCCCATCTCCAGCGCCAGGTTGAGCTTCTCCAGCTCCTGGCGCGAGGTGGCGTCCGGCGCCTGCGCCGGGTCGATGGAGCGCACCTCGTGACCCAGCGCCGGACCGTTGATCTTCATGAAGATCAGCCCGAGGCGGTGGGCGACGTACTCCATCAGCGTGGTCTTGCCGTAGCCCGGCGGCGAGATCAGCATCAGCAGGCCCATCAGGTCGCTGCGCTTGCCCTCCCCGACCGTGCCCATCTGCTTGGCCAGGTTGTCGCCGATGAAGCCCAGGTACACCTCGTTGATCAGCCGGTTGCGCACGAAGGAGGTCAGCGGCCGCGGGCGGAACTCCTCCAGGCGCAGCGCCGCGCGTTCGCGTTCGAGCACCGCCTGGCGCAGCGCCTGGTAGCGCTGCAGCGCGGGCAGCACCTGGGTGCGGTGGTGGCGCAGGCGCTGGAAGAAATCGTCCAGGCTCAGCTCCAGGGCGCCCTCGCGGATGCGCGGGTGCTCGCCGAGCAGGCCGTCGACGCGAAAGCGCAGGTCGGCCTCGACGATGCGCGGCGCCAGCGTTTCGCCGACCAGGCTCAGCGCCACCGCTTCCGGCACGTAGTTCTGCAGATCGGGCGCCTGACTGCGGCAATAGCCCTGCAGCCAGTTGGTGGCCAGCGCCCAGCGCTGTGCAGGCTGCGCCTGCAGCCTGTCCAGCGCCTGCCGGTGGGCGTCCCACAGGTGGCTGGCCTGCAGGTGCCGGCGCAGGCCTTCGAGCAGCTCGCGGGCGTACTTGCTGCAGGCGAATTCCACGCGCTCGGCGGCCAGCTCTTCCACCAGGTACTCCGCCGCGTCCCGCAGCAGCGGGTCGGCCTGCCCGAGCGCATGCTGCGCCTGGAAACCGCGCATGGCCTCGCAGACCTCGGCGCGCAGTTGCTCCACCCCGTTGGCATGGCCGAACAGACGGCGCACCTGCGCACTGCTGGCCGCCCGTTGCGGCCAGAGCGCCGCCTGCGCCTCGCTGCGCCAGCACGACCAGAAGAACAGCGCGAAACCGCGCGCCGCCGGGCCATGGATCAGCAGCCCGGCGCTGTCGCGCAACTCGAGCACGCGGAGCAGGATGGCCAGGGCGTCCTGGTCGTGGATGCCGCGCTGGTAGCCTTCCCGGTAGCGCGGCGCGGCGAACTCGCGGATCAGCCCGAGCAGCTCCTGGGGCTGGCTCATGGCGGCCTTCAACCGATCCCGGGACAGGCCGTCACTGCCGCGCTCGGCGGCCTCCAGCAGCGCCCCGGCCAGGTATTCGGCGCGGCACAGCTGCTCGGATTCGGACTCCAGCGACACCTGCCAGTAGTCGCGCAGGGCTTCCAGCTCCGGGGCGTGCAGCGGCTCGAGGAAATCGGTGCCGGTCAGGTGCAGGTGCAACTGGTCGCCACGCGGCAGCAGGGTCAGGTCCAGCTCCTGGGTGTTGACGCTGAAGCGATGGCGCGGCCCCAAACGGATGACGTTGCCGCCCTCCTCGAACAGCTCGCGCTGGTCGCGCTGGGCCCGCACGGCCTGGTCGCGTACGCCCTTCAGGCGCGCCTCGATGTCGTCGGCGCGCACGCTGTCGCCCAGCTCGCGCAGCCGCTCGGCCAGTTCGCGCAGCTTGAGGATCAGCGGGTCGCCGGCGAAGAACGCGTTGAGTTCCTCCGCGCGGCTGAAACGCGCGGTGCGCCGGCCCAGGCCGTCGAGGATGCGCCGGGCGGCATCGGCCAGCGATTGCGCCTTGCGCTGGCGCTCGTCGAGCAGCGCCTGGCGATGGGCCTCGAAGGTTTCCAGCAGCTCCTCGCGCTTGCCCAGGATGTCGCCGAGGAATTGCTCGTGGTTGCCGAACTGGCTTTCCAGCTCCTCCAGCTGCACCAGCAGCCGCGACAGCTGCTCGTCGCAGCGCTCCGGGTCGGTGGCCAGCGCCAGGGCGCCGGTGACGCTCTGGCCGAACAGCTTGAACTGGGCGCCGAACTGCGCCACCGCCTCGCTCGACCCGAGGCCCTTGCGGCGCTGTTCGGCGCGCGCCTTGGTCTGGTTGAGGCGGGCGTAAACCTCGGAAATGCCTTCGACGATGCGCGTGCGCTGGGTGGCGTCGTCGATCTTCAGCGAGGCCATCAGCCCGGACAGCATGTCCAGGTCCGCGGCCATGCCGGCCATCGTCCGCAGCGGCTCGGCCAGCCCCGCCACGGTTTCCGCCGCCTGGGCGGCCTGGTCGAGCTGCGCCAGTCGGTCGAGGAATGGCTGGAGCGCCTGCGCCCCGGCGAGGAACGCCGAGGTGGCGGTGGCCACCCGTTCATGGGCGTCGAGCAGCGCGCGCTCCATCGCGTCGATGCGCGCCACGTCGATGTAGCGCAGCTCGCGGATGGTCAGCAGCAGACCGCGCTGGGCGCCGAGCTGGTTGAGCGCCTCGACGTACTCCTGGGCCTGCTTCCAGCCATCCATCCAGAGGCCGTCCAGCAGCGCCTTCTGGCGCGCTTCGGCATCGGCCATGGCCCGCGCCGACTGCTGGCGGATGCTTTCCACCTTCTCGAACTCGTCCAGCACCAGCTCGCCGGTGGCCGCCACCTCGCGCAGCAGGGGCGCCAGCCCGGCGCACTCGGGTTCGCCGAGCCAGTGGTAGGCATCGAACAGCCGCCGAGTGTTCTGGCACAGCTGGCTGAAGCGGGCCACCGAGACTTCCGGGCTGTCGATCTCCCGGGCCAGGCCCAGCAGGTCGGAAATGCCGCGCACCAGCTCGGCATTTCCGATGCGCCCGAAGAAACCGCCCCGGGCCGGCTGGCGGGCGGCGTATTCCTCGCTGTAGAACGGCGTCTGCCAGATCTGCATCGGATGGATGCGGGTCGGTTCGTCCCCTTCGGCGGAGAAGATCACCATGCGCCCGTCTTCCAGGCGCGCGTGGCCGTGGCCGAAGATCGGGTTCTGCAGGCGGCGGCTGATCAGGTTGTAGGTCAGCAGCACCGAGCGGCCTTCAAGCGGTTCGTAGAACACGAACTGCACGTCCTCGCCGTTGGGCGAGCGCAGCATGCGCTTGAAGCGCATGCCGCCCATGGACTGCTCGAAGGTCTTGTACTCGCCGTTCTGCAGGTAGTAGCCGCCGGGGAAGATGATGCCGTGGTCTTCCGGCAGCTGGATGCACGCCTGGCCGATCGCGTCGATGCGCTCGACCTTGCGGGTCAGGCTGTTGAACACCAGGTAGCGCCAGCGCTCCTCGCGGTAGGGCAGCACCTTGAGCAGGATCAGGCCGCCCAGCCGGGCGTACTCGATCTGCGCGTCGTCCAGCGACTGGCTCTTGTCCAGCACCGGCTCGCGGTAGATGCCCTGGCCGTCCTCGGTGTTGTTCTCGACCTTGATGGTGAGATCGCCGCCCAGGGTTTCCACGAACACCGTGTCGAGGATGTTCAGATGCGGGTGGCGGCCGTTGACGGCCATCTCGCGGGTGGTCTTCTGCCACTCGAAATCGAAGGACGCCGGCAGGGCGATGTCGCGCTCGCCACGGTTGTCGATGTAGCGCACCTGCTGGCCATCGGCGGAAACCGACCAGCGGAACACGCGGATGTCGCTGACCCGCTCGCCGATCTGGAAGCTGGCCAGCAGCTTGCCGTCACGCCGGGTGAGCTGCAGCAGCCGGGTGTTCTTGTAGTAGGTGTACAGCTCGTTGAAGTCGTTGACGAAGCTCTGCTGGCCCAGGAAGCTGCCGGCCAGCTCCAGCGGCTCGGCCTCGTAGCCCTGCTCGTGCTCCACCAGGCGGTACAGGGAGAACACATCCTCGATGCGCGTCTCGCGCTTGAGACCCAGGAAGACGTTGTAGCCGAACAGCAGGTGGTCGCCGACCTGGACGATGTCGCGCGCCACGCAGTTGTTCTCGGTGCGGATGCGCACCCTGCCGGCCACCTCCATGCGGCTGTCGCCGAACGCCTGCAGGCGCTGCTGGTTGAGGGTCTCGGCCTGCTGGCGAACCTGGCGGCCCTGCTCCAGCAGACGTTTGTGCAGCACTTCATAGGCGCCGCCCTCGGCGACTGCCTTGTCCACCAGGTCCTGGGCCTGGGGAGCGGCCTGTTCCGACATCGTGCTCGTCCTGATCGAAAGTCCACGGGGCGACCGGGCCCGCGCACGGGCCCGGTTCGACGGGAAAGGGTCCGCGCCGCGGCGCGGACCGGGCATCAGCTCTCGGCGGCCGACTTGGCGGCATCCAGGTCACGGCCAGCGCGGCCGTTGAGCAGGCGCGACAGCATGTCCTGGACCACCGGGCTCTTGCCGACCACGCCTTCGATGGCCTTGCCCACCGACAGCGACTTGGCGAAGGAGTTGAAGAAGTCGCCCTCGCCGCCGACGATCTCGATCTTCGCCTGGCCCAGCGCGGCGGCGAGTACCTCGGCCTGCTCCTTGGCGATGTCCTTGTTGGCGGCGATGGCGGCCAGGGACTCCTCGAAGTGCTTCTCCAGCTGCATGCGGAACTCTTCGTGCTGGCGCGCGTTGTCGCTGAGCGCGTCCAGGGCGCCGAACTTCTTGCCCAGGCCCTCGGCCTCGGCGCTCAGCCGCTCCAGCAGCACCTGCGCCTCGGCCAGACCCAGGTCCTGGGTGGCCTGGGCCTTGGCGCTGCCCAGCTGCTGTTCGCCGCGCGCCTGGGCGCCGAGCTTCTCTTCCAGCACCTTGGCCTCGGCCAGGCCGTCCTTCTCCCGGGCAGCGGCCTGGGCTTCCAGCACGCGGGCCTGCGCCAGGCCTTTCTCCTGCTCGCCACGGGCTTCGGCAATCAGCTGCTCGGCCTTGACGCGGGCCTGCGCCAGCCCTTCCTTCTCGACCGCCGCGGCGGTGACTTCCAGCACCCGCGCATCGGCCAGGCCCGGCGCGGCGCGCTCGGCCTCGATGCCCTCGGCCATGCGCTTCTTGGCCTCGGCACTCTTGGCCGCGGCTTCCAGCTCGGCCTGGGCCAGCGTGTTGATCTCCACGGCCTTGTGGCGGGAACGGGTCTCGTCGGCCTCGGCCTGCTTGACCTGGCGCACCAGCTCTTGTTCGGCTTCGGCCTGGGCCTGCAGCACGACGACCTGCTTGAGGCGCTCGGCCTCGGAGACCTCGCGCACTTCCTTGATGCGCTCTTCCTCCTGGGCCACGGTCTTCTCCACCGCCACCCGCTCGCGAATCACACCGGCGATGTTCTTGCGCTCTTCTTCCAGCGCCTTTTCCTTCTCGATGCGCTGCAGCTCCACTTCACGCTCGCGGGCCACCACTTCCAGGTCACGGGCACGGGTGACCTTCTCCACCTCGATGACCACGGCGCGCTGGCGGTTCTGCACCGCCACTTCCACCTCGCGCTGATGGTTCTCGGCGCGGATGTCCAGTTCCTGCTGGGTCTGGATGCGCGCCTGCTCGGCCTTCAGCCGCTCTTCCTCGCGCACCTTGAGCGTTTCGGCCTCCTCGCGGGCGCGGATGGTCTCGATCTCGCGCTTCTGCCGCGCTTCGGCATCGGCCTGCTGGCGCTCCAGGGCCAGGGTGGCCTCGCGGGTCTCGACGTTCTTCTTCTTGATCGCCAGCTCCTCGTTGCGCTCCAGCTCGTTGGTGATGACGTTCTGCGCGGCGGTCAGCTGGGTGATCTTGCGGATACCCTCGGCGTCGAGGATGTTGGTCGGGTCCAGGGAAACCTTGGGGGTCTGCTCCAGGTAGTCGATGGCCACGTCTTCCAGCACGTAGCCGTTGAGGTCGTTGCCGATCACCTCGACGATGCGGTCGCGGAAGCTCTGCCGCTCCTCGAACAGCTGGACGAAGTCGAACTGCTTGCCGACGGTCTTCAGCGCTTCGGAGAACTTGGCGTTGAACAGCTCGTTGACCGCGCCACGGTCGGAGGCGCGATCGACGCCGATGGCCTTGGCGACCTTGAGCACGTCTTCCTGGGTCTCGTTGACGCGCAGGTAGAAGGCCACGGTGATGTCGGCGCGCAGGTTGTCACGGCAGATCAGGCCATCCTTGCCACGGCGATCGACTTCCAGGGTGATCAGGGAGATCTTCATGAACTCCTTGAGGTAGATCACCGGATACACCAGCGCGCCGGTGAAATGCACCTTGGGCGTGGAGGACAGGTCGTTGACGATCAGCGCGGTGCCCTGCGGAACCTTGATGTAGAAGGCCTTGAACAGGACATAGAAGCCCATCAGCAGCAGGAAGAACACGCCCACTCCGACCAGGAACGGCATCAGCATGGCGAAACTCATGGGTAAACAATCTCCTTGTTTTTAAAGCGGGTGCGTGCGTCCTTCAGGACACGGACAGGCCGTCGAACTCGGCTTCGCTGATCACCCGATAGGCATGCGGCTCCGGCAGGTACTCCAGCAGTACCACCCGGTCGCCGCGCTTGAAGTCACGGGACGCTTCGGCGCGGATGCGCAGGATCAGCCCGGCGCCGCCGTTTTCCAGCATGGCTTCGCCGTGCTGCTCGGTGACCCGCCCGCTGCGCACCAGCGCCCGCTGGCCAAGCAGCGAACGGCTATCCGTGGATTCCAGCTTGCGAAACAGCGGACGCAGCGGACGGATCAGCAGGGCCACCAGCGGTACAGCGGCCACCACTGCGGCCACGGCCGCCAGCAGACCCAGCGGGTAGCGCAGCAGGCCCAGCGGCAGCGGGTCGAGAATCAGCAACTGAACGAAGTAGCAGCCCAGCCAGGCGAAGAAGAACAGCAGGGTGAGCACCAGGGTGACCGGCACGCCGTTGAGCCCGCACTTGAGCAGCAGGCCGGCCAGTCCCTCCAGCGCCGTGTCATCGCCGTCCAGCAGCTCGACATCGACCAGCCCCAGGGCGGCAACCAGCCAGTAGAGGATGGCCACGCAGAGCAGGAAGCTGAGCAGGACAGTCGGAAAGGACAGCGAGGTATGCAGAAACAGTTCCATCGGATCGCAACTCGAGGCGGCCCGAACGCCCGGGAAGAGCGCTCAGGCCTTTTGACGGTCAGTCGGCCTGGCGGGCCTGCAGGCGGGCCAGTACCTGCTCGGCGCTGCTGCCGCTGGCCACCAGGCCCGCCGCATGCAGCTTGCGCTCCAGCGCCTGGTCGCCGTTGCCTTCGGCAGCCAGCTCCGCCGAGGCGTCCATCAGCGCGGCGCGCTCGGCCTGCTTCTGCTTGATGCGCTCCAGCGATTCCACGGCGGAGTGCAGCCGCGACTGGGCGTCGCCATGCCGCTGGGCGACCGCCTGCTGTGCTTTCTGCACGCTTTCGGTGGCCTTGACCGTATCTATCTGCTGCTTGAGCTGCTTGATGTTGCCCTCGGCCTGGCCGATGGCGGCGCGCAGGCGCGTGGCGCTGGCGGCGAATTCCTCACCCTGCAGGCGCTCGCCCGCCAGGTCGTTTTCCAGTCGGGCGATCTTTTCCGCCACCTCGCGGGCCAGCCCCGGGTTGTCGGCGTCGAGCGCCTTGAGGGCGTATTGCTCGTACTCGCCGATCTGCTGCCGCAGGTTGGCGACCCGCTCCTCGGCCAGCTTCTGCCGGGCCATGATGCTCGCCAGGGCTTCACGGGACCTGTGCAGCTCCTGGTCGGCGTCGCGAATCTCCTGATCGAGGATCCGCAGGGCCTGGCCATCGACCAGCGACTCCCCCACCTCGCGGGCACCGCCGCGCAGGGCGGTGAGCAGTTTGCTCCAGACGTTCATCGCGCGCTCCTTGTTGAGAGGAAATCCTCATAGGCCTCGGTGGCCGGGCTACCGATCGGCCGGTCCTGCTCGCGCAGACGCTGCGCTACAGGCACCGGGAATGGACGGAGGACAGGCCTCCCATGCGGCGCGCACGCTAGCGGCTCGCATACGAGGCAGACAACCCTTGGGGGCGGCTAACACGTCAAGGTGTGACGCAGGTCACGGTTGTGCAACGCGGACGCGTACACGGGAGGGAGGGGATATTAGGCGTAGGTGCGCACCCGGTCGCTGCCGCGCAACGCGGCGAGCACGGTTTCGTCGGTACTGCCGCCGGCGACCAGCAGATCGCGGCGCACGCTGTCCAGCACTTCGGCCAGGCCGGCAGGATGACCGAGCAACGCACGGCCAACCACCCGGCTGATCAGCGGCTCTCCGTTCTCGTCATGCAGGGTGATGACCCGACCGCCATCGGGCCGGCGCGGCCCCAGGGTGACGTTGTAGGAAGCCAGTGCGGCCAGCAGTGCATTCATGTCCATCCGATACAGCCCCGGTAACCGATTGAAAACCGGGGCTTTGAGGCTGGCGAAGACGGAAAGTTCCGTCAGGCGTTGCCGGCCAGGCGCAGGCGCGCGGCCTGGGTGAAGTCCAGCATGCGCTTGAGCGGCTTGACCGCACGCGGCACCAGCGCCGGGTCCACCAGGATCTCGTTGCTGCCGTCGCGCAGGGTCTGCAGGGTACGTTCCAGGGTATTCATGGCCATCCACGGGCAGTGCGCACAGCTGCGGCAGGCGGCGCCGCTGCCGGCGGTGGGCGCCTCGATGAACTGCTTGTCCGGGCACAGCTGCTGCATCTTGTAGAAGATGCCTCGGTCGGTGGCGACGATGAAGGTCCGGTTAGGCAGCGTCTGCGCGGCCTTGATCAGCTGACTGGTGGAGCCCACCGCGTCGGCCAGCTCGATGACCGCCTCGGGGGATTCCGGGTGCACCAGCACCGCTGCCTCCGGGTAAAGGGCCTTCATGTCGGCCAGCTGCTTGGCCTTGAATTCCTCGTGGACGATGCAGGCGCCTTCCCAGAGCAGCATGTCCGCGCCGGTTTCACGCTGGATGTAGCGGCCCAGGTGCTGATCGGGTGCCCAGATCAGTTTCTCGCCGTTGTCCATCAGGCTTTCGACGATCTCCAGCGCGCAGCTGGACGTCACCACCCAGTCGGCCCGCGCCTTCACCGCCGCCGAGGTGTTGGCATACACCACCACGGTGCGTTCGGGGTGCTGGTCGCAGAAAGCGGCGAACTCCTCCACCGGGCAGCCGAGGTCGAGGGAACAGGTCGCCTCGAGGGTGGGCATCAGCACGCGCTTTTCCGGATTGAGGATCTTGGCCGTCTCGCCCATGAACTTCACGCCGGCCACCAGCAGGGTGCTGGCCGGGTGCTGGCTGCCGAAGCGGGCCATTTCCAGGGAGTCGGCGACGCAACCGCCGGTTTCCTCGGCCAGCGCCTGCAGCACCGGATCGCAGTAGTAGTGGGCGACCAACACGGCATCCTGGCGTTTCAGCTCGGCGGCGATCTCGCCACGCAGGCGGGCCTCCTCCTCGGGGGTCAGCGGCCGGGGCTGCTTGGCGGCGAGGTGGGCTTGAACCAGGATGCGCTCGGGGATCTGGGACATGACGGCGGGACCTGCAAACTCGACTGAAGCGGAAGGCGAGTATACACCCGGCCCGCCCGCAGGCGGCTGCCTGCGGGCAACAGGGGCGCATACGAAAAAGCCGGAAATCAATCTTTCAACTGATTTCCGGCTTCTACTCGTTTCAACTGGTGGGTCGTGTAGGGCTCGAACCTACGACCAATTGATTAAGAGTCAACTGCTCTACCAACTGAGCTAACGACCCGATGGCTGTGCATCATACTGATTTAATTCAGGAAATCAACAGGTTTTTTAAAAAGCATCTGAGCGGCCGGGAACGGCCTACCTGCGTTTCCTTTGACCGGCCTCAACAGCCGTGCCGGGCCGGGTTTCTACCATACGCGGATGAAATCGAGCCTGTCCCAGCTGTTCCTGCTACCCCTGCTGGCAGCCCTGGCCGCACTGCTGATGGTGCTGACCTGGAGCGAGCCGGCCAGCGCCCCGTCCGCCGCAGCCGTTGCCCACCTGCCGACCGACAGCCTGGAACCCATCGCCCCCCTGCCGCCCGAGGTTGGTACGGTCCTTCCCCGGCGCGCCGCCCTGGGCGCCCGCCTGTTCCACGATCCGCGCCTGTCCATCGACGGCACGATCAGTTGCGCCAGCTGCCATCCCCTGCCCCACGGCACCGATGGTCGCAGGCGCTCGCTCGGCGTGGGCGGCGTGCCGAGCGAGCGCAACGCCCCCAGCGTGCTGAACGCCGCGCTCAACTTCACCCAGTTCTGGGATGGGCGCGCCAGCACGCTGGCCGAGCAGGTCCGCGGCCCGCTGCTCGATCCCCGGGAAATGGCCGCCAGCTGGACCCATATCGAAACCAGCCTGCGCGCCGATGCCGAGTACGCCCAGGCGTTCGAGCAGGCCTACGGCGCCATCGACCCGCACAGCGTCACCGACGCCCTGGTCAGCTACCTGCAGACCCTGCTCACCCCCAACGCCCCCTTCGACCGCTATCTGCGCGGTGAAGCAGCCGCCATCGACGCCGACGCCCGGCGGGGCTACGAGCTGTTCAAGTCGCACGGCTGCGCCAGTTGCCATCAGGGTGTGGGCGTCGGCGGCAATCTGTTCCAGCGCCTCGGCGTCATCGCCGACTATTACGCCGACCACCCAACCAGCGCCGCCGACACCGGCCGCCAGCGCATCACCGGACGCGAGGAGGACCGCCACGTCTTCAAGGTGCCGAGCCTGCGCAATGTCGCGCTGACCGCGCCGTATCTTCACGACGGCTCGGTGGCGCAACTACCCGACGCGGTACGCATCATGGGCCGCTACCAGCTCGGTCGACGCCTGACCGACGAGGAGATCCACCTGATCGTCGCCTTTCTCGACACCCTGACCGGGGAACTCCCCGCAGCGCAGCTCGCGGCCCACCACCAGCCATGAAACAGACCGCCCTCTTCCCCGTCGACTGGCGACGTGCCGCCCGCACCCTGCTGCTGGTGCTGCTGATCGGCACCCCGCTGGTCTGGCTGTTTTTCCGCGCCGACAGCATCTCCATCGAGCAGCACCAGGACTACTCCCGGCAACTGCTGCACCTGCAACAGCTGGACGCCGAACTGAACGCCTCGGTCCTGGCCAGCCGCTACAACCTCTACCGCAACTTCGACCGCAGCAGCCAGGGTGTGCGGGATCTGCTGGCCATCAGCCAGGGCTTGGCCGACCTGCCCGGCTACCTCCCCCGGCACGAACGCCAGCAACTCGAACAACTGGTCGACCAGTTGCGCCGGGTGAGCCTCGACAAGGCCGACGCGGTGGACCGTTTCAAGCGTGAGACGGCGATCCTGCGCAATTCCCAGAGCTATTTTCCGCTGCTGACCGACGGACTGATTCGCCAGGGCGTGCTGGGGCAATCGCTCTCCCGCGAGGTGGGCATCTTCGGCCGCTCGGTGATGACCTTCCTGCTGGACGACGACCCCGAGCGCGCCGTACGGCTGCGCCTGGAGCACAGCCGGCTAAGCCAGGTCGCCGCGGGGCTGGAGCCCGTCACGGCGGAAACCCTGCGCATCCTGCTCGGCCATGCCGATCTGATTCTGACCCACAAGCCCGCGTTGGATGCCATTACCCACGACATCCTCGAACTGCCGACCCATGCCCTGGGCGACGCGCTGATTCGCAACTACGCCCTGGCCTACAACCAGGCACTGCAGAACGCCCGTCGGTACCGGGTACTGCTGTTCGTGGTGGCGCTGGGCCTGGGCATCTATCTGGTCGCGGCGGTGGCGCGCCGTCGGCGCCTGGCCGCGCAACTGGCGGAAGCCAACCACGAACTGCATGCGCGCCTGGAAGCGCTGCACCAGGCGCAGGACGAACTCAAGCGCTACGCCACGGTATTCACCAATGCCCGCGAGGGCATGGTCATCACCGATAACAAGACGCGAATCATCGCCGTCAACCCGGCCTTCACCGAGATCACCGGCTACTCGCTCGGGCAAATCGCCGGCGCCACGCCGGCCAAGTTGTCCTCGGGACGCCAGGACCCGGAGTACTACCGCAAGATGTGGACCGCCCTGCAGGAGCGCGGCCAGTGGCAGGGGGAGATCTGGAATCGGCGCAGCAATGGCGAGATCTATCCCGAGTGGCTGTCCATCGCAGCCGTGCGCGACAGCGCCGGCGAGACCACCCACTACATCGGCATCTTCTCCGACGTCACCGAGCGCAAGGAGGCCGAGGCGCGCATCCATCATCTGGCCCACCACGACGCGCTAACCGGCCTGCCCAACCGGCTGCTGTTGCAGGACCGGATCGGCCAGGCAATCCGCGAAGCCAGGCGCAAGGGCAATCAGGTCGGCATCCTGTTCATGGACCTGGATCGTTTCAAATGGATCAACGACACCCTGGGCCACGACGCCGGCGACCACCTGCTGCGCACCATCACGCGGCGCTGCCTGGATGTGCTGCGCGAATCCGACACCCTGGCACGCCTGGGTGGCGACGAGTTCGTGGCCATCCTGCCGGACCTGAACGACGCGCAGGACGCCGGCCTGGTCGCCCGCAAGCTGCTGACCGCCATCACCCAGCCGTGCATGCTGGACAGCCATGAACTCAGCGTCACCTGCAGCATCGGCATCGCCGTCTTCCCTGGCGACGGCCTCACGGACTCCCTGCTGCTGAGCAATGCCGACGCCGCCATGTACCGGGCCAAGGCCGAAGGCCGCAACCGCTTCCAGTTCTATTCGACCGACATGAATGCCGCGCGGCTGGGCGAACTGCTGCTCGAACACCAGTTGCGCGGCGCCCTGGAACGCCAGGAACTGTGCCTGTTCTACCAGCCGAAGGTGGATGCCCACGACGGCACGCTGCGCAGCTGCGAAGCGCTGCTGCGCTGGCGGCACGCCGAGGAGGGCCTGCTGACGCCGGATCGCTTCCTGCCGGCCGCCGAAGAATCCGGCCTGATCGTGCCGATCGGTGAATGGGTGATTCGCGAAGCCTGCCGGCAGATCCGCCGCTGGCTCGACGAGGGCCGCGAACCGGTGCGGGTGGCGGTCAACCTGTCCGGCCAGCAGTTCGCCCACCAGAACATCGTGCAGCTGGTGCGCGAAGCACTGCAGGAGCATCGTCTGCAGCCGCACTTGCTGGAGCTGGAGCTGACCGAAACCATCCTGATGCGCGACATCGAGCGCACCCTGCTCATTCTCGGTGAACTGTGCGAGCTGGGCGTCAGCCTGGCCATCGACGACTTCGGCACCGGCTATTCGTCACTGGCCTACCTGCGCCAGTTCCAGGTGCATACGCTGAAGATTGATCGCAGCTTCGTGAGCGACATCCAGGTGGGCGCCAACGAGGCCAAGATCGCCTCGGCGGTCATCGGCCTGGCCCACAGCCTGGGATTGCGGGTGGTCGCCGAAGGGGTGGAAACGCCGCTGCAACAGGCATTTCTTGCCGCCCATGCCTGCGACTACCTGCAGGGCTACCTGTTCGGCAAACCGGAACCGGCGGAGCAGTTCAGTGCGCGTCTGGAGACCAGGCAAACGCCGGCCTGAAAACGAAAAATCCCGCCGTGTGGGCGGGATGCTTCGTGCGTCGAGACAGGTTCAGCGCAAGGCTTTCAGGTCGCGCTCGGCCAACTTGGCCGCCGATGTGCCGGGGTACTTGGCGACCACCTGCTGCAACGCGGCGCGCGCCTTGTCGGTGCGCCCCAGGCGCCGCTCGACATCCGCCAGCTTGTAGAGGGCATCCGGCACCTTGCTGTGGTTCGGATAGTCCAGGGGGACGCGGGCGAAGGCCTGGCCGGCGGCCTGCAGGTCGCCCTTCACCAGATTCACCTCACCGAGCCAGTACTGCGCATTGGCGGCGTAGCGGCTGGCGGGGTAACGGCGCAGGAAGGCGCTGAACGCCTGGCTGGCCTTGTCGAAATCCTTGGCCTTGATCAGATCGAAGGCGGCGTCGTAGTAGAGCTTTTCCTTGGCAGGATCAGCCGGTTCGCTGGCCGCCGGGGCCGGCGTAGACGCATTGGTCGGTGCCGGTTGCGGCACGGACCCTGCCTGATTCAGGCGATTGTCCAGTTGCTGATAGCGTTCCAGCGATTCCTGCTTCAGGCGCTGGATCTCATGCTGCTGTTCTTCGACCATGCCGCGCAGGCGGGCCAGTTCTTCCTGCATCTGCTGCAGCTGAATGAAGAGTTCGCCCTGGGCCGAAGGCGGGAGCGATGCCCCGCCTCCTGCCTGGACCCCGCCGGAACCGCTCACCGTCGGCAGGGGGCGCAACTTGCCCCCGCCTTCGGTAACCGGAACCTGTGCCATGGCCACCAGCGGCAGGCTGGCCAGCCAGGCGATCAGAATCTGGCGGTAACGAGTCATCGCGATTACTGCTGACGCAGTTCCACGCGACGGTTCTGCGCCCAGGACTGCTCGCTGCTACCCAGGGCAACCGGACGCTCTTCGCCGTAGGACACCAGCTCCAGCTGGGCCGGGGCGACGCCCTGCAGGCTCAGGTAGCGCTGTACGGAACCGGCACGGCGCTCACCCAGGGCCATGTTGTATTCGCGGGTGCCACGCTCGTCGGCGTGACCTTCCAGTACCACACGCACGCCGGTGGACTTCAGCACCTTGGCATGGGCGTCCAGGGCGCGCATGGCTTCGGGCTTCAGATCGGAGCTGTCGTACTCGAAATAGAAGGTGGTGATGGCGCGCAGGGCAGCATCGGCGTCAGCCTGGGAATTGTCGACGGTGGAGTCGACCTGAGCCGGGGCGCTGCTGACAGCATCGGCTTCAGTGGTGGTTTCACCAGCGGTTTCGCCGCCGGAAGAGGCGCAGCCAGCGGCAACGGCCATGGCGAGAGCCAGGGCGGAGAGCTTACCGAACTTCAGCATTTCCATATAACAACTCCAACAGTCAGGGATGATAGGAACACTTTTATGGCGCCCCGCTACCTAGTTCAGGTAGGGGGACCAGGATGGTTCGCGAACTTCACCTTGTGCGGTGGGCAACGCGATCCGGACTCGTCCGTTGATGGAGACGAGCATCAACACCTCACGCCCCTGGTGACGAGTGGCGTAGATTAGCATCGTGCCATTAGGCGAAACAGTGGGCGATTCATCAAGTGTGGTGTCTGACAACAAGCGCAGATTACCGCGCTGCAAGTCTTGTGCCGCCACTTTGAAATTGGTGTAACCCTCCTGGCGATGCACCATCACCAGGGTCTTTTCGTCGGCCGACAGCTTCGGCGCGGCGTTGTAGTTGCCGACGAAGGTGATGCGTTCCGCCGCCGGACTGCCAATGCGCTGACGATAGATCTGCGGCCGTCCGGCGCGGTCCGAGGTGAAGTACAGGGTCTGCCCGTCGCGCCCCCAGAACGGCTCGGTGTCAATGGCGTAGTGGTTGGTCACGCGCTGCATCCGCCGGCTCGCCAGGTCCATCACATAGATTTCCGGGTTGCCGTCGCGCGACAGCACGAACGCCAGCCGGCTGCCGTCCGGCGAGAACGCCGGCGCCCCATTGAGCCCTTCAAATGCGGTGATGCGCTCGCGCTTTCCGGTATCCACTTCCTGGATGAAGATGCGCGGCCGGCGCCCCTGCTCGAACGAGACGTAGGCGATGCGCTTACCGTCCGGCGAATAGCGCGGCGACAGGATCGGCTCGCGCGACTGCAGCAGCGTCACCGCCCGGGCGCCGTCGTAATCCGAGCGCTGCAGGGTGTAGCGGGTATTGGTGGTGCCCAACCGTTCGGCCGTCACGTACAGCAGCCTGGTGGAGAAGGCACCCTTGGTGCCGGTGATCTTCTCGTAGGCCAGGTCGGCGATGTGGTGGGCCAGGTCGCGCAGCTGGCTGGCGCTGCCACCCACCGTACCGGTCAGCATCTGCTGCTGGGTGGCCACGTTGAACAGCACGAACTGCGCCTGGTAGCGGCCGGCGTCCAGGTCCAGGCTGCCCAGCAGCACATACTGGGCCCCCAGCGCCTGCCAGTCGCGGTAGATCATCTCCGAGGCCTGGGTCGGCAGGCTGATCATGTTCTGACGCGGAATGGGTTCAAAGATGCCGGAATTGCGCAGGTCGTTGCCGATGATGCCGGCCAGGTCCTCGGGCAACACCGTGGCGCCCTGCCAGCCAAACGGCACCACCGCCACCGGAATGGCGCGGTCGACACCGCTGGTGACGCGAATGTCGGCTTCCTGCGCCATCGTCACGCCGGCCAGGCTGCACAGACCGAGCAGAAGCATTCGAAAGACAGTTTTCACAGCGCGAGATCCTCTGGCGTGAAGGTCATGGTGAAAGAGCGGTACCGGTCGAACTCATTGGGCTTCAGACTTTGTACCTCGCTGACGCGCCCAATGTTACGCACCGCGGCGACCGCCGAGTTGTCGAAGGCGACATCGCCGCTCTTCGTCTCCACGTTGACGCTGGTAATGGTGCCGTCGGGCAGCATGGTCACGCGCAGTCTGACCATCATGTTGGGGCGCGCCGAAGGCGGGCGACTCCAACCCTGGGCGGCGCGTAGGCGCAGCAGATCGTCGATGTTGCCCATGGCCTCTTCGCTCACCTCGTCGGCCAGCGCGGCCTGACGCTCCGTGTCCTCCTTGAGCAGCTCGGCCAGCGCCTGGGCACGGAGGTTCTCCTGGGCCTTGCGGGCGGCCTCTTCCTCGGCGGCCTTCTTCTTGGCCACTGCCTCGGCGGCCTTGCGGGCCTTCTCTTCCTCGGCTTTCTTGCGTGCCTCTTCGGCCGCCTTCTTCTTCGATTCTTCCTCGGCCCTCTTGCGGGCGACCTCCGCCTGACGCTTTTTCTCGGCCTCGGCTTTTCGAGCCGCTTCGGCGCGCTTTTGTTCCTCGGCCTTGGCGGCGGCGATACGCTGCTCTTCGGCCTTGCGCTGCTGCAGCTGTTCCATCTCGTACTCGCGGGCGCCGGTCTTCTGCGCCTCGCCGGCAATTTTCTGTCGAGTCTGGCTCTCGGCGTGGCTCTTCGACTTCATTTCATACAGGGTGGCCTGCACCACCGGACGCGCCGGCGGCAGTTCGGGCGTGCTGGCGAAACTCGCGAACAGCAGACCGAACAGCACCAGATGCAGGCCCACGGCGCCGAGCACCGGCCAGAACCATGGCGACGAGGAAGTCTGTTCCACGGGACGCATCAGGGGGCCTCGGTAATCAGGCCGACATTGCCGACCCCGGCCTGCTGCAGACCGCCCATCACGGCCATCACCGCACCGTAATCCACGGCCTTGTCACCACGCACATACACCTGCACCTTTTTCCCCTGCCGGCTGTTCTCGGCGAGGATGCCGCGCACCGCGCCCACCAGCTTGTCCAGGGACACCGCCGACTCGCTGTTGCGGGTCTGCTCGGTGCGCACCTCTTCGCCCATGTTCCAGTAGTAGGTGCGGTCAGCCTTGATCGACACCGTGAGCACGCGGGCGTTGTTGTCCTGCGGCAGCACCTCGGTGCTGACCTTGGGCAGGTCGACCTTGACGCCCTGGTTGAGCATCGGCGCGGTCACCATGAAGATCACCAGCAGCACCAGCATCACGTCGATGTAGGGCACAACGTTCATCTCGGCGACCGGCTTGCGTCTGTTGCGAATTCTGGCCATCAGCCGCGCCTCATTCTTCAGAGGTGTGCACCTTGCGGTGCAGGATCGCCTGGAACTCGTCCGCGAAGGTGTAGTAACGGGCGATCAGCTGTTCGCTACGGGCGGAGAAGCGGTTGTAGGCAATGACCGCGGGAATCGCCGCGAACAGGCCAATGGCGGTGGCGATCAGCGCCTCGGCGATGCCCGGTGCCACGGTGGCCAGCGTGGCCTGCTGCACCTGGGCCAGGCCGCGGAAGGAGTTCATGATCCCCCACACGGTACCGAACAGGCCGATGTAGGGGCTGGTGGAGCCGACGGTTGCCAGGAACGGCAGCGCCTGCTCGAGCTTTTCCTCCTCACGGGAAATCGCCACGCGCATGGCGCGGTTCACGCCATCCATCACCGCGTCCGGACCGACACCCGACTGCTGGCGCAGGCGCGAAAACTCGCGGAAGCCGGCGCGGAAGATCTGCTCCACACCGCTGTTCGCTTCCGGGTTGTTGCCGGACTGGCGATACAGCTTGGACAGGTCGATGCCCGACCAGAAGCGCTCTTCGAACTCTTCCAGGGCATGCTTGGCGCCGCGCATCAGGCTGCCGCGCTGGAAGATCAGCACCCAGGAAACGACCGAGGCGCCCACCAGGATCAACATCACCAGTTGCACCAACAGGCTGGCGTTGCTGATCAGACTCCACAGGGACATGTGATCGACGGCGTTGGGTTCCACGCTTACTCTCCTGGACGGGTACTGGCCAGGTCGTCAGCGAAGGCGGCACGCAGCGCTTCGGGGATCGACCGGGTTTTCAGGGTATCGGCACGCACGCAGACCACCAGGACGCTGCCCTCGCAGAGCAGCAGCCCGTCGGTGACACGACGCACCTGTTGACGGAAACGCAGGCTGGCACGGTTCAGCTCGACCACCTCGGCCGAGACGCTCAGTTCGTCATCCAGGCGGGCCGGCGCGTGATAGCGCGCCTCGCACGAATGAACCACGAACAGCAGGTTGTCCTGCGCCAGTTGCGACTGAATGAAACCCAGGCGGCGCAGGCGCTCGGTGCGCGCACGCTCCATGAACTTCAGGTAATTGACGTAGTAGACGATGCCGCCAGCGTCGGTGTCTTCGTAGTAGACCCGGCAGGGGAGCGCGAACGGCTGACTAAGAGTGTTCATTTCAGAAAAAGTTCCCGAGTCATGCTTCATCGGTGCCCAGGCGTCCGGGCAACGGCAGACCGAAGTGCAGGTAGGCATGCCGGGTGACCACGCGCCCGCGCGGGGTGCGCATGATGTAGCCCTGCTGGATCAGGAAGGGCTCCAGCACATCCTCGATGGTGTGGCGCTCCTCGCCGATGGCCGCGGCCAGGCTGTCGATGCCCACCGGGCCGCCGTCGAACTTCTCCATCATGGTCAGCAGCAGGCGGCGGTCCTGATGATCGAAGCCGCGTTCGTCGACATCCAGCATGTTCAGCGCCAGGTCAGCCACCTGACGGGTGATCTCGCCCTTGCCGCGCACCTCGGCAAAATCGCGCACGCGGCGCAGCAGGCGATTGGCGATACGCGGCGTGCCGCGTGCCCGGCGGGCGATTTCGAAGGCCCCTTCCGGCTCGATGGGCAGGCCGAGGATCCCGGCCGAACGGCTGACGATGGTGGTCAGGTCCTCGGCGGAATAGAACTCCAGGCGCTGCACGATGCCGAAGCGGTCGCGCAACGGATTGGTCAGCATGCCGGCCCGCGTGGTCGCCCCCACCAGGGTGAACGGCGGCAGGTCCAGCTTGATGGAACGCGCGGCCGGGCCCTCGCCGATCATGATGTCGAGCTGGAAGTCTTCCATGGCCGGATACAGCACCTCCTCGACCACCGGGGACAGGCGGTGGATCTCGTCGACGAACAGCACGTCGCCCGGCTCGAGGTTGGTCAGCAGCGCGGCCAGATCGCCGGGACGTTCCAGTACCGGGCCGGAGGTGCTTTTCAGGGAAACGCCCATTTCCTGGGCGATGATGTTCGCCAGGGTGGTCTTGCCCAACCCGGGCGGACCGAAGATCAGCGTGTGGTCCAGGGCTTCGGTGCGACCCCTGGCGGCCTGGATGAACAGCTGCATCTGCTCGCGCACCAGCGGCTGGCCGATGTAGTCGGCCAGCCGGGCCGGACGCATGGCGCGATCCAGTTGCTCGTCGCGATCCCGGGGGGAGGCGGTCACCAATCGATCGGCTTCGATCACTTAAGCCATTCCCTTCAGCGCGCGCCGAATCAATTCTTCACTGCTCAAACCGTTCTCCTGCACCGCGGCGACAGCGCGACTGGCTTCCTGGGGCTTGAAGCCCAAAGCGATCAACGCGCTCACGGCATCATTTTCGGCGGATGAGACCGCCGCCTGCCCGGAAGGTTCCAATACCAGCGGCGCAATACCCGGAATCGCCTCCCAGGCCTTGAAGCGGTCCTTCAGTTCCACCAGCAACCGCTCGGCGGTCTTCTTGCCCACGCCAGGAATCTTCACCAGCGTGGACGTGTCCTGCGCCTGCACACAGCGTACCAACTCATCCACTTCCAGCCCGGACATCAAGGCCAGCGCCAGCTTGGGGCCCACGCCATTCAGGCGGATCAGCTCGCGAAACAGCTCGCGCTCGCGCTTTTCCGCGAAGCCGTAGAGCAGCTGTGCGTCTTCTCTGACCACCAGATGGGTATAAAGCGTCAAGGAATCGCCGACCGGCGGTAGACGATAAAGGGTCGTCATCGGCACTTCCAGCTCGTAACCGACGCCATTCACATCCAGCAGCAAAAAAGGCGGCAGTTTGTCCGCCAGGGTGCCACGCAATCGACCAATCACGGGTCCAGTCCTCTCACGTCAATCGGGGTCGCAGCGCCGCTCACAGCCGCAGCCGGCCGCTGCGCCGTTTGGCCTGGGTCAGGCCATGGGGAATCAGGCTTTGCCGGTGATGGGCGTGGCAGAGCGCGATGGCCAGGGCATCGGAGGCATCGATCTGGGGTTTCTGCAGCAGCTTGAGCAGGTGCATGACCATCATCTGCACCTGCTGCTTGTCGGCGCCGCCGGTGCCGGCGATGGCCTGCTTGACCTGGGTGGCGGTGTACTCGGCGATCTCCAGGCCGGATTCGGCACCGGCGACGATCGCCGCGCCGCGCGCCTGACCGAGCTTGAGGGCCGAATCGGCGTTGCGCGCCATGAACACCTGCTCGATGCCCATGGTCACCGGCCCGTACTGGCGAATCACTTCGCTCACGCCGCGATACACCGTCTGCAGGCGTTCCGGCAGCGCTCCGCTGCCGGTGCGGATGCAGCCGGAGGCGATGTACTCACAGCCCCGCCCGGTGTCGCGCACCACACCGAAGCCGGTGATCCGCGAGCCCGGGTCGATTCCTAGGATCAGCGTCATGCCACCGCCATCACTGTCTATTTATCCAGCCCGCGAGTATACGGACCGACTTCCGTGCCGTCACCCGTCGTTTCCGGCCGGCATGCTGCCAAGAGTGGCTTCAGCCGCGATGCTTTTCCCAGAAGCATCGCGGCTGAAGCCGCTCCTGCAAGATGCATAAAAAAGGCAGCGCCAAGCGCTGCCTTTCTGGGTCGCCGTCACCGGGCAATCAGCCCAGCTGTTCCATGATCTCGTCCGGGATCTCGGCGTTGTGGTAGACGTTCTGCACGTCGTCCAGATCTTCCAGCATGTCGATCAGCTTGAGGACTTTCTGCGCGGTTTCCAGGTCGGTGACCGGCGCGGTGATCGACGGGATCATCGCCACCTCGGCCTCGTCACCCTTGAACCCGGCGGCGCCCAGCGCCTCGTTCACCGTGAGGAAGTCGGCGAAGCTGGTGTAGACCTCCACCGAACCGTCGTCGGCGGCGACCACGTCGTCGGCGCCGGCTTCCAGCGCGGCGTCCATCAGGGCTTCCTCGTTCACGCCCGGGGCGTAGCTGATCTGGCCCTTGCGGTCGAACATGTAGGCCACCGAGCCATCGGTGCCCAGGTTGCCGCCGCACTTGCTGAAGGCATGACGCACTTCGGCGGCGGTGCGATTGCGGTTGTCGGTCATCGCCTCGACGATGATAGCCACGCCGCTCGGCGCGTAGCCTTCATAGCTCAGCTCGACCATGTTGTCGGCGTCGTTGGAGCCAGCGCCGCGCGCGATGGCGCGATCGATGGTGTCGCGGGTCATGTTGGCGGTCAGCGCCTTGTCCACCGCCAGGCGCAGGCGCGGGTTATCCGCCGGGCTGCCGCCGCCATGCTTGGCGGCCACGGTCAGTTCGCGGATCAGTTTG
Organism: Pseudomonas sp.; assembly: GCF_035497915.1. Taxonomy (GTDB): domain Bacteria; phylum Pseudomonadota; class Gammaproteobacteria; order Pseudomonadales; family Pseudomonadaceae; genus Serpens. The sequence goes on from NZ_DATJCS010000054.1 coordinate 91,979, forward strand.
GTGAAGATCTTGCCCCGCTTGGCGTCCTGACGTTCTTTGCGGTGCTTGATGTTGGCCCATTTGGAATGACCAGCCATAACTCACTCCATCTCGTTTTGGATTCCGGAACGGGCCGATCCGATCGGCCCGCCTGTCTAGTCTGGCACCTATACGGGCAGCCACCAGGCCGCCCGCCGCCATTGTTGCCACCCCGAACGGAGAAGCCCGGTTTTCACCGGGCTTCTGAGGGGGGATTACTCCGCCTTGGCTTGCTCGCGCAGGCGAATATGCAGCTCGCGCAGCGCCTTGTTGTCCACGATACCCGGCGCCTGGGTCATGACGCAGGCCGCGCTCTGGGTTTTCGGGAAGGCAATCACTTCGCGGATCGACGATGCGCCGGTCATCAGCATGACCAGGCGGTCCAGACCGAAGGCCAGGCCGCCATGCGGCGGCGCGCCGAACTTCAGCGCATCGAGCAGGAAGCCGAACTTCTCCTGCTGCTCCTCTTCGCTGATGCCCAGCACGCGGAACACCGCCTGCTGCATCTTGCGGTCGTGGATACGGATCGAACCGCCGCCCAGCTCGGTGCCGTTGAGCACCATGTCGTAGGCGCGCGACAGGGCGGCAGCCGGGTTGGCCTCCAGCTCTTCCGGCGAGCACTTGGGCGCGGTGAACGGGTGGTGCATGGCGGTCAGGCTGCCGTCGTCGTTTTCCTCGAACATCGGGAAGTCGACCACCCACAGCGGCGCCCACTCGCAGGTGAGCAGGTTGAGGTCGTGACCAACCTTGATGCGCAGGGCGCCCAGGGCGTCGCAGACCACTTTGGCGCGGTCGGCGCCGAAGAACACGATGTCGCCATCGACCGCGCCGACGCGATCGAGGATCACGTTGAGGTTCGGCTCGGCGATGTTCTTGACGATCGGCGACTGCAGGCCTTCAACGCCCTTGGCGCGCTCGTTGACCTTGATGTAGGCCAGGCCCTTGGCGCCGTAGTTGCTGACGAACTTGGTGTAATCGTCGATCTGCTTGCGCGGCATGCTCGCCCCGCCCGGGACGCGCAGCGCGGCAACGCGGCCCTTGGGATCGTTGGCCGGGCCGGCAAATACCTTGAAGTCCACATCCTTGAGCTGATCGGCCACGTCGACCAGTTCCAGCGGGATGCGCAGGTCGGGCTTGTCCGAACCGAAGCGACGCATGGCCTCGGCCAGGGTCATGTGCGGCAGCTCGCCGAACTCGACATCCAGCACTTCCTTGAACAGCTGACGAATCATGGTCTCGGTCAGGCCCATGATGTCGGCTTCATCGAGGAAGCTGGTCTCGATGTCGATCTGGGTGAATTCCGGCTGGCGGTCGGCGCGCAGGTCCTCGTCGCGGAAGCACTTGGCGATCTGGTAGTAGCGGTCGAAGCCGGCCACCATCAGCAGCTGCTTGAACAGCTGCGGGGACTGCGGCAGGGCGAAGAAGCTGCCAGCGTGGGTGCGGCTCGGCACCAGGTAGTCGCGCGCGCCTTCGGGAGTGGCGCGGGTCAGGATCGGCGTCTCGACGTCCAGGAAGCCGTTGTCGTCCAGGTAGCGGCGGATGCTCGAGGTGATGCGCGAGCGCAGCTTGAGCTTGGCGGCCATTTCCGGGCGGCGCAGGTCGATGAAGCGATAACGCAGGCGGGTTTCCTCGCCGACGTCGGAGTATTCGTCCAGCGGGAACGGCGGGGTCTCGGCCTGGTTCAGCACTTCCAGTTCATAGCCCAGCACCTCGATGGCGCCGCTGGCCATGTTCGGGTTGCGCGCGCCCTCGGGACGCATACGCACCTTGCCGGTGACCTTCACCACGTACTCGCTGCGCACCCGGTCGGCCTTGGCGAAGGTTTCCACGCGGTCCGGGTCGAATACCACCTGAGCCAGGCCTTCACGGTCGCGGATGTCCAGGAAGATGACGCCACCGTGGTCGCGACGGCGATGGACCCAGCCGCAAAGGGTGACTTCCTGACCGTCGAGGGCCTCGTTCAACTGGCCGCAATAGTGGCTGCGCATCATGGTGTGTTCGCTTCTCTTCTGGAGTCTGGTTCGTCTTGGCCGGCCACCCGCTGGCGCCGGGGTCAGGCCAGTGTGGCAAAGCGCGAGATTATATAGGGTAAATCCCTGCCGCGCAGCCGTGGCGCATGGCGCGCTGCTGGTTGATCCAGATCCATGACCGCAAGCGAAAACCCCTGTTAGGCTGACATCACCTCATTGCACGCATCGGAGGAGTCATCATGGATATCGACATCGGCATTTCCCAACAGGACCGGGCGGCCATCGCCGAGGGCCTGTCCCGCCTGCTGGCCGACACCTACACGCTCTACCTGAAGACCCACAACTTCCACTGGAACGTCACCGGCCCGATGTTCAACACCCTGCATCTGATGTTCGAGACGCAGTACACCGAACTGGCGCTGGCGGTGGATGCCATCGCCGAGCGCATCCGCGCCCTGGGTTTCCCGGCGCCGGGCACCTACGCCGCCTACGCGCGGCTGTCCTCCATCAAGGAAGAAGAAGGCGTGCCCAGCGCCGAGGAGATGATCCGCCTGCTGGTGCAGGGCCAGGAAGCCGTGGTGCGCACCGCGCGCGGCATCTTCCCGCTGCTGGACAAGGTCAGCGACGAACCCACCGCCGACCTGTTGACCCAGCGCATGCAGATCCATGAAAAGACCGCCTGGATGCTGCGTAGCCTGCTGTCCTGAACCCTGCCCGCCGGGGCGGCCGTCCGGCCGCCCCGCGACTTCGCACGCACTTGCAGCGCCGCGATTTGAGCCCCCTTCCGCTTTGCTGTTAAATACGCGCCGTGCCGCACGTCCTACGCGGCATAGGCCTGCCGCCGTCCCACTCCTTCCCTGTATTCGCGGAGCTGCGCGGCGACTGGCTCTTCCCCTGCATCATGCTGACTGTGAGTTCATTTCCCATGCTGAAAATCGTCCAACTTCTCGCGGGCGTTGCCGCCCTCCTGCTGTCCTTCCTACCCAGCCTCACCGGCGATTCCCTGCCCTACCTTCTCCAACCCGACGCGCTCTACCTGGCCCTGTTCGGCCTGCTCAACCTGGCCTTTGCCGCCCTGCCGGAGCATGCCCAGCTCAGCAACCGTCGCCCGCTGCAGATCCTCGCCAGCGTGCTGCTGATCATTGCCACTGCCGTTCAGGCCGCGGTACTGCTGGCGCCGCTGGAATTCATCGCCGGCCTGCCGGGCGTTGCCGCCGCCCTGCCGCTCGCCGCACTGGCCGTGCTGCTGCACCTGCTGCTCAACTGGCAACCGTCCCGTTCGTCGCGCCGGGCTTCGGGCGATGCCTACCAGGCGCCGCTCGGTGAAAACCGCGAGACCGGCACGGTCAAGTGGTTCAACACCACCAAGGGCTTCGGTTTCATTTCCCGCGATTCGGGCGATGACATCTTCGTGCACTTCCGCGCCATTCGCGGCGAGGGCCACCGCGTGCTCGTCGAAGGCCAGCGAGTGGAATTCTCGGTGATGCAGCGCGACAAGGGCCTGCAGGCCGAGGACGTGGTCACCACCGACCGCCGGTGACACCCGCCCCCGAAGAACGCCGCGCCCCCATGGCGCGGCGTTTTTTTATCCGGCAAAGGACCGACGGCATCGACAATGCCCGCACTTTGACCGCCATACTCCGTAAAATCGCCCCGCCCCGAGCGCCCGCCTCCGGCCTCCTCGATCCTCGTTCCGGTTACGTACACATGATCCAGCGTCCCCTCCTGCAGTTGTTCACCCGTACCAGTCTGGTCGCGCAGATTTTCATCGGCCTGGTCGCCGGTGTCCTGCTGGCCCTGTTCCTGCCCCAGGCCGCGCCGCAGGCGGGCCTGCTCGGCGAGCTGTTCATCGCCGCGCTGAAGGCTGTGGCCCCGGTGCTGGTGTTCCTGCTGGTCACCTCCGCCATCGCCAGCCACCCGCAGGGTCAGCCGACCCACATCCGCCCGGTGCTGGTGCTCTACCTGCTCGGCACCCTGTGCGCCGCCATCGTCGCGGTGCTCGCCAGCAGTCTGTGGCCCACCACGCTGCCGCTAGCCGAGGCCGCCACCGGCACCAACCCGCCCGGTGGCATCGGCGAGGTGCTCAAGACCCTGCTGTTCAACATCACCAGCAACCCGATCAAGGCCCTGCTGGAAGCCAACTACATCGGCATTCTCGCCTGGGCCATCGGCCTCGGCCTGGCGATCCGCCAGGGCAGCGAAACCACCCGGGCGGCCTTCGGCGACCTGGCCCGCGGCGTCACGCTGATCGTCAAGGTGGTCATCCATTTCGCCCCGTTCGGCGTGTTCGGCCTGGTGGCCACCACCCTGGTGGATACCGGCCTGCAGGCCCTGCTCGGCTATGCGCGACTGCTGCTGGTGCTGGTCGGCTGCATGCTGGTCGTGGCCCTGGTGGTCAACCCCGCCATCGTCTGGTGGAAACTGCGCCGCAACCCCTATCCGCTGGTCTTGCTGTGCCTGCGCGAGAGCGGCCTGACCGCCTTCTTCACCCGCAGCTCGGCGGCCAACGTGCCGGTCAACCTGCAGATCTGCGAACGCCTGGGCCTGCACAAGGACACCTATTCGGTGGCCATCCCGCTGGGCGCCACCATCAACATGGCGGGCGCGGCCATCACCATCAGCGTGCTCACCCTGGCTGCCGTGCACACTCTGGGCATCGCCGTCGATCTGCCCACCGCCCTGCTGCTGTGCCTGGTTGCGGCGATCAGCGCCTGCGGCGCTTCCGGTGTCGCGGGCGGCTCCCTGCTGCTGATTCCGCTGGCCTGCAGCCTGTTCGGCATTCCCAACGAGACCGCCATGCAGGTGGTGGCCATCGGCTTCGTGATCGGCATCCTGCAGGACTCGGCGGAAACCGCCCTCAACTCCTCCACCGACGTGCTGTTCACCGCCGCCGCCAGCCTGGCCGAAGAGCGCAAGCAGGTCTGAGCGCCGGGGCGGCAATGAAACACAGCACCCTGCACCTGCCCGCCGGCCCCTGGCCCACAGTGCTCGATGGCCTTTGCGCGCACTTTCCGGCGATCGGCCGCGAGGCGTGGCTTGATCGCTTCGCCCGCCAGCGCGTGCAGGACGAGCAGGGCCGCCCGCTGCCGGCCGATCACCCCTACCGGGAAGGACTGCGCATCCGTTATTTCCGCGAGGTGATGAACGAGGCGCGCATCCCGTTCGAGGAACAGGTGCTGTATCGGGACGAACACCTGCTGGTGGTGGACAAGCCGCACTTCCTGCCGGTGGTTCCGGCTGGCGGCTATGTGCGGGAAACCCTGCTCCACCGGCTGGTGGAGCGATTCGACAATCCACAACTGGTGCCGCTGCACCGGCTGGACCGGCTGACCGCCGGACTGGTGCTGTTTTCCTGCAACCCGGACAGCCGCGACGCCTACCAGGCCCTCTTCCGCCACCAGCGCATCGCCAAACGCTATGAGGCCCTGGCGCCAGCACTGCCTCGGCTGGACTTTCCGCTGCTGCGCCAGACGCGCCTGGAGCCGGGCGAGCCGTTCTTCCGCATGTGCGAAGCCGAAGGTGCGCCCAACAGCACAACGCGCATCGAAGTCCTGGAGCGCCTCGGCGACTACTGGCGCTACGCGCTCTACCCGGTCACCGGCCGCAAGCACCAGTTGCGCCTGCACCTGGCCGGGCTCGGCGCGCCGATTCTCAACGATCCGCTGTACCCGAACCTGAGCGACGCGCCCGAAGACCACGCCCGCCCCCTGCAGCTGCTCGCCCGGAGTCTGCGTTTCGAGGACCCGCTGGACGGGCAGGCCCGCACGTTCACCAGCCGACTGGCCCTTCAGTAATGGGGCGGCACCTCCTCATCGTCTTCGCTGCCGATCTGCGTCTGCAACTCGTCCTGGCGCTGCGATAGCGCACTGACCAGCAACTGCAGCCGCTCGATGTCACGTTGCTGGCGCACCACTTCGTCGTTCAGCGCCTGCAGGGTGTCGTCCTGGAAAGCCAGGCGGCTTTCCAGGTCGGCGATACGTTCTTCAACCGTCATGCCTTGCCCTCCTCGAAATGGAACTCTTCGGTCAGCACCAGGCCAAGCTTGTCCCGGATGCCTTGCAGCTCGGCTGCGGAATACGGCTGCGCCGGATGCTTGCCCCACACCGGCGCCGGCCAGGCCGGGTCGCCCTTGCGCCGCACGATCACGTGCATGTGCAGCTGGCTGACCATGTTGCCCAGGGTGGCGACGTTCATCTTGTCCGCCGCGAAGGTGTCCTTGAGGATTTCCGCCAGTTGCGTGGTCTCCTTCCAGAGCTGGCGCTGGTCCGGTTCGTCGAGCTGGAACAGCTCGCTGACGTCCTCGCGGCGCGGCACCAGGATGAACCAGGGGTATTGCCTGTCGTTCATCAACAGCAGGCGGCACAGCGGAAAGTCGCCAATGGGCAGGGTGTCTTTTGCAAGTTGCTCGGCCAGCACGAACATCGTGGGTTCTCCTGAGGTTTCTCCGGCGCCGATGGCGCTGCCGGCAGGATAGCGCCTGCCCCGGGGTTTTTCATCGCCCACACGCCCCCGGTCGCGTTGACTTGGCGGCATTTGTTGCTATGCCTTTCTGTGAGCGCCGTCACGCTTCTCCGGCAGGAGGAGTGTGTCGACGTCCAATGCCGCAGCGAACACGACCACAGGGAGACGTGGTGCCGAAGACGTACCAGAACGCCTGACGGGGACCCGCCTGGCAGCGCCAGGACGACCTCGACCCCATTCAAAAGGAGCTGTCACATGCACGTGATGAAGTTGAGCGCAATCGCCCTGGCTGTCACCGCCGGCGCTTCCCAGCTGGCCCTGGCCAGCGCCCAGTCCGAAGCCAAAGGATTGGTCGAAGACAGCAGCTTCGACCTGTTCAACCGTAACCTGTATTTCAACCGCGACTTCCGCAACAACGGTGACGACCCGGACGGCCAAAGCAAGGTCGAGGAATGGGCGCATGGCTTCACCGCCACCTTCGAGTCCGGCTTCACGCCGGGTATCGTCGGCTTCGGCTTCGACGCCTACGGCATGGTCGGCCTGAAACTGGACAGTAGCCCGGACAGAACCCGAACCGGCCTGCTGCCGGTTGGCTCCGACGGCTACGCCGAGGACGAATATGCCGAGGCCGGTGGCGTCATCAAGGCGCGAATGTCCAGCAGCGTGCTCAAGTACGGCCAGCAGATCGTCGGCGTGCCGGTGTTCGCCACCGACGACAGCCGCCTGCTGCCGGAAACCGCCACCGGTTTCCTGCTGACCAGCAATGAAATCGAAGGGCTGGAAATCAACGCCGGTCATTTCACCGCCCTGAATGCCCAGGCACAGACCGGGCACGACAGCCTTGGCCTGACAAGCGCCGATTTCATTGGCGGCACCTACGCCGTCGACGACAACTTCTCCGCCTCGCTGTACTACTCGGATGTGAAGGATTTCTGGCAAAAGGTCTATGGCAACCTCAACTACACCGTGGCGCTGGCCAACGAGCAGGCGGTGAACCTGGACTTCAACATCTACCGCACCGACTACGAAGAGGTTTACACCGGCACCGGCGACGAGGAGGGCAACACCATCTGGAGCCTGGCGGCCTCCTACAGCCTGGGCGCCCACCGCTTCATGCTCGCCTACCAGAAGTCCATCGGCGGCTTCGACGGCATCGGCTACGACTACGGCGTGGACGGCGGCGGCGCCGTCTATCTCGCCAACTCGGTGCAGCGCTCGGACTTCAACGCCGAGGACGAGAAATCATGGCAGGCCCGCTACGACCTGGACCTGGCGGCGGTCGGCCTGAACGGCTTCAAGTTCATGACCCGCTATACCTATGGCGACGATGCCGATGTGGGCACCACCGACAACGGCAAGGAATGGGAACGCGACATCGAAGTGCGCTACGTGGTGCCCGAAGGCCCGGCCAAGGACCTCAGCCTGCGCCTGCGCCAGGCCACCTACCGCAGCAGCGACGGTGTCTACTACGGCTCGCCGAGCATCGACGAGGTGCGGGTGATCATCGAGTACCCGCTGAGCATTCTCTGATAACGCCAGCCCATTGGCAGGAAACCTGCGGGGCCGGGTTTATCCCGGCCGTCGGAGTCACGACGAGCCCAGTACGGCACGTCAACCCCGCTGGCCGGCATAAAGCCGGCCCCACAGGCATCAGGCCAGGGGCGCCTTCTGACCGTGCGCAGCTCACCCCGGCAACGCATAGGTCCCGGTGACATGCGCCACCAGCACATTTTCCTGCCCCGCGCTGAACAGGGAGACCTCACATACTGCCTGGCGTCGGCCCAGGCGCAGGATGCGCGCCTCGGCCAGCAGATCCACCGGCGCCGGTTTGGCCAGGAAATTGATGTTCAGGTGACTGGTGACCGCCATCTCCACCCGACCCAGCGCCCCCAGCACCACGGCATACATGGCCGTATCGGCCAGCGCCATTTGCACCGGACCCGACAACGTGCCGCCCGGCCGCACCAACCGCCCGTTGAACGGCACCCTTGCCAGCGCCCGCTCCCCATCGACCCGTTCGATACGCAGGTCGATGTCCTCGGCCATCGGCACGCCTGCGCGGATCAGTGTCTGCACCTCGTGCGCGCTCAGATTCGCCATATTCCCTCCCCGGTTTGTGCCTGTACGCCTTGTTGGCGTGGCCGTACAATGCCGGGCTCTATTCCGCTCCCGCAACGGACGAAACGGCCAACATGCGTACCAGTCAGTATCTCCTCTCGACCCTGAAAGAAACCCCGTCGGATGCCGTGGTGATCAGCCACCAACTGCTGCTGCGCGCCGGGATGATCCGCAAGCTCGCCTCCGGCCTGTACACCTGGCTGCCAATGGGCCTGCGCGCCCTGCGCAAGGCCGAAGCCATCGTGCGTGACGAAATGGTCAAGGCCGGCGCCCTGGAAGTGCTGATGCCGGCCATCCAGCCCGCCGAGCTGTGGCAGGAGTCCGGCCGCTGGGAGCAATACGGTCCCGAACTGCTGCGCCTGAAGGACCGCCACCAGCGCGAGTTCTGCGTCGGCCCGACCCACGAGGAAGTCATCACCGACCTGGCCCGCAACGAGCTGAACAGCTACAAGCAGCTGCCGATCAATTTCTTCCAGATCCAGACCAAGTTCCGCGACGAAATCCGTCCGCGCTTCGGCCTGATGCGCGGCCGCGAGTTCATCATGAAGGACGCCTACTCCTTCCATATGAGCCAGGAATCGCTGCAGGAAACCTACGACCGCATGCACCAGGCGTACTGCAACGTGTTCACCCGCCTGGGCCTGAACTTCCGCCCGGTGCAGGCCGACACCGGCTCCATCGGCGGTACCGGCTCCCACGAATTCCACGTGCTGGCCGAGTCCGGTGAAGACGATATCGCCTTCAGCGACAGCTCCGACTACGCCGCCAACATCGAGAAGGCCGAAGCCATCCCGCGCGAGAAGGCGCGTGGCGCCGCCAGCGAGGCCATGCGCCTGGTCGACACCCCGGACGCCAAGACCATCGCCGAGCTGGTCGAGCGCTACAACCTGGCCATCGAGAAAACCGTCAAGACCCTGGTGGTGCACGCCGCCGAGGAAGGCAAGCTGATCGCCCTGATCGTGCGCGGCGACCACGAGCTGAACGAGATCAAGGCCGCCAACCACGAACTGGTCGCCAGCCCGCTGGTGTTCGCCTCCGAAGCCGAGATCCGCGCCGCCATCGGTGCCGGCCCGGGTTCGCTGGGCCCGGTCAACCTGCCGCTCCCCTGCATCATCGACCGCTCCGTGGCGCTGATGAGCGACTTCGGCGCCGGCGCCAACGTCGACGACAAACACTACTTCGGCATCAACTGGGAGCGCGATCTGCCGCTGCCGGCCGTCGCCGACCTGCGCAACGTGGTGGAAGGCGACCCGAGCCCGGATGGCCAGGGCACCCTGGTGATCAAGCGCGGCATCGAAGTCGGCCACATCTTTCAGCTAGGCACCAAGTACAGCGAGGCCATGAACCTCAACGTACTGGGTGAAGGCGGCAAGCCGGTCACCCTGATCATGGGCTGCTACGGCATCGGCGTGTCCCGCGTGGTGGCCGCCGCCATCGAGCAGAACTACGACGAGCGCGGCATCCTCTGGCCGGCCGCCCTGGCGCCCTTCCAGATCGCCATCGTGCCGATGAAGTACGAGAACGACAGCGTCAAGCAGGCCACCGATGCGCTGTACGCACAGCTCACCGCCGCCGGCTACGAAGTGCTGCTGGACGACCGCGACAAGAAGACCAGCCCCGGCGTGAAGTTCGCCGACATGGAGCTGATCGGCATCCCGCACCGCATCGTGGTCAGCGACCGCGGCCTGGGCGAAGGCACCCTGGAGTACAAGGGCCGCCGCGACAGCGAAAGCCAGAACGTCGCCCTCGACGGCATCCTGGAGTTCCTCAAGCAGCGCATCGCCGGCTGAAGACCCTGTAGGGCCGGGTGGGCCACTGCGGGGCGGGGCCGGCGCGGCTCCGGGTGGGTGCAACCCCGTCTGGTGGATCGGTTAAGCGTTAACTCGACTCCGCTGGCCGGCATAAAGCCGGCCCTACAGGTTTAATCCCGGCCGATGGGGTGGGCCGACGTAGGGTGGACCACGCTGTTCTTGTCCACCACCGCGCCGGCGCGGCGCGCCTTGCGCCGCGCTTGGTGGATCGGTAAAGCGCGATCCACCCTACGATTGCTTCAGCGCCGGACTTCGAATTCCGCATATCCCTGCGGCGTCTGTTCCTGTACCTCCACCCCGCTGACTTCCGCTTTCGGCGGCCCCTGCTCCAGCCAGCGCGCCAGGGCATGCACCGCCTGCTGCTCACCTTCCAGCCAGGCCTCGACCCGGCCATCCGGCAGGTTGCGCACCCAGCCATGCACGCCCAGCGCCGTCGCCTGTTCGGCGGTGCCCTGGCGGAACCACACGCCCTGCACCCGGCCGCTCACCCACGCCTGCAACGCGATGCTCATGAGCCCTCCCGCAGCGCCTGCAGTCGCGCCACCAGGCCGTCGGCGGTCTGCTCGCCGAGCAACCGTGCGCGGACCTTGCCGCGCTCGTCGACCAGATAGGTCGCCGGTAGTACACCGCTGGGCTCCAGGCCGAAATGCGCGGCCGGGTTATCAGCCAGCACGCTGAACTCGATGCCCATGCCCTCGGCCGCCCGCAGCAGCGCATCACCCTGCAGGCCGTCGAAGTTCACGCCCAGTACCCGCACCTTGTCGATCCGCGACGGCAGGGCATTCAGCTCGGGAATCTCCTTGCGGCACGGCGCGCACCACTCGGCCCAGTAGTTGATCACCAGCCACTGGCCCTGCAGGCTTTCGGAGGTCACTACCTGCCCATGCTGGTCGATCCCCAGATCAGCCGCGCCGCAGCCGGCCAGAGCCACGCACAGGCCCAGCGCCCATTGCTTCCATCCGTTCATGTCTTCTCCCCACGACCGACGCTCAGCCAGTCACCCAGGTTGCCGTGAAAAATGTCCACTCGCGCCTGCTCCAGCTCCGCCAGGCCGTCGCGCAGCGCCGGATACCAGCCCTCCGGCAGCTCCTCGGGCAGGCTCTGCAGCGCCGGCAGCACCCAGGGGCTGCGCGCCAGCAGGCGGTCCAGCGGGTAGGCATTCAGGTCGCGACATAGCACCCAGGCGTTGCCGGCCGTGCGGCACACCAGATGTTCGCGCTGCAGGAAGCCGAGGATCTCGTGCCATTCCTCCTCCGGCAGCGGCCAGCCCTCGCGCCGCAGCTGGGCATGGCGCAGCGTCGCGCCGGTACGCTGGCGATCCTGGAACACGCGCAGCACGCCGAGGGTCGCCAGCAGGCGAGGCAATGGCCGCGTGCGCCAGGCGCGCGTCGAGGAGAGATTGCAGGCCAGCTCCGCGCCCAGCAGCACGATCAGCCAGCACACGTAGATCCACAGCAGGAACAGCGGCACGGTGGCGAACGCGCCGTAGATAAGCTGGTAGGCCGGAAACGCGCTGACATACAGGCTGAACAGCTTCTTCGCCGCCTCCACCAGCAGCGCGCTGAACAGCCCGCCGAGCAGCGCATGGCGCACCGGCACGCGGGTATTGGGCACCACCGCATACAGCAGGGTGAACGCGGCGACCTCCAGCAGCAGCGGCGCGACGCGAATCAGCCAGGTGACGTCGAACAGCGCCCCCGGCCCGACCAGCAGCGACAGCGACGCCACATAGGTGCTGATGGCAAAGCCCGCACCGAGCAGCAGTGGGCCGAGGCTGAGAATCGCCCAGTAGATCAGGAAGCTGCTCACCCCACGGCGCGGCTGGCGCACCCGCCAGATGGTGTTGAAGGCCTTTTCGATGGTCAGCATCATCATCAGCGCGGTGACCACCAGAAAGATCACCCCCACCCAGGTCAGCTGCCTGGCCTGCTCGCTGAACGCCTGCAGATAGGAGAGCAGCGTCGCCCCGGTGGAGGGCACGAAGTTGCGGAAGATGAAGCTCTGCAGCTCGCCGCCCAGCTCGCGGAACGCCGGCACCAGCGAGATCACCGAGAAGGTCACCGTCATGGTCGGCACCACCGCGAACAGCGTGGTGTAGGTGAGCGACGCGGCACTGTCCAGGCCGTTGTCGTCCAGGAAGCGGCGAAACAGGAACCGCCAGAACTCCGCCACGTTGGCCAGCCACTGCCGCATGCCGTCTCCTTGCCGAATACCGGCGCCGCGAAAGGCCTCGCGCCTCCGCCAACCCGGGCGGGTAGAATACCCGCCACCTTACGTCGGAGGCGACCTGCCATGAGTGAATTGACCCTCTACCACAACCCGCGTTGCTCGAAATCGCGCGGCGCGCTGGAACTGCTCGAAGCCCGCGGCCTGGCCCCCACCGTGGTGCGCTACCTGGAAACCCCGCCCAGCGCCGCCGACCTGCGCGACCTGCTCGCCAAGCTGGGCCTGAGCGCCCGCCAGCTGCTGCGCAGCGGCGAAGAGGAGTACCAGACCCTCGGCCTGGCCGATGCAGCATTGAGCGAAGACCAACTGATCGAGGCCATGGTCGCCCACCCGCGTCTGATCGAGCGCCCGATCCTGGTGGCCGGCGACAAGGCCGTGGTTGGCCGTCCGCCCGAGAAAGTCCTGGAGATCCTGCCTTGAGTTCACCCTACATCCTGGTGCTGTATTACAGCCGCCACGGCGCCACTGCCGAGATGGCCCGGCACATCGCCCGCGGCATCGAGCAGGCCGGTTTCGAGGCGCGCCTGCGCACCGTGCCGGCGGTGTCCACCGAGTGCGAAGCCGTGGCCCCGGAGATTCCCGCCGAAGGCGCGCTGTACGCCACCCTCGACGACCTGAAGCACTGCGCCGGCCTGGTGCTCGGCAGCCCGACCCGCTACGGCAACATGGCCGCCGCGATGAAGTACTTCCTGGACGGCACCAACAGCCTGTGGCTGACCGGCGCGCTGGTCGGCAAGCCGGCGGCGGTGTTCACCTCCACCGCCAGCCTGCACGGCGGACAGGAAAGCACCCTGCTGTCGATGATGCTGCCGTTGCTGCACCACGGCATGCTGATCTGCGGCCTGCCCTACAGCGAAGCGGCGCTGATCGAGACCCGTGGCGGCGGCACGCCGTATGGCGCCAGCCATCACGCTGGCGCCGACGGCAAGCGTCCGCTGGACGAGCACGAAATCGCCCTGTGCCGCGCCCTCGGCCTGCGCCTGGCGCAGACCGCCGGCCAACTGGGAGAGCGTCGTGGCTAAGCAAAAGAAACCGCTGCCGGCCGTGGAATGGCTGCAACCGCGCGTGCGCTTCACCCGCTGGGTCAGCCTGATCGGCTACCTGGCGCTGATCCTGCTGATCGGCATCTGGAACGGCGTCTTCGCCGATCTGCACGGCGCACGCACCTGGGTGGTGCTGAGCATCGTGCTGGTGCCGCTGCTGATCCTCGCCCCCAGCGTGCTGCTCGGCCACGCACGCGGCCATGCCTGGCTGTGCTTCGTGGTGAACATCTACTTCATCCAGGGCGTGCTGGCCGCGTTCGACCCGGCCCGTGCGTTGTACGGCTGGGCCGAGGCGCTCATCAGTCTGGTGCTGTTCTGCAGCGCGCTGCTTTACACACGCTACAAGTTCCAGCTGGACCGCAAGCTGGCCGGGGAAAGCTGAGCCGGATCGCGAAACCGTGCTGTGGGAGCGGACTTGTCCGCGAGCTCTTTAGCCGGCTGGCAAGGTGCAAGCCGCTCCTGAAAAGCTCGCGAATGAATTCGCTCCCACGAGGTCCGTGCGGACCGCGGCTTAAACCGCCTCCGGCCTTTCCACCCGCCCATCCGGATGCTGCGCAAAGCGCCCGGATGTGCCGTGGGTATGCTCGCGACTCGGCCACGGCCAGCCGCCGAACTCGGTGCGCTGGTAATCCCGAATGGTCTGCACCAGCTCTTCCTGGGTGTTCATCACGAACGGTCCGCGCGCGGCCACCGGTTCGGCGATCGGCTTGCCTTGCAGCACCAGTACCTCGATCCCCTCGGCGCTGTCGTTGTGCAGCGGCGCAGGCTGGTTGGCGCGCACCTCCACCATCACCCGGCGGTCGAAGCGGGTGACGCCGACCACGAAGGAAGCCCCCGTGGTCAGGTAAATGGCCCGCCGCGCCCGATCCGAGGCCGCCGGCAGCGTGACGCTTGCGCCCGGCTCCAGGCGCACGATCCAGATGGCCACATCGGCGTCCGGCTCGCTGGCCCAGGACGCACGCGGCGGCGGCAAGGCGCGCACGGCACCGTAATCCCCGGCGATCACCTCCACCTCGGCACCGGGCAGCGTCACACGCGGAATGGTATGCGCCCAGAACATGGTGAGATCCGGCGCCGCCAGCTTGTTTTTGGCCGGCAGGTTCAGCCAGATCTGGAACAGGTCCAAGGTGTTGTCCTGGTCCTCATGCACCAGCGGAAACATCTCGCCGTGCTGCACACCGCTGCCGGTGGTCAGCCACTGCACGTCGCCTTCGCCGTAGCGCGCGGTGGCGCCCAGCGAATCGGCATGGTCCACCACCCCCTGGCGAACGATGGTCACGGTCTCGAAGCCGCGATGCGGGTGCGCCGGAAAGCCCGGGATTTCTTCGCCGTGGTACATGCTCCAGCCGTCCCGGCCGCTGAAGTCCATGCCGATGTCGCGCCCGCGCAACAGGGCGGCATCCGGCCCGAGGCGGCCGTTGCCCCTGGGGTAATGATCCTGGTGGTAGGCGGCGAAGATGAACGGATCGATGCCGGGCATCTGCGCGCCGAGGGGTTGGGCGCCGAGGATCAGCTCAGCGTTGTCGGACGTATTCATGCGCATGACTCCTGCTGCGTAACGGAGGGGGCTTCACTCACACCAGATCTGGATCTTCCCGTCCACCCAGCAGGACGGACTCATGGCATCGATAAAGAGCGGATCACCCGCATCGACGCTCTCCCAGCGGACCACCGGGCGGGACTCCTCGAACTCGTTCAGCCCGGTTGTCACCTTCCGCTTTCCGGTCAGGAAGTTGATGCTGCGCTCGGTGCGCTCACCGCTGTTGCGCATGAAGCCCCAGGTGTCCAGCCCGATCAACCGAAAGCGGCCCTCCTGATACCTGAACTTGAAGGTGCGATTGGAGACCGCATAACTGCCGCAGCTCAGCCAGTAGTGGAGCGAAACCTCCAGCAACCCTCGATTGACCTCGACACCACCCATGCTCAGCGGATCATCCAGGCACGGCGTCTCCTCATCGTGTTGGCTGGGCAGGAAATGGTCCACCGACAGCACCGGTCGATAACCGGCCTCACCGCCGAACAGCACCAGCAGGCGCCGAGGATTGAGGTTCAACTCGGCAGGACCCATGTAGTCATTGCCCTTGCGGTTAAGCGGATTGTCTTCCTCCAGGACCAGGACCCCATCCGGCCGGCCGTCCTTGTCGAGGTCGCCCATGGCCTGCAGGAACAGCGTCCAACCTTCGGGCACCCAGGCCCCGAACATGTCCTCGGTGGCCGGCTTGCCTACGACGACACCGCTGAACAGCAGCAGCGCCAACAAAACCATTCGCATGCTTACGTATCCTTGTGCGCTCGATCCGCGCCTGCCACAGCCGATAATCAGCGGCCCGCGTCCTTCACCGCGATGGCCTGCACCACCGCACCCAGACCGGTGTGGTAGATGCCTTCCACCACCTCGCGCTCCAGCTCGGCCAGGTGGGTGAAGGTCAGCCCGCGCAGATCCTCGATTAGCGATTCCCGGCTGGTCTTGGTTTCCAGCGACGGCCCACCCCCGGTGCCATAACGGAGCTGCTCGGGCGTGTAGGCTTCCAGCAGGAACACGCCACCGGGCTTCAGGCCGGCCACCACCTTGCGATGCAGCGCCGCGCGCGGGCCGGCCGGGAGCGGGCAGAAGATGGAGACGATGCCGTCCCAGCAGTTCTCGCCGATCTCGTAGTCGAGCAGGTCGGCCTGCACCAGCTCGATCTCCACGCCATGCTCGCGGGCGAGCTTTTCGGCCTTCTGCAGGCCGACCGCCGAGCCGTCCACCGCAGTCACGGCATAGCCCTGACGCGCCAGGAACACCGCGTTGCGTCCCTCGCCCTCGGCCAGGCTGAGCACCCGACCCTTGGGCAGCGCCTGAAAGTGTTCGGCCAGAAACTGATTGGGCTCCGTGCCATAGGCGTATTCCTCGGCGGCGTAGCGTTCATCCCACATGACGTTCTCCAACAGCGGTTGCAATGCTGCGCAGGCAACCATTCCAGCGGGGTAGGGGTCAACCGGAACATGGCGCCTCAGGCGAAGCGGATTCCAACCAGAAGTACCGGCACGAACGGCTCAAACCCGTAGCACTGCGCGAAAGCCCCGAGCGGCGTAATACGACTGCGCGCCATTGTGGTAGACAAAGGTCCGGCCGTAGCGGCGGTCCGCGAAGAGCGCCCCGCCGAGCGCACGCACCTCCGCCGGCGTCTGTATCCAGCTGGAGGTTCTCAGATCGAACTCGCCCAGTTCCTGGAGCGCCCGATATTGCGCTTCGGTCAGCAGGCTCACGCCCATGGCAGCGGCCATTTCAAGCGCGCTGCCCTGCGGCTTGTTGGCCTTGCGGGCGTCAAGGGCGGCCTGGTCGTAACAGAGGCTGCGGCGGCTAGGCGGGCTTTCCGCGCAGCAGTCGCAAAAGAGAATCTGACCGGAATCGTCATCGCGTCCGACCACATCCGGCTCGCCCCCCGTCTCCTCCATGGCGCGCAGGGCGGCAAGCGCCTCCGGAGCCCGTTCCAGCCGCGCCTGAACCTCGGACCAGCCGATGGCCGCGTGGCGCTGAGGGTGCTTGTCGAAACGGGTCTTGAGGGTCTCGAGCAGGGTGGCGTCGTTCATAGGCTATTGGCCCGGCCGAGGGTTCAGCAGCGCCTGCGCCTCTTCACTGAACCGAGCCAGCTCATCCGGCTCAAGTAAGTCGCGCACCTTGAGCTCGACCAGTTTGATGAACAGGTTCGAGCGCCGGGGATCGTCGAAACAGACCGCGACATCCTCGTTTCTTTCATTGATCAGGTAAAAAACCTTGAGAAACCGCTTATGTGCCGACTGCGTCTCGTCAGCCATCGCCTGAACACACTCTTGAAGAGCTCGCTCACACAGTCGGTTGAGCAGGGTAGGTTTCAGCGTTTGGAACAGCTTCCAGTCAGATTCCTTCATCGTTGTGCTTTGTCGATAGTCAAACGGTAGTGGGTGGGACAGTGACGGAAGGGGCTTTTCACAGGAACCCAGCTCAACGGTGCCCGAGGCGTCATTCCTGCGCCCCCTGCGATTGGTATGCGAGCGTATCAGTGGGTGAAGTGGCTGGTAGCAGGTTTTTCTACAGCCTCAACGATTAGCTAACAGGCGAGCAAAAGCGCAGCTTTTGCGAGTCCAGTGAGCGGAGCGAACGCCGTTAAGGATGGCCTGAAGTAGCCCCGTATTTCTGGCCGACTACAG